>JAJQDC010000035.1 GCA_021202395.1 Clostridia bacterium | reverse complement strand
AAATATGACAATAATAGACATATATAAAAAAATTTTTTAAAAAATTTTATTTTTTTGTGAAATTTAAATAATTATATCACAGAAATATTTTATATGCAATAGTAAAAAACCGCACGGGCAATATCTTGCGGGTGCGGATAATTCTTTTACGGTGAACCTGCCGTAAGGTTTTGGCAACGCACTCCGAAGCGGAGTGCATTACTTATGGGTGCGACTAATTTTTTTATGGTGGACCTGCCGTAAGGTTTTGGCAATGCACTCCGAAGCGGAGTGCATTACTTGTGGGTGCAACTAATTTTTTTATGGCGGACCTGCCGTAAGGTTTTGGCAACGCACTCCGAAGCGGAGTGCATATTTTGTGTGCCGATATGCTGGGTTTGGTGGACCTTTTAAGCGTTGGTACGCACTCCTTTGGCGGAGTGCGTATTTTGTCATTTATGGTGGACCTGCGGAGAGTTGCACTCCGGTCTTACGAGATTTGGAAGAGGTTTCTACATACTTATTCTGCCTTTTAACTTACCGCACGTCTCCCGACAGACGGGGTGCATGCGGGCATGCCGCTGAATAAGCGTTACTGCACGCGGCAGCAGCAACAACGCTTTATCCGCCTGAATAACGCCGCTTTCTGCCCGGCGGCAGACAGAAGCGACGGACCGCTTAACTTAAGCGGCGCAAGCTGCGCTTACGCCCGAGAATGCGGGGAAAGCAACAACTTTGGAATCGTTTTTAGATTCTGCGTTTAAATTTAATTTTCCGTTTTTACAAAGCCGAGCCTTTGGTATGCTTGCTTCTCCCTTGGCCCGCAATCGAAACTGTATCAGGCCCATAGTACGCAAAAACTTGCGTTTTTACATTATAATAATATTATAACCAAATTGCAAGCGTTTGAATAAAAATTAAATTAAAATTAAATGTAATTTTGCCGTTTTACGCAAAAAAAGACCTGTTGCAATGATTTTTTATTGACATTTACCCGTAAATAATATAAAGTTATAGGTGAAAATTTTTTATCCAGCTTTTGTTACGGTCTTAAAATTTTACGAGGAAATAATGATTTACACAGTTACGTTTAACCCTTCGTTAGACTATTACGTAAAAGTAAATAACTTAAAAAGCGGCATTGTAAACCGCACCTCTTACGAATACATAACCGTAGGCGGCAAAGGCATAAACGTATCGCTTGCGCTTAAAGAACTTGGCGAAGAGACGCACGCACTTGGCTTTGTGGCAGGTTTTACAGGCAGCGCCATAAGCGACAAAATTTCTGCAATGGGTTTGCCGCACACCTTTATTACCGTAGAAGGTCAAAGCCGCATCAACGTAAAAATTAAGAGCAATACCGAAACGGACATAAACGGCACAGGTGCCATTGTTACCGAAAACGACGTAAACAAGCTTGTAAAAATTTTAAAGGAAATGCTTAAAGAAGGCGACTGGCTTATTATATGCGGAAGCGTGCCTTCTACCCTTGACGGAAAAACCTACGAAAACCTTATAAAAAAGCTTAGGGGCATAAAAATAAACATAGTTGTAGACGCCTGCGGGGAGCTGTTGACAAACACGCTTAAATACAAGCCGTTTTTGATTAAACCTAATATATTTGAACTGAGCGAAATTTTTTCTCTTAAAACCCTGCCCGATTCTGTTAAAATTGCAGAGTGTGCAAGGATATTGCAAAAACGGGGTGCACGCAACGTAATAGTTTCTATGGGAAGCAGCGGCGCGGTAATGGTTACCGAGATGCAGCAGGCGATGTATGTGCGTGCGGCGCGCGGCCAGCTGGTAAATTCTGTAGGGGCAGGCGACAGCATGATTGCAGGCTTTATACACGAATACCTTAACTCAGGCAACTATTTTTCCGCACTGAACTTTGCAACCGCGGCAGGAAGCGCTTGTGCGTTTACGCAGCACCTTGCCACAAAAGAGCAGATTGAATATATAGAAAGCCTGATGCTGTAATGATTTACGTATATTTTTGCAACACAAAAGAAAAAGACGGGTATCTGCAAAAAATTTTGTTGCGGCATACTACGCCCCCTTTTGAAATTTTACGCACGCTAAGCGGCAAACCGTATATAAACGGCAACCCCGTTTACTTCAATCTTTCGCACAGCGGCGACATCTGCGCCATTGCGGTATCTGACAGCCCCGTGGGAATTGATATTGAACTGTACGGCAGGGGACTGCGTAAAAGGGTGCTATCCCGTTTTTGCAAAGAAGAACAGAACGAAATAATCAGCGAAAAAGATTTTTTACTGCACTGGACGGCGCGGGAAGCTTACATTAAATATTGCGGCGGTACGCTGGCACATATGCTTGAATTAACAAGTTTTTACGGCGGTACGCTGAGATATGGCGGCAAACCCGCAGACATACAGCCAAGGCTGTTTGCAGATGTTAAATACACACTTGCCGTATGCGGCACGGGTGAAATAAAATTTGAATAGCAAAAGGGTGTCTGAAAACAGACGCCTTTTTTATGTATTTACGTAAATTAAAGTTTAAAGCTTTGTGCGGCGAGAATGTAGCTGTTTTTGCCAAAGCCGACTATAGTACCGGCGCACACTTCTGATATGACAGATTCGTGGCGGAAGCTCTCCCTTTTGAACACATTGGACATATGCACTTCTATAACGGGAATACTGATGGATGCGATGGCGTCGCGAATGGCGTAGCTGTAGTGGGTGAACGCACCTGCGTTTAATATAATGCCGTCGCAGTCCGCCTGATGAAGTTTTGTACATATATCCCCTTCGCAGTTGCTCTGGAAAAACTCGCACTCGTCTCCGCTGAAGCGGGCTGCAATATCTGCATTAATCTGCTCTAACGTCTGTGTGCCGTACACTCCCTTTTCGCGCACGCCCGTCATATTCAGGTTTACGCCGTTTATAAATAAGAATTTCATTTTGAACCCTCCTTACAGTAACTTTCAAATAATTGTTTTGCCTGCCCGTCATCCGGCTGTACGCCGAAGTAGTAACATTCGGAATAGTAAGCCTGGTAAAAGAGCATTGCGCTGCCGTTGATAATCTGTTTGCCGAGCCCTTCCGCAATTTCAAGAAACCTTGATTTGGCAGGCACATATATAAGATCTACCGCAGTTTTGCAGCCCCTTATAAAGTCTTCCCCCACGGGGGATACACCCACCGAGCGGTGCATACCGACGCCCGTTGCATTTATTATTATATCAAAGTCTTTTACGGGCACTTCTGAAAGGGCGGTTACTCCGCCGAACTCGCGGGAAAGCGCAATGGCATTATCTTTCATCATATCGTAGACAAACACCTGCGCGCCGCCGTCGGCAAGTTTTTTTGCAACGCTTCTGCCTGCCCCGCCTGCACCGAGCAGAAGTGCCGTTCTGCCGTTTACCTGCACGCCGTTATTTTTAAGCATAAGCATAAAGCCCATTCCGTCGGTATTGTACCCTTTGCGGGATGCGCAGTCTACAGTGTTTACCGCGCCGAATACGGCGGCGTCGTCGTAAACGCCGGCAAGGTGCGGAATTATTGAAAGTTTATACGGAATTGTTACGTTCATTCCGTCATATTCCGCAAGCAATTTATCTATGCAGCCTTCGAACTGCTCCTGCGGAACGGACACCCTTCCGTAAGAAATGTCGTTGCCCATCTGCTTTGCTATAAATGAATGTATCTGCGGGCTGGTAGACTGCGATACATCCTTGCCTATTACTGCAAATTTTTTTGCCATAATTTACCCCTTTAAACTGTTTGCGCACTCATTTATTAGAGCGGCGTATTCATCTAACGGCAATTTTAATTCCGCCGTTTTACCGTGCTCCCTGGGAACTACCATAGATACTTCTGCAGCACGCTCGTTCTTTTTGTCGTATTTAGATAGCATGCAGGCCTTTTGCCCGTCGCCATAAGCGGGAACGGTAATTACCTTTTTGATGAGTTTTATAATACTATCAGCATATTGCTGCGTACATATGCCAGATTTAACGGCTATGTAAAGCTCGTAGTACATACCGATAAGCACAAATTCGCCGTGAGACTTCTTTTTGTAATACAGCTCAAAAGCGTGCCCTGCGGTGTGCCCAAGGTTAAGCGTTTTTCTCAAGCCCGTAGTTTCACGCTCGTCTTCGGTTACGACATACGCCTTATGGCAGATGCAGTCGTAAATTATCTCTTTAAGAAAAGTTACGTCTTTAAGGTTATTTGCGTTTGCCGTAAGCTTATCAAAAATATCGCCGTTTAAACAGCCCGTTTTAATTATTTCGCCAAGGCCGCACCTTATTTCCCTTGCGGGCAGGGTGTTTAAAAACAGCGGATCTGCAATGACGTAACGGGGCTGGTAAAAGGTGCCCACTATATTTTTTACGCCGCAAAAATCTATAGCCGTTTTGCCGCCGACGGAGCTGTCTACCTGAGACAACAGCGTTGTGGGTATTTGTATAATTTGTACGCCTCTCATATACAGCGAAGCTGCCAGCCCCGCCATATCGCCTATTACGCCGCCGCCAAGGGCGATTACCACGCTGTTGCGCCTTAAGCCCGCCGCCACCATAGCCTTTAATATGTTTAAAAGCTGGCGTTCGTTTTTACTTTTTTCGCCTGCGGGAACAATGTAAACGGGCGGTGTGCCAAAGGTATCTTTTATTAAATTACTGTACAAAGAATAGACGTTGCTGTCGGTAACAACAAAAATATCTTTGCCCGAAACAAGGTCTGCGGCATACTTATTAAAGGCGCCTTCGCCGCAATATATGTCGCTTTTAACCGTAGGTGTGTTAACCGTAACCGTTTTTATTTCTGCCATACAAGCACCGCCTTATACAAGTTCGCCGTAGCGCTTTATCACTTCTTTGACGTCGTCGCCGCCAAGCCGTTCGCTTACCGCCTGGGCGATAGTAAACGCCGCAACGCTTTCTAATATGATTTCGCAGGCACAGATTGCCGCAACGTCGCTGCGCTCGCCTGCCGCCGTACACGGCTGCCCCGTGGCGGTATCTACCGTTTTTAAACCGCGCATAAGCGTTGGAATGGGCTTCATAACGGCACGCAGAACTATGTCTTCGCCGTTGGACATGCCGCCTTCTATACCGCCGGCATTGTTGGTGTTCCGCACATATGTGCCGCCATTTGCAAAAATTTCGTCATGGACTTTGCTGCCGGGCAGCCTGCCCGCTTCAAACCCAATACCTACTTCTACACCCTTTATAGCCTGCACGCCCATAAGCGCGCCTGCAAGGCGGGCGTCAAGCTTTTCGCCGTACGTCATACAGCTACCGAAGCCGCTTTTAAGCCCGTTTATACGTATTTCTACTATGCCGCCTGCGGTGTCGCCCTGTTCCTTTAAGCTGTCTATAAGAGCCATCGCCTGCTTTTGCACCTTATCGTTTAGCATAAAAAGGGGCTGCTCTTTTGCCGCCGCAAGGGCAGAAAAAGGATATACATTGTTATCTTCTGCCCCGCACACACAGCGGACGTAACCGCCCACCTGCACGCCGAGCGCTTTAAGGTAGCACTTTGCTATTGAACCTGCCGCAACCCGCACAGCCGTCTCTCTTGCGCTGGCACGCTCTAAAATATTTCTTGCGTCGCTCTGGCAGTACTTTTTCATACCGGTAAGGTCGGCATGCCCCGGGCGGACTTTGGTGAGCGTTCTGCCCGTTACGTCGCACCCTTCGGGCGCCATATACTGCTGCCAGTTCTTGTAGTCGGCGTTTACTATGGCAAAGCACAGCGGGCTGCCGAGCGTAAGGCGGTTCCTTACCCCGCTTAAAATTTCTATCCTGTCGCGCTCTATCTTTTGCCTGCCGCCCCTGCCGTAGCCGCTTTGGCGCAGCGCAAGGTCGCGGTTTACCGCATCAATATCAATTTCAAGGTTAGAAGGCAGCCCTTCTATTATGCCCGTAAGGGCTTTGCCGTGAGATTCACCTGCCGTGGTAAGTTTCATAAATACTCCTGTAAGCCGTATGTTTACTCGCTTTTAGTTACACAACGTAAGCGCCGCTTGAGTCTGTTTTTATTGTTATATCGCCCGTGTACATTGTTATATATATTCCGCCGTAGGCGTAAAGATCTGCCATTACGTAAATCGACGGGCTGCCCGATGCGTTGTCTTCACCCACGGATATTACCGAATTAACGGGCGAAAGCAGACTGTAAAGCGACGGGCTTACCGAATTGTAGTTGCCGTGGTTTGCCACCTTGCACAGCACACAGCAGGAAAAATCTATCTCCTGCCCGCCGTAAGAATAGTAGCTGCCCATATCGTTCTGCTTGTATAAAGTGTAATTTTCTGCAATTGCATCCAGCACCGAAGAACGGACGTCGCCCGCATAGAACACGCCGCTATCCCCGCACTGCAGCCACATTACCGCAGAAGCGTTGTCCATATTTTCTGCCGTGGGGGAAGAGTTCATAAGAGCATACTCGCCAGACGGGCTGCCGTGTACCGACGGAGATAAAAAGGTAAAAAAGTATTCCGTATCCCCTTTTCCGCCGCTTGCTCCGACGCCGTATTCAGAGATTACCATCTCTGCGCCGCTGGCTGACGCCGCCTTGTAAAATTCGTAATATTCATCGGTAATGTAGATATTTGTTGTGTACGGGTAATAAATTACGGAAGCGCTTTTAACCTGCAATATATCTGCAAGCCCGCCGCAGTGTTCGCCGTTTACCGACGTGCACACAAGGTAATCTATATTATCTATATCAAGCTTGTTCAAGGCTTTAATAATTTTAAGAGTATTGGTATACGTTCCGTCGCCGCCGTCTATAAGCATTACCTTGCCGTCGGGGAATTCTATAATGGTACAGTCTGCCTGACCTACGTCAAGAAAGTGGAAATAAATTCCGTCCTGCGCAGAGCGGTTGCGGGTGGTAAAGTATGCAGAAGCGTACTTTACGGGGAACCAGATATTTATAATTAACAGGGTGCAGACAACTACAGCAGCCGCAGCAATAGAAACTATTGCCGCCACCTTGCCCTTTGTAAGCTTTACCGCGCCCTTTTTCATAATTCTTCCCCGAGATTGCGTTTTATGGCTTTTATTATACAACCAATTAACCTAAATGTAAACAATTTTTTTAAAAGTAAAAAAAGTACAAACGGCAGACAAGATGTCTGCCGTCCGTACTTTTTCTTGGAGGGGAAATTTTATGTATAGTAAGAAGCATAAAATGCTTATAGTGTGGTTTAAGCCAGTTTTTTATATTCGCAGTGGACGAGCACGCCGCTTACGTTATGAAAGTGGATTATAACTTCGGTAGCGTCTTCTTTACGGCAGGCGCCGCCCGCATTCCTGTAAAAGAGTACCTTGTAATTGCCTTTGTCAAGAGGCAGAGTTTCGCTGTAAAGGCTGCAAGCGGAATCCATATGCCACCCCCTTATACTTTAAAGATACGGCATTTGCCGCTCTTTGTTTACATATATAATATAAACCGTAAATGTTAAATTGCGGTGAACGGGCGGTAAATAAAAGATAAATTTAAAATGAGAGCATCTGCCACAAAAAGTAAAAAAATTATTATACCCCCTTTAATACATTTGCTTTTGGCAGGGCGCAGTGATAAAATATTGGTGTGCGTGCACAACCTGATTTTATGCACAGCATACAAATAACGCGGAGAGATGTAAAAATGGCAGAAAACAGAATTGTAGAAACGGGCAGATACAGCGACCCTTCGCTTCAGCAGGCGCAGGATACCATCAAAAAGAAGCAGCGCCAGCTGATAATACCAAACATAATTGTTATTATCATGGCGGCGGTTACCATTATATGCGCTGTGCTTATGCCGATGTTTAAAATTACCGTACATATAGACGGCGACGGCGTTATGGCTATTTACGACGAGTTTGTAAGCGAAGACGACACCGTATCGGGCGAAACGGAAGACGAGCTGCGGGACGTTTTATCGCAGGCTGTAACCAGCCTTGACGTATCCATAACAATGTCTTTATACCCTTTAGACGTAGTAAAAACGGCAACGGGGCAGCAGGAATTAAGCACGCTTATTGCAGGGATGATCGGCGACGTAAGCGCAATTATAGACGATATAATAGCGCAGATATTGCCCGAACTTACCGACACCGTTGTGGAATATGTAGAAAGCTACCTTAACGAACTTTACGAAGATTACGACGTGGAAATATCTGAAGAGACCACCCAGTCGGTTAAAGACGTTTTAAACAACCTTTCAAACAACGACACCGAAGCGGCGAAAGAAGAATTTGCCAATTTAGTTGAATATCTTGAAACCGACCTTGCCAACATATCGGGCGAAGAAATAGTTTTAGACGAAGAAACCAAGCAGATGGTTCTGGATATATTCAATGACAGCGTAGACGGCGCAACCGACGCAGACGGCAACTTTTCTTACTCTGAATTTATATCTTTGTTAGCTACCGCCGTAGAAGAACAGACGGGTGTAGACATCAACGAATATTTAAGCGGGGATGCCGGTAGCAATGCTAATACCGCTTCGCTTGCAATGCCTGCAGCTGCAAAGGCAGAAGACAGCACCGCTACCGATACTTCTGACATGCAGGAGATAATAGACCTTTTAACCAACTTTGACCTTGAAGAGACGGTAAACGAATACCTTGCAGAAATTGTTACAGAAGAGAACGAAGATATTATAAATATAGCAATGATTGCCGTGGTTGCGGCTACCGTGGGCATTACCGCGTTTGTATGGCTGGTACTTTTCTTATTTGCCCTGTTCCATACTCTGTCTAAAAACAGAAGGTTTACCACCTGGTACGTAAAGCTCTTTGCTTGGATACCCGGGGTACTGCTGTGGCTTGCACCTACCGTAGCAATAGCGTTGTTGCCTTCTTTGATAACAGAGCAGACGGTTACTGTGTTACTTTCTGCCATAACGTTATCTTTCGGCGGATCTGGCATTGTATGCCTTGTTACGTACGCACTGCTCTGGCTTATATCCATATTCTGGCTGTTCCCCATAAAGCACAGAATACGCTCCTGCAAAAAATTTATTAAAACCCATAACGGGTGATGTTTGGGGTATTGCCTTATTTAAGCGGTTGGCGTTATTTTCCCCTCATCCGCCCGTTGGGCACCTGTCTCAACCGCGGTAAGGACAACCGCTGTTTTGGGCACCGTTTGCGCCTTGCACTATGCGCAAACTCATCTCACCGCCATAAACAGCGCATAAGTGCTGTTTAAAGATATGGCGGCTCGTCCCATAAAAGGGGAAGGCAAGAAATAAGGTAAACATTATTTAAGAATAAACGCTATTATTTTTAAATAACTTGTGTGCCGCCCTGCCTGCTGGTCGCCAGTTATCTGCGCCATATTATCTGAAACCTTTTACAATAAGGTGCGCAGAGTAGCGCTACGCTCGCGGGCGGGATTGCCACGGGGTAGAGACCCCTCGCAATGACATAAAGGCTGCTGTCGTTTATAATAAGATAAGTCAATACATCGTCCCGCCCTTGGCTCCCTTATTAGGGGAGCTGCCCAACGGGCTGAGGGGTTCACCTTATTTTTACGGTACAAAACCCTTCCCCCACTTCGTGGTCCCTCTTCCCTAATAAGGACGGCAAGATATGGTAATCTACACTTCACCGTCAGCTTACCAAGTTGGTCATTGCGAGCGTAACGTGGCAATATCTGCGCCTTATAATCTGAAACCTTTTATAGTAAGGTGCGCAGAGTGTCGCTTCGCTCGCGCGCCCGAACGGGCGGCAGTAGACAAATTCCGCCTTCAGATATCATCTTTACGCATTATAATAAACACTATTATTTTAAACATCGCTTCTGCCGTCGTAGTCGGTCGTTCGCGAGCCGCGGCTCGATGCCGCTCCCGCGGGATCCTTCGACTACGCTTTGCGCCATATTATTTGAAACCTTTTATATTAAGGTGCGCAAAGTAGCGCTACGCTCACACAGGATGACGGAGAGTGTTCGGTCGCTTATAATAAGGTGCTTGACTTATTGCCTTTGCGGGTGTATAATTCTATAAAAAATAAAAGGAACTTGTTTATATGAAAAAGTATGATTATCTTATTGTAGGGGCGGGGCTGTTCGGCTGCGTGTTTGCGCACGAAGCAACCAAAGCGGGCAAAAAATGCCTTGTGATAGACAAAAGACCGCACATCGGCGGCAACATCTATACAGAAAATAAAGACGGCATAAATATCCACGTTTACGGTGCACATATATTCCATACAAGCAACCAGAAGGTCTGGCAATACGTAAACCAGTTTATCACTTTCAACAACTTTGTAAACTCCCCCATAGCGCGCTACAAAGACGAACTCTACAACCTTCCGTTCAATATGAATACCTTTTCTAAAATGTGGGGCGTGGTAACACCAAAACAGGCTCAGGCAAAAATTGCAGAACAGATTGCAGAGCTTAACATCGGCGAACCCAAAAATCTTGAAGAACAGGGGCTTAAACTTGTCGGAAAAGACGTATTTGAAAAACTTGTAAAGGGCTACACCGAAAAGCAATGGGGCAAACCTTGCAGCGAACTCCCTTCCTTCATAATAAAAAGATTGCCCGTAAGGTTTACTTACGACAACAACTACTTTAACGACCGCTACCAGGGGATAGCCGAAGGCGGCTACACCACCCTTGCCGAAAAACTTTTGCAGGGCGTTGAAGTAAAACTTGAGTGCGACTACTTTGAATTTAAAAAGTCCTGCCCCGACATTGCGGCAAAAACCGTTTATACTGGTATGATAGACGAATACTTTAACTACTGCTACGGCGAGCTTGAATACCGCTCACTCCGCTTTGAAACCGAACGGCTTGAAGAAGAAAACTACCAAGGCAACGCAGTAGTGAACTACACCGAAAGGGAAGTTCCCTTTACACGCATTATTGAACACAAACACTTTGAAAAGGCGCAGAGCCCCGTTACTTATATCACCCGTGAATACCCCGCCACATGGAAAAAGGGCGACGAACCCTATTACCCTGTGAACAACGAGCGCAACGACGGGCTGTATGCTAAATATAAAGAGCTTGCCGATAAAGAAGGCAACGTAATTTTTGGCGGACGGCTTGGGCAGTACAAGTATTACGATATGGATAAAGTAATTGCGGCTGCACTTGACTGCGTAGAAAAAGAACTGAATTAATTTAATTTATTATACAAAGTAGACTATAAGTCCCCACTGGCGGCACCCGCCCGTGGGGGATGATTAGTTATAAATTTCTCTATTTATTTATTCCTATTAAAATCATGTTTTCCCAAGCAGCGGATATTTCTTCATCTATCTCGTTTGTATCATTACAAGCATCTTTTTTGCTATCCGTAAATTCAATACAGCAAACATTTCCATTATCAGAAATTCTCACACCTACATCAAGCCATTTAGGTAAATCTATAATTTTCTTATAATATTCTTCTTCTAACAAAGGTGAATCTATATTAATTTTAATAGCCTTATTATTTGTTATATCTACATCAATATGATCCAACACAAAATTTGGTTCAATATTTCTAAAATGTTTTAAAGGTTCTATAGTATCGCACAACCCTAAAAGAAAAGTTATCGGCTCTTCTTTTAACGATATTTTTGTATTATTTAGTGCTTCCAAATGGTATTTTTCTCTAATTTCAGCATCATCAATATTCCACATATTGTGCCTTATTATTGCTTCGGAAGCATGACCTATTAACTGTAAAAATTCTTCTGAATATAAAAGGCCGTTATAAATACAATTTTCTGCTACATTTAAAACTTTACGGTATGCTCTATAAAGAATAGAATATAACCTGAAACCGCCTACTACCCCATGGTCTATTACACCGCAATCTTTTCGTCTGTATTTAAAATAGTTTAAGCCTAATTTATAATTATCTAATTTACGGCACACCCTTAAATCTGCTTCTCTTGGTAAAAAACCTTTCAAGCTTTTATTTATATGATCTTTGCTATCGTTCTCAAAAATATAGCCAATATCATGATATAAGCAAGTTAAATACCACATAAATAGCCAATCATGTTTGTCTTGTATTTGAGAATATGCTCTTTTAAAAATTCCTTCTAAATTTAATTTATTATAAAAATAAATACCCAACATAAATGTTGATAATGTGTGTTGCGCTCTGACATTTTCAAACTTATCAAAATTTTTGCTCTCGTTATCAATTTTAGCGTAAAGATTTCTTTTGCCGCCAGCATCCAAGTAACTTTTTATAAAAGATAATGCATTGTCATCACTTTGTTTTTTAAACGGAAATATGTCGTTTAGATAAGCCTGTCTGTAATAACACCATTCATCCCTATTTTGGTTTATGTTTTCATAAATCTTAAAAAGTTTCATAATTTTACCTCTATTTTATTTTTCTTTCAGTAAATCGAAATTTCATTCTTCGTTCCTGTACCAGTAGTAATTGTAATAAGTACCCATTAAATAGGTTGCGTTTTGACTTGTATTAGATACGTCAATTTCTGTACTACTTGTAGCCGTTGATGAACTTGAAACATTCCACCCATTGGTATTTTCAAAAATAACGGTTTTTAGATTATTGCATCCAAAAAATGCCCAAGCATCGATATTTGTTACACTGTCTGGTATTGTTATGCTTATAAACGATGTGCAATATTCGAACGCATAATCGCCGATAGCAGTTACACCGTCTGGTATAATTATGCTATTAAGAGTGTCGTTTGGTCAGCGGGTTCAGTTTGCGTTGGATTTTTAGTTTTGCTCGGTGTAGCCTTTATCCATAAGTTTATAGTAGATATGGATTTCTCTTTCCACAGACTTGTCGCGGGTGAATTTGCTCACGGTTACGCACTCGATGAGTTCCATACACATCTCGCGCGTAAGTTCTTCGGCTTGGGCGTATTTCTTTAACCGCCTTATAAATTCGTCTATGTCGGCTGCGTTCTGCTCGCTTTCGCTTAAACTCTTTTCAAGTTCGTTTACCTTTTCGGTAAGTTCCCTCTTTTCCGCAAGGTACTTATCTATAAGCCCTACGCAGACTTCTTCGGGTATCTTGCCAGTAACCTTGTCTTCGTAAACGCTCTGTATAAGCCTTTCAAGTTCGGCAAGCCTGTCTTTGCCGTTTTTGTACTTTCTTTTTTGAGAATTTAATTTAGCCGCCGTAAGCTGTTCCTTACGTTTGAGAAATTCCCTGCGTTCTCTGTCCTCGTCCTCTATAACAAGCCTTATCTTCGAGCGTATGTCGTTTAAAACTATTCCGTCGAGTTCGCTTTGGTTAATATAGTGGCTTGAACAGATATGCTTGCCTATCCAGAGAAAATTGCCGCAGTTGTAATTGCTAACGTGCCTTACGGTGCCGTCGGACCTTTTGCTTGTCGTCCATCCGAGCCGTATCTTTCCGCCGCAGTCGGGGCAATACACAAGTCCCGAAAGGGGATACATTTTTCCCGACTTGGCTATTTTTCCGTGTCCAACGGCATTATCCATTTCGCGGCACTTATCCCATATTTCCTGCGTTACTATAGGTTCGTGGGTATTCTTTACGATTATCCATTCGCTTTCGTCGCGGTTTACCGCTTTCTTATTCTTATAAGAAACGGTAGTCCTGCGCATTTGCGCGAGATGTCCGAGATAAATAGGGTTTTGCAGTATCTTCCGTACAACCCCGCTGTTCCAGCAATGCTTTTTACTCTCCTGGTTAGTGCTTCCGAACTTCGCCCGTTTATAATCGCTCGGACAGAGTATGCCGTCCAGCGTCAGTTCTGTCGCGATCTTGCGGCAACCGACGCCGCTTGCCCGCATTTCAAAAATACGCTTTACGACTTCGGCGGCTTCATCGTCTACCACGGGCAGCTTCTTATCGATGCCGCCCTTGACGTAACCATACGCGGCGGAAGTGGTAAGATATTTGCCCGAACGCGCGTTTGCTTCCCTCACGGCGCGTATCTTTTTGCTCGTGTTAGCGGAGTGCCATTCGTTAAACACGTTCATTATGGGCATCATATCCATTCCCGAACTATTTTTGTTAGCCGTATCCACGTTATCCGTAAGCGCTATAAAGCGGATATTGTAGAGGGGAAACTCGTAGTCTATGTACCTGCCGACCTCTATATAGTTTCTTCCGAAACGGGAGAGGTCTTTCACGATTACTATATCGAGCCTGCCCATATGCACGTCGTCTAACAGTCTTTGTACTTCGGGTCTGTCGAAATTAGTGCCACTGTAACCGTCGTCCGCGTATTCTGATACTATCTGCCAGCCCTGCGATTTTACGTATTCCGTAAGAATACGACGTTGGTTCTCTATAGACAGCGATTCGCCCGCGCGTTCGTCGTCCTTTGACAGCCTTAAATAAATTCCCGTTCTATTCAGTTGTTCTTGCTTTGATTTCATTTTTGTCTCCTTTTTACGTTTTGGAGTGCAGTCGCGATGAATGCGTTTCAAACATTTTATGAAGCCAAAGCAGTCAAATTCAATGTACCGGTATTATATCACTTTCTGCTGAATTTGACAATGCTTTTCCTTCAGGTTCCTTTGTAGTTTTACGTATTATCCCGCAAATTCCTTATAGGCTCTCTTTTCGGCAAGGTCTTTTATTACCATATCCAAATCTTTCTTGCCCGTGTAGTGGCTTACTACTTTATATTGTCTGCCTTTTACTTGTTCTTTCCTTTCGCTGACGGGAGAGTCCGTAAAACTCTCAATCACTTTTCCCAGTTCTTTTTCCGTTTTGATTTCCCTCTTATGAATTTAAATTAGTTGATTTATCTTTTTCTATATACATTCTCCTTGTCGTATAGGGCATTATGCCCTTAACCCTTTATGTAGGGATTTACTTTTTAACTTCCTGCCGGCGGGATACACTAATATCACCTCGGCGGCTTATTATTTGCGTCATATTGTGTAAAAAATAGCCATAACAGAAAGGCTCTGCCCGTAAATATCAACCCTTATTTACGGACAACTAATAATTGTTTTTTCGTGCTGCGTGGATATTACTTCAATAACAGCAGTACCGATATAAAACTCTGTACGAGCAATAGTACGGGCGTAGCCCAAAAGAGTATGTTGCGCACTTTGCCCCGTAATCGCATCTGATAAGTCTGTTCGGCTATCTCGGTTTTAACTTCTTTGAGTTCCTTGTTTACGGGCGCGATAGATTTGTCTACCTGTTCTTTATAGTAGGCGGTAACTTCATTTGCTGAAATCGCTAAATCTTCTTTTAGGCTTCGGCTTATCTCCACCTTGAAGTTCCTCTCGTCCCGTACTATATTCTTGAGTTCTTCTGTTACTTTGTCCGTCTGCTGTTGCAGTTGCCTTACCAACCTGCTGTTCTCGTTTTTCAGGCTGCTCACTTCCTGGGTCAATTCCTGCACGAGCGAGTTCTGCCGTTCTATTAAGGCGTTGCATTTCTCGTTCGATAAAGCTAACGCTTCTTTCAGCAGGGCGTTCTCCGTCTTTTCCACAAATATCTCGTTGTTCTTCTGTAATTGAGCGAGCGGCGTTGCCGTTTCGCCCGTCTTTATGTTTTGTAATGACATTTAAAACCTCCGTCTTTGTATAATCTTGTCCGAGCGTTGTCCCTCGGACGGCTTTTTGTCTTTGCGGGTGCAGATATGAATAATCTTGCCCGTTGCGTTTAATTTCCACTTCGTAAAGTTTAAGGTGTTCTATAAACTCCGTTTCCGTGGTGGCTGTTTGCTTTGCTTCTTCTATGACCTCTCGTAAATCTTCTTTCCAACTTGTGCCGCCTTTTAATATAATCTGCCTTTCGGCGGTGGTGCGGTTTATATCCGCTTTCTTCCTGAAGTCCAAAGGTGTATATCCAAACTCGACGCCTATGTCGTTTGCCATATCTTTTAATTTAGCGTAGTCCCCGCCCGATATATGTAATTTCTTTCCCGTGATGGGATTAACAGCGTTTACGATAATATGCGCGTGTACGGTGTCCGTGTCTGTATGGGTCGCAATAACGCACTCGCAATCTGGAAACATTTCCTCGGCGCAAGCCTTGGCGTATTCCTGTACCATATACGGGTTGGCGTGTTCATCCCGTGCGGGAGATAATTTAAAGTGATAATATTTTCTCTCGTCCTTATCGCCGCCTTTACCGAAACGCGCGGCGGTCTGCTTAAACTGTTCCGCGTAGTCCTCATCGTCAAAAAGGTTTTGCACTGATATATATCTTGCTTTATCTATACGGGTGATATAGGCGAGGAGTAGGTGATAGGTCTGTTTCTGTTTATTTTCTTATTTTCTATAATTGTTTCCTCCGTGATTTTTCTCTGACAGGGGTATTAGGGGTTGCCCCTAACGAGGCGCGCTTGCGCGGCAAGTGGCTTGCCACTTGCGTTCCTCGCTATCGCGTCAGCATAAACTTCGCCCTATGCCGTCTATGCAAGCATACACGGCAACTTCGCTTCGTTATGCTTCCTTTTTCCCAAAAATCTTTGCTACGCAAATCTTTTCGGGAACCCTGTTTATTGCGTTTTCCTTATGCAAGTTTGCTGTGGGTTTGAAATGCTTTTGTTATTCAAGGTGGTCTGATTTTCATAATAATTCCTCCAAGTTTTGTATTATATTTGTAATTACCTTTCACTATCCCAAGGACACGAAATTTTAAAAGTTGACGGTCTGCGGCAAAATTTTTACAAATTTTTTTCTATACGTGTAAAAACCTTTCACTTATCTATTAGTGCAAAAACTTCAGATTTGGACGATTTTTTTAAAAGTTTTTTTCTTTATCTTTTGTTTGCCTTCACTTATAAATGGAAAGGGGAATGTCATTTTGGCGAAGTTTTATAATAATTTTTATCGTCGTAATAAACCCCTTCACTTATAAGCCACGGGAAAGATAAAAATGGGGTCTATAATTTATTTTTTCCTTCACTATCCCAAGGACACCAAATATTAAAACGTGGCGGTCTACGGTAAAATTTTTATAAATTTTATGCACTTCAACAGTCTTTAAATAGTCCTTCCAATAGGGTAGCCAAGTCAAAAGCCTTTTTTACAAGTATTTTTATAAAATTATTTTGCAAAAAATCCCCCTTCAATAAATAGGCAAGTAAAAAGGCTGAAAGTTTACACACAACCGCAAATTTATAAAAATATTTTCTGCATAAAAAAAGAACCCCTCACTTGGTAGCCAAATGAAAGGGCAAAAAATAACCTTTTCGTTCAATATTTTTCTGAAAGGTTATCATTTTTACTTATATATCGTTTTTTGAGAATTTTTAGATATAAAATTTATCCAGATATTGACAATACCCAAAGGATCTTATATAGTACTGGTACTACAAAAAGGAGCATATTATGGAACTTGCAATCGTAGGACAGCGTATAAAGCATTTAAGAGAAAATCTTAATTTATCACAGACAAAACTTGCGGGGAGAACTCGGCATAAATCAGGCGGTACTGGCAAGGTATTAATTATCTAAGAATGTGGAAATATCCACGATTTTACTAAATTACCCATATAAAAAGGAGTTCGTTTGAACTTCCTAATATTTTATTATTATACTTATTCTAATAGTCCAAGCAATTTTTTCATTAACACTTCCCTATTTTTATTCTTCAGCTCACACTCCCAAATTCTAATAACCTTCCAGCCTTTATTTATTAATTGATTTGTTACTTCTGCATCGTGTGCCACATTATACTCATGTTTTTTATTCCAAAAATCAGCATTGATTTTTGGAGTAACGTTTCTGCAATTGTGGCCATGCCAAAAGCACCCATCAACAAAAACTACTATCCTTTGCTTGGGAAAAACAAAATCAGGCTTTCCAATTAGTGGATAGGTTCTACGCCAACCTTTTATCCCTAATTCTTTAAAAATGGAAATCATTTTCATTTCAGTTGTTTTAGTATTTTTACTCTTTATGGCTTTCATAACCTCAGAGCGCTTTTCACTTGTAAATATGTCTCCCATCTAAATCTCTTTGTTTAAAAATTACTTCTGCATACAAAAAATCATGAATAACAATCTTAATATGAAAAGTACCATCGTTCTCATACCATGCTACATAACGATAATTCCCATCTTGCACATTAGTCCATATCTTGACAACAAATGGATTTTTTTAACATCTTCAGAATCAGTACTTTGAAAGGCGGGTTCTATGACCATTATTTTATCAAACACCCTAGACCCTATTAGCGGCAACTTTTTATCATTCATTAAAATCAAATTATTGAAATTTACCCTAAATTCTTTGGATAAATCAAACAAAAATTTATATTGTAATGAAACTAATTCCACATCATTTTCTTCCGCACTATATCCTTCACTCAACTCATATATCATGTGACCAATTGCTAATTTTCTTAAAATCTTTTTTATCTTTTCATTATTAGGAAATAGTTCCGATGAATAATACTCAGCAAAATCTCTATGCGCATCAAAATACGCCGTATTTTTATAAATCCGTTCTTTGTTTTCTTCGCGCAACTCAGAACTATACCCACTAAAATATTTTAAGGAATCAATATATACTTCAGTATATAACTCGTCATCGGAAAAGCTATTATTACACTCCTTACACGCTGGCAAAATCGCTAAATTATCCGGATAAGGCTTACTTAAGAAAACTTTGGATGGAATATGCTCTCTTGTATCTGAGATTTCCCCACAATAAATACAAAAGTGTTCTCCCTGCCTTGAGTATGTAACATATGGCTTTATATCTGCTGGTCCCCAAAATTTTTTAAAACTAAACCTATCTTCATCATCCATAATAGATTATTTCCCCATTAATTGCAATATCAGTTCCATAAAAACATTACCGCTTGCTTGTACTAATTTTATAGGAACGGCATTACCTATTTCTAACGCTGCTTTCGTTAAGCTTTCCCCAAACACGTAATCGTCTGGGAATGTTTGAATCCTAGCAGCTTCTCTAACGGAAATCGCCCGGTCTTCAAACGGATGTCCAAATCTACCCTTAGAATAACTCAAACAACCGCCGGTCATTGTGGGTGCCGGAGCATCTGGATTCATTATGCCATAAACATCCGTATGACCCGAATATGTAGTATGACATTTTAAAACTAGCTTTTGCGGCAACGCTGTCCTTGTTCCACCATTTTCCCGAATTATACGCATCCTTAAAATATTTTTATCTGATAAATTTGCACAATAATGATTCTTAATCTTATCATCATTATAACGTTCTCCTGCCTTAATTTTAGGTAATCCCTCAAAAGTCTCTCTAACAGTTACCCATTTTTGTTTGCCATTTTCCCCTTTTTTACTATGCGTTGGCAAAGGCAACGTAAGCATTAAATTTAATCCTTTCATTCTTTCCAAAATATCACATCTAACTGCATGTAGAACAAAGCGTTTCCTTAATTGTGGTACGCCATAATCGGCTGCATTGACAACGCTTGAAACCACATAATAGCGTTCGCTGTTTACCGCCCCTTCATTCTCTAAATCCAGGATAAATTCTTTTAATATCCTGCCATCGAACGAAGATTTAATGCCAGGAACGTTTTCCATTAAAACGAATGGTGGATATACTTCTTTTATTATTCTCTTAAACTGCATTAAAAGTTTTTTTACTTCATCAATGTCTTTTTCGTCTGAATTGTTTCTCCGATTTTGCATAGAAAATTTTTGGCAAGGTGGACATCCTGCAAGCAAGTACAAATCATCCGTTCGCAATCCAGCTGCCTTCAAAATTTCATTTCCTTTAATATCACAAATATCACCCTTTATTACATTGACATTTTTTAATAAATGATATCCCTTGTATGCTTTCACTGCCGCATCATCAATTTCTACAGCACAAGTCACATCAAAACCAGATTGCGTCAATCCTATGGAAACCCCACCGCAACCGGAAAAAAGATCTATCGCTTTAATCTTCTTCATAACCACTAAAATATCCTATCGACGTATCGTCCAACGTTCCTATTAATAGTCCTCTATCCAACAACATATTCTTATTTTCACAGGAGGTTTCCGGTAGCAATGCGCAATTGTGACAAGCGGCCAAATTACAACCATACTGTCCTTGTCCAGTGCTTTGAATACATACTGGGTCGGCAGCACACCATTTTGCTTCACTAATTGCCATTTTTATTACGTTTTCTATCCTTCCAGGCAAGCCTTGTCTAACTAATCCGCCAAGCGAACCCTCTGAATCTCCGGAAGCAGTATATATAAGCACTCCAGCCATTTGAGAAGATTCCTTCTCTAAATATTTAGAGCAATAAATTCTTTCCCTTATTGACGCATTTGAATATCCACTTTCACTAGATAAAGCGTTTATTAAGCAATGCGCAAAGGTATGCAATAAAATATAAATTGGATTAAGTTTTTCGGTAGTCAATTTACCTGTATTCTTCATGTTTTGTTCAATAATATTAACGCGTTTACTTATTTTTTCTTCAGAAGACCAACGATAAAGTTTCTCGTAGTCAAACTCGAACATAATACCTTCCCCGCTATTTTTAACTGCCGGAAGCCAAGAAATCTCTTTAACGGAAATTTGAGCGGAAAAACTAGTATCGTCCAGCGTTATTCTCTTAAATCCTTGAAAAACTCTTGTTTCACGCAATTTATGCACCAAAGAAATGCTTTTTAAAAAATCAAGTTTTTCGTATTCTGTAGCGCTATAATTTATACAGTATAACTCATCTTTAGAGTTCCCGGCCGTACTCGTTAACACATCGAATTCTTGTTTTCTGTACTCGTCTTCGCTTTGGGGTGTATCCCCTTCCCGAGTATTATTTAAAGTCGCAATTATTTCATCAAATGCCTGCTCGTCATCAATGTCTTCGTCTATCATTTGGTTTTGTAAAACGAACTTTTTTATTAATACTTCATCAACTGAACCGTTTGTTCTAGAAGATGCAAACTTTTTAACACCTCTTTCAATGCATTCCTTAGTGTTTTGATTTTTATATTTTGGCAACCAAGGAATATATACCGAACTAATAACGTCAGCGAACCATACGTTTGAAGCACCTCTTTGTAAAACGAGCAAGGGCTCGCCACAATCTACTTTCTGGTTTGCTCCTAACCAAGGCTGATTTCCTGTACAGGTATAGCCAATTTTTTCAAGAGAATCCCAACCAAATGCACCGTTCATCGTTGCCGTCGCTCCACACGTACACGTATAACGAATGCCGGAAAGCGAAGCTGAACTACCGCCCGTACTTCTTACCAATTTGCAAGAAGATGTAATTGGTTTATCACTCTTTTTGTGTACCCACTCCATAACGGGAAAATCTTCTATATGCCCCTTTTTACAAACGGCAATAAAACGTTCGGGAACTAATATTGGCAAATTTTTTGGCTTCCCTTTATTTTTGAAACAATAAGTTTCTTTACCGTTCGTCTTACGGATTTCACCCGTACAACGCTGTCTTTCACCCGCCGTTCCGATTTGTTCCATATTACCGCAAACCGGGCAGTAATGCCATAAAGGAAATCTAACCGCTGGTATACGCATCTCCGCATGCTGTGCATCCTGTGAAAATTCTCTAAAATCGGGCGGCATTACAAATTGTTTTCCACCTAGCCTTCTAGACAAACGTTCATCGTTAATTAAAAAATCTTCATAGGAATGATCTTCATCAAACCAAAAATCAAGTCCTGAAACCATTAACGATTCATCATGAGGAAACGGAACTATTGCGCCAACGCCCCAAGGGCTGATTAAACTATCGCGCCTAATAGAATATTTATTATTCGCCATCTTCATCCTCCATTTTTAACCTTAAAACTTTTCCACAAGTTAAGCCGCATTCTCTATCCACGCTACGCATAGATGTTGGAGATTCCCAGCCTCTGTCGTCCCATGACGATGGTTTTATAGTTCCTGCCATACATAATAACGGCGCATTTTCACTAATGGTAAACGAATGAAACTTTTCAGGCTTCCACGCTTTCCATTCTTCCCATTTTTCATAAAGTTGCCGTTTAATATCATCTATTTCCGCACTATCTATTCCTTCCGCCCGATCCACAATTATATTAACAATATTTTCATATTCTTTTTGCGTAGGAGCACGTCTTGCATTGTCGCTATTTTCCTTTTCAACAAAAAATCTATGTAAAGCAACAAAAATGGCGGGCAGCGCTCTTTCTCTTAACGGTCTTGAAAATGGAGTAACCGACGTAGGCTCAACGCTAAAATACAATTTAGAATGTTGAGATTGAAATTTTTCATAATGCGACTTATCCCTAGATTTTGATGTGTTATAAATAACAAAGACCAAACCGGGTGCATTTTTATCACGACCAACACGACTAGTAGCTTGAATATATTCTGACATAGACTTGGGTTGTCCCGTAACTGTCATTAATCCCAAACGAGAAATATCCACACCCACTGAAATCATATTTGTAGCAAGACAAACGTCTAAAGCGCGCTTTTCATCTTTTCTATACTTTATTTCCAGGCGTTTAAGAATTTTAGGAATTTCCTCATTGCTCATACGACTGGTTAATTCGGCTAAGCCATTTTCATAAACGTATCTTCTATTTGTTGAATCCAAAGATGATTCTAATCTATTGCGATAAATTACTTCCAGATGTTCTTTTATATCAGCTATAAACCACGTAGCGGCCTGTCCCAACTCTCGCATACTTCCAAAATAAGCTAAATTTGTCCAATATGCGTCTCTTTGACTTTCGTCATCCACTTCTACGGCTTTTGCCGCATATAAAAAAGCTGCAAAAGTATAAATCGACGCCGTTGCCGACGATGACGTCGATGCCCCGTATAGTCCCACATATTTTCTACCTGTATCATTCTTTTCTTCCGCAAAAAAACAGTCTTTATACGTTGTTCCTTGTACGGGGAATTGAAAAACCTTGTCTTCTCCGCAACCGTATAAAGCATTACATTGCTGTTTCGCATGACTTATCGTTGCCGTTGAAGCAACAATCTTAGGCTTTGAACCGTTTTTAATACACAGCTCATGTATAAGCGTTTCATACAGACCGACAGAAGACCCTAACGGTCCCGTTATTAAATGTAGTTCATCTTGTATAATTAATTCGGGAGGCGTTCTCTCATTATCCCCACCAAACAAACCTTTTGCTTCCAGTCTATATGGTAACATTGCAAATTTATCTACCGTACCAAAAAGCAACGTAGGAGGATTAGCATATATTTCGTCATCAAATAAGTTTAATGGCAACGGAAACTCTTCATCTCCAAAATCACAATTTTCATTACCACAGCGGAAAATCACGTGTTTTTTGTCAACCGAAATTTCGTATCCAGGCGTTTTAGCCGTTTTGTCGGTTTTTAAAGTTTCCATACTCGCACCACACCAAGGGCACTTCAAAATAACGGAAACATTTTCATTGACTTTCCCCGCTCTGATATCTTTGATCTTTTTAATTACATCCGTTGACCTGTTTTTTGTTAGCGAATCGCCAACCCATAAACCAATAGTAATTCTTTCTTTTCCTAACAACTCTTCATTCTCAGAGCGTATTTTTTCTATTGCACATATAAGCGAAGCTGCGCGTTCATACTGTTGTGCGGTCAATAACCTCAACGTATAACGCATGATAACCGTAGTGCCTAAATCGTTAGGATTTTTTATTCGGCGCATAAAAATAGAAAATGCAGTTAAACCCAAATACGCCTCAGTCTTACCGCCACCCGTAGGAAACCAAATTAAATCTACTATATCTCTCTCAGACGAATTTGTATCATAAATAGAGTATAGGTTTAAAAGTATAAACGCAATTTGGAATGGTCTCCAGCGACCATATATATTCTTTTCTCGATTATACCAAGTTTCTTCATTATCAATATCAGGCATTATAATTTCATTTTTCAATTTGAATGATAAAGTCTTAGAATCATAACTTTCATATTCTGTAAGCGGCAACTTGTAATGTAATTGTTGCATCAGCATTGCCCTATTTGCTAAAGAAAATGCTTGCCAAACCTTACTATTTGTTTTCAAAAGATCTACTCCGGTGAGCATTCTTTTTAAACATTCGTTACATAATGTAATCTGCGTTAAAGCGGTGTCCTTGTATTTTTCTTCTTTAATATTCCCAAATTTTGACTTTTCTTTTGATATCCAATCCCTATAATCATCGCAAAGCATTTGCAAATCATTAATTGTTTCTTCTTTGCTTTGAGCATACAGTTTCATAGACAATTGCGCTCTTGATGTCGTTGGCACAATTGGCTTTACTTCATACTCTGGCATAATCGATGCGGTTATTGTATTAGGAATATCATTATCATCCCATGTTGCGGCACACCCATGACCAATAGCGTAAGTTTTAACGTCACGATATAGAAGCGAATTCAACCGATAATCTTCGTCTTTAATCCCTTCACAAAAATTAGCAGGCAAAGGAAGCAACTTTTTATCAGCCTCTATACTAAATCCACATTGAAACCAACAATCCGCTTGAGAAACACGTTTCGCGTCTGCACAAAGCTTAGTGTTAACGAGCGTAATTGTATAAATATTAAAATTCTCCTTTTTAAGCCTAAACGTTATAGTTAATTGCAATCCATCGATTAGTTTTCCCTCAGTATCAAGTAATTTATACGGAACGTGTTTTTTCTCTTTTGTAGGCAATTGACTACTTTCCAAACGTAGTAATGAATTTATTTGTTTTCTATAATAACACTTCTTTTCTTTCTCACTATAAACAATTTTTCTTTCGCCATTTTCTTCCTTCTTTTCCATGGGAACATACGCCATCTTTTCTTCATACGCTCCAACGTAAACTTTTACGTCAAGAAAATTCGCTTCCTCGGGCAAACAAAAAGTTATCCCCATAGCAGATTGCTTAAAATTGTTTATTTTAGAAGTCTCCGCTTCCAACGAAGGTTCTGCTACATTCTTTTCACCTATAAGTCTGTCGTCTGTCCCCACAGTTGCATCTGGGATCTCCATAGCGGATTCAAATTCCGTACCATCGTTTTCAGTTTCTTCAATTCCTTCCGTAGTTTTTGTTTGAGGAAACAATACGCCTGTAACATAAGTTTTTAAGGGAGAATCGCAGAACAAAATCTCCTCTCCGTTTTTCTGCATAAACTGCGGTAACGGATTAGGCCCCATCAGAATTTTTTTGACGATATCAAGTATTTTTTCTCTTGTTTCCATAAATCTACCTCTTAAGCGTTAATTTTTTTCTTTGTTTAGATGCATATTCCGTTTCCAAGACTATTAATTTACTTCTTGCACGGCTTATAGCGATATACATTAACTGAGTATCGCTATAATCTTCAACGTCAATCAATATTACAATTTCACTTTCCAGTCCCTTATACGCTTGAACAGTTGAAAACATCGCATAATATTCTTCTGGCTCTTCTCCGTAATCGCCGATTATAAACTTTTCCTTATCGCATAAATTAATAATTGAACGTTCTCTGCGCTTAGATGATAATACGATAATTGACGAAGAATTGAATCCTTTCTTTTTTAAATCTTTTATGCAATCAATTAATTTTTTGCTTTGCTCTTCTATTGTGTTGCAAACATAATAATCAACAGGCTCGCCGATTATCTTTAATCGATATTGCTTATCCTCGTATCCCGTTACGTTTATTAACTCATTCCCAATATACAACGTATTTCTACAATTAACTGACAAATGCTTTTTCGCAAAAAAAGCAAAAGATTTTAAAGTATTCAAAGTTACGGATTCATTGTAAATTGCCTGACGTGCGAAATCTCCATAAAACAAAAATTTTCCATCTACCAAACCATTTCTCAATATCGTATCCAAAAAGACTATATACTCTGTGGTACACAAATCTTGAAATTCATCTACTATAATTTTATCAAAAAGGATTCCCTTTTCCTTTGCCGTTTTACTTGCCATGTGAGGAAGCGTAGTCGAAAAAAAATCTTTACTTCCGTCATTTTCTAAACCCGCCCCGACACATATCTGTCCCATGAAAGAATGTATAGAATAAACCTCTATATTTTTCGCTGAAATATTTTTTCTAATAAAATCCGCTAAATTTTTATTATAACAAAAAAATCCTACTTTAATATCCGAACCGCTTCTTTTCGCCTCTTCAACTGCAATAAGCGTTTTGCCAGTACCTGCCCCGCCCGTAATAACGATTTGATCATTTATTTCTATATCGTCTAAACAGGCATACTGCTCTTCCGTAAGCGAAATAATATCCTGTTCCGTTGCCTTTACAAAACTTTTCAACGGTACTATGCAATCAACTATAGGTCTTAACGTTTTTCCTATAGTTTCAGCCATTGTTGATGATAATTCTTTGGGAATCCTTTTCCCTAATTGAGTTAATTCCAAAAGAAAATTTTTGTATAGCTTTTTTATAAATGAAACATAATCTACTGTTTCAGTCCTTTGACACAAACGCCACGTTTCATCCTCCGTTATGGCAGTTAACGGAAAATTGTCTTCATCAGTAAAAATAACGCCGTATCCGTAGAGCAAATCGGTTCTACTATAGCCATCGCCAAGTTTTTCGCCAATAATTCTCTCTATTTCGAACATCGCTTCACGACACTGCTGAAACGGTCCACGCTTCTTATAGCTTTTTTCTTGATTTCTATTAACAAATATCCAATTATCACCGTCAAATCCTACTCCGCCAGACTTTATCTCCAAGACAAATATCCCGTATTTTGGCGCAATTACGACAAAATCCGCCTCTCCGAAGACAACCGTCTTATGTTTAGGCAACCGAAAAGAATGCAACACTATCCAGTCTGACGGCGCATTTTCTTTTAAGTATTCAAAAACTTTTCGTTCCCCAGAACTGTTTGAATCTTCTGGAAAAACTTTTGGATACATTTTTGCCATTAATATAGATCCTCTAACTTGTTAATTCTACCTCGTTCCGTTATTTCTTTGTCTAAAATTTCTTCAACGGTATATATATGAATTTCACCTATACCTTCAACTTCTCCGTGAGAAACTCTGCTATTCGCGATAGCTTTAATTTCTTGTGCCTTATTCTTTAATTCACTCGTGAGCCATCTTCCGGCACTTTGATGATATCCCTGCACTTTTCTTCCAACTTCATAAATATCATCTATTGCTCTTAAATATTTCTCACACGTTTCATTGAGTTTCGGCACTTTAGACGCAACAATACCTATAGCAATTAAAATATCCTTTTCTCTCGGCACAATCGTTTCTCCAGAAAGCCAAAATCTAACTTGTTGAAAAGTACATTTACCACCCTCAGCATT
This sequence comes from Clostridia bacterium, assembly GCA_021202395.1. Classification (GTDB taxonomy): domain Bacteria; phylum Bacillota; class Clostridia; order Christensenellales; family Borkfalkiaceae; genus Coproplasma. The sequence continues at coordinate 15,034 of JAJQDC010000035.1, read as the reverse complement.
AAGCGCTCTACATACATCAGCAATTGACCTACCTTTTGCATAGTCGCCAAGCAACGTAAACCAAATTTCCACTTTTCCTCTAAGCTCTGACTCACCGTTTTGAACCATCAAAATATCTGCTTTTTCTCTAATGATATCCCTGTCGCTCTGACGAATAAGTATTTTATCTCCTTTTTTTAGCTTGACTGCATCCTTTTTTGTTGGTCTATCACCATCACCTTTTGATAATGCCGTAACATCTATAACATTATGAGTTGGATAAAAATAAGCAATTTTATCTTCAGAAAGAATGATTGGAATACTCTCAATTGCTTCCGCTGAATCCCGTTCTATACCCGAATTACCAAGAGTAGACTTTATAATTTTACTAGGAAGCGAATAATCCGAAATATCTTCAAAATCCTCATCGGTTTTTAATGTGATTTTATCAAATGGTTTATCTGCGATATCCTCTGAAGAGAACTGAACTTTTTGAGCAACTCTCTTGATGGACTCATGCGGAATGCATTCGTCAAACCTCGAAATAAAATTTTCTCTCCACCTGTTTTCATAATCATAAAGAGTAAACACTAAATTATCATAACAATATGTCTGTTTTATTTTTATGTACTCATCCTTATCAAACCACGTAACAATCAAATAATCCGTGCTTTCATAATTTTTGCTTTGAACTTCATAAAAATCAACCAAAGTTCTTACTTTTATCCTACACGATCCCCTTATCAAATTAATTTCATTAAACGTTTGTTGAACGTATTCATATTTGTTAGGCACTAATATTGTGATGTCTTTGTCTTCTTGCGCAATTCTATCTATAAATTTACATAGCATATAATATTTATCCGGTACCGATTCAGTAATTACAAAATTAAATATTTTAATTATTTCCTCAATAATTGTGCTAATTTGTTGATCCCCATAATAAAGCTTATGCTGTGACCATATATCCGTTATTTCCTGCAACTCTTTTTTTAATTTATCTAAAACATCCCTCTCTATTTTACATGTCATCCACGTAAGTTTATTTTGAAATGCCCAAAATTTACGTATTAATTGTCTTATTACATTATCTGCATCATTCGCATCTTTAGATAACCGACTGATAAGTTTAACCATTGTCTTAAGGTTTTTATTATTATGCGTTTCCAGTGAAAATTCCGACAAAGCCGCTCTATTAATTTTTGCAGAAAAATTACCAAAAATTTCTTTCCTTTGTATTTTACTACGAGAAACTTCATCAGACAACAAAAAGGCTTCACTCTTCATCGTAGACGGTTTCCAATGCCACAATTCAAAGCCAAAATCAGTAAGCACAGGGCATCCATCAAAATCGCTTTCAGATACAAATACTACAAACGGAACATTATGTTTTAGTACTCTCTTAAACGCATCCGGATTATTTATAATTTCATCAAATTTATCCATTGTCGAAACAATAGCATATATTTTTTCTCTAGCCCATTTATCTTTTAATAAATAATATAAATCCTCCATTTTATGAGTTACGGAAATAGACGGAAGACAATCCAATCTCCCTTTATTAAAAAGTTTGAATTTTTCCTCGCTGTCACAATCTATTTCCCCATAAGTAGCGACATCTTCAAAACGTCTACCGCAAACATATATAGATTCCATAAAATCTTTAAATTCGTTCTTCGCAGATAGTAATGTTATCGTTTTTCTTAGTGCAGTACGCTTAATTTTTAATTCATCTATAACACTTTTTGATTCCTTAATTCTCTCTTCTGCCTTTTTTCGTTCTCCGTTCCACACCTTATATAACGAAAGCGCAGCTTCTGTTTTTTCAAATAAATAATGAACTCCATTTATCGGACAATATACTGTAGTCTGGTCTTTTCTACCTGTTTTAAATTTTATATATTTTTCGTTCCTTGATAACCCTAACTTGCGTTTTTCATCTTCATTATCAATTATTCCACCAAATTCAACTACAGCCTTACCCAACCTAATATGCTGTCCAATCTCAATGTCCTCGAGTACACTACCAGCATAATTCGATTCATATTGAATATTTGCAAAATATTTTGCAATAATTAGAGGTAATATATTGCATTCGTTATCTGGTAATACTATAGCTATTCTTTTATTCCCTTCAGAGATAAATTTATCAATAATATATTGCGTGAGTATAAATAGCGGATGCAAACTTTCCCCATCCTCTTTACTGCTTTTTGAATATTTGATTTTCCCATAAATCAGATAATCCTTTACATAATTATCCAAAATTTGGCTAAGAAACATAGCTTTCTCCTTTGTTTCTTCAAAATTTTATTCACCCCTAGCATTTCCTGTTCTGAGTAAATTTTTTTAACTTTTTATATTTTCTAAATGAGTCTTTTAATTCTTCAATGCCGTTATAGGCACAACATAAACACCATCAGGTCTTTTGTACGCCGCATTTGACAGTCCGCATATCACGCATAATACTGAGGGAATTTTACCCCCTTCTTCCGCTATGGCGTCTCGGATATCAGTAAGATTTTCAGCCGCCTTGTCAATCTGGTTTGCCCCGAGTTTAATTTCAAAAGCGCACCAGCGCCCATCATTTAATTCAACAACCGCGTCAATCTCTCTGTTTGCATAGTCCTGATAATGGAACACTTGAGCGTCAAAAGAATCCGCATAAATTTTCAGATCCCTTTCACAAAGAGCTTCGAATAAGAAGCCGAACGTTTCCAGGTCGTTAATCAATCTATCAGGCGTTGCTTTCAATATCGCGCAAGTTAGCGCAGGATCGCAAAAATGTCTCTTTTCCGCCTGTTTCACCCGAACAGAAGAACGAATATTGGAAGCAAAAGGCTTTTGATTATCCAATAAATACAGGCGGTCAAACACGTCGAGATAGGTTGACACGGTATCGTAATCGACCGATTCTGCATCTGTCTCTTTAATATCACTCGTCAATTTTTTCTTAGTTACCGTAGTACTCTCGTTTCTTGCAAGTGAACGAAGTAATAAGCGCATTTTTTCAATATCATATTTCACGCCATCAATTCTTTGCGCATCGTCCGTCAATATTGCATCGATATATGATTGCGCAATTAACTGAGCATTATCTATGGGCAAATCCATTGCTCCTGGGAATCCGCCGCGAACGATATAATTAGCAAGATTTCTAAGGCTAACTTCACCCGTTAATGCTTGATTTATTTTCCCTTCGCAGAGTTTCCTTAAGGAAATTTTTCCCGAAGAATCGCCAGACTCGTAAAGAGACATCGTCCTCATTCTTAATCTTCCTATGCGTCCCGCCCCGCTATGCACCCTCTGTTCTTTTTTCTTTGGTGTAGACGAACCAGTCAAAATAAATTGTCCTTTCTCACCGCGTTGATCAACTGCATAACGAACGGCGTCCCATATCACTTCCACCTCTTGCCATTCGTCAATTAGTCTCGGGGTTTCACCATCTAACACCAGATCGGGCGACATTTCCGCCAGGCGCCTGTTTTGAAAGTTATTTGACGAATCAGCGATTAAATACTCGCTGTTTGCGTGATAAGAAGAAATCCAGGTCTTTCCGCACCATTTAGGGCCTTCAATGCAAACCGCTCCGAAAGTTTCCAAATATTTCTGTACTTTTTCATCCATTATTCGCGCCTTATATTTGCTTTTATCGGCTATTCTTTTCATAAAAACACCTTGCTTTTTACTATTCGGTTACATTTTACCACATTCGGCAAGATTTCACAAGTCTATTCGGTGGAATTTTGATTTTTTGTTCGGTAAAATTTTAATTTTTGTTCAACATGATTTCAATTATTAATTTTTAAAAACCTATCGATTTTACTGTTAGTTCATTTACTTATCAAATACATCTTACATCCAAGCCTTTATCTTTAATTCTGCTTGATTTCATTTTCATTATAGATTGTAATGATATTTGTTTCCATGGTTTATCTGTAAATTTGCCTAAAAACTATAAAAAATAGACGATCTAACTTATCGTCCACACAAACTGAAAATTGAATTACCTGACTGCTTTGACTGTCTTTTTTAGTCTTGACTGACCATTTTAAACTATTACACTTGTAAGCGATTTGCATTTATAAAATGCATAATCATTGATGGTTGTTATACCTTCTATCGTTATATTAATAGCGAGTGTGCCATTAAGGTATAAATTTCCACCACAATACAAAGGGTTAGCATAAATGCTACCAAACGAAATATCTGCCCACTGCGAAGCTGTGCCATTATAATATACGCTTGTAAGCGATGTGCAATTATAGAACGCAGAACTGCCGATAGATGTTACGCTGTCGGGTATGGTTATACTTGTAAGCAATTCGCACCAAGAGAACGCAGAATCACCGATAGAAGTTACACTGTTTGGTATGGTTATGCTTGTAAGCGAGTCGCAATCATAGAACGCATAACCGCTTATAGAAGTTACACTGTTACCTATTGTTACGCTTGTAAGCGATTCGCAACCATAGAACGCATATGCATTAATAGTCGTTATACCTTCTATCGTTATATCTGTGGCAAGCGTTCCGCTAAGATATAAATTACCACCAGCATAACACAAAGGGTTAGCTGAACTACTGCTAAACGAAATACTTGCCCACTGTGAAGCAGTTCCGCTATAGTATACGCTTGTAAGCGACTTGCAATTATAGAACGCACTATTGCCAATAGAAGTTACACTGTTGCCCATTGTTACGCTTGTAAGTGATTTGCATTCATAGAACGCGCTTTCACCAATAGAAGTTACACTGTTGCCTATTGTTACGCTTGTAAGCGAGTCGCACCACCTGAATGCATAATCCGCAATAACTATTGTTCCTTCTTTTATTGCATAATCTCCTGATATACTGGTATTTGCATCTATAAGATAATTACCTATATATAATACATTATTTTCCCAATTATCTGAATCATTATAATATGCCGTGTCATAGAACGCAGTAAAGCCGATAGATGTTACACTGTTACCTATAGCTACACTTGTAAGTGATGTGCAATATTTGAATGCATACCTGCCGATAGATGTAACACTATTGCCTATGGTTACGCTTGTAAGCGATGTGCAACCACGGAACGCATAATCGCCAATTTCCTTTACCTGTTTGCCATTAAAAGTAGACGGAATAACAACGCTTGTACTATCTCCGCTGTAACCGGTTACAATGTAATAAGTTCCATCATCAGAAAGAGTATATTCAAGACCTTCAGTCCCCGTAACTGTTTCAGTACTGTCATTGTTCGTGCCGCTTCCGTCGGTTGTACTGCTTTCGTCGTTTGTACTGTCGTTTGAAGAATTATTATTTGAATTTTCGCCTGACTGGTAAGAAGACAAATTGCAGCCAGATAAGCCCAACGCAAGACAGACTACCGACATGATTGAAAGCAAGATGATTAAAATCTTTCTTTTCATTGTTTTAATTTCTCCTTCATAAATTTTTTTGCAGGCTTTGTTGGTTTTTTATGGTAACGCTTTACTTATGGTAAAAGGCACAAATAAAGCGTCCCTGCGGGACGCCTGCACAAGTATCCCGTAATTGTTACGACACAAATCCACAGTTGATGGTTAAAAGGATACAATATGCCTATTGTACCGTCAACTGCGATTATTTATTTGTGTCGCATTTTGATTATAACATAACTATATTATAAATTCAATCTTTTTTTGGCAAATTGGTAAAATTTACAGCTGAGCGGCGTTGATTTGTCCGCCGATATGTGATATAATTTTTTTGTGATATTACTTAACCTGATTTTTTCAAACGACATTCCGCACACAGGCGGTCTGTTCTATAAAGGCGGTGCCGCATACGACAAAAACGGCGGCAGGCTGGTTGTTGCCCGCGGCGGGGAAGCCGACTTCGGCTGCTACTTTAACCTGTTCCCCTACTGCGTTTACCGCAGATACTGCGGCACGGAAAGCGTTTACCTTAACCTTAACGGGCGTGGAAGCTACACCGTTCGGCTGTGCATGCGCACGAAATTAAACTCGGTATCAATTTTAAAGACCGTGCAGGCAGACGGTAACTGCCGCATATGTACCGATATAACAGCCCTGCCCGAAGGCGGCTACCTTTACTTTACCGTACAGGCTGAACAAGGCTGCGACATTTACGGCGGCAGCTGGGAAAGCGTACAGCAGCCTGCAACTGACGTAAAAATCGGCATTGCAATATGCACCTACAAAAGGGAAAGTTTTGTAAAAGAAAACCTTGCACGCATAGCTAAGGGAATTACAAAAGAACCGGAATGGGCGGGCAGGCTGCATGCCTTTGTGGTAGATAACGCAGACACGTTAGAAGTTGAAAAGAGCCCGTACTATACCGTAATCAAAAACAAAAACCTTGGCGGCAGCGGCGGCTTTACCCGCGGCATGTGTGCCGTAGCGGACGGCGGCAATTACACACATATGCTGCTTATGGACGACGACATCAGCTTTGATTTTGAAATGGTAAAGCGCACGTGGGGAATAGCAAGCCTGCTCACCAAAGAGCACAGCAGCGCCACCATCGGCGGCACAATGCTTATAAAAGAAGCCCCCTGCGTGCAGCAGGAACTGGGCGGCACGTTCAACGGGTTAAGAATACAGTCGGTAAACGGCAGGCTTGACATGAGCGAGCCGCAAAACCTGATTAAAAACGAAAACGCGCCAAAGCCCGATTACCAGGGCTGGTGGTTCTGCTGCATGCCCGTTACATACGTAAAAGACTACGGCTTGCCCCACCCGTTTTTTATCAAGTTTGACGACGTGGAATACGGCTTAAGGTGCAGCAGAGAGATAATAATAGACAACGGAATTGCCGTATGGCACGGCGGGTTTGACTACAAATCTAACTCCGCGCTGGAATACTACATAAAGCGCAATGAAGCGGCAGTATGCGCGATGTATTACCCCCTTACAAGATTTTCTGTGGCGTCTAAATTCCTTTACTGCGCACACAGGCAGCTTGTATCTAAAGACTATTACTGTACCGAAAAAATCATACGCGGGTATGAAGATTTTATTAAGGGAAGCAATTTCTTTTTAGACTTGACCGAACCCGATAAACTCAATGCTGAAATTATGGCTGGCAAGCCGCAGGAAATTGACAGTACGCAGATAGAAAAAGAGTACGGAATAAACCCCGAAAGCCTTGTATGCGAAACCGAACCGAAGCCGAAAAATATACTGAAAAAAGCACTGCTGTTTACCGAAAACTACACCCCCGCCTTTATGATGAAAAACAAGGCGGGCATAACGGACGTGCGTGCTGAAATAAAAGAAAAAACTTACCTTAAAAGGACCGTAATACGGTACAACTCGGCAACGCACACGGGGTACGTTTGCACATTTGACGCAAAGCGCAGGAAAGCGCTGCGCAAAAAAATCACAAAAATATTTTTCAGGTTATTGACTTCTTACGGAAAGATTAAAAAGGACTTACGCAGCAATGCTAAAAAAATGTATTCGCGTGAACAATGGAACAGACTGTTCGGCGAATAAAGCCCGTTAATTGCGGCATATTACGGCAGCAAATACCCGCCCTGCATTTATGGCAGAGCGGGTATAAATTTTTTTGTAATTTAAATATTCTTTTCTTCGGCACCGAAACTTGAAACTATAAAGTTCTTTATGCGCATTTCAGCTTCGTCTAAACGGTGGGCGGCGTTCCAGGCAAGCCCTATGGTAAGGTTTAGCTTTTCGTTTAAAGATATGGCTTTAAGCCCCCTTGCTTCGGCTACCTGCCTTAACAGGAACGCGCCGCAGCTGCCGAAAGACAAAATGTCGGTTACGCTGCTTATCTGGTCGGTATACATATAAGGCTTAAAGAACACGCCGCTTGCATTGAACTTTTCTTTTATGAACACGTTCTGGAAGCAGTCTTCTTTAAAAAGAATAATCTTTTGCCCTGCAAGATCTTCAAACGAGACGCTCTCCCTGCCCTCTTGCGCAAACTTGTGGTTTTGCCCCACGCAGTAAACAAGCTCTGCCGCGGTAAGGGGCAGCACGCTGAGTTTATCGCTCTGCGCCCCGTCGGTAATACATACCGAAAAATCTACCAGGCAGCTTTCGGCAAGCTGCCTTAAATGCAGCGAGCCTGCCTCTGACACGTCTATACGCATATCGGGGTAACGTTCAGAAATTTCGTTGAGCACGGGGAACATAAAACTTGTTGCCACCATGGGATCTACGCCGATGCGTACATAACCCTGGTTTGCAGACATTGCATACAGATTCTGTTCGGTTTCGTCTACGTAGCTTAAAATAAACTTAGCCCTTTCGGCAAGCCATTCGCCCTGTTCGGTAATTTCTAAACGGTTGTTGTTGCGCTTGAAAAAACTTACGCCGAACTCCGTTTCAAGGTCGCGTATGGCGCGCGATATGGCGGGCTGGGATACGTACATCTCGTTGGCGGCTACGGTAAAATTATTTGTTCTATATACGGCAAGAAAATATTTTAGCTGTACAAGCTTCATACATTCTGACCTCCTTTGGTAAATAAATTCATTGATAATTGCAAACAGTATCGCAGTTTACAATTTAAGTATAATATGGCAGCAGAAATAAAGCAAGAATATAATTCTGTTTCAACGAAAATATTTTTGTATGGAACGGGCGTTTTTTGGCACTTTTTGTCCTTTTTGTAGCCAAAATTGCCCCATTTTTACCCAATTTTGCTTCCGCTTTGCGCCCATATTTGCCAAACATTTTTATGTACAATTTTTTAGTTTATTTTTAATAAAAATTTTTTCGGCAGTTTGTACTGTAATAAAATGGTTTTTTTACATGGCGCCTAATTTGCCGAATATAGTTGATTTATGTAAGAATATATGTTATAATACCGTTACAACTTTAATACACTTTGTGTAAACTTTGGTTTGCGGAATACGTTAATATAAGCTATGAAAAAGAATAAAGGTAAAAAGAAAGTTAATACGGCGTATATGCGTTTTAAGTATGTGTCTGACAGCGTTATTGCACTTATAGCCCTTATTATCTCTTCCCCGATATTTCTTATAGTAGCTATAGCCATAAAGATAGAAGACGGCGGTAAAATTATTTTTACCCAGCCCAGGACGGGCGTGCGCGGTAAAATTTTTAAATGCTACAAGTTCCGCTCTATGAAAGATACCGAAGTACCCTTTGACCCGCACCGACCGGTAATAAAAGACGGCAACGAAAACCTTACCAAAGTAGGTAAAGTTATACGCAAGTTCAAAATAGACGAACTTCCGCAGCTGCTTAATATTATACGGGGAGATATGTGTATAATAGGTCCACGCCCCCTTTTGGCGCACTACTTCAGCTACGACAGGTGGGAGCTTATAAAATTTGAAATGCGCCCGGGGCTTACGGGGCTGGGGCAGGTGATGGGGAATTCTCACCTTAACAACCGCCTGCGCCGCTATTACGACGCATACTATGTTACGCACGCATCGCTTTTACTGGATATAAAGATATTTTTTAAGACGATAGGCGTGCTGTTTGCGGGGGAACGCAGATTTATTAAACTTGTACACCAGGACGAATACGACGCATTAAAAGCGGATATTGAGCAAAACTACGAGATAAGCGAACAGACTATTGCGGCATTTAAAGCCGAAGACAGCTTAAACAAAGAAGTTGCCGCAGACGGCGGCAAAAGCACAGAATAAACTATGAGCGACGACAGAAAAAAAATACTGCAGGTAGTCGGCAACACGCAACTGGGCGGCGTTGCCTCTTGTTTGTTGAATTATATGCGGCGCTGCGACCTTAAAAATTACAGGTTCGACTTTGTAACTTACGCCCCCACCGCCTTTGACAAACAGGTAAAACTGTGCGACGGGCAGGCAAAAATTTACCACATACCCAACCTGACAAAAAGCGTTTTGCGCGGTATGGGCGATATAGAAGACATCTGCTGCGCCGAAAAGTACGATATAGTACATTCACATATGGGCATACTTTCTGCCGTGGTTCTGCCTGAAGCGGCAGCCGCAGGCGTACCCGTAAGAATATGCCATGCGCACAGCACGTTCAACAGACATTCTGACAGATACCTGATAAAAAAATTAATGAGGCCCTTTGCCGCTTCCTACGCAACGCACCTTATGGCTTGCGGAAGGGCGGCTGCCGAAAGCACCTTTAAAAGGCGGGCGGGCGAAGCAATGCTGCTGAACAACGCCATAGAAGCCGAAAAATTTTACTGCACCGAAGGCGAACATATCTCCGCAAAAAACCAGTGCGGAACGGATAAGACCATAATACTCTTTACGGGCAGGTTTGCCTACCAGAAGAATTTAAGCTTTTTATTAAAGGCTTTTGCAGCCGCGGGCAGGAAAGACGCTCTGCTTGTGCTTTTGGGCGGCGGACCGCTGCAGGCTGAACTTGAAGAGCTTTGCGTAAAACTTGGCATAACGGGCAGCGTAAAGTTTGTACCGCCCGGCGAGCCGTATACGTGGTACAAGGCGGCGGACGTGTTTGTACTCCCTTCGCTATACGAAGGGCTGAGCGTTTCTGCAATAGAAGCGCAGGCGGCGGGCTTAAGCTGCATATTTGCAGACAGCGTTACAAAAGAGACGGATATAACGGGCAACTGCACCTTTTTAAAGACGGATATAAATTTGTGGGCGGAAGCCCTGCGCGGTAACTTTACGAGAAGCTATGACGTAAAAGAAAAGATTGTTGCCGCAGGGTACGATATAGAGAGCGAAGCACACCGCCTTACCGATTACTACGGGCAGCTGACTGGAGGGCAAGTTGGAAAGAACTGATATTACCCTTTACGTTGCGGCGTACAAAGACGCAGACGTCCATAAAGACAGAACGGTAATAGGTTCGGGTTTGCACAAGCCGATAAAAAACGCCGACCTGTACGACGACACGGGCGACAATATCTCGGCAAAAAACGGCAGTTTTTGCGAACTTACCGCCCTTTACTGGATATGGAAAAACGACAGCTCGGCATACGTCGGGCTGGAACACTACCGCAGGTTCTTTTGCGGAAAGTCGGTTTTTAAACAAAATATTTTAAGCAAAGAAAATATTTTAAGCCTGCTTGAAGGTTGCGACGTTATACTGCCAAAAAAGCACAAGGTTGCAAAAGACGTATACCGCCACTACGCAAAAAACCACGTTAAGGGCGATTTAGACGAATGCGGCAGGATAATAAGGGAAATGCACCCTGAGTACGCAGCAGACTTTGATAAGGTTATGGCCGGCAAATACTGCAGCCTTTACAACATGTTCATAATAAAAATGGAACTTTTAAACGGCTACTGCGGATGGCTGTTCCCCATACTTTTTGAACTGGAAAAAAGGATAGATATATCTGACAGAACGGCTTACCAGCAAAGGGCTTTCGGCTTTGCCGCAGAGCGGCTGTTTAACGTGTGGCTTGAGCACAACAAGCCGAAAACAATTTATAAAGACGTTTACACAACAGGGGATATACCCATTTTTGTTAAGGCTAAAACATGCTGCCTTAACATAATAAAGAGCTTTACTTAAAGCAGTTTTACGTTTGAAAAACAAACAAAACCGCCATAATAATGGCAAGACACACTATCTTATTTTTACTGCGGTTATGCAGAAAACAAAAGACAGGAGCAGCTATGACTAAAAGGAAAGCAGTAAAACAGGAACACAGGCTGAGCCAGAGAATATTTTTATTGAGCCTGCTTGTAAAAAGAAATATAAAAAATAAATACTACCGCTCGGTTATAGGTATTCTGTGGTCGGTTTTAAACCCGCTGCTCAATACCCTTGTAATGTGGTTCGTATTTTCTAACATACTCGGCAGCGGCGACGTTGCGGGTATGCCTTATATATTGTACATCCTTTCAGGTAACATAGTGTTCGGGCTTATGTCAGAAGCCACTTCTACATCGGTAGGCAGCATAGTAAACCGCAAGGGGCTGCTGCTTTCTACCCCCGTGCCTATGGAAATATTCCCCCTTTCAAGCGTGTTCTCTTCGTTGGCGTCATTTGCGTTTTCATTTGTATCGATGATTATCCTTATGATAGTATTCCAGATACTGGGCACCTACTCCTTCTGCTGGGAGCTGATTTTGGTAATAACCATAATACCTGCAGAAGTGATATTTTCTATAGGGATAGCGTTCTTTTTAAGCACGTGCTTTGTATTCTTCAGGGATATACAGCATATATACTCGGTTATCATGACGCTGTGGCGGTACATTACCCCCGTGTTCTACTCCCTTTCAAGAATGGGCGACAATGCGTTTGCAAAAATTATGAAGTTTAACCCGATGTACCAGTACCTTACCGCATTCAGGGATCTTATGGTGGGAACCCTTCCTTCGGTAAATACTTATATAGCCTGCTACGGCTTTGCGCTGATATTGCTTGTGATAGGCTGGCTGTTTATGCACGCCCTTAAAAACCATATATCTTCCCAGTTGTGAGGCGCACATGAAAGAGATTATAGACGACGACGTAATTATAGACGTAAAAGACGTAAAGATGCGCTTTACTATGTACGAAGGGGTAAACTCGCTTAAAGAAACCGTTGTACGGGCATTCCGCAGAGACCTTAAAAAGAAAAAGTTTGAGGCGCTTAAAGGCGTGTCGCTGCAGATAAAACAGGGCGAGGGCGTTGCCCTTATAGGCAGGAACGGCGCAGGCAAAAGTACGCTGTTAAAAATTATATCGGGGCTGTTGAAGCCTTCGGAAGGGACTGTAAAAGTTTACGGCAGGATTGCCCCCCTTATAGGCTACGGCGCGGGCTTTGACGGCAACGCGACGGGGCTGGAAAATATTTACCTTAACGGCGCCATAATGGGCTACACCCGCAAGCAGATACACGACAAGCTTGAAGATATTATAGAATTTTCTGAAATAGGGGACTTTATTTATTCACCCGTAAAAACATACTCTTCCGGCATGACGGGCAGGCTTGCCTTTTCGGTAGCTATAAATCTTATAGGGCTTAACTCTGACATACTGCTGCTGGACGAAGCGCTTGCCGCAGGCGACAACGCGTTCAACAAAAAATGCACCGCGCGGTTAGACGAACTGCGGCGGCAGGGGCTTACCTTTGTAATGGTTTCGCACGGGGCGCCCACAAGGTTCTGCACAAGGGCGATATGGCTTGACCACGGGCTTATACGCGAAGAAGGAGATTTTTCCGCAGTGCATAAGCATTATATAGAAGCAACAAACACCGTACCGGGGCCCGATTCAAAATAAATAAAAGACATAAAAAATACCGCTGTGCGTTACGTACGGCGGTATTCTGATTTATAATATAAAATTTTAACTGTCTTCGTTTTTATCATCTTCTTCCGCCGCACTCTTTTTCTTATTGCGGTATTTTATAAAAGCCCGTTCGGAATATTTAAAGGCAAAGTACCCCGCTACGCCGCAGGCAATACCTATGAGCATGCCGGCAAGCACGTCGGTAGGGTAATGCACGCACAGCCATATGCGGGAGATTGCCACTATTACCGCTATTATATACGAAGGCACGCCCGCTTTTGCCCTGTAAAACATGGTAAGCACGGTTGCGGAACAGAACAGCACCGCTGTATGGCCCGACGGAAAGGAATAATCATCGGGAAGGACAATGCCGTACTGTTCGTAGTAGCTTTCAAGCTCGGCGTACTCCGTCCACGGGCGGCTGCGCGCCACTGCGTTCTTTAATATAAGGTTTACTATTACCACGTCAAATATAAGGGCAAACGCCATGGCAAAACCGCACCTGCGTGTTTTTTTGATTATAATAAGAATAAGGCATAGCACTATACATGCAATGCCGTCTTCGCCAAGCAGCGTTACGTATTTCATAACGTAGTTGAGCCACGTTATACTGTGCAGATTTTCGTGCACCCAGTGTAAAACGGAAATATCCATACCGTAAATATTATTCCCACGTAAATTAAAAAAATTGCGGCGCAGGGCTGAAAATTACGCCGCACCGCATTAATCTTTTTTGTCTTCGGGGCGGTAGTTACCGGAAATTTCTTCCATGCCCTCGTCATCTATCTTGGCAAACAGAGCGTCCTCTTCAGGTGGAACTGCCTGCTCTTCGCCATGGATAACCTCTTCTATGGTTACCTGCTTATCCGTCTTTATATTCATAGCGTTGATGCGGCTTTGAATATCTTCGTCGTAATAGGCAATATCATATTCCATTTTTGCTATATTGGGGTCGGTATAGGTTTCGTCAAGCTCTTCTTTAAGCTCGCGGGCAGCCTTACATCTTTTGAACAGGTTTGCAAGGTAAAACAAAAGCAGTACAAAAAACACACCGCCGACCACTATAGAGATTATAAAAATCGGTTCCATATGTAACTTTATTTTACTACTTACTTTTGCGGCTGTCAACCGTAATTTTAAATTATAGAGTAAATTGGTAAAAACCCCTTATAAATATAGTTTACCCCTTTATAATATTTTCTTTAAAAAATTGTTCAAACCACCCGCGCGGTAGTTTATCGTATGTTTCCACTTCTTCATAATAACAGGTTGCAATGCAGACATTTTGCAAATAAATATTAACGTAAGTATTACACCTTCCGTTTGTATTATTGTCGCCGAATTCAAGCACATAATCATTGCCGCTTAAATCGGCGGTAATCTTGTTGCATTTATATGACAAAAATAAATTTGTTCTGCCTTTACCCAAAATCGCTTCCGGATAGACTATGTTAGTAAGGCAATCTACATGAAACTTTAATTCTTCTACCAGCATAAAATTTTCAGGGGAATCAGATGTCTTGTAAATATAATAATTTCTGGTCATTATATGGGGAATAAAGCCCTTAAGCCCATCGCCGGGGTTTAAAATATAAAAACTGCAATCATATGATGGCTTGAAGTCATTGTAATAATAATCAATAAAATCTTCATAAGCATCATAATCATCGTCGCAGGCGTAATTACTTATGCAGTCAATCTGTTCAACCGAAGTGTTGGCACCAAGTTTATGTAAAGGTTCAGCAGCCGTGAAAACAATATCTTCTTTATCATCACTTTTATTGCAGCCGCAAAAGCATGATACAAGCAAAACAGGTACGGCAATAAGTAATTTTTTTAAATCAGCCATTTTCCACCAACAAAAAATCT
>JAJQDC010000061.1:12297-42412 GCA_021202395.1 Clostridia bacterium | reverse complement strand
GCCTTTAAACGGGCTTGGACAATGTAATATATGCTTAAGGTGGACAATGAAGTACCAGATTATGATAAAAATTCTTATGCTGCTTCTTTCTAAACGCAAAGTGTGCGCAAGGGAGATTGCGTCGCGCTATGAAATTTCTGTACGGAGCGTTTACCGCTATATAGAAGAACTTATTGTAGCGGGCATTCCGATAGACGTAACCCGCGGCAGGTACGGCGGTATATCCATTGCGGATACCTTCCGCCTGCCTTCCGGCTACTTTACAAGGGATGAATACTCTGCGGCAGTTAATGCGCTTAAGGCTATGGCAAGCCAGGTAAACGACGAAAATATTATTACCGCTTTAGAAAAACTTGAAACGCAGAGCAAGACAGAAAACAAAGAACTTACCGTAAGCGGCGGCATTATTGTAGACGGCGGCACGTGGGGAGACACAAAAAAGTTTTCTGACAAGATGGCTGTATGCGAAAAGGCGGTTAACGAAGGGCTTTGCATAGATATAGATTACATATCCCGTGAAGGCGAACACAGCCGCAGGGTGATAGACCCGCATGTGCTTATATTCAAACAGAACGTATGGTACGTTTACGCCTTCTGCCACACAAAGCAAGATTACAGAACATTTAAAATAGGCAGGATAAAGAGCGCTCGCTTTACGGGCAGAACGTTTGAAAAAAAGAAGTTCACGCGGGAAGACATACCTTTGAATTTTTACTACCGCTCTGACGAGCTTGCAGATATTGGTATAGAGATAGAAAAACAGAAACTGCCCGATGTTGAAGAATGGGTGGGCATAGACAACATTGAGCCGCGCGGAAAGGCGTTTGTTGCAGAAATATCTTTGCCGAATGATGAAATTCTGGTAAATAAAATTTTAAGCTTTGGCGGCGGCGTTAAGGTCATTTACCCCGAAAGCCTTAAAGAAAAAGTGCGCAGTGCTGCGCAAAAAATTATAGAGAGCGTTTAATACGTTAAAAAAGCCGTAGCGTGGTGCTACGGCTTTTAATATTTTTATCAGTCTTTATTTATTGTAAGCGTGTAGTAAAATTCACTGCCATTGCCGCAGTCAAAATTTATAAACGGCTTTAACGTAATTTCACGCGGGAAGGCGGGTAAATCGTTAATGCCCCACCAGGGTTCTACGCAGACGTAGTCGCCGCCTTCTTCGTTAGACCAGAATGCGTAAAGCGGGCAGGCAGACTTGTATGTATAGGTGTAGCCGTCCTGCGTGTACATATTTACCGCACCGCCCGAAAGGGAACCGAGCTGCAGTGTTTTGCACTCTTTAAAGAAAGCCTTGTCTGCAACAAACCGCTTTAATTCGGGAAGCGCAACCGAAGAAGCGCTGTCTATCGGGTACATTACGGGATGTTCGGTATTTTCAAACTCTATTACAGCACTGCCGCCCGGAGCAGACATACCGGGGTGCCCGCCGACGTAAAAGGGCATTTTGCCGCCCTTAGACTGCACAAAGTAAGTAACCTTTAAAGTATTTTTATCCAATGAGTAGCTTACCGAAAAGTTGAATTCATACGGGTAGACCTTTAAAGTTTCCGTTGAAGAAGTAAGCGAAAGAGTAATTTTATTTTCTTCCGTTTTGGCGGAGAGCACTGCATAGCGCACCACGCCGTGAGATTTAAGCTCGTATGCGGTGCCGTTTACTTCGTACGGGGCGGCGTGCCCTATTATGGGGAAGATTACGACATCCCTGCTCTTCCAGTATTCGCTGCCCTGCCAAAGGCGCTCTTCGCCCGTGGGCTTGTAAACAAGCGAACACATTGTGCCGCCTTCGCTTGTTACGGTAAGTTTTAAATAATCGTTTTCTATTGTGTAAAGCATAAATTACCCCCTTACTATGCCTGATTTATTCCCAGGGCAGATTTTCACCGCCAAGAATGTGGATGTGCAGGTGGAACACCGTTTGCCCTGCGTCGTCGCCCTGGTTTACAACAAGGCGGTAGCCGTTTTTACAGCCGTTATCCAAAGCTATCTGCGGCAGTTTTTGCATAATGCGGCAGAGCGCCGCGGAACGGTTTTTGTCAAGTTCAGATAAAAGCTTGTAATGGTCTTTGGGCACAGCCAAAAGGTGTACCTTTGCCTTGGGCTCTATATCTTTAAAGACGAGCATATCGCCGTCTTCGTAAACCTTTTGCGAAGGGATCTCCCCCTTTATTATTTTGCAAAAAATGCAATCGTCTTTGAGCATAATAAACCTCCTAATATATGACTTCTGCCGAAGCGCCGTCCCTGAAAGGGGTGCCGACGCGGGCGGAAGTAACCTTACCCGTTAAGTTTCCTTTTGCATAAGTTCTTATGTAATCTTCGGTATAGCCCGAAGTATATTCGCCGTCGTACTCTTCCCACACAACCTGCCTTACCAGCCCGAAGCGCGATTGGATAAAGCATACTTCCGCTTCTTTTGCGGCGGCAATAAGCCGCTTAAGCCTGTCGCTTTTTACCTGCGGGGGTAAATCTTTCATTTTGTACGCAACCGTCCCTTCCCTGGGAGAAAAGGCAAAGGCATGCACCCTGGCAAGGTTTGCTTCCTTTATAATGGAAATACTTTGTAAAAAGTCTTCTTCCGTTTCGGCAGGGAAGCCCGCTATAATGTCGGTAGTTATTGCCGCCTGCGGTAAGTATTTGTATATAAGGCTGCACTTTTGCAGGTACTGTTCACGGGTGTAGCGGCGGTTCATGCTTTTTAGTACGGCGGTGCTGCCGCTCTGCAGCGAAAGATGGAACTGTGGTGCAAAATTTTTGAGCGATTTGCAAGCCGACAAAAAATTATCGGTTACCACGCCGCACTCCAATGAGCCGAGCCGTATGCGCTTATCTGCATCTTTAAGGGCATATATAAGCCCGTCAAGCGATATATCTCCGAATTGGTAGGCAGAGATGTTTATACCGGTAAGCACCACTTCGGGGCTGTTTACCGCATTTACTTCGTTTACGATATCCTGCACAGGTCTGCTTTTTACCCTGCCGCGCAGGTAGGGAATTATGCAGTACGAGCAGAAATTGTTACAGCCGTCTTCTATCTTTATAAACGTCCTGGTGCGGCTGTTCTTTGGTTGCGGAAGGTTGTCGCAGGCGCTATTTAAGGGATATTCCTGCCCGAACAGCAAAGCAAGCTCTTTAAGCATTGCCGCCTTGCCCTGTGCTCCGCACACAAACGTTACGCCCTTTTGAGTAAAAGATTGCGTATCCTTTTGCGAAGCGCAGCCGCAGACGTAAACTTTTGCGTCGGGGTTGAACTTTCTTGCCCTGGCAATGAGCTGGCGGCTCTTTTTTTCAGCTTCGCGGGTAACGGCACAGGTATTTAAAACGTATATATCTGCGGGGCAAAGCGTCTCTGACACACTGGCGCCCCACCCTTCTAACGCGGCGATGAAAGAAGAAGACTCAACTTCGTTGACCTTGCAGCCAAGGGTAAATACTACAGCCTTCATCCCATTTCTCCAAGTAAAAACATTACTATTGCGGTAAGCGACACCGCCGCCGTTTCGGCACGCAGTATACGCTTGCCAAGGGTTATACCCTTAAAGCCGTATTTGTTTTGCGCAAGAGCAAACTCTTCTTCGGCAAAGCCGCCTTCGCTGCCCACAACCAATGCAGATGAGCCGCTTAGGTTGAGCATATCTGCGTCTGAATGGTCGTAAAATTCACACGCAAACAGCTTATTGTTGTAGCCGCTGCAAGAAGCTAAAGCGTCTTCTAACTTGTCAAAGTAAACCACTTCGGGGGCGACAGACCGCATACACTGCTTTGTTGCTTCGCGGGCGACCTTGTTTAGCCTTTCAAGCTTAGCGCCGCCGTTCATAAATGCAGAGCAGAATTTCGAGTTAAAGACACCTATTTTGTGCACGCCGAGTTCCACCGCCTTTTGCACTACAAGTTCGGTTTTATCACCTTTAAGGGCTCCGCACAAAAGATATACGGGGGTAGAAGCTTCCCTTTCGCCGCGTGCGCTGCCCACTATATGGGCAGACATTGCATGTCTGGAAACTGAAGTAATTATTGCGGAATATTCCATGCCGCTGCCGTCAAGAAGCACTACTTCTGCCCCTTCGCCAAGGCGCAGTACGTTTTTAGCGTGGTTGAACTGTTCGCCTTCAAGCAATACTTCTGTGTTGCCATCTATTTTGTTTTCAAGTAAAAACCTGCGGGGTGCGCTCATAATTTTTTTAATGAAAGGGCATACCATTCGCCCTTGTTTACCGTCTGCAATACTACAAAGCCGTTTTTGCCGTAAATTTCTTTTACGCCGTCAAGTTTTTCGGCTATAATGCCGCTTAAAATAAGTATGCCGCCCGCCCTTACGCAGCCCGATATATCGGCGGCAAGCCTTGCAAGAATGTCTGCCGTAATGTTTGCCAGCGCGATGTCTGCGGTAATTTTAAGGTCGCCCAGAAGGTCTGCACGGCGCACTTCGCACCTTTCCTGCACGCCGTTGATCTTGCAGTTGTGTGCGGCGCTGTCTGCCGCAACTGCGTCTATATCGGTAAGCACCGCCCTGTCTGCGCCCAAAAGAACGGCGGATATGCCCAGAATACCGCTGCCGCAGCCGACGTCTAAACATACGCTGTCTTGCGTTAAGTACTGCTGCAAAAGCTCTAAACACATAGAAGTTGTTTCGTGCTCGCCCGTACCGAAAGCCATGTTGCTGTCTAACTTTATTACAACTTCTTCGGGTGCCTTATCGTAAGCTATCCATTCGGGAACTACCACCACCTTTTTACCTATATGTATGGGGCGGAAGTGCTTTTTCCAGATTTCTATCCAGTCGTCGCCTTCTATAACTTTGGTAGTTGTTTCAAGTGATCCAAGCGGCAGTATGCCCTGATTATTTAACGTAAGCTCTTCTAAATCGGCACGTATCTGCGGCAGAACGGCGGGCGTGTCCCCTTCCGCAATAAAGGCTTTTACCAACACGTCGCGCGAGCGGTCGGCGGTTAAGCTTTCGTCCATATAGTCCCAGTACATTACCTTATTTTCCTGCAGGGCTATAACGTCTTTTACGTCTGATATGGCTACGCCGTAAACGGTGTACCGCCACAATATATTGGCGACAAGCTCGCTGCCTTCGGTAGAAGTATGGATTGTAACTTTGGTAAATTTCATTTTTGTTTCCTTTTATGAGTCAAATATATCTGATAATGATAATTATTGTTTAGAATAAACCCTTCCACCGCAAGCGGTCCCCCTTCCCTTACAGGGACGGCTATTTTGCATTCCTTTGATTATGCTTTTACAGCAATAAAGGCTCCTCTGCAAGGGGAGCTGGCTGCGTAGCAGACTGTGGGGTTTGGATAATAAGGCGCAGATATTGCCACGTCTTACACTCGCAATTACGGGTTACTTTTTATCGTAATCGTCTAAAAAATGGTGGCGGGTGTTGCCCTGTTTATAGGCTATTACCGTGCTTAAATTGACATTTTCTACACTTTTAAAAATGTGCGTCTCTACATCGGGGTTGGTCTTTTTAAGCGTTTGTATAAGCGCCTTTACTTCTTTACGCTTAGACTTATTTTCTTCGTTGTCGCATGAAGCGCAATTTTCGGTAAACCTGCATGCGCACTGCAAAAAGTTCAGATTATTGTAATCTGCCCAAGCCTTGATGTCGTCTTCCCTGATAAGGTACATGGGGCGGATAAGCTCCATACCCGCAAAGTTGGTGCTGTGCAGTTTGGGCATCATGGTCTGCACCTGCGCGCCGTAGAGCATGCCCATTAAAATTGTTTCTATCACGTCGTCGTAGTGGTGCCCCAGTGCGATTTTGTTGCAGCCGAGCTGCTGCGCGTAGCTGTACAGGTGCCCCCTTCTCATTCTTGCGCAAAGGTAACAGGGGGACTTTTCTATATTGTAAACATTTTTAAAGATGTCTGATTCAAATATCTGTACGGGCAGGTTTAAAAGCTTTGCGTTGTGCTGTATAAGCTGTCTGTTTGCAGGGCTGTAACCCGGGTCCATTACGATATACTTTACTTCAAACGGGAATATGCTGTGCTTATGCAGCTCCTGAAAGAGCTTACCCATAAGCATAGAATCTTTACCGCCCGAAATGCACACCGCAACCCGGTCGCCTTCCGACAACAGTTTATACGTTTTTATAGCCTTTGTAAAGTTGCCCCATATCTCGCTTGCAAACTTTTTATGAAGGCTGCGCTCTGCCCGCAGGCACACTTCGTTTTCTGTAATTTCTTCCATCTATATACTGCTTTTTATAAGGTCTTTTACCACTTCGCCGGCTATGATAAGCCCTGCTACAGACGGTACAAACGCAACGCTGCCCGGTACCGCCTTACCTGATGAACCTTCGGCATACTCTTTATTGAGCGAGGTAAGCGGCTCTTCTTCCGAATAGACCACCTTAAGGCTGTCCACTCCCCGCTTTTTAAGCTCCCTGCGCATCACCTTTGCAAGGGGGCACACCTTTGTATCGTATATATCCGCCGCTTTAAAGGCTGCAGGATTAAGCTTGTTACCGGCACCCATGCTGCTTATTACGGGCACGCCGCAGCGCTTTGCCTTTAAAATAATTTCTATTTTGGCGGTTACGGTATCTACAGCGTCCACCACGTAATCGTATTTTGTAAAATCAAACCCGTCTGCATTTTCGGGCAGGAAAAAGCACCTGTGCACCGTTACGTCTGCCTGCGGGTTGATGTCAAGGATACGGCTTTTCATGACGTCGCACTTGTATAAACCTACCGTGCTGTGCAGGGCAATTATCTGCCTGTTTATGTTGGTAACGCTTACCGTGTCGCTGTCTATAAGGTCAAACGCGCCCACGCCGCTTCTTGCAAGCCCTTCGCACACGTAGCCGCCCACGCCGCCGACGCCGAATACTGCCACGCGGGAGCGGGCTAATTTTTCTGCCGCAGCCTGCCCTATTAATAGCTCTGTTCTTGAAAAGCTGTCTGCCATAATACCTTGCCCACGCAAAATTTTAACGGGAGCCTGTAAAAGGGCTCCCATAAACTGCCGTAATACGGCGGCACATATGCCGCAACTATTACGGCTGCCCCCTTTACGGCTATTATTACATAACGGTGTCGCCGCCGAGTTTTGTCTCTACTTCGGAAAGTTTTACCGAAACTATTTTGGATACACCCTTTTCTTCCATCGTAACGCCGAAAAGAGTATCAGCATTTTCCATAGTGGGTTTACGGTGGGTAATTACTATGAACTGCGTCTGCTGTGAGAATTTTTTAAGATACTTTGCATACCTGTAAACGTTGGCTTCGTCTAACGCAGCCTCTATTTCGTCAAGCACGCAGAAGGGCATCGGCCTCATGCCGATTATGGCGAACAGAATGGCTATAGCGGTAAGCGCACGTTCGCCGTCCGATAAAAGGGATATCTTAGTAAGTTTTTTGCCGGGAGGGCATGCAACGATTTCTACGCCCGCATCCAGCGGGTCTTCGCATTCGGTATAATCAAGCTGCAGCTCTGCCCTGCCGCCGCCGAACAGCTCTTTAAACGTAAGCTTAAAGTTTTCGTTAATTTTATAAAAGCCGTCGTTGAATATGTTTAACATCTCCTGGCGGATGTCGTCTAACGCAACCTGAAGATCTTCTATCGCCTTTTCCATATCTTCCTTTTCAGAAGACATTTTATCGTAGCGCTCTTTTACCGCCTTGTACTCTTCCACAGCGTTGGGGTTTACGGGGCCGAGCATGGTTATCTGGCGTTTTAAAGAAGTTATCTGGCTGTAAGAAGACGATATATCAAATTCTTCCTGCTTGTATTTAAGGCAGCCTTCGTAATCTTCGTTATATTCCGTCATTATTCGTTCCTGCATGAACTCAAGGTCAGAATCGAGCTTGGTCATTGCAATCTGCTGCGTCCCGCGCTTTTCGCGCAGTTCTTCTGTACGGGTGTTTATGTTAAGGCGCTCGCTGTCTATCTGCTTGATGCGCTCGTTGTAAGTAACTTTGTCGGCAGTGAGCTTATCTATGCTTTTACGCAAATCGTCTACCACAGCCTGCTCTTCGGTAGTAAGTGCGGCATGCTCTGCCTGGCGGTTGAGCTCTTCTATCTCCCTTTCTATATTGGGGACGTCTGCACGCAGGCGGGCTATCTTTGCGACCAACCCTTCCCTTTCGGTGTTGAGCCTTTGGGTATTTTCTGCGCTTGAATTTATGGACGCATCCAGGGAAGCCTTTTCTACCATGGCGTTGTTGAGTTCGGTAGTCTTTTCATCGCGCTGGGCTATAAGCTTGTCGTATTCGGTGCTTATATTTTCCATGGCGGAAGAAGCCTGCGACGACTGCGCGTTAAGGTCGCTTGCACCCTTGGAAGTATCGCGGTACCTGTCGTCAAGTTCGGTAATGCGCCCCATTATCATGTCGTACGTCTGCGAAAAGATTGCAAGCCTGCTCTCTTCTGAAGAGATCTGCTGCAGCAGGCTGTTGCTCTTTTGCTCGTTTGCGGCAAGCTCTGTACGCGATGTCTGGAACTTTTCGCGCAGGGCTTCAAGCTCCTGCTGCTTTACGGTAAGGTCGCTTTCGGTCTGCTCTTTAGAAGCCTGCGCACGCTTTAATATCTGTTTTTTGCTCTCTATAGCTTCTTCTATTTCTTTAACGCGCCTTTCGTTGGCAAGAAGGTTACCTGCGTTATCGCGGCGGGAGCCGCCCGACATAGAGCCGGTTGTGCTTATAACATCGCCGTCTAACGTAACTATCTTGAACGCGCGGGGGTAACGTTTTGATATCTGGGTGGCGTTTTCTATATTGTCTACCACAAGGGTGTTACCCAAAAGGTTATGTATAACGTTTTCGTACTGTTTATCAAAATTTACAAGGTTTACGGCGTAGCCCAAAGCTCCCCTTTCCTTTAAAGCGTAGCGGATCTGCTCGTTTTCTAAACGGGGGCGCAAAGCTTCTATGGGCAGGAACGTAACCTGCCCGCCGCGGGTACGCTTTAAATATTCAATCAGATACTTTGCGTCGTCCCTGGTGCGGGTTACCACGTTTTGCATAGCGCCGCCGAAAGCCGTTTCTATAGCGACTTCGTATTCGCCTTCGGTAGAAACTATATCTGCGATAAGCCCCTGTATGCGCGAAGAAAGTTCGCTGTTGGACTTAGCGTCGTTCATAAGTTTTCTTACAGAGTAAATATACCCTTCAAAACGGTCGCGGAGGGCTTTTACCGTCGTAAGGCTTTCGCCTAAACTTTCTATCTGCGAGCGGGCGTCGAAAGTGCGGCTGGTGTACAGCCTTATCTTTTCTTCGCACTCGGTTACAGCCGACTGGGCGCGCTCCATCGTCTCGTTTTCGCTGCCTATAAAGGCTACAAGCTTGCTGCCTTCTGCCATGCAGCTTTCGTACTCTTTGGCAAGGGCGGCACGGGAATCCTTTACTTCTTTTAAGGTAGACTGTACTTCATCTAACCGCTCCTGCAAAAGTTCACGCTTTGCCTCTAACGAGCCCATATCTTTGTTAAGGTCAGAAAGGTCTTTAAACGTCTCTAATACCTTTTTGCGGTTTTCGTCGTTCATAGCCTCGAACTCGCCGATAGAAGAAGATATGCCCGAAAGCTCTTCCTTAATGGCGGCGCACTGCGTTTCAAGCTTTGCGGCACGGTCTATGTTGCGCTTGCGGTACATCTCTACGCGGCGCAGTTCCTGCTCTATTTCATCTATACGCTTTGCCGAAAAGGTGATATCGTCCTGCGCGTTGCGAAGGCGTTCCTTTACGGAGTTCGCCTTTTCCTGCAACAGTTTACCTTCGCCCGATTTATGCTCTATGCCTACGCGGTAACGGGTAAGCCTTTCGTTAAGGTCGGCAAGCTCGCCGTCAGCCCCGCTTACAGCGTCGCGGCAGGCGTCGTATTCCTTTAAAAGGTCGTCTAAATGCTGGGTGAGTTCGGAAATTTCCTTTGTGTAAGAATCTATCTTAGCCGTTATTTTGGCTTTCTTTTCTGCATTGGTATCGTGCTGGTATATGTATACGTTGATTTCGTTTATCCTTAAAGCGTTATAAAGTTCTTCGTGCTTTAAAGCGCTTGCGGCTGCCTTTTCGGCAGGGCCGAGCTGGTGCTCTACTTCGTGCATGCGCTGCAAAAATATGTAAAGGTTATCTTTAGCGGCGGCAAGCTTGCGCTCTGCGTCTGCCTTGCGCTCTTTGTATACGGATATACCCGTGGCTTCTTCAAAGATAGAGCGCCTGTCCTGCGGCTTAGAGTTCATAATCTGCTCTATCCTGCCCTGCCCGATAATGGAATAACCTTCTTTGGCGGCGCCTGCGCCGTGCAAAAGGGTGGTTAACACCTTCATCCTTGAAGGCTGCCTGTTAAGCAGGTATTCGCTGCTGCCGTCGCGGTAAAGGCGGCGGGTCATTTCAAGCTCGTCGCAGTCTATATCGAATATTTTATTGGTGTTGTCAAACGTTAGCGTAACTTCGCAAAAAGATGTCTGGCGGCGCTTTTCTGTTCCGTTGAATATGACGTCGGTCATGGCGGCGCCACGCATCATCTTTGCAGACTGTTCACCCAGAACCCAGCGTATAGCGTCGGCTACGTTAGATTTACCGCAGCCGTTAGGCCCCACTATACAGGTTACGCCGTCGGTAAACGGTATTGTGGTTTTATCGGCAAACGATTTAAAGCCGACAAGCTCCATTTGTTTAAAAGATACCATAATGCACCTTAAAGCCGCACAGGCGGCAGTTTTATTTGTTTAAATATGTCAAAGCGGTATGCGCAGCGTTCTGTTCGGCTGCGGCTTTGCTTGTACCCACAGATGTAAAAGTTTTACCGCTTACGGTAAGCTCGCAGCAAAACTGCGGAAGGTGCGGTTCGCCGCCGCACTGCTTTGTGTTATAAACGGGGAGCGGTTCCCCCTTGCCCTGCACAAGTTCCTGCAGGTTGCCCTTGTAATTTTCGGGTGCGCTTGCGTGCATTGCAAGCAGGGTACGGCAGATAAATTCTTCCGCCGCCGCATAGCCGCCGTCGCAGTATATTGCGCCCGTAACGGCTTCGTATACAGAAGATATTGCCTTGCTGCCCAAAGAGCCGCTGTAACTTAGCATTGCGGGCAACCCAAGGGAATTTGAAACCTGTTCAAGCGGAGCGCGGGAAACAAGCTTCTGGCGCTTAGCCGTCATTTCGCCTTCGGTGCCGCCTTCAAGGTAAATTTTGTATGTTACGGCAAGCTGTATTACTGAATCACCTAAAAATTCAAGCTGTTCATTATTTTCGGTATGGGATGCAGAAGAATGGGTAATGGCACGCTTTAACAGGTTTATGTCTTTAAACGTGTACCCGAGTTTTTGCTGCAGAGCCGTTAAGCCGTCCATCTCAATCTTCCCTGGGAACAAGGTTCTGCCAGTCTACGCCCGAAAGCAATTCTTCTACCCTGCCCACAAGATTATTGCGGTAAATGGAAGCGGCGTTTGCTATAGAAGCGGCTATCGTACGGGGTTTAGACGAACCGTGGCTTTTTACCACCACCTTTTTTAAGCCGAGCAGAAGCGCGCCGCCCACCGCGTCAAAGTCAAGCTGGGAACGCATATTCTTTATTGCGGGCTTCATAAACAGGTAACCTATCTTTGTTCTTAAGGTTGCGCCGAACTCCTTTTTCATAACGTTTAAAACAAGTTTGCCGCACCCTTCCATAGACTTTAAGGCAATGTTGCCCGAAAAGCCGTCGGCTACCGCTACGTCTATATCGCCGAGCATGATATCCCTGCCTTCTACATTGCCGGCAAAGTTTATCACGCCCATATCCTTCATAAGTTTGTATGTGGTCTGGCGCAGGGGGTCGCCCTTGTGCTCTTCCGTACCGTTGTTCAAAAGACCTACTTTGGGGTTTTTGATGCCGAAGCCCGCTTCTGCATAGGCTGAAGCAAGCACGCCGAACTGGCATAACATCTCCGGCTTGCATTCAGCATTGGCGCCGCAGTCGCACAAAAGCGTATAGCCGCCGCGGGAATTGGGTATGGCGGGGCACAGCGCTGCACGCTTTACGCCCTTTATCCTGCCGAGTATAATCTGCCCGCCAGCAATAGTTGCCCCCGTAGAGCCAGCCGTTACAAGCGCGGCAATGTCGTCTTCCTTTTTAAGCGCCCAAAAAGCTTTTACAAGAGAAGCTTCTTTGCGCTTTATAGCTTCGGTGGGAATGTCGTTCATACCTATCGTATCGCGGCAATCCATAATCTCTATACGGGTTTTATCGTATGAATATTTGCCAAGCTCTGCGGTTACGTCTTCCTGCCTGCCGGCAAGGATAAGATACAAGTCTTTATCTGCATTTAAGGCGGTTACACAGCCTTCTACTATTGCGGCGGGGGCGTTGTCGCCGCCCATCGCGTCCACTATAATTTTTACCATTTTATGACCTGAAAAATTAATTATACGCTTTTATTGTTGTGCGATCAGCCGCACCCACTATATATTGTAACATAACCCGACCGAAAAAACAATAAAAAAAGTAATGTTTTACCAAATTTCTGCGGCGGAAGGGGCGTCGCCCGTATAGGGCAGGTAGCTGTCCTGCCGCAAAAGTTCGGTTACAATATCATCGCCGCTCTGCTTTGTGATGTAGCACCTGCTGTTTACTATGCCGCCATCCCCTTCGCAAAGTTCGCTTTCAAGTGAATAAATTGTGCCGTCGCTCTTGCCGTAAACTTCGCAGCGGACAGCTCCATTCCCCGTTAAAATGCGGATATATGCGGGGTAAGCGGAATTATTTTTAAGCTTTAAATCGCAGTAGGTGCCGCTTACCATTGCGTCGCGCGAAGGGGCTACGTACCCGACCATAAGGCTGTGCGGATGGTATTCGGCAGCGGTCAGTCCCGCAAGAACGGCGGCATTATACAGCGTGGTAGATACCTGGCACACACCGCCGCCCACGCCGTATACATACCTGCCGCCGGCAATCACTTTTGCGCTTAAATAGCCGCGTTCTTTTGTTCTCGGCCCCACGCTTTGGTTAAAAGAAAAACTGCCGTGCGGCGGGATAACCGTACCCGAAATTCTTTTTGCCGCAAGCTCAATATTAGTGGAACGGGGAACGTTGGCGGCGTCGTAATAGGTGGTAAATGCGCTTAAAAGCACGGTGCTCTGCCGAACTTCGTCCAGTGTTTTTGCGGGGGTGCTTTTCCGCGTGTGAAGGTAAACGTCGTAAAAGCCGCCGTTAAGCGAAGCCGTTATATCGGCGGCAAGCTTTGCCCCGTCGGGGTACACACCGCCCACACCCTTTTCGTAACAGAACGGGCTGCCGCTACCTGCGTTGAATATGGCGCAGGGTTCCCTTTTTACCTGAAAAAGAGCGGCACATATGCCCGAAACAACGTCGTTTATGCCGTTAAGGTAGTACCGCACGTTTACGGCGTAACTGCCCGATTTTTTTATGCCGTTTACCACGCTTACCTCATTGTCTTTAAAATTTATTTCGGGATAAGTAAAGACGTATCCGCCGCCGCCCGCATGCACCGTAAGGGACTTATATTCAAGCTCTTTTACAATGCCGCCCCTTACCGCAGACACAGCCTGCCCCTTTTGCATGCCGCCCACATATGTGCCGTTTACATACGTGCCCGCAGGCAGGCGGGTGCTGAACGCACATAAAATAAATGCGCCCGCGGCGAACGCAGACGCTAAAAAAATTGCTAAAAATTTACGCCCCTTCAATTTATACCTAAAGCCGACAAAAGCTCCTGCGAAGGGTAATATTCCGGCGTGCCTATCGCGCGGTTGCCCGTTGCGTAGTGCGTATCTGATCCGCCCGTAACCAGCAGGGAATACTTTGCGGCTATCTCCTTATAATAAGCCGTTTCCCCCACAGTATGCCCCGAATAAATTGCTTCTATGCCGTTTAAGCCGCAAGCCTTCATCCTTTGTATAAGGGCAATCTTTTCTTGCGTTTCCAGCGTTATCCGCCCGGGGTGGGCAAGCGAAGATATGCCGCCGCTTTTATTTATGACTTCCAGTGCGTACTCTGGCGACGGCCTGCAGGCGTTGCTGAAAGCGGGCTTGCCGGGCGCAAGGTAGTTTATATAAAATTCCCCCGCCGTGGGTGCGTAACCCTTTTTAACGGCCGCAAAGGCGGCGTACATTATGTGGTAGGGCGCTTCTGCGCTGTACCTTTGGGCGTCTACTTCTTCAAAACTCAACTCAAAGCCGATTTTTTTAAGTTTACAGAGCACCTGAGCCATACGCTCCTTTGAGCCGACCTGCACAAACTTTTTAAAATTTAAAAAATCACTGCAAACCGTATTTACATTATAGCCAAGGGTGTGGATTTTTACGTCGCCGTCGTAGGCGGATATCTCAAGACCAACCACCCCCTTTATGCCGTATTTGCCACATTCAGATAAAAATTCCGTGCAGCCATCGGCATTGTCATGGTCGGTTAAGGCGGCAAGCTGAACGCCGTTTTTTGCGCATGTTTCGGCTATATGTGCGGGGGAAACAAGCCCGTCGGAATAATATGAATGAATGTGCAGGTCTGCTCTCATCTTTTTATTACTCCCCCTTCTATGCGTATTTTGTTAGCTTGCCTGCCGTAAAGCACCCTTTCGGCATGGGTACAGGTTAAAATTGTCTGCATGCCCTGCGCACGGGCGGCAAGCTTCTTTCTTCTGGGAAGGTCAAGCTCGCTCATGACGTCGTCTAAAATAAGGATGGGATATTCCCCCGAATACTCTTTAAAGATTTCCATCTCGGCAAGCTTTACCGAAAGCGCCGCCGTTCTTGTCTGCCCCTGCGAAGCGTAGTGCTTTGCGTCGGCACCGTTTATTATAATGTTAAGGTCGTCGCGGTGGGGGCCCGTACAGGTAAAGCCCAGCCGCAGGTCGCGCTCGTACCCGCGTTTAAGTTCCTTATAAAGTTTTTGTTCAATCTCTTCTTCGGTGCCGCCGTAAATTTTATCGGGGTAAACTTCAAGCTCTTCTGCCCCGTCGGTAAGGGTTGCATGCTCTTTTTTTGCAAGGGGAGAAAGCCTTTCGCAAAACTCGGTACGCTTTTTTATTACCACCGCCGCATAGCGGCAAAGCTGTTCGTCCCACACGGGAAGGGTCTCCATTACAAGGGAACTGTCTTTATCTTTTAAAAGATTGTTGCGCTGTTCAAGTATTTTGTTGTAACGTATAAGCGAAGTATAGTAGCTTTTAGACAGCTGCGATATAGAGATATTTAAAAAACGGCGGCGCTCGTCTGGCCCGTCCTGAATAAGCCTTAACTCTGAAGGGGAAAAGTACACGCTGTTTATGTTGCCCAACAAGTCGGCATTGCGGGCAATTTTTGTGCCGTTTACCCTTACTTCCCTGCCGTTTTCGCGTATCTGGGCGGTAATAAGTAAACTGCCGTACCGCCCTTCTGCTTCGGCAGAAATTTCTGCCTGAAGCTCGCCGTGCTTTATAAGCTGTTTATCACGGCTGGCGCGCGGGGAAGTACCCGTGCAAAGGTAAAAAACGGCTTCGGCACAGTTGGTTTTACCCTGCCCGTTTTTGCCGAACAGCACGTTAAGCCCGCCGTCGAACTCAAAAGTCTCCTGAACGTAATTTCTGAAATTTTTTAACGTTAAATTTTTTATACGCATTTTTGCTTTAAAACACTTTATTTTAATTGGAATTTGTTGTATAATCTAATAACCGACTATCATCAGCTTATGGGCCCAGCCGAAAGGCAAGGCTACCGTTACAAGTAGTTTTACCCTTCTGCATTATTATATCAGATTTTTTGGGAAATTCAAAGGAAATAGCGTCAGAATTATGGAAACACACGGAAACTTCGATTTTTTATATAATCCGATAAAAGAAAAGATGAGCGAACTTGTTTCGTGCATCAACTATACCACTTTTATTGAAAAACTTGAGCCCGTCGGCGTAGACGGCAGATACATAATTCTGCAGGCACCTACCGAAGGTATTGCAAAGTACATAACCACCACCCTTGCAGACAAAATGAAAACTGCTATTGCAGAAGCAGGCGTGGGACTTTCTGACTTCAGGCTTAAAGTAGACGGTGCCTATGTTTATAATCAGCCCGAAAAAGAGCCCGAAGAAGTTATAGAACATTCTAACCTTGACCCGCGCTTTACGTTTGAAAGTTTTGTGGTAGGCCCGAGCAACGAATATGTTTACGGGGCGGCGATGTCCGTTGCAGAAAACCCCGCGGGCGAGTACAACCCGCTGTTTATTTACGGCGGCACAGGGCTTGGCAAAACCCACCTTATGCAGGCGATAGCAAACAAGATTGTGCGCGAAAAGCCGCACCTTAAGGTAATTTACGTAACAAGCGAACAGTTTGTAAACGAAATTATAGACACCATCCTTACAGGCAGGGGAGCAGACTCCCGCGACAAGGGGCAAAAGCTACGCCAGCACTACCGCTCTGCCGACGTGCTGATTATAGACGACATACAGTTTATAGAAAATAAAAAGGCTGTTCAGGAAGAATTCTTTCATACATTCAACGAACTTGTATCCAAGGGTAAGCAGATAATAATATCTTCTGACCACTCCCCCAAAGAGTTGGAAGCGCTGGAAGAACGGCTTAAAACACGCTTTTCGGGCGGGCTGTCGTTTGACATTACTCCCCCCAACTTTGAAACGAAGGTTGCAATATTAAAGCGCAAAGCGTTTGAAAAAAAATGTGTGGTGCCCGCAGACGTGCTTACATTCCTTGCGCAGGACAGCGGCGACGACGTAAGGACGCTTGAAGGCAGGCTTACCAAAGTTATATTTGCATCTAAACTGCACGAGGTGCCCATTACCGTTTCGCTTGCGCGCAGCGCCTTAAGCGAAGCCGTACCCGAAGGCGGCAAAGAAGAGATTACCGCCGACACGGTAATCAACGCCGTTACATCCTTTTACCACATTTCCCGTGCAGACATAACGGGCAAGAGCAAAAAGAAAGAGCTTGTAATACCAAGGCAGATTTGCTGCTACCTTATGTGCGACCTGTTGTCGCTGCCCCTTGTTTCTATAGGTAAAGAGCTTGGCGGGCGGGACCACACCACCGTGCTGTATTCCCGCGACAAGGTAGAAGAGATGTGCCGCATTAACGACAAGATTGCAAAGAACGTAGACGATATTAAAAATATTATACTTAAAAAATAATTAACCGCTGCCCGATTAACGTCGGGCAGTATTCAGGTAATTAAGGCATATAGCTGCACCAATCAATATTATGAATGAATTTTGCGAAGGACAATTTGACGCCGTTGTTATAGGGGCGGGGCACGCCGGCTGCGAAGCTGCGCTTGCGCTTGCACGCACGGGGCTTAATACGGTTATGCTTACATTAAACCTTGACAGCATAGCCTTTATGGCATGCAACCCTTCGGTGGGCGGCACGGCAAAGGGGCACCTTGTGCGTGAAATTGACGCACTGGGCGGCGAGATGGGCGTAAATGCAGACAAAACGGCTCTGCAGATACGCATGCTCAACGTAGGCAAAGGTGCGGCAGTGCAGTCTTTAAGGTGCCAGTCAGACAAAAACGCCTACCATACCGAAATGAAGCGCACCCTTGAAAACACCGATAATTTAAGGATAGTACAGGGTGAAGCTGCCGAAATACTCACCAAAGACGGTAAGGTTAGCGGCGTAAAAACAACTTACGGCGGTATATTTTACTGCAGCGCCGTTGTTATTGCTACGGGCGTTTACCTTAACGCACAGACGATTACGGGTGAAGTTATAAAATCAAGCGGACCAAACGGTTTTGCCCCCGCCACCGCCCTTACGAAAAATCTTATTGAACTCGGCTACAACGTACGCCGCTTTAAGACGGGAACGCCCGCCCGTGTAGACGGCAGGACGGTTGATTTAAGCAAATGCGAAGTGCAGTACGGCGACAGCGATATACTGCCCTTTTCTTACCTTAACGACAGCCCGATAAAAAATAAAATGCCATGTTATTTGACGTATACTAACGGGGCAACACACGAAATTATACTTAGTAACCTTGACCGCTCCCCCCTTTACAACGGCACCATTTTGTCTACGGGACCGCGCTACTGCCCTTCTATAGAAACAAAGGTTGTGCGCTTTAAAGATAAGGAGCGCCACCAGCTTTTTATTGAACCCGAAGGGGCGGACACAAGGGAAGTTTATATACAGGGTATGTCTACTTCGCTGCCGCACGACGTGCAGAAAGAGATGTACCACACCGTTGCAGGGCTGGAAAACTGCGATATAATGCGCTATGCTTACGCCATTGAGTACGACTGTATAGACACGTTGGATGTTTACCCCACCCTTGAATTTAAAAAGGTAAGCGGGCTGTACACCGCAGGGCAGATAAACGGAACATCAGGCTACGAAGAAGCTGCCGCACAGGGGCTGGTTGCAGGGCTGAATGCAAGCCTTAAACTGCGGAATATGCCGCCGTTAGTGCTGGGCAGGGATCAGGCGTATATTGGGGTGCTTATAGACGACCTTGTAACAAAAGGAACGGACGAGCCGTACCGCATGATGACTTCGCGTGCAGAGCACCGCCTTGAAATACGGCAGGATAACGCCGACTTCCGCCTTACAGAAATAGGGCGCAGGTGCGGGCTGGTAAAAGACGAACGGTACGAAAAATATTTAAAGCGCAAAGCCGAATATGAAGCGGCTTTAAATGAACTTGAAGGCAAAGTAAAACCTGCAGACGCCGAAAAGATTTTTGTAAAGCACGATATGGAAAAGCCTGATAAAGCCGTAAGCTACGCAGACATGGTGCGCCGCGGTATTCCGCTTGAAGATATTTGCGTTAATTACGGCATATTGCAGGGTGTAAGTCTTTCTGCACGCCAGTCGGCAGAAATTTATATCAGATATGAAGGGTACCTTAAAAAGGGGCTTGAAGCTATAGAAAAGGCAAAAAAGCTTGAAGAAAAGAAGCTGCCTGCGGACATTGACTATTTAAAGATAGAAGGCTTACGGCTTGAAGCGCGTGAAAAGCTTGAAAAAATTAAGCCGTCATCTTTGGGGCAGGCTTCAAGGATACCGGGCGTTAACCCTGCGGATATATCGGTATTAATGGTATATCTTGCGGTGAATAAGTGAAATTAGTACTTTTTTCCTTATTATAAACGGCAGAAAAGTAAAATAATACGTTTATTCTTAAATAATAAGGTATACGTTATTATCCCCTCATCCGTCCCTACGGGACACCTTCCCCCATAAAAGGGGAAGGCAAGGTAAGCGAATACATTGTCCCGCTCTTGGCTCCCTTATCAGGGGAGGTGTAATGTGCTTTAAGGATACGTTAAAACGTACCCTTTATTTTTTGGCAATTTATTTTATTATAAGACAATTTATTTTGTAAGCCATACCGTATAATGGCGGTATGCCCATTAAAATTAACGTTAAAAGCTGTTTTTTATATATAATTTTTGCCGCGTGCTGCGTGTTTTTAAACGGAGCGGTCAGCGGCGTCCCGCTGGCGCTTTGCATCTACTTCCCCCTGCTCATCTGCGGCGGTAGCTGCATAGCCGCACCAATAATTTACATAGCCTGCTCGGCAGTGCACTTTAACCTTACATCATTTTTATGCGCTCTTTTTGAAGCATTCTTTCCGCTTGCAATCACTCTCATTTACCGCAAAACGCAGAGAAAGATAAAGTACGAAGCGGCTGCATATATGTGCGTAACGCTTGCACCGTTCGTAATATTTTCTGACTGGGCGGGCATAGATATAGACCTGTTAAACGGCAGCCCTTACATTATAAAAGGTATTGCCGCCGCCGTTATCGTAATTTTCTTTTTATTCGGCTACCGCACGGTGTATGCCTGCTTTTTCCGTCTGGGCAGATGCCGCCTTAAAGAAGACGAGCTTGTATGCGCCGCTGCGGTATATTCCGCCATAGGAATGGGTATGGTAAACCTTACGGGGGAATTTACTTACCTTGTATTTTCTTCCGTTTGTATAGCTGTATTTATACGCATTTTTAAAAGCCCTTATGCAATAATTTTTGCAGTATGTGCAAGCGTGCCGCCAATGGCGGTAAACCTTACGCTTACTCCCCTTACCGCTTATATTTTAATATCGCTCTTTTCCTTTATATTCTGCAGGGCGGGCAGGGCAGCCGTAAGCATTGCCGTTTTAGCCGCAGCAAGCGCTTACGCCTACCTTTGCGGCTTTTTTGACGAAGGGCTTACCCTTACCGTTTTACGTGCGGTTACGCTTGCAGTATTCTGCATGCTTAGCGCAGTCCCTTCTGACAAGGCGCTTAAAAAGCTCTGCGAAAAAATTACCGTAAAAAGGGAACTTACAGATACTGCAGTAAACCGCGAGCGGGAACGGACAGGCGAAAAGCTTTTTAAAATTTCTCAGGCGTTCAGGGAAATAGAGTGCGCCTTTAAGGCAATGGATGAAAATACCGACGACACCGCCGTTAAAAAGAGAATTTTTACCAAACTTAAAGAGAGCTGCTGCAGCAGCTGTGCCCGCAAAGACCAGTGCGCAAGAAGCACCGTTTATGCAGGCTTTGGCAAGCTGATAGACGCAGGAACGGCTAAAGGCAAAATTAATATTATTGACCTGCCGCCCGATATAACGCAGAACTGCTGCATGCCGGGTGAAGTTATAGCTAACCTTAACAGCCTGCTTACCGAATACAAAAGATATATGGCTGAAGCAGAAAACGTACAGTCGGGCAGGATACTGCTTGCCGAACAGGCGCAGGGCGTGTCGGGCGTACTTAAAAATTGTGCGGTGGAACTGTGCCGCAAGACGTACGGCGGCGGCGAAAAGGAACAGAGCGTAAAAAACAAGCTTGCCGCAAGCGGAATTTCCTGCCCGGAACTTTTTATAAACGGCGGAGAGCACACAGAAGTGAGCGCCGTTATTGTGGGCAGGGTAAATATAAAGCAGGCTGTTACCGCCATAGAACAGGCTCTTGGCGGACCGTTTGAACTTAAAGACAAGCTCTGTTACGACGGCGAAAAGTGCTGTTACATATTCTGCCGTCCGCCGAAGTACGACGCAGTGTTCGGCGTTGCCGCAGTGCGGAAAAACGGAGAAAAAGCTTCGGGCGACACACACTCGGTTATACGCATAAACGAGCACCGATTTTTGATGGCGCTTTCTGACGGGATGGGCAGCGGCGAATATGCACGCAAGGTATCGCGCACGGCAATATCTTTTATAGAAGCTTTTTACCGAGCAGAGATGCCCGAAGGCACAGTGCTTGACACTATTAACAAACTTATATCCTTCAGCCGCGACGAGCGGTTTGCCTGCATAGACATAGGGTGCGTAAACCTTGACACGGGGTTTTGCGAACTGGTAAAAATCGGTTCGCCCGTGGCGGTAATAATGCGCAAAGGGGAAATAAAAATTGTTGAAAGCCAGAGCCTGCCGCTCGGCATTTTAGATAACTTAAAGCCATCGGTTGCCACAGAGCAGCTTAAAGACGGAGACTTTTTAATATTTATGAGCGACGGCGTTACGGGTGCATTTAACTCTACCCCCGAACTGGTAGAATTTTTGCAGCCGCTTAAACCTCTTAACCCGCAGAACCTTGCCGACACAATCATGAAAGAAGCGCTAAACCGCAGCGGCGGCACCGCAGCCGACGACATGACCGTGCTGTGCACACGTATATTTTTAACGGCTGCATACGCAGAGTAAAAGCCAAGCAAAAAGGGGGCTGTATACCCCCCCCTTTTTTGAATTAGTTGTAAATATTTTTATTACAACACGTTATTTTTGTTGTAACAATCTTTATTTTTACGGTAGAATTTACGCCCTGCCCGTTTTTATAATGTCTTTTTTCAGCCGTGCAGCCACATCTGCAGAAGGTATTTCTTTTAACCTGAACTGCCAGTTGCCGCTTGCCGTAGAAGGCACGTTCATCCTGCTGCCGTTATCTAAGCATAAGATATCCTGTATGGGGATAAAGCTCATCTGAGACTTTGTGCCGAGTGCGCACATACACAGCGCGCGTGCAGCCTGCTCCCTTGTTGCGGCGGGGTAACGGTACCCTTCGTAACGCAGCGCGGCACGAAGGCTATTTGCAAACACTTCAAACTGCACGTCATCCATATTATTTATAAAGCCGAGCGCGGTGTCGTTGTCGTGCGTGCCCGTATAGGTTACGGTATTTTCTTTTATGTACTGCGGCAGGTACTCATTCTTATTGTTACCGTCAAAGGCGAACATAAGAATCTTCATCCCGGGGAAGCCCGTCTTTTCGCGGAGAGCTATAACGCCGTCGTCTATAACGCCAAGATCTTCCGCTATTACGTTGAGCCTGCCAAGCCGCTTTTTTGCAACTTCAAAAAGTTCTGCCGAAGGTCCGTCTACCCATTCGCCGTGTTCCGCCGTAGGCGCGCCTGCGGGAATTTTATAGTACCTGTCAAACCCGCGGAAGTGGTCTATACGCACCACGTCGTACATATTCAGCGCACCCTTTATGCGCTGTATCCACCATTCGTAGCCGCTTTGTTTAAGCTTTTGCCAATCGTAAATGGGGTTGCCCCACAGCTGGCCCGTCTGCGAAAAGTAATCGAGCGGAACGCCGGCTACCGAAACGGGGTTTAAATCTTCATCCAGCTCAAACAGTTCGGGCTTACCCCATACGTCGGAAGAATCGTATGCAACGTACAGCGGGATATCCCCCACTATTTTTATGCCCTTTGCATTTACGTAAGATTTAAGCTTGTTCCACTGCCTGAAAAATTCGTACTGCAAAAATATCCAGAAGCAGTACTCCTTTTCATACATCTGCAATTTAAAAGCCTGTAAAGCTTTTTCTTCTTTAAATTTATATTCCTTGGGAAGGGTTGCCAGAGTGCCGCCGTACACCTGTTTAAGCGACATAAAAAGAGCGTAATCTTCAAACTCACCCTTCTTTTCAAAGCGGACAAAATCGCTGCCCTTTATATTAAAGCGGGAAAACGCAGTGCGCAGTGTCTGGTACCGCTTTTGGTACAGTGCGCCGTAGTCTACCCTGCCTGCGGGCATCTCTGCCGCAGCAAGTTCTTCTTTGGTTAAAAGCCCCTGCGTGGCAAGGTCTTCAAGGTCGATAAAATACGGGTTGCCCGAACGGCAACACACCGACTGGTATGGCGAGTCGCCGTAACCCGTCTGCACGAGCGGCAATATCTGCCAGTATTTTACTTTTGACTTAGCAAGAAAATCTGCAAAGCTGTAAGCCTCTTTGCCAAGACTGCCTATGCCGTATTTATTTGGCAGGGAAGAAATATGGCAAAGTATGCCAGCCCCGCGCTCAAACGCCTGTTTTTTCATAGAATGCCTTTAGTGTTAGCGTTATTGTTAAAGTATTTTTTTGATGCGCTCTATCGCCTGAGCCGTTTTTTCGTATGTATTGAATGCCGTAAGGCGGAAGAACCATTCGCCGTTTTTGCCGAAGCCTGAACCGGGGGTACCAACTACGTTTGCCTGCGTAAGCAGTTTATCAAAGAAATCCCAGCTGTTCATGCCGCATTTAAGCCATATATAGGGGGAATTTTTGCCGCCCGTATGGTAAATGCCCATATCGGTTAAAGCGTCAGAAATAAGATTTGCGTTCTTCTGGTAGGCAGATATATTCTCTTTACACTGCCTTATGCCCTCTTGCGAATAGGCTGCCTGTGCCATGCACTGCTGTATATAGCTGGTGCCGTTATATTTGGTAGACTGCCTGCGTGCCCACATCTTTGCAAACTTGCCGCCGCAAAGCTCGTCGGGAACCACAGTATAGCCGCACCTTGTGCCAGTAAAGCCTGCCGTCTTAGAAAAGGAGCAAAGCTCTACCGCGCAGTATCTTGCGCCTTCTACCGCGAAAATGCTGCGGGGGACGGACGGGTCGGTTACAAACGCTTCGTAAGCGGCGTCAAAAATAATTACCGCACCCATAGAGTTTGCATAATCTACCCACGCCTTTAACTTGTCGTAGCTGAAAGCAGAGCCCGTGGGGTTATTGGGCGAACACAGATATATTACGTCGCACTTAACGTTTTTATCGGGAAGGGGCGCAAAATCGTCCTTTTCGGTGGCGTCGCAAAAGATAACCTTTCTGCCGCTCATAACGTTGCTGTCAAGGTAAACGGGGTAAACGGGGTCGGGTATAAGCACGGTGTTGTCGTCGGCAAACATGTCTACTATGTTGCCGCAGTCGCTTTTTGCGCCGTCGGACACATGAATTTCATGTGCGCTTACTTTTACGTTAAATGAAGCATAGTAGCGGCTGATTGCGTCCCTTAAAAAGTCGTAGCCCTGTGAATCGGGGCTGTAACCGCGGAAGGTTGCGGCGTCGCCCATTTCCTGTACGGCTTTGACGCCCGCTTCCACTACACAGGGCGCAAGGGGGCGGGTTACGTCTCCTATGCCGAGTTTTATTATATCTGCCGCAGGGTTTGCAGCCGTATATTTTTTTACACGGTTTGCAATCTCTACAAAAAGGTAACTGTTTTGTATATTGTCGTAATTGGAATTTAATTTCATATTAAACCTTTGCCGCCTGGTATTTTACTGCCGCCGCAATAAATTCACGGAATACGGGGTGCGCCTTTTGCGGGCGGGACTTGAATTCGGGGTGGAACTGTACGCCTACAAAAAAGCTGTTGGCAGGTATTTCTACCGCTTCTACCAAAAGCCCCGAAGGGGAAGTTCCCGCAACCTTCATGCCGGCATCTTCTATCTCTTTGCGGAAGTCGTTGTTGAATTCGTATCTGTGGCGGTGGCGTTCAGATATTTCTTCCTTACCGTAAGCCCTTTGCATATCTTTGCTTATAAGCTTGCAGGGGTATGCACCAAGGCGCATGGTGCCGCCCATTTTTACGCCGTGCTGGTCGGGCATAAGGTCTATTACGGGGTGCTTTGAATCGGGGTTGAATTCTGACGAGTTTGCGTCTTTATAGCCCAGTACGTTGCGGGCAAATTCTATTACCGCCGTCTGCATACCCAGGCATATGCCAAGGTAAGGCACGTTGTTTTCACGCGCATACTGCGCACAGATAATTTTGCCTTCTATACCGCGGTTGCCGAAGCCGCCGGGTACAAGTATGCCCTGTACGTCGCCAAGAATCTGGGCAACATTGTCTTTTGTAATCTCTTCGGTATTTACCCACTTGATGTCTATCTTAGCGGCGTTTTCGTACCCTGCGTGGGCAAGAGCTTCCGCTACCGAAAGGTATGCGTCATGCAGCTGTACGTACTTGCCGCAAAGGGCTATTTTTACCGTTTTATCACGTGCATCTATGCGGGCAAGCATCTTGTTCCATTCGGTAAGGTCAATTACCCTGGGGTCAAGCTTTAACCTGTTGCATACTATCTGGGAAAAATGGCTCTCTTCAAGCATGATGGGCGCCTGGTACAAAACGGGCAAAGTTAAATTTTCTATGCAGCATTCGGGCGCCACGTTGCAGAACATAGATATTTTTGCACGCACGTCGGGGGGCATATGTGCATCTACGCGGGCAATAATTATATCGGGGTTTATACCCATACCCTGAAGTTCCTTTACGGAGTGCTGCGTGGGCTTAGATTTAAATTCTTCTGAACCGGATATATAGGGTACAAGCGTTACGTGTATAAAGCAGCAGTTATCCCTGCCCACTTCAAGCGCAACCTGGCGGATAGCTTCTATAAACGGCTGGCTTTCTATATCGCCGATGGTACCGCCGATTTCGGTGATTACCACGTCTGCGCCGTTGGTTTTGCCTACGTTGTATATAAATGATTTGATTTCGTCGGTAATGTGGGGTATAACCTGTATGGTCTGCCCAAGGTACGCACCGTCGCGCTCTTTATTCAAGACGTTCCAGTAAACCTTGCCCGTGGTAAGGTTAGAGTACTTGTTTAAATTTTCATCTATGAACCTTTCGTAGTGCCCAAGGTCAAGGTCGGTTTCGGCGCCGTCGTCGGTTACGAACACTTCGCCGTGCTGGTAAGGGCTCATAGTGCCGGGATCTATATTGATGTAGGGGTCGAGCTTTTGTGAAGCAACTTTGTAGCCCCTGCACTTTAAAAGCCTGCCGAGCGATGCCGCCGTAATGCCCTTGCCGAGCCCCGACACAACGCCGCCTGTAACGAATATGTATTTAGTCATAAGTAAATCTCCCGCGGGCGAATATGCGCCCTTACGCTTAAAAATAAAAATTCTTTAAGATTATAACATATAAATAAAGCTAACGCAACCGCATTTTACAAAGTAATTGCAATGCAAATTATTTTCAGCAAAAAACAAACCACCCGTTTAATTTTAACGGATGGTAATTTATTATATTTCTACTTCCCCCGCAAAGACAAGCTCTGCCCCGCCAGTCATGTAAACGGTTTCGTCTGTGTAGGTAATGCGCAGTTCGCCGCCCAAAAGGAATACAGAAATTTCTTTATTTTTGTCGCAGTAGCCGTTGAGTACAGCCGCTACGGCAGAAGCACAAGCTCCCGTGCCGCAGGCAAGGGTTTCGCCGCTGCCGCGCTCCCACACACGCATTTTTAAGCGGTTGCGGTCTATCACGCGGATAAATTCTGTATTTATGCGTTCAGGGAACAGGGGGTGCTTTTCTAAAAGGGGGCCGTAGTGTTCAAGACCGACTTTGTCGGGATCTTCAAATATTACGCAGTGCGGGTTGCCCATAGAAACAAGCGTGGCGTTAAACGTTTTGCCGCCAGCCTGCACGGGGTAGCCGATTACCGTTTCGCCATCAATTAAACTGGGGATATCTTTGCCATTCAGCACGGGGGCACCCATATCTACCCTTGCAGAAGACACCTTGCCGTCGCTGTCGGTAAAAAGCTGTATGGTTTTAATGCCCGATAAAGTTTCTACCGTAACGCTGTTACCCTTAACGTAGCCAAGGTCGTGCGCAAGCTTAGATACGCAGCGTATGCCGTTGCCGCACATTTTGCCTTCTGAACCGTCAAGGTTGAACATACGCATTTTGCAGTCGGCAACATCAGAAGGGCATAAAAGAATTATGCCGTCGCCGCCGATGCCGAAGTGCCTGTCAGAAAGCTTTACCGAAAGCTCTTCGGGGTTTTCAAGCGGATCGCGCATACAGTCAAAATATATGTAATCGTTGCCGATACCCTGCATTTTATAAAATTTTCTTAACATATGGTTTCCTTGTTATAAGGTAATATTTTTTTGAGTAAACGTATTATTTTTAAACAACTTGTGTGCCGCCCAACCTGCTGTTCGCCAGTTCTGGCGCGCGAGCGAAGCGACACTCTGTGCACCATATTATAAAAGGTTTCAGATTATATGGCGCAGATATTGCCACGCGGTAGAGACCGCTCGCAATGACAAAAAGTATGCTGCCGTTTATAATGCGGTCAATTATCTGTGTACATCTGCTTGTAAGGATTATCCGAATTTGGATATAACACATAGAAGTTTGCGTTTATCAGCCTTTCATAATTGAAGCCCGTAAAGTAGTTGCAATAGTCCTTTACAATATCGCATAGTTCGGGGATATCCCTGCCCCATTTGCGCTCTGCAGACACCTGCTTAGGTAGTGCTTTTTTAAGCTCGTCGCACCTCAGGTAAATCTTTCCGCCGTGCATTCCCGTACCGCAGAAGGTATTTATTATGGGGGCGCCGTCGTTATTCTGCCCCAATACCACTATTATACCGCCCGCCTGGTATTCACCCAAAAATGAGCCTGCCCTGCCGCCTACCACTATT
Source organism: Clostridia bacterium (assembly GCA_021202395.1). GTDB lineage: Bacteria > Bacillota > Clostridia > Christensenellales > Borkfalkiaceae > Coproplasma. Next base: position 14,840 of record JAJQDC010000061.1, on the reverse strand, counting down.
ACCGGCTTAAAGTCCATATAAGCCTTCATATGTATGCCCGCACGGTAGCCTGTGTTGCCCTTTATATAAATTCTGCCGCCGCGCATAGCGTAGCCCGTGGCGTCGCCTGCATTGCCGTAAATTATTATCCTGCCGCTGTTCATGGTGTCGCCCGTGGCGTCCTGCGCGTTGCCGTGCACAATTACTTCGCAGCCGTTAAGGTACGCACCGAGCGCATTGCCGGGGGTACCGTTTATTACTATGCGCTTGCCCGACAGCCCGTCGCAAATGTAGCGCTGGCCAAGGCAGCCGTTAATTGTTATATCGCTTTCGCCGCATTCACGCACTTTGTCGTTCAAAGTTTTAAAATGCACGCTTTCATCTACATTTATTACCATAATCAAACCTTTTTAGCAAGCTTGTTCAACCGTACGTTTTTGCTGAACGCCATAAGTTCGGGTGCCTGCTTTAACGTTTCAAAGTCCACTTCTTCAAGGGGAACAGCCCCGCGTATGAGCGATGTATATATACCCGCACGCAGAAAATCGTTGATAAGAATAAAACCTGCAAGCTTGCCGTCTTTTACAAACAGTTTGCGGTATTTATCTTCAGATACGTCAGCATAACATTCGCCTTCGTATATGCCTGCGGTAAGCACGTGTGTGTCAAAAAATCCTATTGCGTTCATAGGTATGGCGTTAGTAAGCGAACTGTCGCCGCCAGCCATATTTATGCCCGCCGTTTTGCCCTGGAAGTATGCGTTTGGCAGTATTGCAAGAATTCTGTTTTGTTTAGCTGTGCTGTCGTACCCTTCGGCGCAGTCGCCCGCGCTGTATATGTCGGGTATGTACGTCTGCATGCGTTCGTCCACTATTATGCCGCGGTTAACGGCACCGCCGATGTCTTTTATAAGTTCCACATTGGGGCGGACGCCTACGGCAACTACAAGTATGTCAAACGCAATTTCTTTACCGCTTTTAAGGTAAGCGGTGTTATTATTAAAGCTTGAAGCACTGTCGTTAAGGTAAAACTTTACTCCCTTTTGCTCAAGCCCCTTTTGCACCATCTTTGCGCCGTCTTCATCCAGTATAGAAGGAAGTATACGGTTTGCCATATCTACCACGGTAACGGACTTTACCCTTTGAAGTATGCCTTCTACACACTTTAAGCCGATTAAACCAGCACCTATCACAAGTACGTTTTTATCGGGGGACAGTGCCGCTTCCAGCGCAAGCATATCGTCGTACGTCATAAAAGAGTACTTGTTTTTAACATCTTCAAGCCCCTGCATGGGCGGTACAAACGGGCGGCTGCCCGTAGCTACAAGCAGTTTGTCGTAAGGCACAGTGCCGCCGTCGTCAAGCGTAACTGTCTTATTTTTAGAGTCTATTGCCGTAACCGTTTTGCCGAGCATAAGGTCTACGCCGTTTTTGGCGTAAAAGTCGGCGGGGCGGTAGTCCATATTCTCTTTTTTGATTCTGCCAAGAAGATAATAAGATATAAGCGGTCTGCCGTACGCTGCGTGTTTTTCTGAAGAGATTACCGTGATTTCGCCCTGTGAGTCTACAGAACGTATTCCTTCTATACAGGCGACAGCCGCCGTTGAATTCCCTATAAGAACGTATTTCATATCAGCCGCGCTCCTCGTAAACAATGGCGTTATTGGGGCAGTGCTTTACGCAGTTGGGTTCGCCCATGGCGTTATCTGTGCAAAGAGCACACTTTTGCGCCGCCTTGCCGTCGGGTGCGGGCATAATTGCGCCAAAGGGGCACACAAGCACGCAGGTAAAGCAGCCGACGCATTTATTTTTGTTTATGCTAACCACGCCGTATTCGTCTTTAGAAAGCGCGCCTGAAATACAGCTTTGCACGCAGATTGCGTTTGTGCAGTGGCGGCAATTCACGGCAAAATGAACCTTAGAGCCGTCTTCCCCTTCTACCTTTATTTTAGGTATAAACTCGCCAGTCCTGCCCTTAAGCTTAAACATTTTATCTAAGCCTGAGCCGGCGAACATACACTCGTATTCGCAAAGATGGCACCCTAAGCACCAGTCTTCGTTTACATATATCCTCTTCATATAAACTCCTGAAACTACAACCTTATTATAAGCGGCAGAAAAGTAGTTGTCATTGCGAGCGGTCTCTACCGCGTGGCAATCTCGCCAGAACTGGCGGACGACCAAGCGCAAACGCCACACAAGTTATTTAAAAATAATACGTTTATTCTAAATAATTTTTACCGCTTTAATAAGGTATTTTTCATTATTATCTTTAAACAGCGCCACCCGCTCCCTTTCAGTCCGCTCTGGCGAGATTGCCACACTTCGCCCTTACGGGCTACGTTCGCAATGACAACCCTACGGCTGTACAGCCCCGCAGGGGCTGTCATTTCGAGCGGAGCAAGCTCCGATTGCGTAGTCGAGAAATCTCCTACCTTCAACGTTCATTGTATCAAAGCAAACTTGTTTGGAGATCTCTCCATTCCGCTATGCTTCAGTCGAGATGACAGCCTACGGCTGTACAGCCCCGCAGGGGCTGTCATTTCGAGCGGAGCAAGCTCCGAT
>JAJQDC010000061.1:0-12197 GCA_021202395.1 Clostridia bacterium | reverse complement strand
TGCGTAGTCGAGAAATCTCCTACCCCATAATTTAAAACGGTCTGAAATATTATCAGTACATTGTAATAAAGGCTTCGCGTTCGGCGCCTACCGAAACGTACTTTATTTTACAGTTACACAATTTTTCTAACAGCTTTATGTAATCGTACGCTTCTTTGGGCAAATCTTCTGCCGTGCGGCAGGCAGATATATCGCAGTGCCAGCCCTTGACTTTTTCAAACACGGGCTTGCAGTAATCTAACACGTCGGTAAACGGGAAGTCGTGTATCACTTTGCCGTCAAGCTCGTAGGCGGTACAAATTTCAATCTCTTCGTAGCCGTCTAAAACGTCAAGCTTGGTAAGGGCAATTTCGTCTGCACCCTGGCACATAATTCCGTAGCGGGATGCAACCGCGTCAAACGGGCCCACTCTGCGGGGCCGCCCCGTTGCGGCACCGTATTCGCCGCCCGCTTCGCGCAGGGTTACCGCTTTATCGCCGAAGTATTCGCAGGTGAAAGGACCTGCACCTACACAGCTTGAATAAGCCTTCATAATGCCGATAGATTTATCAAGCTTAAGGTTGGGCACGCCTGCACCTATGGGTGCGTAAGCGGCTATTGTAGAAGAGCTTGAAGTATAGGGCACTATGCCGTAATCTATATCGCGGAGAGCGCCGAGCTGCGCTTCGAACATAATGCGTTTACCTTCGGCATTTGCCTTGTTAAGATAAAGCCCCGTATCGCAGACGTAGTCTTTAAGTTTGCCGCCGTATTCTTCTAAATAGTCTATCATGTCCTGCGGCTTAACAGGATCGTGGCCGTATGCCTTTACGGTAAGGTTCTTCCATTCAACAATGTCTGCAACCCTGCCGTACATAAGTTTTGTATTTAACAGTTCGCCCATGCGGAAGACCTTTTTCATATACTTATCGGCGTAGATGGGTGCGATACCGCGGCGGGTAGAGCCGTAAGGTTTGCCAGTGGCTTTTTCTAACCGCTCTTCTTCCATAACGTCCTGCAGCACGTTGTAGGGCATGGTTATTACCGCTTTGTCGCTTATTTTAAGGTTATAGGGCGATATTTTTATGCCTGCTTTGCGTAAATTTTCTATCTCGCCGCAAAGGTGCTTTAAGTCTATCACCATGCCGCATCCCAGAATATTTACCACATTTTCGCGCAGGATGCCGGAAGGAAGAAGGTTCAATATAAACCTGCCTTTGTCGTTAATTACGGTATGCCCGGCATTGTTGCCGCCCTGGTAGCGGCAGACAATATCGTAGTCCTGCGAAAGCAGGTCTACCATTCTGCCCTTGCCTTCGTCGCCCCAGTTGATTCCACAGATACTTGTCAACATTTTTATTACCCCTGTATTTTATTATTTACACCCCGCTCTCCTGGGGTTTGGTTTTATGGTTACTTACACCTCATCCGCCCTTACAGGGCACCTTCCCCTCAAGGGGAAGGCTTTTATATTGTTCGCCCTTATTGCAGGCTTCCCCTTGAGGGGAAGCTGTCAACAACGTTGACTGATGAGGTGGAAAATCACATTGATTCACCTGCGTGGTGAATACCTAAAATTTTAAGTTCGGTTTCGTTAAGCCCTACGCCGCGGAGCATAAGCCTGTTGCCGCGCAAAGCTTCTATAGAGTTGATACCCATGCCGCCCATCATCTCTTGTATTTCGTGCGTCCATGCGGTTACAAGATTTACAAGCCGCTTGTTGCCGATATCCGGGTTGAGCCTTTTTACAAGGTCGGGGCGCTGGGTTGCTATACCCCAGTTGCACTTGCCCGTATGGCAGCTTCTGCAAAGGTGGCAGCCAAGCGCCATAAGCGCAGCCGACGCTATGTAGCATGCGTCCGCACCCAGAGCTATAGCCTTTACAACGTCTGAACTGGAGTGGATAGAGCCGCCGACAACTATGGATACGCTGTCCCTTATGCCTTCCTGCCGCAGCCTTTCGTCTACCTGCGCAAGGGCAAGCTCTATGGGTATACCAACGTTATCCCTTATTCTTGTAGGTGCCGCACCCGTGCCGCCGCGGTAGCCGTCTATAGCGATAATATCAGCGCCGCTGCGCGCAATGCCCGAAGCTATAGCCGCCACGTTGTGCACTGCGGCAACCTTTACTATAACGGGCTTTTTATATTCGGTAGCTTCCTTAAGGCTGAATATAAGCTGGCGTAAATCTTCTATAGAGTAAATATCGTGGTGGGGTGCGGGGGATATTGCGTCTACCCCCTTGGGTATCATACGGGTTTTGGATACGTCGTCTGATATCTTCATGCCGGGCAGATGCCCGCCGATGCCGGGTTTTGCACCCTGCCCCATCTTTATTTCTATGGCGGCGGCAGTCTTTAAATACTGTTCGTGCACGCCGAACCTGCCCGAAGCCACCTGTACTATTGTATTTTTACCGTACTTGTAAAAGTCCTGGTGAAGGCCGCCTTCACCAGTATTGTAGTAAATACCCAGCTCTTCCGCCGCCCTTGCAAGCGATTCATGCGCATTGTAGGATATAGAGCCGTAGCTCATTGCCGAAAACATTATGGGCGTTGTAAGCTTAAGCTGCGGGGGAAGGTTGTCTATTAATTTACCCTTTTCGTCCCTTTGGATCTCTACATCTTTTTTGCCAAGGTACACCACCGTTTCCATAGGCTCCCTTAAAGGGTCTATCGGCGGGTTGGTTACCTGAGATGCGTTTACGAGTATTTTATTGAAGTATATGGGGGCGTCTGTGGGGTTACCCATAGAAGAAAGCAGCACGCCGCCCGAATTTGCCTGGCGGTACACTTCGTTCATGGTCTGCATAGACCAGTTGCCGTTAAGCTTGTAGGTATCGTCGCTCTTTACTATTTTAAGCGCATGGGTAGGGCAAAGACTTACGCACCTGTGGCAGTTTACGCATTTGTTTGAATCGGCTATCATTTTACCAAGGTCTTTGTCAAATTTGTGTACTTCGTTGGCGCACTGCCTTTCACATACCCTGCATCCGATGCAGAGTTCTGCCGTTCTTACGACTTCGTACTCGGCGGGAATATAAAAATCGTTCATCTTATGCCTCCTTCGCCCAAGGTCTTGCCGTTAAGGGTATAAATAACGGGCTGCCCGCCTGCGGGTGCATAAATTTTATCAAGCTCCTGCTCTATTACGCGTATGCCGCATTCTTCTGAAGAGACAAACGCAAGGTCGCCCTTTTCGGCACACACCATAGAGCGCAGTTTAAGCCTGTCGTTAAGCGCCATAAGCCCGTTGTCAAAGCCGAATATGATAGAAAACGGTCCGTTTATAAGAAGCGAAGGGAACACTTTGCGAAGGTAAGTTTCCTGTGCCTTGTCTTCTTCGCTCTTTTCGTCTATGGTAGACCAGAAGGAAGCGGATATTACCTTGGCAACTTCTTCTAACGTAAGGTGCTTTACGCGCAAAAGGTAATCTATTATGTAGGTTATAACTTCGGTATCGGTCTGCAGCGTGCACTTGTAACCGAACATTTCTATATACCGCCTGTTGGCGTCGTAAGAAGATATTTCACCGTTGTGCACTACAGAATAATTCAAAAGACCGAACGGATGGGCGCCGCCCCACCAGCCGGGGGTGTTTGTGGGGTACCTGCCGTGGGCAGTCCACATATACCCTTCGTACTCTTCGTCTAAAAGGTAGAACCTGCCGACATCTTCGGGGAAGCCTACCCCCTTGAATATACCCATATCTTTGCCGCTGGAAAATACGTAGGCGCCGTTAATTTTAGCGTTTATGGTGTTTACGCACTTTACCACGTACTGCTCTTCGTCAATAAGGGAATTTGCAAGACGTTTTGAAAGGGGATACAAAAAATAACGGTAAATTAACGGTTCGTTAGTTATACCCTTTACTTTGCGGGTTTTCATCTCTGACGAGTATACAATTTCAAAATGGCTCAACAAAAAATCTTCCGTCTCTTTTTTGCAGGAAAAGTCGTTAAAAAACAGATGGAATGCGTAATAATCTTTGTAATGGGGATAGATGCCGTAGCCCGCAAAGCCGCCGCCAAGCCCGTTAGAACGGTCGTGCATGGTGGCTATAGAGCGTATTATCTTTTCACCCGTCATTCTTTTGCCGCTTCTGTCTATTATAGCGCTTACCGCACATCCCGAAGGAATGTGCACTTCCCCTTCTACAGGGGCTCCGTTAAGCGATACATTTTCTGAAGTAAACATATAAAACTCCTGTTGCACGGGGTGCTCCCTTACCCCGCTTACACTATTTACACAAGGGCAATTTTAAGCCCCCTGTTAAGTAAAATATCAATCCTATGATATTATATAAAAAACGGGGTATTAAGTCAAGCAATACAATTTGCCAAAAGACAATTTATAGTTTGCCCGGCCGTTATAAAATTTTTATATAAAATATAATAAAATCTTATAGCAGCAAGCGTAATGTTTACCACACCGCTTTTATACGATTCTTAGAATACGCTTCTTTATGAAAGATGAGCAATTACTAAACCTTGCCATCCCTATTAGGATGGCAAGAAATAATGTACACATAATATCCCCTCATCCGCCCGTTGGGCACCTTCCCCCATAAAAGGGGAAGGCAAGAAATACAAGTAATTTACACAATAACATTTTATACGCTTGACAATGTAACAAAAATTTATTACAATTACTACATAACAGACAATTTATTACGGAGATTAAACAATGCAATCTGGCGATGCGGTCCCAAGCCGCAAATCTGGTATAGAACTTATTAAAGTTTTTGCAATTATAACTGTAGTGCTTTGCCACGCTGTGCCAGACAACGTTCTTTTTGACGGGTTCACCTATGTAAACGGCGTTGCGCAGCAAACGGCAGCGGGCTTTATACTTAACTTTATTGCGGGACTCGGCCTTATAGGCGACGCGATATTTATAGTTTGCTCCGCTTACTTTTTATGTAGCAGCAAAAAAATTAAAGTACACAAAGTAGTTTACATGCTTCTTACCGTGCTTGTTATTTCGCTGATATTCCTTGCCGTTTACCTTTGCCTTGGGTACGAAATAGATACCCTTACCATTATCAAGCAGATATTCCCCACTGTTTTCCAGAACAACTGGTTTATAAGCTATTACATAGTGCTTTACCTTTTGCATCCGTTTATAAACATGGTAACGGACAGGCTTAATATGGTTACACACGGTCTGGTAGTAACTTTTCTTGCCGTCCATTGCTGCATACTTATGTACGTACAGGGGGACGCACCCGCATACAACAAGTTTATATGTATGCTGTTTATTTACCTTTTGGTATCGTTCTTAAAAAAGTACGGCCAGGGCTTTATGGCAGACAGGGGGCTGAACGGCTTGCTGTGCGCCCTTTCGGCGGCGGCATACGTAATATTGCGCCTTTCAATAAACCAGCTTGGGCTTGAATGCGACTACCTTTACGGGCGCCAGGTTACGTACGTACACATAAACTGCCCCGTTGTTATACTTTTTGCAATTACGCTGTTTAACGTGGCAAACGGCAGCACATTTAACAGCAGGGCAGTAAATTATTTATCTTCCCTTTCTATGCCGGTGTACCTTATACACCACAATATGCTGTTTGCAATGTATACGCAGTCAAGCTGGCACGAATGGTTTTTGGGCACATTGGGCGGCGGATATGCTATAATGAGCACGTTTGCCCTTGCCGCAATTTTTCTTTTTGGCGGCATTGCGGCGGCAACGGTATACCGCTTTACGCTGGGCAGGCTCATAAAACGGATAAGCCTTAAAGAAGAAAAGTTAATACTTAAATTTGTAAATAAAACTAAACTGCGCCGCAGCTGTAAAAAAGCGCACAGCCTGCGGCAATAATGACTCTCCTAACGCAAAGCGGCGGAACCACTGTTCCGCCGCTTTGCCATTTTATTTATTACTGTTTTTTCTGCGAAGTTTCTGCCTTGTCGGGCTTGCCCACAATGTCGTACAGATACTCCTTTAAATCGCTTACGGAAGCCGTAACGCACTCAAAGGTAATGGTGTCGCCCGCATGCAGTTTGGTTTTACCGTCGGGTACAAAGCGGTGCCCTTCGGCAGAAACCACTTCTACCACCAGCCCGCCTGCGGGCCAGATAAGCGACCTTACTATCCTGCCGTCGGCAGAAGAATCGGGCTGCACAGTTACGTTCACCCTCTCCTTTTTGGCGTTGGTATTTATATTCTCTTCTTCTATAAACATATCAAGGCACTTTTCGTAAATGGGGTCAAGCCGCAGCAGCTCGCCCATAAAGTAGCCTATCGCCACGCCGATAAGAACGGGCAGACAGTTTGTAAACTGCCCCGTAAGCTCAAACACCATAACAACAGCCGTTATGGGTGCACGCACCACGGTGGTAAAGAATACCGCCATACAGATTATAATTAAATAGTCGGTATAGGCAGGGTCCATACCCATCGCCTGGAATGCTACAGAAAGCACTGCGCCCAGCCCGGCCCCTATTGCAAGCATGGGTATAAACACGCCGCAGGGAACGCCGCACCCCATATCAAGCACAACGGATACAAAGCGGATGAGCACCACCACTATAAGCGTAACTACTACGCTTGAGCCGAAGATAGTTTTTACCGAAATGTCGCCCGTGCCGCCCGTTCCCAATGCTTCTATAAAAGAGTGTCCGCCGCCCATAGCGTAAACGGTTATCAGACCGAACGCGCCTGCCGCCACAAAGGGTATTATGTATTTTCCTGCCCCTTTAAAGAACGTAACTTTTTTGAACAGCTTTTTTACAAGCATTACCATGTGGTAAAGAAGCACACCTGCAAGCGAAACTATTATTGCCGCAAGAACGACGTACATACAGCCCGTAACACTCATTTCGTTAAAGGTAAAACTGTCAAACGAAAAGCCGACCGGAAAGCCCATTGCAGAGCGCAAGGCGTTGCGGGTGAGTATTGCGGTGATTACGGATATTGCAGAAGTAACAAACACCTGTGCAGAAAAGGAGCGGAACGCCTCTTCAAGGGCAAAGATCATGCCAGTTATGGGCGCGTTAAAGGCTACGGCAAGACCTGCCGAAGAGCCTGCGGCTATCTGCAGACGCTTTGTCATAAGGTTGCGCCTTAACAGATTGCCCGTGGCGCTGCCCGCACAGCCGCCGATTTCAAGCGAAGGGCCTTCTGCACCAGCAGGCAATCCCATAAAGATACAGGCGAGCGAAGCCGCAAACATAGAGCACATTGTTACGTACCACTTAAAGCGCACCACTCCGCGGGCGGCGCCTTCTATCTGCGGGATGCCGCTTCCCCTGATCATGGGGACGAACCGTACAAACGTGCCTATTACAAGCGCGCCTGCGGCAAGACCTATAACCAAAAGGGGAATGAACGCGGGGTTATCAAGTATAAGCGTGTACAGCTTTACCGAATACTCTTCACCGTAGCCCGCACATATATTGTAAAAAGTTACGACCACGCCTGCGAACAGCCCCGTTAATATGCTTAATATAAACGTGTTGAGCGCAAGCTCTGCGGCAGCGCGCACGCTTTTATTTTTTATTAAAGGTTTATTCATAATCTTATGTATTTTAGCACACGGCTTAAACAAAGTCAAAAATATTGCACTCTCTTTTGAGCCTTTATGCCGCCGTTTTACAGGAAAATTCCGATTACAAACATAACGTAAGCAACCGGAACTTTCTTTGTATCTATGAGAGAGCGGGATAAGCAAATTTAATCAGACCTTTCAGCCTTTTACAGGTTCAGCGTTTTCGTTGTCGAGTGCGTCAACGCCCGTTTCGCCTGTGCGGACGCGCATAACGTTTTCTACGTCGGTTACGAAAATCTTGCCTGCGCCGTACTTGCCGTCGTCAAGAACTTTCTGCGCAACGGCAACAACCAGCTTGGGATCTACTGTAGAAACCACAATTTCTACCTGTACCTTGGGTATAAGGTGCATAGACGTTTTTACGCCCCTGTACTGGCCGGTCTTGCCTGCCTGGGTGCCGCAGCCCATTACGTTTGTTACAGTCATGCCCGTAACGCCTATCTGCGACATTGCGTCTTTAAGGGTAAGGAATTTATCCTGCGCGGTGATAATTGTAACTTTTGTGTACCTGTCTTTAGAAACAAGGTCTATATCCACAGGCTGTACGCCCGATACGTCTACACCCACGCCCGAACCGTCGTAAGAAGGTATTGTGGGCATAAAGTCTGCATATGCAGAAGAAAGACCGTGTTCTGTAACGTCAAGACCGATAACTTCTTCTTCTGCAGAACAGCGCAAGCCGTTCCAGCTCTTTTCTTTAGCAACGGCTACAGCCTTTACGGGGTTGACCTTGAACTTAACCATTACGGGTATGTACTTGATGCAGAAGAATATGATTACCATCCAGATGATGGTCCATGCAAGTATGGCAACAATGCCAAGGCACTGCAAGCCGAGCTGTGCGGCGCCGCCACCGTAGAACAAGCCTGTTTCGGTAGAGAACAAGCCGCAGGCAAGCGTGCCCCAGATGCCGTTTGCAAAGTGAACGCCTACCGCGCCCACGGGGTCGTCTATATGAAGCTTTTTATCAAGTACTTCGCATATAACAACTACAAGGATGCCTGCAACTATGCCTATTATAGCGGCGCCCAAAGCGTCTACTATATAGCAGCCTGCGGTTATGGCAACAAGCCCTGCAAGCGATGCGTTAAGGCACATGCCTACGTCGGGCTTTTTGTTCTTTACCCACGTAAAGATGAGCGCCGCCACCGTTGCCGTTGCGGGTGCAATGGTAGTTGTCATAAATATCTGGGCAAGCTCTTCAAGCGAGCCTGCAGCCGCGCCGTTAAAGCCGTACCAGCCGAACCAAAGGATGAAGCAGCCGAGCGCGCCAAGGGTTATGGAGTGCCCCTGTATGGCGTTTACTTTTACTACCTTGCCGTTTTCGTCGCGGTCGTATTTGCCGATACGTGCGCCAAGGAATATTGCGCCGATAAGTGCGGCGCAGCCGCCTACCATATGTATGCAGGCAGAACCTGCAAAGTCTATAAAGTTTACTGCGTTGCCGTTAGAAGCTACAAGGCCCGTAAGCTCGCTGAAGTTTGCAAGCCAGCCGTTGCCCCACGTCCAGCCTGCTTCTATGGGGTATACCACCAAAGAAATCATAGCCGAGTAGATGCAGTAAGATATAAAGCGCGTTCTTTCTGCCATGGCGCCGGAAACTATTGTTGCGGCGGTGGCGCAGAACACAAGATTGAATACAAAGTTAGAAGCTTCGCCCGACGCTACAAAATTATCAAAGTCGGTAAAAAGCCCCATGTTGGGGGTACCGATAAAGTACCCGCACGCTTCCTGCCCAGCCAGAAGGGAATAGCCCAGAAGCATAAACACAACAGTACCTATACAAAAATCCATCAGATTCTTCATGATAATGTTGCCGGCGTTCTTTGCACGGGTAAAGCCAGTCTCTACCATTGCAAAACCGCATTGCATGAAGAATACCAACGCTGCGCCGATAAGGAACCATATACCGAATATCATTTCGCTGGAAAGTTCAAGCGACTCTGCAAGATATTCAGTAAGGACGTCCGAATCAGCCAACAATGTTGACATCATAAAATTGTCCTCCGAAATATAAAAAAATTTAAAACTATTTTCAATCCCTCTCTCAAAGGAAGTGAAATATAACAGTTAATTTTTGCCTTTATAAGGCTGCGGCTCCCTTGCCGCTTATCCTCTTGCCCGCTGCGGGGCTGTAATCTGAAATATTTTTGCGCGGCGGCGTTTGCCGCCGCGCCGTTAATTCTTATACCATCCTCTGATTTATAAACGATGGTCAGTCTACGCTGTATAACAGGTCGTAGTACGAAGGGTAAGGCCAGTAGTCAGAAGAAGTCATTGTCTCCATCTCGTCTGCAATAGACCTTATTACCTGCATCTGGGGAACGACTATGTGAGCCATTGCCTGCGACGCGGGCTTTACGTCTTCTTTATCTATTTTAGAAAGTTCAAGCTCAAGCTTTGCTATCTCGGTAGAGAATTTATCGTTAAGGGTAGAAAGCTTGGTGATAAGCGTTTTTTCGCTTTCGCAGGGGATACTGTCTGATACGGCTTTTTTGGCAGCCACGTTGCTGCAAAGCTCTGCAATAAAGTCTGATACGGCGGGCAGTATATCCTGTTTTGCCATCTGAAGCATGGTAAGCGCTTCTATGTTTATCGTTTTAACATAGTTTTCAAGCTGGATGTCTGCACGGGCAACTGCTTCTGCTTCGGTATAAACACCCTGGTTTACAAATACGTCTATATTCTTCTTTTCAAAGAATACAGGAACAGCGTCGGCAGTGTTCTTGTTGTTTAACAGACCGCGCTTTTCGGCTTTGGGTTCCCAGTCGGGGCCGTAACCGTCAAGGTTGAATATAATGCGCTGGTGTGCCTTAAGCGTGCTTTCGGTAAGCTCTGCGGCAGCCTTTTCAAGGTCTTTTGCCCCTTCAAGCTTATCAGCAAATTCTTCAAACACCTGTGCAACTATCGTATTAAGTACGATGTTGGGGTCGGCAACGTTGAACTGCGAACCTAACATTCTGAACTCAAATTTATTGCCCGTGAATGCAAAGGGCGACGTTCTGTTGCGGTCGGTTGCATCCTTGGGGAAGATGGGTGATTCGGGTACGTCTATAGATCCCTTTTCAGGCTCTACGTGAACGTAATCTACCCCCTTTACTATGCTGTCTACCAGTGCACCGAGCTGGTCGCCAAGGTAAACGGATATAATTGCGGGGGGCGCTTCGTTTGCGCCAAGACGGTGGTCGTTGCCTGCAGAAGCTACAGAAGCCCTTAAAATACCCTGGTAATCGTCTACGGCTTCTATTACAGCCGCAAGAACAAGTTTGAAAAGCGTGTTGTTTTCGGGCTCGTCGCCGGGGTCTAACAGGTTGAAGCCCGTGTCGGTAGACATAGACCAGTTGTTGTGCTTGCCCGAACCGTTGATGCCTTCAAAGGGCTTTTCGTGAAGGAGACATACAAGACCGTGCTTTTTGGCAACCTTTCTCATAAGTTCCATTGTAAGCATGTTTGTATCTACCGCTACGTTTGTGGTAGAAAATACGGGTGCCATTTCGTGCTGGGCGGGAGCAACTTCGTTGTGGCGTGTTTTTGAAGGAATGCCGTAAGACCACAGCGTTTCGTCAAGGTCGCGCATGTATTCTTCTATGCGGGGCTTTAACACGCCGAAGTAATGGTCTTCAAGTTCCTGCCCCCTTGTGGCAGGCGCGCCGAAGAGCGTTCTGCCCGTAAGGCGTAAATCTTTACGTTTGTTGTAAACTTCTTCGTCTACAAGGAAGTATTCCTGTTCGGGACCTACCGTGGTAGATACCTTTTTGCACTCTATGCCAAAAAGCTTAAGTATTCTTTTAGCCTGCGTGTCAAGCGCCCTCATAGATTTTAATAAGGGAGACTTTTTATCAAGCGTTTCACCTGTATACGATACGAATATAGAGGGTATGTATAGCGTGGTGCCCTTTACAAAGGCGGGCGACGTGGGATCCCATGCCGTGTAACCGCGTGCCATATGGGTTGCCCTTGAGCCGCCGGAAGGGAAGCTTGACGCGTCGGGTTCGCCCACTATAAGGCTTTTACCCGTAAGGCGCATTATTACTTTATCGCCTTCTGGTTCTATAAAGCTGTCGTGCTTTTCTGCCGTAAGGCAAGTAAGGGGCTGGAACCAGTGCGTGTAGTGCGTTGCACCCTTAGACATAGCCCAGTTCTTCATTGCAGAGGCAACAGAGCCGGCAATAGACACATCGAGCCTGCTGCCCGATTCGATTGTTGCCCTTAAAGCTTTGTAAATGTCTTTGGGCAATCTTTCTTTCTGTACGGCGTCGTTAAAAACGTTTTCGCCAAAGCTGTCGGGAAGATACATAAAGTTAACTCCTTAAATTGAATTTTATCAGGGGCTCTCTCATAAATCTCCCCTGTTGCAGCCGCTGCGGCTGATTACAGTAAAAATTATAGAATAAATCGGGCTTGCTGTCAAATGATATGCGCCCCGTTACTTTTCGCAACTTTTTATATTTGCCATAAGCTGAGCTTATACAAAATAACAGATTGGTTATAAGTTAAGATTGTTAATTATACTGTCTGCCGTTGACTGATGTGGTATAATTAAAAATCCCCCGCCGCCGAAATTCTTTCGGCGGCGGGGGGGGGTTACTATTTTTTTTTATATGGGCCGTATTAGTTTATTTTTTTTGCTTACGCCGTTGTTTAAGGATTACCGGTTTATAAAA
>JAJQDC010000053.1 GCA_021202395.1 Clostridia bacterium | reverse complement strand
CATTGCGAGCGGTCTCTACCGCGTGGCAATCCCGCCAGAACTGGCGACCAGCAGGTTGGGCGGCAGAAGCGTTGTTTAAAAATAATAACGTTTATAATGCGGTAAAAAGCAGTTGCAACTGCTGTTGCACAAAAGCAGAGCTTAGAAGGGAAGGAGATTTCTCCATTCCGCTATGCTCCAGTCGAAATGACAGCCCAGCAGGGCTGTACAGCTCGTAGAGCTGTCATCTCGCGCGAGCGAAGCGACACTCTGCGCACCGCATTAAAGGCGCCCCTGTAAGGGGAGCTGTCAGCAAAGCTGACTGAGGGGTTTGCAGATTATAAGGCGCAGATAGCCTTCGGCTACGCTCAGAATGACGTAATTGGTAACCCGAATAGCATAGAAAAAGGGGAAGCCAAGAGTGGGACAACGTATCGGCTTACCTTATTATAAACGACCGTACACGTCGTCATCCTGAGCGTAGTCGAAAGTATCCCGCGGGAGCGGCATCGAGCCGCGGCTCGCGACTGGCGGAGTATGTCGGCAGAAGCGATGTTTAAAGATAATAGCGTTTATTCTTGATAAAAATGTACTGAATAGAATTACGTTAAAAAATTTTACACTCATTTTATTGCGGATAAAAACAAATAATGTTATAATAAGCTATAAGCCGTACATGTGCGCAACCACGCAAAGCGGCAAGGGGGTAGCCTATGACGGTAGAATACGGCAGCGCGCTATATTTTATATATCCTTTGTCAGAAATTTTAATAGTCATCGGGCTCTACTTTCTTTTAAGGAACAGGTCTAAAAGGGTAATTTACTGGGTAATTTTTGCCATGTTCGCTTTTAATTTTGCTCTGCATTTTTTAAAAGTTTTATTTTACCCGTACAACGATTCAACGGTATATTCAAAAAACGATATAGTTTTTACCCTTTCGCCTTCCAATATCTGTGCGTTAAACGTAATTATATTCCCCTTTTTATACCTTACCAAAAGGCCTGCCCTTAAAGATTATATGTTCTACGTAGGCATCATAAGCGGTTTTGCGGCGGTATGGCTGCCGAGCATGGGCGACTTTGATACGTCTAACGGCATTGCATTTGACACGTTCCGCTTTTATATCTGCCACGGCATACTGTGGATGGCGCCCCTTTTAATGGTGCTTCTCGGCATGCATAAACTCAACTACCGCAGGATATGGGTAACCCCGCTTTTATATATTATTGTAATAACGGCGGTGCTTGCAAACAACTATGCTCTTTACTATATGGGCTATACAAAGAGCATTTCAGATAACGGCTTTACCATCAAGCCGCCGGACAGCCTTGCGCAGACGGGCATCGGTAAATTTGTACTGGCGTTCGTTCCGTCTGTATTTAAACCTTCAGAAGATAACAGCCATTACTGGCCCGTTGCATGGCAGATATTCCCCGTTTATATCATCGGCTGCCCGCTTGCGTTTGTGATGAGCCTTTGGTGGGAAGGCAAGCACTTTATATCCGATTTAAAGGCGATTGGTGCAGGAATATGCCTTGAATACCGCGCTTTACGAATAGCTAAAAAAAGAAGCCGCTACCATAAAAAGTACGGCAATAAAGTAAACTTTAAACTTAAATGTAAAAGGCTTTGCTTAAAGTGTAAAAGATTTTTAAGATATAAATATTAATGTAAAACCCCGCAGCGCAGCTGCGAGGTAATTTTATGCGTTATTTAAGGCATATATGCGCTCCAATCAAACGGAATAGCCGCATATAGCCATGGCAAGAGCTATTACAAGCGGTATGGTTATTATGCTTAACAGCGTGTTGGTTATAAATGCCGCAGCAGCCGTCTGCCTGTCGCCGTTAAAGCTTTCTGCCATGGCTACTACCGAAGCTGCAGGCGACATCGCCATTGCGATTATAGGGGCAAGGTAAACGTATTCTTCGTACGGCGAAGAGTAGTCAAGGCAAAGCGAAAATAACAGCCCGATGCCCAGCGTTACCATCGGCGCTACCAAAAGGCGCAGCCCGCCCGAAAGGTAAATTCCGCCGCTGCAGAATAAATGCTTTACGGGTGTTTCAGCAAGCCGTATTCCCACTATAATCATAGATAGCGGCGCCGTCATAGTGGATAAGTATGAAGGGATCATCTGTAAATCTTCCCACCCGTCAAACATAAATATATTTATCTGCGGTACAAAAAACAGCACCAGCGCCACCGCGCAGGAAATTACCGAAGGGGTAAGTACGACTTTTTTAAGTTTTATATCCTTTACATTGCCCGTTATAAGGTAAACGCCAAGCGTCCAGCACACAAGCGTGAATACTACGTTGAATACCATCATATACATCGTGGCAAGCGGGTTGCCGTCGGTAAAGGCTTCTATAAATGGAATACCCAAAAAACCGCAGTTAGAAAATATTGCTATGTAAGAGTATATGTTTGCCTTATTTTTGTCTTTGTATTTTATAAAAACAAGCTTACATATGGCAAAAATAAGCAGGGTAGCAATAAGCGAAACGGCTGCCGAAAGCGCAAAGTTTTTTAACAGCGTAAGTTTAGATACAGCGCTTACTATGGCGTAATCTTCTTCAGAAAACACGCAAAAGGCATTAATGGCAAGTGCAGGCTGGCAGGCGTAAAGCAGAATGTTGCTCAGCGTAAGGGTGCCGCCTTCACCTATCATTTTTAATTTTTTAAGTACAAATCCCGGTACCATAAACAGGAACAGTACCGCCATAATAATAAGGACTTTTAAATACATTTGCCCCATAACAGTTTCATATCTCCTATAAAGGTATTATACACCTTTAACCTTTTATAACAATAATTTTTAAGCCGATTTTTCAAATTTTGAGTAATTTATTTTTTATATTATTGTAATTTGCCGAAGAAGTTATATCTTATTATAAACGACCGAACCCTATACGTCATTGCGAGCGGTAGAGACCACTCGCAATGACGTGCTTAGTCAACCGATGGCGAAGGTGAGCCAAGAGCACCATCTCTTGCTTTCCCCGTGGGGTAGGGAAGCACATTACCACCCCTTGCTGTCCCTGTAGGGTAAGTGAGCAGCGCAGCATTCCTTGCCGTCCTTATTAGGACGAGCCGCCATTTCTTTAAACAGCACTAATGCGCTGTTTATGGCGGCGAGATGAGCAAGCACATATGTAAGTGCTTGCGGTGCCCGAAGTGGCTGATGACCTTACAGCCGCTGAGACGGGGGACCACGTAGTGGTGGAAGGGTTTTAAACCGCAAAACAAGGTGAACCCCTCAGCCCTTACGGGCAGCTCCCCTAATAAGGGAGCCAAGAGCTGGACAACATATTTACCATCTCTTGCCTTCCCCGTGGGGTAGGGAAGCACATTATTACCACCCCTTGCCTTCCCCCCCCCAGTGGGGGAAGGTGTCAACAAGGTTGACGGATGAGGGGATAATAACGTTAACCTTATTATAAATGCCAGTAACCTAATCGTCATTGCGCGTGAGCATAGCGCTACTTTGCGCACCTTATTTTAAAAGGTTTCAGGTAATAAGGCGCAAAACGGTCTCTAACGCGTGGCAATCCCGCAAGGACTGGCGACCAGCAGGTTGGGCGGCACATAAGTTGTTTAAAAATAATAATGTTTATTTAAATAATTGTTACGCTAATCAAATTTTACAATAACCCACGCCGCCGAAAGAATTTCGGCGGCGTGGAAAAATATTAAAAATATAGTTATCGGTTAATTTTCGGGTTATCGGTCCGACCAAGCAGATAGTCTACCGAAACGTTAAAATAATCAGCAATGGCAATGAGCATAGAATAATCGGCTTCACGTTCGCCTTTTTCGTATCGGCTTATCGTATTCTGGTTAACGTTTAAATCTATCGCAAGGCGCACCTGCGAAAGCTTTTTCTTTTCCCGCAGTTCCCGCAATCTGAAATAAGATTTTTTGTCGGTCAATTTTTTCTCCGTTATGTTAAATATCAATCTGAAATTTTTTTTTCAAATGCTTGACAGAATTATACCAAATCGGTATAATAGTAATATCCCAATTCGGGATAATTTATTCTGCTTAGGAGAAGAGAAATATGGGTAGATATGGGCATCGCGCTACGTATTCCATAAGTACAAGGGATATTCCTAAACATTTATGGGACGGGTGGCTGATTAAAATGCAGATGAAAGCATTCGGCTGGGTTTATATGGGAGGTTATAAAGAAACAGAGATAGGCATTACTGAAGACTGGAAGGCTAAAACCACAGTAACAAGGTATTTGTGTTTCAGGCGTTTTTCTCCGTACACGAACAACTTATTATTTTGTTTTGCAGAAGTTTTAAGCAACATAATTATGATAATAAGGGCTATCATATCTTGGCTTTTTGTTCCTGCCTGCATACTTTTAATTTTAGTAATAATTTTTGGGGATATATTTGGTGAAACTTTCGGGCCAATTTTAATTGCCTGCATTATATTAGCCCCGATAATAATTTTAGCATTGTCGTTTTTAATAATTTTAGTCGGCAGTGTTTTGCGTAACGGCTTCCGTTTGGAAGAACGGCTGTTAGATGATTTAGAAGAAAATGGCTATGATTACGATAGCATATATGATGATTAATTTAATATGGAGAATAAAAAATGGACAACACATATGATGATGACGATATTGTTACTTTAAAAGCAGAAAGCGGTGAAGATATTGATTTTGTGGAAATAGCCGGTATTGCATACCGCGGCAGATACTATGCAATATTGCAACCTGTAGAACTGATGGATGGAATGGGTGAAGACGACGCTTTAGTATTTCAGGTTACAAGGGGAAGCGACGGTGAAGATAAATTTGCAATAGAGCTTGACGATGATACCATAGACGCTGTATTTGCAGAATATAATAAATTACTTGATGAAGCCGAAAACGAAGATAAATACGTTGGTAAAAAGAAACCTGTTGTTAACAGCAGGGGCAACAAAAGCACAACAAAAAAAGCTTCTGCTGTAGCGGGAGCAGGAAAAAAGATATTCAAAATTGTCTGCACTGTTGCAGCCGTAATTATTATATTTATTGCAATACTACTGCTTAAAGAAGGTTTGTCTACTGGCGATAGCGGCGGGGTAATTTTTGCCGTCGTAATTATAGCAATAGTTTTACTTGTTTATTTTGCAATAATTTTTGCTTTGAGAAACCGTGAAGAGAGAAAGAACGGCGGAAGCAACAAAAATAACAGAAGAAGGCGCAGATAATATAAATAG
>JAJQDC010000033.1 GCA_021202395.1 Clostridia bacterium | reverse complement strand
TTTTTACTCTTTTCCTTTCGTGTTGCACTTCATATTATAGCCTAACCCCCTTCCCTTACAGGGACGGCTATAATGCGGTAAAAAGCATATTCGGGCTCAAGATAACGGGCTTGGTTGTCCGTCTATAATAAAGATATAAAACCAAAAAACGGCGCGACGCGCCGTTTTTTAATGCACATAAAATTAATTATAATTTCTTGTTGATTAAATTCTTGTTAATTATAATTTCTTGCGCCAAAGATTGATGTACCAAGGCGCACCATGTTGCTGCCGCACTCTATGCAAAGCTTGTAATCGCCGCTCATACCCATGGATAGATAGCATATATTGCCGTCCGTTTTCCGCAAGCCGTCGTACAGAACTCGCATTTTGCGTGCCAGCGGGCGCAGTATGCTCTCATCATCGGTAAAGGGCAGCATAGCCATAAGCCCCCTTATGCGCAGCGCAGGCAGCTCTTTTATTTTACTGTAAGCGGCAAAGCCTTCTTCGTAATCAAAGCCGCTTTTGCTCTCTTCGCACCCCACGTTGATTTCTATAAGGATGTCGCTTGTAATGCCTGCCCTGGCGCTCCGCTTAGAAAGTTCGTCTGCAAGTTCAAAGCGGTCTACCGACTGGTAAAGGTCGGTTTTGCCTATAAGGTACTTTATTTTGTTCGTCTGTAAATGCCCTATAAAGTGCCGCACGGGGTGCCCTTCTATAAGGTCGTATTTATCGCGGAATTCCTGCACGTGGTTGTCGCCGATGTGGGTTATGCCCGCATGTATTGCCCTGTTAATATCCTGCGGCGACTGTGTTTTTACCGCCGCTACAAGCGTAACCTTTTCTCCGTACGGGTTGGTGCCGATGCCTGCAAGAATATTCTTTACGTTCTGCTCTATCATATTATATCCTTTCAACAATAAGATCTGCCATTTCGCTGCCCTTTACTTTTTTGCAGCCTTCGCTGTAAATGTCTGCGGTGCGCCAGCCTTCGTCCAAAACTTTTGCAACCGCGCTTTCTATGGCGTTATATTCTTCTGTTAAATCAAAGCTGTCTCTCAGCATCATTGCCGCCGCAAGAATGGTGGCAATGGGGTTGGCTATGTCTTTACCCGCGATGTCCGGTGCCGAGCCGTGTATAGGCTCGTAAAGCCCGCATTTAGTGTCGCCTAATGACGATGATGCAAGCATGCCGATGCTGCCCGTTACCTGAGCCGCTTCGTCAGAGAGTATATCGCCGAACATGTTTGACGTAACCACCACGTCGAACTGTGCGGGGTTTTTTACTATCTGCATAGCCATATTGTCTACCAATACGTCGGTAACTTCTATATCGGGGTAATTCTCTTCGGCAAACCTGTGCACCGTTCTGCGCCACAGACGGGAACTTTCAAGCACGTTGGCTTTGTCTACCGATACAATTTTTTTACTGCGTTTAGACGCTATTTCGCAGGCAATGCGCATTATGCGCTCTATTTCGGGTACTGAGTACTTTTCGGTATCCCATGCGTACTCTGCATCGTTTTCCTGCCCTGCACCGCGTTCACCGAAGTATATACCGCCCGTAAGCTCGCGGACGATAATAATTTCTATGCCGTTTTTTACAAGTTCCGGCTTCAGCGGCGATGCGTCTGCAAGGCTCGCCCAAAGTTTGGCAGGGCGTATGTTAGAATACAGGTTCATCTCTTTTCTTATACGCAGCAAGCCTTTTTCGGGGCGCTTGTCGCCCGGCATGTTGTCCCACTTGTAGCCGCCTACCGCGCCGAGCAGCACGCTGTCGCTTGCAAGACACTTTTTTACCGTAAAATCTGGCAGGGGGTCGCCGCAGGTGTCTATTGCGTAGCCGCCTATGGGCAGCTGCTCAAACTTGAAGGTATGGCCGTATTTTTCACCTACTTTGTTTAAAACTTTAATTGCCCCCGAACAGATTTCGGGACCGATGCCGTCGCCTGACAGAACTGCTATATTATATTCCATGGTTTATTCCGTCTCCTTTTTAAGGTGAGCCATAAGCCCGCCGTCGGTTATTATCTGCTGTATAAACGGGGGGAATGGTTCGGCTTTGAATGTTTTGCCCGTGGTTTCGTCGGTTATTACACCTTCGCCAAGGTTACAGCTTACGGTATCGCCCGCTTTGATTGCGGCTACCGCTTCGGGACATTCAAGTATGGGCAGACCGATATTTATGCTGTTGCGGTAAAATATCCGTGCAAAGCTGTTTGCAATTACAAGGCTTACGCCGCTTGCCTTAATGGCAATGGGTGCATGCTCGCGCGAAGAGCCGCAGCCAAAGTTGTCTTCGGCAACAATTATATCGCCCGATGTAACATTTTTTACAAAATCGGGATCTATATCTTCCATACAGTGGCTGGCAAGTTCCTTTTCTGATGTAGTGTTAAGGTACCTTGCAGGTATTATGACGTCGGTATCCACGTCGTTTCCGTATTTAAAAACTTTTCCTTTTACTAACATAAAACTCCTTGTTCTCTGTTCACGAATTTGTTTTTCGTTTGCTGACGAAAAACAAATTCCGTGATTTGGGGAACAAACCAATCTTAACTTCGTTTCGATTGTTATTTTTCCCCTTGCAGGCATTTGATTTAGCGTAGGTATTATATAATGCCTGCAATTCCCTTTTTTACCATAAGCTGCAAGTAGGTTGCAGTAAATGGGGGCGCTCAGATGTGGCAAAGCTACACCTTCGCAAAGTAATTATTTTTTAAGTAAGCCGCTTTTTGCTTACGCAAAAGAGCGATTTTATCAACCCTTGCCTTCCCCTTTTATGGGGGAAGGTGGCTGCGTAGCAGACGGATGAGGGGATAATGGTTCCTTAATATTTATGTGGTAGTAAGCATTGCAACTTGCGTTGCATAGTACATTGTACTTTTATCGTTTGGAGATTTCTCGACTTCACTTCGTTTCGCTCGAAATGACAACTCTGCGGGCTGTACAGGCGGCACAGCCGCCTGTCATTTCGACTGGAGCGCAGCGGAATGGAGAAATCTCCTGCCTTACGTGTTGCATAATAATTGCAGTTACCCTTCAGCTGATAGTTTTCCTTTTATGGCAGAAGCGGCGGCGACGTGGGGGGATGCAAGGTAAACTTCGCTTGTTACGTGCCCCATTCTGCCTACAAAGTTACGGTTGGTGGTAGAAACGCACCTTTCGCCTTCGGCAAGTATACCCATATGTCCGCCCAGGCATGGCCCGCACGTGGGGGTAGAAACTATCGCTCCCGCGTTGATAAATATCTCTACAAGACCTTCTTTTACAGCCTGCATATAGATATCGTTGGTTGCGGGTATAATTATGGTGCGTACACCCTTTGCAACCTTTTTACCTTTAAGCACTTCTGCCGCAGCGCGCAAGTCTGATATCCTGCCGTTGGTGCAGCTGCCGATTACTACCTGGTCTATTTTTATATCTCCCCATTCTTCGGGCGTCTTTGTGTTTTCGGGAAGGTGGGGGAAGGCTACGGTGGGCTTAAGTTTTGCAAGGTCGATAACGTATTCTTCGTCATATTCTGCGTCGTCGTCCGCCATAAATATTTTCGGGCTGCGCTTAAACCGTCCGTTCATATATTCCAGCGCCGCGCCGTCTACGGGGAAGATGCCGTTCTTTGCGCCTGCTTCAATCGCCATATTGCATACGGTAAACCTGTCGTCCATAGAAAGGTGCTTTATGCCGTCGCCGTAGAACTCCATAGATTTATACAGCGCGCCGTCTACGCCAATCATTCCTATAATGTGCAGTATAAGGTCTTTGCCGCTAACGTTTTTGGCGGGCTTGCCCGTTAAAACAAACTTGATGGCAGAAGGCACTTTAAACCACGCTTTGCCGCTGAGCATGCCTGCCGCCATATCTGTGGAGCCTACCCCTGTAGAAAATGCCCCCAGGGCGCCGTAAGTGCAGGTGTGGCTGTCTGCCCCTATAACAAGGTCTCCTGCCCCTACAAGCCCTTTTTCGGGCACAAGGGCGTGCTCTATGCCCATTTCGCCTACATCGTAAAAATACTCCATGTTCTGTTCGGCGGCAAACTCACGGCACAGTTTGCACTGCTGTGCGCTTTTAATATCTTTATTGGGTGCAAAGTGGTCCATTATAAGCGCAACGTCGCTTTTATCTGTAATTTTTCCGCCACCCGCTTTTTTAAATTCTTTAATGGCTACGGGGCCCGTTATGTCGTTTGCCATTACAAGGTCAAGCTTTGCTTCTATAAGCTGGCCCGCTTTTACGCTGTTTAACCCCGCATGGTATGCAAGTATCTTTTGCGACATGGTCATTCCCATTTTTTATCAAGCCTCCTGAAATGTATTGACATTATTATATCAAAGTGTTATCATTTTGTAAATATTTAAAATAATAATAATTCGCATTGCTTTTATTAATTTTATTAATAGAGATGCGGCGGGGGATATATGAATACAGATTTACTGCGTACATTTATCACGCTTACCAAGGTAAAGAAGTTTACCGTTGCGGCAGAACAGCTTTTTCTTACTCAGGCTACGGTAACAAACCGTATAGCCGAGCTGGAAAACGAAGTGGGAAAAAAGCTCTTCGTGCGTATGGTAAGGGGAGTGGAGCTCACCGAAGAAGGCAAGGTATTTGCAGACTACGCCCAGCGCATACTTGCGCTTGAAGAGGCGGCTATAAACGCCGTGGGCTCGGCTTCAAAATACAAAGACGGGTTAAGGATAGGTGCAGTGAACGCCGTTTACGAAAGCAAGCTTTACCCGCTTATAAAGTCGTTCGTTGCGGCATATCCCGACATCTCGGTAAAAATTTCTGTGGGGCATACGCTTGATTTGCTGCAGATGCTGCAAGACAACGTGGCAGACGTAGTGTTTTCTTACGTGCCCCTTAAAAAGGCGGGTTATGTCTGCAAAGAGTTTGATAAAGACAGGCTGGTGCTGGTGTGCTCTTCTGCACTTACGCAGTATAAGGGCGGCATTAAAAAGGCTGAGCTTGCCGATTTAAACTATCTTATGTGCAACTTTGCGCTGGCAGACGTAGGGGTGTATATCCGCTCGCTGTTCCCGCCCAGGCACACATTCGGGTTTGAGATAGATAACAGCACAAAACTGTTAGATTATATTAAAGACGGGCTGGGTTACAGCTTTGTACCAGAAAGCCTGGTTAAAGGGCTTATAGATGGCGGAACGCTTACGGCTGTACCGCTTACAGATTTTTCTGCCCCCACGGTAAAAAGCTACTGCATTTACAGGGATAACAAGGCAGGCCTTGTTGCAAATTTTTTAAATAGTTAAGGGATATTACGGGGTGAATTGGCGGTAAGCATTTGCAACTAACGTTGCACGGTAGCAAAGCGCAGACGGGTAGGAGATTTCTCCATTCCGCTACGCTCCAGTCGAAATGACCACGTTACCCACTCTTGCCGTCCTAATAAGGGAGCCAAGAGCGGGACAACGTATTTACTTTTTAAATCAATCAAAACACACAGCGGGCGGGGAACAAGTTTCCCGCCCGCTGTGTTTATATCATCATTCCTTACCATCAAATTTAATCCGTAAATAAAAATCGTCTTTATTCAAAAACGGTAGTTTTTTAATATTTTTAATAGGAATCAGTATATTTTCAAGCCATTACTTATTCAATCAAAAATACTTTTTTAAGCCGTAACTTCGGGTGTTTCGTCTTTTTGCTCTTCCGTTTTTGTTTCTTCTTCAGGTACTTCGGCTTCCCCTTCGGGCGGTGAAAAGTCTACTACAACGCTGCCTGTGGCAGAGCGCGCCCTGAACGATTTGCCGCTTTCTGAAATGTTCTCTTTACCGGTAACGGACGCACCTTCAAGGTTTATTGTGTAATCTTTTTCGTTGCCCACCATATTTGCCGCAACTGAGCCATTGCCTGCATCCAGCACGGTAAATTCACAGGTAGAGCAGCTTACGCCTATGTTGCCGTTCTTCATTCTGCATTCAGTCTTTTTGCAGAAAGATTTATCTATTTCTACCCTGCCGTCGTCGGCAACGGTGTTGGCAAGGTTCTTTACGGTAATTTCTTCGGCAGATATGTCAAGGTCTTTTGCCTTTACTGCAATATTTTCAAACGTACAGCCGCTTATCTCTGTTTTTATGTCATCGCCGTTTATATCTACGTCGTTGAATATTATTCCGTTCATCGTAAGGCTGCCGTTCTGCATGCGAAGGGTAAGGTCGGGTACGCTGCATTCGGGTATAAGAAAATTGACTACGGGCGGGTGAAGCTGGAATAAGGGCTTTTTTAACTGCCTTAACGTAACCACGCCGTCGCCTTCGGCAAAGTGCGGTTTAAGGTTTTTACTGAACTCTATCACAAGGGCAGGCCTTGACGTGGGCGTAAAATTTATCTCTGCGTCAAGCACGCTGCAATCTATCTTTATAACGTCCGCTTTGGCGCGGTACGTCTTTAGTTTTTTCTCTTTCATAAATAAAAAAGTGTAGCTCCTGAAATTATTTTAGCGCGGCGGTAAGCCGCTTTCCCTTAATTTACTTCTTGCCGTTTTATTATATGCCGCAGTAAGGGTTTATTTTACTTATTTTTTCCATACGGCTCCCTGCGAAGCCGAAGTTACGCTCTGGCGGTAGCGTGCAAGGTAGCCCGTTACGGGTTTTACTACCGGTATAAATTCTTTCCTGCGGCGGGCTATCTCTTTTTCGTCTACCATAAGGTTTATAGCGCAGTTTTCTATATCTATATCTATAATGTCTCCGTCCTGCACAAGGCCGATAAGTCCGCCTGCTGCCGCTTCGGGGCAGACGTGCCCTATTGCAGCGCCGCGCGTCGCGCCCGAAAATCTGCCGTCGGTAATAAGAGCGCAGTCTGCGCCCAATCCGGCGCCTACTATGGCAGAAGTAGGGGTGAGCATCTCTCTCATGCCGGGGCCGCCCACGGGGCCTTCGTAGCGGATAACCACCACGTCGCCCTTAACAATCTTGCCGGAAGATATCGCCTGCATAGCTTCTTCTTCGCTGTTGAAGCATTTTGCGGGGCCGCTGTGCTTTAACATTCTGGGGTCTACTGCAGATTTTTTTACTACCGAGCCTTCGGGTGCAAGATTGCCTTTTAATATTGCAAGCCCGCCCGTTGCCGAGTAGGGGGTTTCTACGGGACGTATAATTTCTGCATCGCGCACCTTTGCGTTTGCAATTACTTCGTGCAAAGTTTTGCCGCTTGCAGTCATGACGCTGCCGTCTAAAAGACCTGCTTCTTCAAGCTCTTTCATAACGGCGGATATGCCGCCCGCTTCGTTAAGTTCTTCTATATAGTGGTCGCCTGCGGGGGCAAGCCTGCACAGGTTGGGTGTCTTTGCGGATATCTCGTTCATGATATCTATAGAAACTTTATCTTTAAGGCCTGCTTCGTTGGCTATAGCTAAAAGGTGCAGTACCGAGTTGGTGGAAGCGCCTATTGCCATATCTACCGTCTCTGCGTTTTTAAACGCCTTTTCGGTGAGTATGTCCGAAGGGCGGATGTTCCGCCTTAAAAGTTCCATTACGGCAGAGCCTGCTTCTTTGGCAAGAGCAAGCCTTGCGGAATATGCCATTGGTATGGTGCCGTTGCCGGGGAGAGCCATTCCCAACGCTTCACACAGGCAGTTCATGCTGTTTGCAGTGAACATACCCGAACAGGATCCGCAGGAAGGGCAGGCATTGCATTCAAAGTCTTTAAGCTCTTCGCCGTCTATCCTGCCGGCGTTGTAGGCGCCCACTTCTTCGAACATGGTAGAAAGGGATGTCTTTTTGCCGCGTACGTGCCCTGCCAGCATGGGGCCGCCCGAAACGAATATGCTGGGTACGTTCACCCTTGCCGCCGCCATAAGCATGCCCGGTATAATTTTATCGCAGTTGCCTATAAATACCGCCGCCTGCATGGCGTGCGCCCTTATAAGAATTTCTGAGCTGTCGGCAATAATCTCGCGTGAAGGGAGCGAGTACTTCATTCCTTCGTGCCCCATGGCAATGCCGTCGCACACACCTATAGAAGGCACTATGACGGGCTTGCCGCCTGCTGCAATTACGCCTTCTGCCGCAGCGCGGGCAATCATGTCAAGGTGCATGTGCCCCGGAATAATTTCGCTCTGCGCGCAGATTATGCCCACTATGGGCTTTTTCATTTCGCTGTCTGTCCAGCCGAGCGCGCGCAGCAGCGAGCGCTGCGAGCTCATATCCGTACTTTCAGAAAATATATTTTGTAAGTTATCCATAATTTACTCCGAAATATAAAGGGGGGATTAATATTCCATTATGTTATTGGCTCATCAAGAAAAACAATCTTGCCTTCCCCTTCTATGGGGGAAGGTGTCCCGTAGGGACGGATGAGGGGATTTATTTTTACCTTATTTTGTAAATGAGAATAAGGTTATTTTCAAATTGGTGCGGGAGTATGCCGCAATTAACGCTTAAATATTGTCGCCGTAGCAGTCGCGGTCTTTTAAAGTATGGGTGCCCCTTGCAAGCACGGTTACGCCAGTGCGCTGCATTTCAAGCACGCCAAAGGGTTCTATTACCTTTAAAAATGCGTCTATTTTAGAAGGGATACCGGTAAGTTCAAGTATCATTGTATCTATAGAAAGGTCTACAACTTTAGCCTTGTAGATTTCTTTTATCTCTACAATCTCACGGCGCACTTCTGCCGTAGCGGGTACTTTTATCAAAAGCAGCTCCCTGTAAACGCAGTCAAGCTCGTCGGCACAGCCGATCTTTTTAACGTCGTCAAGCTTATCCATCTGTTTAATCATCTGGTAAAGCGTGTATTCGTCGCCGATAAGCACTATCGTCATGCGCGATATAGCGGGGTCTTCGGTGGTGCATACGCTTAAAGATTCTATGTTGTAACCCCTGCGGGCAAACAGTCCGCTTATTCTTGTAAGCACGCCGCTTTCATTAGATACAAGCGCGCCTATGGTCCATTTTTGTTTTTCTTTTTTATATTCCGCCATTTTAATTGTCCTCCATCTTGCGTATCTGCGTGTCGTACGTAGCACCAGGTTTAATCATGGGTAAAACGTTTTCGTCGCAGGATATATGGCAGTCTACCAGCACGGGAACACAGTTTTTAACCGCCGTTTCGTATGCCGATTTAAGCACGGGTACTATATCCTTTTCGCTATTTATTCTCATGCCTATTGCGCCAAAGCTTTCGGCAAATTTAACGTAATCGGTCTTCTTTTGCAGCGTGGTCTGGGAGAATCTGTTGTTATAAAAAATCTTTTGCCACTGCCTTACCATACCCAAAACGCCGTTGTTCATAAGCAAAATTACAATGGGTGTGCCCTGGGTAACGGCGGTAGAAAGTTCGTTAAGGTTCATGTTAAAGCAGCCGTCGCCCGTAACTAAAACCGCAGGTTTGCCGCTGCCGAAGCAAGCGCCTATCGCTGCGCCCATGCCGTAGCCCATTGTGCCCAGTCCGCCCGAAGAGCAGAACAGGCGGGGTTCCTTTAATTTGTAGTACTGTGCCGTCCACATCTGGTGCTGCCCTACGTCGGTTACTACGGGTATGTCATCGGGGAATATCTCGCAGGCTTTTGAAAGTATATTTACGGCAAGCTCGCTTGCACCCTTTTTAATGGGTTCCTGCGTCTTGTATTTATGCACTTCTTCAAGCCATTCGGTATGTTCAAGGTTGCCTACCATAGGTATAAGGGTAGTAAGGGTGTTGTAAAGGTCGCCCATTACGTGAATGGCAGAAACTACGTTTTTGTCTATTTCGGCGTTGTCTATATCAACGTGTATTACGGTCTTGTTTTTTGCAAACGCATCGCGGTTCAGCGCTACCCTGTCAGAAAAGCGTGTGCCTAATGCAATAATGGTGTCTGCCTTCATGCAGGCTTTTGCCGCCGCAACCGAGCCGTGCATGCCGATCATGCCAAGGCAGTGCGCTTCGCCGTCGGGTACGTTGCCCTTACCCATAAGGGTGTAAGCTACGGGGCACTGTATGTTGTTTGCAAGCTGCCTTAATAGGGGAGCGGCATTTGCCGATACTATGCCGCCGCCTGCTATAATAAGGGGGCGCTTGCTGGCTTTAATGGCTGCCGCAGCCGCTTCAAGCTTGCTTTCGGGTACGGGCAGAGCTTCGTACTTGCGGGGTTCCTGCGGTTCGTAATCGCATACCTGCGTCTGGACGTTTTTAAGAATATCTATAAGAACGGGACCCTTTCTGCCGCTTGACGCAATGTAAAAGGCTTGCCTTACCACGTCGGCAAGTTCGCTTACGTCTTTTACAATGTAGTTGTGCTTTGTGATGGGTATGGTTATGCCCTTTATGTCTATTTCCTGAAAGCTGTCTCTGCCCAAAAGGGATAGCCCTACGTTGCCCGTTATGGCAACCATGGGTATAGAGTCCATATAGGCGGTGGCAATGCCCGTAACAAGGTTGGTTGCACCGGGGCCGCTTGTTGCAAAGCAGACGCCCACTTTACCGGTAACCCTTGCATAGCCGTCAGCCGCATGCGACGCGCCCTGTTCGTGCGCCGTAAGAATATGGTTTATTTTGCCGTTGCGGTAAAGTGCGTCGTAAATGTCAAGCACGGTGCCGCCGGGGTAACCGAATATGGTATCAACCCCTTGTTCCAAAAGGCAGTTGATTAAAATTTCTGCTCCAGTTAATTTCATAAAAAACTCCTATATGTGTTCACAAATTTATTTTTCATTTGCTGCTGAAAAATAAATTTCGTGATTTTTTAAAGACAAACCAATCTTGCTTACGCTGCGATTGTTTTTTCTTTCTTGCGGGCATTTGATTCAGCGTAGGTATTGTATAATGCCCGCAATTCAATCTTTTACCCAAAGCTGCAAGTAGGTTGCAGCAAATTGTGGCGCTCAGGTGTGGCAAAGCTACACCTGAGCAATGTTATTATTTTTAGAATAAGCCGCTTTTTGCTACCGCAAAAGAGCAAATAAACGTTATTATTTTTAAACAGCTTACGTGCCGTCCTGCCTGCTGGTCGCCAGTTCTGGCGGGATTGCCACGCGGTAGAGTCCGCTCGCAATGACGTAATGGCTACTGTCGTTTACAATAAGGTTAAATTTATTATTTTATTTTAAAATATGGTAATATAAATGTCAACAAAAAAAGCTTGATTTGCTGCACGTTTTTGTTTTTTACCCGCCAAATATATGCGGTTTAACTAAAAATTACCGCCGTTCCAGCCCCAGTCTTTAACACCGCGGTAGGTTACGTAAACGTCTGCCCCGTCGGTGCCGATAACGTTTTTAAGTATTTCACATACTTTGGCAGTCATCTTATTGTAGCAGTCGGGCGAAGCGTCGCCGAATAAATTGACCGCCACATATGCCGCATTTACTTTGCTTTTGCCTGCAAAGTAAAGGGAGTAGCCGTCGTCTATCCCCACCATAAGGTAGCTTTCGGTCTTGTGTATCAAAGATACGGCTTTGCCCAATTCTGTTTTGATTTTGTCTTTTTGGTCTTCTGTAATTTTTTTGCTTAATTTGCAATCAATAAATGGCATAATATAACTCCTTTATTTCGTTTTTTACCGTTTGAGTGGTAGTAGTTTTATTTTTAGCAGAGCGACGTCGCCGCATCTTGCCTTCCCCTTTTATGGGGGAAGGTGCCCAACGGGCGGATGAGGGGACAATTTTTTAACCGCAACAATAGTCTGATTGAAAAAAATAAGGAAAGGCAGATTATCCCCTCATTCGTCAGCTACGCTGCTCTCAACGGCGGCAAGGTAAAACCGCCGTTTTTGCACACATTTATCTGAAACCTTTTAAAATAAGGTGCGCAAAGTAGCGCTATCGCTCACGCGGTCATCGCAAACGCTTTGCATTATGCGTTTGCTCTGTTCGTCAACCAAAACAGTGTACTACACTGTTTTGAGAAATGTTGACTCACCCTTTCCCCGCAGGGGGAAGGCAAGGAATATATGTTTCAAATTGCGGTTACATTTTATCCTTACATATTCCTGTAATCGGCGGATATTGCCGTGGCAATTATATTTGTGGCGTCGGTTACTTTTATTTTGTCAGATATCTCTACCCCGAAGATAAGCAGCACGTCGGAGCCTGCGCAGACGAGCGGAACCCTGTCCCTTAGCCGCTGGGGGAGCTTTATGTCGGTAAAGTAATCGCCCAGTTTTTTGGTGCCGCCGCCGAACTTTGTAAAAGTATCGCCCTGCCTGCGGAACCGTATTACTGCTTCATCGGGAATTTTATCCCGGTCGAACTTTAAAACCTTGTAGTTATTTTTAATCTTTTTAAAACCGTTTATAGAAGTTCTTAAAAAGCGTAAATCTTCTTTAAGGTCTTTTTCCCAGCCGACGAACATAAACTCGCCGAAGTAGTTTTCGCCGTATTCTTCGCCCTTTACGTAAGAAAATGGCATGCCGTTTTCTTTATATTCTGTAACAGTTTTGCTTATTACAGAAATTCCCTTTTCTTCCTTTTGGGCGATTAAATCAAGAAATTCAAACTTTTTGCCGTTTTCTGCAAACTGTAATTCGTACAGTTTTTCTATGTGCTCGTAGGTGTAATCTTTAAGCTGCAGGTCGTAAAATACTTTAAGCGCAGCCCGCTCAAATACAGCCTTTTCTTTGGTGTTTTTTATGATTTGACCGCCATATATGCCCGAAATAATGTGCTTTTTTTTGATTAAATTGTCAAAGTAATCTTCAGTCTCCTGCGCTATGCGCGAAAAACGGTAAATAGATTTTGCCGCCCCTGGTACGGCTTTTTCCAGCTCGGGCAGCACGTTGTGCCTTATCTTGTTGCGGGTGTAATCGTCGGTAAGGTTGGTTTCGTCGGTTACGTAGGGTATATTGTTATCCCGTATATATCCGTCAATTTCTTCGCGTGAAACGGAGATAAGGGGGTGGATAGTACTTGGTGAACCGTTATAATTTTTACCTTCAAGCTTGACGCCAAGGGTAACGTGCTTTGTATCGTCTGATATCCCCGCCGCACCAGCAATGCCCGAACCGCGCGCTATGTTGAATAAAACCGTTTCTGCATTGTCGTTAAGGTGGTGGGCGGTTGCAACTACGTCTGCCGCCTGCCACGGGGTGCCGTCGGGCAGGGTAGCGTTACCGGAAGTTGCCGCAGTGTAGCACGTCCACCGCCATAAGCGGGCACGGCTCTCGTTGAGCATTTCCCCTTCGTTATACTCAAAAAAGAGCAGGGGGATGCCGTTGGTTTGGCAATATTCCCGCACGAATGCACTGTCGGCGGCGCTTTGTTCGCCCCTTATTTTGTGGTCGCAGTTAAGGGCAGAAAGGGTAATGCCATACTCTTTGCCGTGTGCGTTAAGGTAGTGCAGCAGCGCCATAGAGTCTTTGCCGCCCGAAACGGCTACGCATATTTTTAAGTTTTTGTACTTGCTTAAATTCAGTTGCATACAGCCATTATACCACGCTTTGTAAAATTTTGCAACATAACTTTTGCCGTGCGGCGATGCTGGGGCGCAAGTTACACACCTTGCCTTCCCCTTCTATGGGGGAAGGTGCCCAACGGGCGGATGAGGGGATAATAATGTTAACCTTATTTCTTGCCGTCCCATAAAAGGGGAAGGCAAGGGTGGGTACCATTGCGCTCGAGTGTAGCGGCACATTGCACACCGCATTTCCAGATATTACCGCAAGGTGCAAACGGCAGTTATGTTTTGTATAAGTTACGCTTATATACCGCCGCAGGGGCGGCGTAAAATTTGCAGATATTCTTTGCAATATGCACGCTTTCTCGTATTTTTATCATTGTTATAAGTACAAAATGACGTTGTGTCAAAAATATCTATAACAACCCCCGTGCGGTATTTGCAAAATTAATATGAAATATAAGTGAAATTTATGGCAAATATAAATTTTGTTGTTACTTTCTTTTGAAAACCCTTTGCAAATAAGTTGAAATTTTAAAAGCGATATTATATAATGTTATTTACGTGATGTTCCGTAAACGGCGTAAAGCGTTTGCTGTGCGCCGCTCAGCGGCAATAAAATTCCTGAAAGGGAGCGATAGAATGAAAAAATATCTTATACTTTTGCTTTCGGTCATATGCGCCTGCTGCCTTTTCGTAGCGTTTGGCTGCGATAAGGAAGAAGAAGCCCACACCCACACATGGGTTGCTTCCGGCGAATATGATGAAGACGATAACGAAATATATGTCTGCTCAGAGTGCGGCACGGTTCATACCCACACCTACGCAGGTACATATTCAAGGGATGAAGAATACCACTGGTACGCATCCACCTGCGGCCACGACGTGGTAAAGGGCAAAGCCGCCCACAACTTTGAAGACGGCAATGTCTGCCGCGACTGCGGTTACACCCTTACGGATGAAACCACTTACGAAATACAGTTTTCGTACTACCAGTACGATACCGACGGCAACATCGTCTCTGACGACTACACGGGTTCCTATGTGGAAGTCGGCGTAACCTATACGGCGGTGCTCTCTTCCAGCGATATAGAAGTTGACGTAGAAAACGGCGAAACGGTAGTGGCGGGAGACGTTATATCGTTTACCGTGGCAAAGAGTATATTCTGCGAATATACCAGCGGCAGCTCGCCTTTGGTTTACGCCAACTCAGAAGCGATAACCGCCGATTCTGACGGGGTATATACGTTCACCGTAGACGCCGAAATGGCAAATTCCGACGGCGACATTATCATCTGGGTGAGCAATGTAGAAACCAAAGCCAGCACGATAAGCGGCAGCGGCACGCAGTCAGACCCCTATACGATCAATTCCGAAACAGACTGGCTGTACTTTGCAAACTTTATAAACAACAAATACACATACGGTATTTCTTACAACATAGCCTACTGGCAGCTTGGCACCGACCTTGACTTCGAAGGCGAAGAAATTTACGTGGTGGGCAACGGCTATTCCTATACATATTCGGTATTTATGGGCTACTTTGACGGCGCCAACCACACCATGAGCAACTTTGTTTTAACCAACGAAGTTTCCGGCTCGGAAGGCACTTACAGCAGCTACCTTGGCTTGTTCGGCGTATGTTCGGTATACGAAGGCAACGCCGCTGTAATAACCAACCTTACCCTTAAAGACTTTACCATGACGGCAACGGCGTCTTCTGACGGGGCGTGCGTAGCCGGCGGCATCGTAGGCTATTCGGTGGGCTTCAGCATAGTAAACTGCAAGGTAGAAGGCGCAGAAATAAACGTAGTGGGCAACACCACATATTCTTCGCTTATTGGCGGCATAGTCGGTTACCTGCAGTCTTACGTATTCAGCGATTCTGAACTTGTCTGCTTTGCTTCCGTACAGTACGGCGCGGTGGAAAATACTGCCATAACCTGCTCGGGGCTTGTATATGCGGCAGGCGGTTTAGTAGGCTACACGGTTCCTTATTCCGAATCGGCACCCGTATATATCACAAACAGCTACGCATCGGGGCTTACCGTTTCCGGCGGCATACATACCGGCGGCATAGTGGGGCACCTTGCAAGGTACTCTTCGGTGCAGAACTGCTATGTGGAAGGCGACGTAACTGCGGCTTCTACATTGTCGCTAACAAACTACACTTCTGGCTATGAAGGCACCGCGCTTGACTAC
The DNA here is from genome assembly GCA_021202395.1 of Clostridia bacterium. GTDB lineage: Bacteria > Bacillota > Clostridia > Christensenellales > Borkfalkiaceae > Coproplasma. Next base: position 27,555 of record JAJQDC010000033.1, on the reverse strand, counting down.
AGGTACGCCTGTGCGGGCGGCATAGTCGGCTATGCAGAAAATGATACCTACCTTGGTACAAGCTTTTTTGTAGGCTCAACTTCAGCCAGTGCCGAAAGCGGCGCAACCTACGTAAAAACGGGTGCGCTGTACGGCGATATATCAGAAGCAGGCTTTGAAGAATACAATGCCGCAGCCTGCATGGTAATAGGCAACCTTCACGATAACGATACTTATATAACGTCATCTTCTGTAACGGAAGCCGCAATAAAGGCTATGGGCTGGGCAGAAGAAGACTGGTTATTCAGCGATACATATCCCACGATAAACCAGGAGAGCACCACGCGCACGTTCACCATTACCGTTACTATAGCGGGCAGCGGCGCGGCAAGCGGCTATTCCTACACGATAGAAGCGGGCAGTACAGAAAGTAACTCTTACGTATACATTCCCATGGCTTACCGCTACATACTCGGCGACACGTCCAGTGCAGAAGGCATACTCATTTACGAGCGCAGTTCAGACGATTCCAACTACCGCACGTATGGCTACTATTTTGATGAAGCGTGCACACAGCGCGTTCCCGCAGGTTACGTTCCCACGGGCGCGATAACGCTCTACGCAAAATATGTAGACTGCTCTGAAATAATAGAAAAAGAGTACTACGTAACGGGCAACGGCGCAACTGCTAAAATTGTTCTTTACGCAAACGGCATTTACACCTACGAAGAAGGCGCCGTTTATATAGAAGGCAACTACGAATACGACGGCACCACCATAACATTCAAAAACGGCTATTTCTCCCGCTTAAGCTCAACGGCAACCGACGACCAGATTGCAGCATACTACACGTTCTATGCAACGGTTACTGCGGGCGGAGACCTTGAAATTTACGACTGCGAATCTATTCCGTCGGATGACAGCGGCTACGATTACCTTGCAAGGTTCTATGCGGCTACCGACCCCCTGGTTGCAGTCTGTGCAGAAAACGTAAGCTTTGCAGGCACGTACTACGTAACGGACAGCACGTCTGATTACTACGGCTATACGTATTACCTTGGCAAAGATTACACCGGTACTTACACAACCGACAGCGGCGCAACGGGCGCAATAACCTATACCGTAAGCAACGGCGAAGTATCAGTTAAGATCGGTTCCCGTTCCTATACGGCAACGCTCGGTTCAGACGGCAAGATTGTATCTTTTGTCGGCAGCGACAGCATACCCCTTACGGCTTGCGACGGCTTTACGGGCACATGGGTGCAGGCAGGCATAGTGGGCAGAAGTTACGAATTTGACGGCGTCGGCGGCTGGACTTATACCGACGGCAACGGCACGCAGAGCGGCACTTATACCATAACAGACGGCAAGGCGCAGTTCACCCTTGCAGACGGCACGGTGGTTACCGCAACCATAACCGATGACGGCACCGTAAGCATAGAAGAGAGCACCGGTTCGCAGGCTGTAACCTACTATGCAGAAAACTCGCTTGCTGGCACATGGTACACCTACGCAAATATTCTTAACCGCTACACGCTTGTACTTGGCGGCATCAATTCCGAAGGCTGGGGCGAAGCCGAATTTGAAGGCACAACGGGCTTCAGGTACTATGCGGCAAGCGCTACTACATTATATATATATTACAGCGACACGCTTTATGCACAGCTCACGTACGACACGGCAACGGGCGTGCTTGAAGGCCTGTTCTACGATTCGGACACAGAAGAGCTGGATATAGAATACACCTTCTATATGTACGACGACTTCTACGGTTCGTGGGTAGGTTCTGCAGACAGTGCATTGAGCGAAGTGAGCTTCAGCGGCTTTGGTATGTACAGTGTTGCAAAAGCCGACTCCAACTCAAGGGCGGTAAGCGGCGTTGCCACAGTCAACGGCACTTCGGTAACCTATACGGTAGACCTTACGACTGGTGCGGCTGTATTTACCTACGGCGGCGTTGAATATACGCTTGTATACAACGCTTACACAAATACGATAACTGCAACCTATGCGGGCGGCACGATAACCCTTACGCAGGCAGACGACTTTGTTAATATCGTGTTTGAAGACGAAGACGGCACAACGTACTCGTTTGACGGCAGGGGCGACGCAGGCTACGGCGTGGTAACCATAACCGAAGGAAGCACCGTAACAACGGCAACCTATACGGTAAACGGCGACGGCAGCATAGCTGTAAGCGGCAGCCTGACCGCTACCATACAGCTCAACACAGACGGCTACACGATAGAAACTTCTGCAGGCAGCAGCGTGCTTTACGTGCAGAACGTTTACACCGGCTCGTGGGCGGTACAAAAGCAGTACACCCTGCTGGTGATAGACGCAACAAGGTTTGTGCTTGAAGAAGATCTTGAACTCAGCGGCAAGTACGGCGATGAAGATATAACCCTTACCTATAACGGCGAACTGCTTTCGTTTACGCTCGGCACGGGCGACGACGCCGTTACCTATTATATAACGTACGACAGCGGCGCGCTCATCCTTTCGGTAACGGCTTCTTACAGCGACGATAACGATTACGCATACATCACCGCTCCCGACGCACTGTACGGCACGTGGACAAATTCTGACGGAGACACGTTTGTGTTTGACGGTACCACGGGCGGCAGCTACGTAACGTACGGCAACGTGAAGTATACTTCGGGCGAAACGGCAAGGTCGGGCATGTACTACGTAAGCGAAGGCAAGTACTGCATAGTAGTGGGCGGCAAGACGTATACTTATACGCTCAGTACCACCGAAACTGACGGCGCTTACTCTAACGGAAGCGGTTGGTACCTTGCCGAAGAAGAATAAACGGCAAAACGCAAATATAACGCAGAAAGGGTGCTTTTTGTATCCTTTCTGCAATGCTTTTTTAAATACACAAATACAAATAAAACTTTGGCCGCGCTTAGCGGGCAAAAGGGGATAAGACTATGAAATTAAGGTCAAGGCTCTTCAGGGAAGAATTTAAAAAGTTTGCATGCCTTCTGGTAGCAATAGCGCTTATACTGTCGCTTACCGTGGGCGATTATTCAGGCAGTTCTTCCTTAACCGAAACAAGCTCTGCTTCTGCAGAAACCACAAGCACAACCGTTTCTTTTTCTGACGTAACGGGCAGTTTAGATTTTTCTGATTTACAGGTTTCTAACTTCTCGTCAGACGTAACAACGGCTTCTGCTCTTTCCGTATCTTCTTCTACATACGAAACGCGCACCATAATAGTAAGCTTTACGCAGGATTCTATGATGGAAAGCGCAGACGGTGCGGATGTAGAAACGTACGCCGCAACCTATGCAGGCAAAAAGACGGAAGAAGCTATAGAAAAATCGCAGAAAGATTTTTACCAGGCTCTTTCAAGCGAAGGCATATCCTACGACAAGGTTTACAGCTACAAGAATATAGATAACGCCGTTGCAATAGAAATCGATACTTCCTTTGTTTCTGACATAAAGGAGATGGACGGGGTAGAAAGCGTTGTCATCTGCGACACCTATTCAAAGCCGCAGGCAGAAGAGACAACTTCTTCGGCAACGACAAACGCCACCAGCGTTTATGCCACGGGTATTTACGATTCTTCTGACTACGTAGAGCAGTACGGCGGCAAGGGTATGTCGGTTGCCATTCTTGATACAGGCCTTGACTACACGCACGAAGCATTCCAGCTTACCGACGACCCCGACGATTACTACTACGAATATTCACAGACTTTCCATGCCAATATGAGATGGACGGAAGACGATATAGATGCATATATGTCGGCAGGAACGCTTAACGCAAGCGGCAGCGTTTACGTAAGCGACAAAGTTCCCTTTGCGTTTGACTATTCAGACAACGACGCCGACGTTTACCCCTCTTATTCCAACCACGGCACGCACGTTGCGGGCATTATAGCGGGCAGGGCTGCAAGCTATTCTGACAGCGACGGCAACATCGTCTATAAAGACGGCTATGATGAAGACAGCGTGGTTTATAAAGACGGCTACGACTATATGTTTACAGACAGCACGTACAGCGAGCTTGCCACCGAAGAATTTATCGGCGTTGCACCCTATGCACAGCTTGTTATATGCAAAGTGTTTACCGACGACCTTGACGACGAAGACGTTGGCGGCGCCACTACAGAAGATATTTTAGCCGCCCTTGAAGACTGCATTACCCTTGGCGTAGACGTAATAAATATGTCGCTCGGTTCAACCAACGGCTTTTCTACCACAGACGACGGCGACGACGAAGGCGAATATATGAATACCATATATAACGCAATAGGCGACGCAGGCATCAGCCTTGTGGTTGCGGCTTCTAACGACTATTCTTCGGGCTACGGTTCTACATTCGGCACCAACCTTGCGTCCAACCCCGACAGCGGCACGGTAGGTTCGCCTTCTACATATTCAAGCGCTATATCCGTTGCCAGCATCAGCGGCAAAATGAGCAACTACCTTTTATCTGACGGCGGCACAAGCGTGTTCTTCCGTGAATCTGCCGATGAAAACAGCGTAGACTACGACTTTATAGAGCAGATGTTAGAGCTGGCGGAAGACAACGACTATTACGACGAAGACACGGGCGTGCTTAAAATCTGCTACGTGGTTATACCCGGCGTGGGGCAGTCTACCGACTATACCAGCACCATAAAGCGGTATATATCTTCTGCACAGTCGCAGGGTTACCTTACCGTTGCCCTTGTAAAGCGCGGTACCACCACATTCCAGGACAAGGTAGAAAATGCGATGACCGCAGGTGCGGATGCGGTGATTGTTTATAACAACGTCGCTGGCGAAATAAAGATGACCATCGGCGATATAGAAGATCCCGTACCCGCAATATCAATAACGCAGGAAGCAGGCACCGCGCTTGTTAACGAGGCTACCAATTACGTAGGATACCTTTACATAAGCAAAGACTACGAAGCGGGACCTTTCATGAGCGACTTTTCAAGCTGGGGCGTAACTTCTGACCTTAAATTAAAACCTGAAATTACGGCGCACGGCGGCGAAATTACTTCGTCGGTGCCCGGCGGCTATACCGAAATGAGCGGTACCTCTATGGCAACCCCCAACGTTTCGGGCCTGATGGCTAACATATTAAGCTACATAAAACAAAACTACAGCACATTCTTTACGGGCGAATACAACCAGGCTAACGCAACGCAGCTTGCTTACCAGCTTATGATGAGCACTGCAACCATCGTTTATGACGAAGACGGTCTGGCATATTCCCCCCGCAAGCAGGGTGCAGGCCTTGCAAGCTTAGATAACCTTGTATCGTCGCTTGCATACCTGTCTACCGATTCAACCGAAACTATAACCGAAAGCGCCCACGGCACTTATACGGGTGCCGACAGCAACCGCCCCAAGGTAGAACTTGGCGAAGATGAAAACAAAGTGGGCGAATATACCATAGTTTACTACTTTAATAACGTAAGCGGCGGGAATATGAGTTTTACGCTTGAATCGCTGTTCTTTACCGAAAGCCTTTCGCTTGACGGCATGGCGGTGGCGCAGCAGGCATATATGCTTGAAGGCAACGCCGTATGGACTATTAACGGCGCAACCTATTCTGACGGCGACACGGTAACGTTCGGCACGGGTACGACAAGGATCACCTGCACGCTTACATTGACGGATGCAGAAAAGCAATACCTTGACGAAAGCTTTGTAAACGGCATGTTTATAGAAGGCTTCCTTCAGCTTATCTCGCAGGAAGACGGCCAGTGCGACCTTTCTATACCCTTTATGGGCTTCTACGGCGACTGGGAATCGGCTCCCATGCTTGACTATTCTGAATACGAACTGGCAGAGATAGAGGCAGATACTTCCATAGACGACGACGAAAAACCTTCTGAAACGGTATGGGCTACGCAGGCATACACAATGTACTGGAACGGCACTTACGTTCTGCCTATGGGCAGCTTCCTGTACAACCAGGACGAAGACGCCGACCAGATTTACGCCAGCGAAGAGTACGCTTCCGTATCCTGCTATAACGACGAAACGGCGGGCTCTTACAACGACGACACTGCTTCTGACGCACGCAGCGATTCAAGCAGTTACATGACTTCTTACGCAATAAAGGGCTTGTATGCAGGTCTTTTGCGCAACGCAAAGTATGTAACCGTAACCATGACCGACGCAACCACGGGCGAAGTTATCTATACCAAAGAAGTATACCGCGTGGGCAAGGCATATGCGGGCGGCGGCTCGGCATCACCTGCGTACGTTAAGCTGGAACTTACCCCCGACGAACTGGGGCTGGTAGAAAACGGTACGTACCGTATGGAGTTCAACTTCTTCTTCCAGTCTAAAGATGAAGAGATTACCGAAGATAACACATACTCTTTCAGCTTTACGGTAGACTATACCGCACCTGTGCTGGAAGACGTGCAGATAAGGTATGTAGATTATAAAGATACAAACGGCAACGCGCAGCAAAGGGTTTACCTTGATTTGAGCGTTTACGATAACCATTACGCAATGGCGGCGCTGCTGTGCTACTATTCAACGAACAGCGCGGGCGAAAACGAGCTTATACTTGCAACCGACTACGTAACGCCCATTTACAACGCGGTAAAGAACGGCACTTCTACGGTTACCATAGAAATTACCGACCTTATGTCGCTTATAGAAGACGGGCTTACGCTTTATGTAGAGTTGGACGACTACGCTCTTAACCACAGTATATACGCCCTTAACGTGAACACGGCAACGTCTTCGGTTCTGCCCGACACGTTCACCGTAAACGAGAGCACGAATTCAAGCGGCAACTATGCAATAACCCTTGGCAAGCTTGAAACTTATACCGTATCGCTCGGCTGGGATACAACAACCTATTCATCGGCTAACCTTTCTAACTTTACATGGAAGATAGTTTCCGGCAGCCAGTATCTTGCAGTTAAAAACGGACAGTTAGTCGGGCTTAAAGCGGGCACGGCAGTGCTTCAGGTATCGGGCGGCAGCGTTGCGTACAATATTTACGTAACGGTAACCGACAATACGAACAAGATATCTTCTTACCCGTCTATATCATTCGGCACCATATATAACTCTGCGGACGTTCCCGTAGAGGCAAGCGGCACCGTTTCGGTAAATATAGAACAGCAGATACAGCTTGAAATAGAATACGACCCGTGGTATTACGACCTTGTGTCGTCTGACGACATAGACGATAAAGTAGCCGTTTCCTTCATATGGGAATCTACCGACCCTTCGGTGGCGGAAGTAGACCAGGACGGCAACGTAACCTTTAAAAAGAAGGGTTCGGCAACCGTTACGGCAAGGATATCGGGCACCGCATATTCGGCAACGGTAACCTTCAGCGTGCAGGAAGCATTCACCGTTTCAAGCACGTCCCTTACGGGATACACAGGTTCGGGCGGCGTTGTATACATCCCCACCGATATGAATATAACAACTATCGGCGAAGAAGCGTTTAAAAACAACACCGACATAACGGCGGTTATAATACCCAAAACGGTAACATCCATCGGCGAAGAGGCGTTCTACGGCTGTACAAACCTTAAATACGTATTCTTCTACGACGTTTACACGCAGGACGTGGCCGACTGCGAACTTACGCTTATTTACGCATGGGCATTTGCAGGCTGCACGTCGCTTGAGTATGTAGACTTCAGCAACTGCAAAACGTTTACCATAGCAAAATACGCATTTGAAGGCTGCACCAGCCTTACCGTCATAAAGGGTATAGAAAATATCGGTACCGCACACAACTATGCTTTCTACGGCTGTACAAGCCTTGTGGGTTCGCTCTCTTCTGACAGCGGCGTAGAGCTTGTTAAATCGGTTGTATATAACGACGGTACAGCCACTACCGATTTAGACGGCATTGCAAACCTTGTTAAAAATACATCGGCTACCGATATAAGGAACGTTAAAATAACTTTAAGCGAAACGCTTACAGAAGCCGACTCTGCTTGCGTGGTAAACATAATGTCTATGAAAGAGCTGTGCAGCTACGTAACGTCGCTTGATATAACAGGGCTGCACGTAAGCGGCAACTACGTATTTGCAAACTGCGATTCGCTTACCGTGATAGACACTGCGGAATTCACTTCGCTGGGCAGCGGCATGTTCTACGACTGCGACGGCATTACTTCGGTAACCATAAAAACGGCTACGGTAGGCAGCTACGCATTCTACAACTGCGACAACCTTGCGTCGGTTGCGTTTGAAGGCATAACCAACGGCACGATAGGCGCCTATGCGTTTGCTTCTGACAATGCCAACAACCTTGCAAGCGTTACGTTCGGCGAAGGGGTTACGATAAAGAGTATCGGCGACAAGGCGTTTGCAAACAGCTGGATAACAAGCTTCACCCTGCCCGAAGGTCTGGCTTCGCTGGGCGACGACCTGTTCAGCGGCGGCAGCCTTAAGACGCTTGAAATCACAACGGACATATCGCAGATAAGCTTTACGGGCACAACGTTCAACAGCATTAAAACCATAACGTTAAATGATGCGGTTGAAGCGCTTGTGATTGAAAACAATATACTGTATAATAAAGACAAAACAAAGGTAATTCTTGCCCTTAACGACACCGCGGGCAATAAGGTTACTTCTTACGAGATTGCTTCTACCGTAACCGAAATCGGCAGCTACGCATTCTCTGATAAGAGTATTACTTCCATAACCATACCGGAAGGGGTTACAACCATCGGCGACTATGCATTCAGCGGCAGCTCGCTTACAAGCGTGGTAATTCCCGCTTCGGTTAAAACATTGGGCTCGGGTGCGTTCAGCGGCTGTACAAGCCTTGCAAGCGTTACGTTTGAAAGCGGCAGCGCGCTTACCGATGTGGGCAGCTATGCGTTTATGTCTACGGCGGTAACGGCTGTAGAAATACCTTCTACTGTAACAACGGTGGGCAGCTATGCGTTTGCAGATACGCCCATAACGGCGTTTACGTATGCACCCGCAGGCGAAGCAACGTTCGGCAGCTACGTGTTTGCAGGCTGCACCAAGCTTGAAAGTTTAACGCTTGCAGACAATATCACAACCATGGGCGACGGCACCTTCTACGGCTGCACTTCGCTTAAAACGGTAACCCTTCCTTCTGTAAAGGAACTCGGCTGGCTCACCTTCTACGGCGCAACCAATATAGAGAGCGTTGTGTTCGGCGAAAATGCAGAAACAACGGGCGACTACACGTTCTATACCGTGGGCAGTTCGGGCTACACCGTTGCATATAACAGCCTTACTTCGGTTACGCTCGGCGGCAAAACAACCGAAATAGGCACAATGGCTTTTGTGTACTGCACCGCGCTTACATCGGTAGATTTAAGCAATATCAAAACGGTAGGGCAGTACGCATTCTGGAACAACACTTCGCTTGCATCGGTAACGGGGCTTGGCAATGTAAAAACAATAGGCGCGTATGCGTTCTATAACTGCCCGCTTGCAACAGTAGATATTTCAAGCGCAAAAACCATTGGCAACTTTGCATTCTACGGCAACGCGGCAACAACAATAACCATACCCGCAACGCTTGAATCTACCACAACCGAAACGGTGAGCAAGGTAGACGGCGCCGCATACGACATAACCATTACCGAAAGTTACGAATATACCTACGCATCGCTCGGCTACGGCGCGTTTGCAGGCGCAGCCAGCCTTACGTCGTTTAAGGTAGAAGACGGCAATACGTCTTACTTTACCGACGATAGCGGCGTATTATACCGCACTTTGTCAGACGGCAGTTACGAGCTTATGGCATATCCTTCGGCTCTTACGGGTACAAGCTACACCGTTATAGACGGCACGGTAAGGGTAGACGCTTATGCGTTTGCAGACCTTACCGCAGGCACGCTTGCATCGGTTACGCTGCCTTACGAGCTTGCAACGATAGGCATCGGCGCATTCAACAACAGCGGCATATCAACTTACAACTTTACATCGGTTACCGCACCCACGCTTGAAGCGGAAGTAAGTTACGATTCTGACAGCGAGTCAGACGATTACTATTACTATATGACTTACCTTTCCAGCGTGGCGGGCGGCATATACCGCGGTTTATACAACACCAACTTTGAAGACAGCCTTATAAACTATGCCGACGACATAGTATACGTATACAGCGTAAACGGCACAACGGGCAATACGTATTCAACAACGTCTACGCTTAAAATGACGTACCCTTCCAACGGCACGGGCTACACCAACTACGTATTCAGCAAATACTTCGGCTCGTCTTCCACAACCGAAGCGGTATTAAGCACTGCTTCTTACACGGTGTATAAAAACCTTTCGCTGTCGCTTACCGAAGGTTCGGGCTGGTATTCCGTTTCTACCATCAACGGATGGGCTACGGCGGAAGTAACCGACGAGCTTACAGAAATTGTAACGGAATTTTCTGATCTGGTAAAGACAACCCACCTTAACTATAACAACATGAAGTCCGATTCTACGCAGGTTACGCTGCTTAACGCAAAACTTGCGGAATACGGAATTTCTACCGACCTGCTTTCTGAAACGGAAGAAGCTCTTTCGCAGGTAAAGTCAAGGTTCGGCATAACCGTTAAGTTCAGCTCGGCAGAAGTATCTTCTGACTACAAGTCAACCTATACCGTGGGCGAATACTTCGACATGACGGGGCTGGAAATAACCGTAACGTACGACGACTATTCAGAACAGGTTTACACGTATGCAGACGGCGAGCTTGAGCTTGTAGCGGCATACGCAACCGCGCTTGAAACGATAGACAACGTCGTTTACGTAAGGATAACCGAACTCAGCAGGACGGTAGGCTTAAGAATTACCGTAACCGAAAGCACTTCGGGCGGCAGCTCTTCGGGCAGCGAAGGCAGCAGCAGTAGTTCGGGCAGCAGCAGCTCCGGTTGTTCTTCTTCAACAATCGGCGGCAGTATCGGCGGCATAGCAGGGCTTGTTATAGCAGCCGTTGCAGTTGTTGCCATTACGCTGATAAAAAATAAAAAAGCTAAAGAAAATTATACTGACGGTTCCGACGGTAACCCTTCGGGCGATTCAGGAGATGATGAGTAATATGAGCAAATTAAGGTTAAAACTTATAGTTATCCTTGCCGTGTGTATGCTGGCTTGCCTTTTTGCAGGCTGTTCAATAGGCTTTGAATCTTACGAGGAAATTCTTGAAAAGTACGACATTACGGCACAGGTAACTTACTACGCAAACGGCGGTTACTTCAGCCAGAGTACGTCTATACTGAGTATGGAAGTTGAATTTACCAGCGGAAGCAAGTTTTTTAACGTAAGCGAAGGTTCGGGCGTGCAGTACGTAAACCGCACCAACTACGACCTTTTGGGCTGGTACTACGTTCAGCAGGTTACGCTTACCGAAGAAAACGACGACGGCGAAGAAGAAGAGGTACTGTACTTTGTGCTTGACGTAACCGACGAAGACGTTGAACAGTTTAAGCATACCGCCGCAGATGGCAGCGTGTCGTACTACTTTGAATACACCTCTGAACTTTCTACCGGGTCAGAAGACGAAGATGACGAAGATGACGAAGAGTTTGACGAAGATGCCGAAATTGATTTAAGCAACCTTACAAACCGTATGTATTACGTAAAAGCCGACACTGATGTATGGCTGATGAGCCAGGAAGATTACGATTATTACGTAAGGCTAAGGAAGCAGAATTCAGACGACAGCACCATAAACGTGCCAGACCTTAAACTCGGCGACGAAGTGGATACTTCTATGACTCTTGAAGACGGAACGCATTTATACGTTGTTGCCGACTGGACAAAATCGGTTTCTATAAACTACGTTCTTGCAATGAAGTCGGGCGAAAGCGCCACAAGCATTTCGGTAACAACTTCGGGCACTACAAAAACGGTGAGCGTTGGCGAAACTATTTACAGCGAATACTTCGGTACGTCAAGCTCGATTTCCCGTTCGGATGCAGAAGGCTTCCCTTCTTCGGTTACGCTTAACGATGCAACGGTGCTTGCATTCTATTACGATGCAGAGTGCACCCAGCCAGTTAACGGCGCCAATATAGATAAGCCGGAAGAAGACGAAGACGGCAACACTCAGGACGTAACCATTTACGCACAGTGTGTTTCGGGCGTGTGGGAAGTGCTGCGCACCGCGTCAGACGTAAGGTCTATGTTCAACGGCGGTTCAGATAACTATTACCTGCTTAAAGACATTGACTGCTCAGAAGTAACAATAAGTCCCATGTCTGCATTCAGCGGAATAATTAACGGCAACGGCTACACTATAAGCAACCTTAACGTTTCTAAAACCAACCTTTCAAGCAACAGCTCTACCGCGCTGTTCGGCATTATCCGCAAGGGTGCAGAAATTTACGGCCTTACTATAGACACCGTAAACATAACCTATACCACAAGGGCGGTGCAGTTCGTGAATATTTACCTTTTGGGTATGTCTGCCACGGGAACGGCTGCAGGGGACTTTGATATAAGCGGGCTTATAATCAAAAACGTAACCATGAACATAACGCTTGCAACCTACTCAACCAGCACAACGGGCTACACCATTATAAACAACATACAGTATATAAACGGTGTATACGAAAGCGACAACTGGCTGTACGGCATACGTGATACGTATAATACCGACAGCGGCGTAAACGATACCGACGCCGAATTTATTGCAACGTACGGCGGCGCCGACGTGCAGGACGCTGTAATTTATATAACGGCAGGCGAAGGCGGAACGCCCGTAAAGGTAGCGGAAATTTAATTGATTATGCAGGTATAACCTGATTCAACATACATTAAAGGAGGAACAACCCTATGAAAAAGATAGTAAAAAGCGGTCTTATAGTCGGCTTATGCGCTATGCTTGTATTGCCTACATTTGCATGCTCGGCGTCGGAATACGACAACGAAACACGTAAATTTTCTATGGCAATCGGCGCGATAGACGGCAACTTTAACCCGTTCTTTTACACAGCCGCCAACGACGGCACAGTAGTTTCTATGACGCAGGCAAGCATGCTTGCCACCGATGCAAACGGCAACATCGTCTGCGGCGAAGATTACCCCACGGTAGTAAAAGATTACACCGTAACCTCTTACAACTCTAACGGGCAAGAGGTAAACAGCGATTCTGCCACAAGCGACAATACGGAATACACCACCTATTCATTCCTTATTAAAAACGGCATGAAATTTTCTGACGGCGAAGACCTTACCATAATGGACGTGCTGTTCAGCCTGTACGTAAATATCGATATGGCGTACACAGGTTCTGCAACGCTCTATTCAAACGACATACAAGGTCTTAACGCTTACCGTGAACAGGACGCAACCCTTACAGACGATTCCACGTCTTCAGGCTCAAGCTACTTTACCGCGCAGGGCCAGCAAAGGATTACCAACATAGTTAACTACTGCGGCGGCTCTATAGCTTCTACCGACCAGATTCTTGCCGATATAGAGACGGTTAAAGAGCTGTTCTATGATGAACTTACTTCTGACTGGACGGACGTAGAAGATTCCTTCGGCAGCCGTGATGAAGACACTTACGAATATAACTTTACCGAAACATGGCAGGCTTACCTTTTGCAGGAAGGCGTAATTTCCGTAGCCACCACAACCAACAGCAACGGCGCAACCGTTCAGGTTAAGGACGCCAACGGCAAGTACGTAACCACGTTAGACGAAGGGGAGTACTATTCAGCAGGTACATGGCCCGATGATATAGCCGCAGTAAAGGCAGACGAAAGCCTTATAGCCGCTTATACTAACCAGGGCTACAGCAGGGAAAACGCTATTGAATACGTAGTGCGCGACTACTGCATAAACGAAGTATGGGAAAGCTTTACGGGCGGCTACACAGCCGACGGCGGCGTAACCAACAAGAGCAAGATTGCAGAAATCGTGCAGTACTGGGCAACGGCAAGCGAAGCGCTTGAAAAGTTTGCAGGCGAAGCCCGTACCGAATATTACGAAGAGCTTAAGGCAAACAATGGCGGCAGCCTTGTTGTGCAGACCATATCGGGCGTAACAACTTCAAGGGTTACGGCGTTTGACGGCGAACAGCTTGACGGCACGTACGACGTTTTAACAATAACAATCAACGGCGTAGACCCCAAGGCTATATGGAACTTTGCATTTTCAGTATGTCCCCTGCATTATTATTCGGGCACATGGGGCGGCAAAAACTACGTTCAGGCAGCGCAGAACGATTATGCGGCTTACGTAGAAAACTGGGATAACGGCGACAAAACTTACCAGCTTACGGAATTCGGCGTAGAGTGCGGCAACAGCGACTTCTTTGACGACGTATTAAACGACACTTCAAAGAACAGGCTGCCCGTAGGCGCAGGCCCCTATGCGGCTTCCAACTCGTCGGGTACCGAAGGCACTTCGGCTACCTTCTACGCAAACAAATACGTATATTACATGCGCAACGAATACTTCTATACCATGGGCGAAGGCATTAACAACGCCAAAATAAAGTATATCGTTTACAGCGAAATGAGCGATAACACAGTACTTTCGGCTCTGTTAGAGCAAGAGGTAGACTACGGCACCCCTTCGGCAACAGTGCAGAACCAGAGCCAGCTGTCTTCGGCAAGCAGTTATCTTGACGCAAGTACGCTGTATTACACAAACGGCTACGGCTACGTGGGCATCAACCCCAAGTTTGTGCCCGACGTAACGGTAAGGCAGGTGCTTATGATGTCTATGAATACGTCGCTTATAGTTAAAAACTACTACACCACAACGTATTCCGATACCATTTACCGCCCGATGAGTAAAACTTCGTGGGCATACCCCACAGGCTGTACGGCTTATTACGATTATACCACCAGCGTATCCACAATAGAAAACATGATGGAGAGCGCAGGGTATTACAAGAACAGCGATGGCATTTATACCAACGGCACAACAACGTGTAAGTTCACGTTTACCATAGCGGGCGATACAACCGACCACCCCGCATACGATATGTTCTGCGATGCAGAAGAGTTCCTTGAACAGTGCGGCTTTGATATTACCGTAAAAACAGACTCTACCGCGCTGAATAAACTTGCAACTGGCAACCTTGAAGTGTGGGCGGCAGCGTGGTCTTCGGCAATAGACCCCGATATGTACCAGGTTTACCATAAAGACAGTACGGCAAGCAGCGTTAAGAACTGGAACTATACCGAAATTTTGCAGAACCCTTCTGACTGGCAGTATGAATATGACATCATACAGGAACTCAGCGACGTTATAGACGACGCAAGGGAAACTAACAACCAGAGCAACCGTGCAGCGCTCTATTCCGACGCACTTGACCTGGTTATGGAACTTGCGGTAGAACTTCCCACCTACCAAAGGATGGATAACGAAGTTTACAACAAAAACGTTATAAAGGCAAGCTCGCTTAGCTCTAACCCCACATGCTATTCTTCGCTTATAGACAGAATCTGGGAAATTGAATATAATTAATAGTTAAAAAACATTTGCAACTTTTGTTGCACTGTAACAAAAGGCTGAAGGCAGGAGATTTCTCGGCTTCACTTTGTTCCGCTCGAAATGACAGCCCTGCGGGCTGTACAGGCGGCGTCGCCGCCTGTCATCTCGACCAAGTGAGCGAGAGCGAACGCGTGGAGAGATCTCCAACCGATTCAGCTGATTGTAAAATATCAACTATTCAACCAACTCATTTGCGGCAACCGCCGCAAAGTACAGGAGTTTTACTAAATGGCAAAATACATAGTAAAAAGATTGCTGCTTGCAGTATTCATACTCCTTGGCGTATCTATAATACTTTACGCCCTGGTAAGATGTATGCCTACAAGCATAATAGAAACAAAGTTCTACGGGCTTCTGACAAGCGGCGCTATGGACGAAAGCGAACTTGAAAGGATGAAGGCTTTGTACGGGCTGGACGATAACAGCTTCTGGGGGATAATCTCGGGCTATTTCAGCTGGCTGGGCAACGTTTTACAGGGCGACCTTGGCGTAAGCTGGAAGTACGGCCAGGACGTAGAAGACATTATATTTGAAAATATGGGCCTTTCTTTTGGTATATCCTTTGTATCGCTTATACTTGAACTTATAATAGCTATACCCCTTGGCATAAAGTGCGCCTGCAACCAGTACGGCAAGCTTGACTACACGGTAACCGTTCTTACCATGATAGGCATTTCCTTCCCCACGTTCTTTTTGGGCAACCTTATGATAAAGTGGTTCGCCGTAGACCTGGGGTGGTTTGAAACGGGCAAGCTGTATTCGGCAAGTTTAGCCGCCGACGCTTCGTGGATAGAAACGTTCGGCAATATGTGCTGGCACCTTGTTCTGCCCCTTATAGTGCTTACCCTTATAAGCGTAGGCTCTATGGTAAGGTATATGCGTACGAACACCCTTGAAGTGCTTAATGCAGACTACATCCGTACAGCCCGCGCAAAGGGGCTTTCAGAAAACAAGGTTGTTTACAAGCATGTTTTCCGCAATACCATGATACCGCTTGTTACAATGCTTGCGGGCACGCTTCCCGGACTGTTCGGCGGCGCAATGATTACCGAAACAGTGTTCAACCTGCCGGGCATCGGCAACACGGCGTACCAGGCTCTGGTAGACGGCGACATACCGTTTATTATGGGGTACAATATGTTTATAGCCGTACTTACGGTAATAGGTATATTGCTCTCTGACCTTGCGTACGCATTGGTAGACCCCAGGGTTAAACTTACAAAGTAGGGTGATAATATGGAAGAAGAAGTTATAAACAACACATCTGCCGCAGAAGAAACAGCACCCGCAAGCGGGATCGGCGGCTATAACGACGACCTTCACGGCGAAAACTTAAACGACAGGGTAAAGGCATTATCCCCTGGCAGAACGGTGGCAAAGCGGTTCTTCCGCTCTAAACTGTCTGTAATAGGGCTTGTGCTTTTGCTTGCGCTGTTCCTTTTCAGCTTTGTAGGTCCGCTGTTTTCCCCCTGGGGAGAAAAAACGGTAGATACCAACCCGGATAATATTGAACCTACCGTTACAGTTACGGCATTCCATTATACTGATGATGACGGCAATGACACGGTTGCCTATGCAGTATCGCTTACATACCCCACGGTCAACGCAAACGGCAAAATAAGCTGGCAGCACTGGATGGGCACCGACAGCCACGGTTACGACATATTCACCCGCCTTATGTACGGCGGTAGGGTATCTTTAACCATAGGCTTTGTAGTCGTGCTGGTAGAAATGCTTATCGGCGTAGTGCTGGGCGGCATATCGGGCTACTTCGGCGGCTGGGTAGATAACCTTATAATGCGTATAGTAGACGTTCTTGCGTGCATACCAACGCTGCCGATACTGCTTATACTATCGGTTATATTTGATGATATTACTACAATAAGCAAGCTGTATTACATGATGCTTATTATGGCTCTTATGAGCTGGGGGGGCACCGCAAGGCTGGTCCGCGGGCAGATTCTGTCGCTAAGGGAGCAAGACTTTATGCTTGCCGCAAAGTGTTCGGGTCTGTCCACAGCGTCAAAAATATTCAGGCACCTGCTGCCTAACGTTATACCGCAGCTTATAGTTTCTATGACGTTAGGTCTGGGCAGCACTATCCTTATGGAAGCCACGCTTGGTTACTTAAACCTTGGCGCACCGCTGGGCACCGCCACGTGGGGCACCATGATCCAGTCGTCTTCTGATCTTACTTACCTTCAGTACTATCCTAACTTTTGGCTGGGTTCGGGCGTTTGTATTACTCTGGCAGTTCTTGCTTTCAACTTCGTAGGCGACGGGTTAAGGGACGCCTTTGACCCTAAAATGAAGAGGTAATTTATGGCTGACGATCTTAAACAGCAAAATAAACAGCATTATATAAGCGGCAAAGAGTCTAAGCGTATCGCCAAAGAAAACTCTGTGCAGATGCGTAAGTTTGAAAAGTATAAAAAACGTAAGGCGCACGAAAGCGAATACGTTACGCAGATGAAAGACGACAACAACATAGTTGAGTTTGAAGATCTGCATACATACTTTTTTACCGATACGGGCACGGTTAAAGCGGTAGACGGCGTAACGTTCAACATACCTGCAGGCTCTACCGTGGGCGTGGTAGGCGAAAGCGGATGCGGCAAAAGCGTAACATCCCTTTCTTTAATGCAGCTTGTGCAGGCGCCCAGCGGGCAGATAGTAAGCGGCAGCATAAGGTTCCGCTCAAACATGTTCAAGCGCGACAAACTCGGCAAAAAAATACCCGTGTACGAAACGGAGATAGTAGACGGCGAAGAAAAGGTTAAGCTTAACGAAAAGGGCAAGCCCATTATAAAAAAGAACGAGCTTGGCGGCAACCTTTACGAGATGGAAGAAAAGGTGGTAGACATTGCAAAGATGCCTACAGAAATCATGCGTACCATCCGCGGAAGGGAAATCGCCATGATCTTTCAGGAGCCTATGACTTCTTTAAACCCCGTGTTTACCATAGGCAACCAGCTTGACGAAGTAGGCAAACTTCATATAGAAGGCATATCCAAACAGCGCGTTAAAGAGCGCAGTATAGAGATGTTGAACCTTGTAGGCATTGCCGACCCCGAAGGCGTTTACAAAAAATATCCCCACGAACTTTCCGGCGGTATGCGCCAAAGGGTAATGATTGCAATGGCGCTTTTGTGCAATCCAAAACTTATAGTTGCAGACGAGCCCACAACCGCGCTTGACGTTACCATACAGGCGCAGATACTTGACCTTTTGCGCGAGATCAAGGGCAAAATAAACGGCAGTATAATGCTTATAACGCACGATCTGGGCGTCGTTGCCGAGATGGCGGACTACGTTGTGGTTATGTATGCCGGCAAGATAATAGAGATGGGCACGGCAGAAGATATATACGACCGCCCGCTTCACCCTTATACCATCGGCCTGCAAAAGAGCAAACCCACGGTAGACGGCGAAGTAGACAGCCTTTACTGCATACCCGGCTTTGTACCCAACCCTGTAGACATGCCCAATTACTGCTACTTCCGCGACAGGTGCGAAATGTGCAAAGAAGAATGCGCAGGGAAATATCCCGAACTTATTAAGGTAAGCGACACGCACAGCGTTTCTTGCTACCTTTACAAGGATATGAAAATTAACGAAGATGAGCAGGAGGGTACAGATGGCTGAAAATAAGGTAGAAAGAATAGATACCGAAGAACCTGCCGCAACGCCCGCTGCAGAAGAACAGGCGCAAGCTAAAAAGAACTTTTTCCATAAAGATAAACCTGTTTACGAAACCCGCCCTTACAACCCCGAAACAGATCCCCTGTTAGAGATAGACGATTTAAAAAAGTACTTTGCGGTAGATAAAAACCTTTTGGGCAAGCCTACAAAGTTTTTAAAGGCGGTAGACGGCGTTTCATTCAAAATAAATAAGGGCAAGACGCTTGGCATAGTGGGCGAAAGTGGATGCGGCAAAACCACTATGGGCAGGACCATATTGCGCCTTTACGACGTAACAGGCGGCGACATATGGTTTAAAGGGCAAAAGGTTTCGGCATTAAGCGAAGGCGACTTTGATAAACTGCGCCCCAATATGCAGATGATTTTCCAGGACCCTTACGCAAGCCTGTCGCCCCGCCTTACGGTAGGCGCGATAATTGGCGAAGCCGCACTGCACCACAAAATCTGCACCAAAGAAAATTACCAGGAATATGTTTTAAGCGTAATGAAGATGTGCGGGCTGCAGCCCCATTACTACGGGCGCTATCCCCACGAATTTTCAGGCGGACAAAGGCAGCGTATCTGCATAGCGCGTGCGCTTGCTCTCCGCCCCGACCTTGTTATCTGCGACGAGCCCGTTTCGGCTCTGGACGTTTCTATACAGGCGCAGATAATAAATATGCTTAAAGAATTACAGCAGGAACTTGGTCTTACCTACGTATTTATATCGCACGACCTTTCGGTAGTAAAGCATATTTCAGACGAAGTAGGCGTAATGTACCTTGGCACCATGGTAGAATACGGCACTAAGGAAAGGATATTCGAAAATACCCTTCACCCCTACACAAAGGCGCTGTTTTCTGCCGTACCCGTGCCCAACCCGCACGTAAAGATGAACAGGATCATACTTCAGGGCGATATACCTTCACCCGTAAATCCCCCTTCGGGCTGCAAGTTCCACACCAGATGCGAAAGCTGCATGGATGTATGTTCACGCTTTAACCCTGCCTATAAAGAGATAGAAGACGGGCATTACTGTGCCTGCCACCTTTACAACACTGCAGAAGAGAATGCGGAATACGAGCGTCTGGCAAAAGAGCAAGACGAGCGAGCCGCAGCCGAAGCAGCAGCCGCACAGGCAAAAAAGGAAGGTCATTTACATGGCAGACAAGCGTAAAGACGACGACCTTGATACCGAAACTACGTTCGCCGATATGAATGTAGACGGGATGCGGTGGTACGACCCTTACAAAAAAAAGAATAAAGAAAAGCCTGCAAAAATCAGCAGAAAGGAACAGCGCAAAATGATACGTGCGGCGTTTGCCGCATTTGCGCCGATGTTCGGCATAATAATTTTTGTGGGACTATTTATGATGCTTATAGCATATTTATGGTTAAGTTAATTGATATAAAAAATGAGCGGATATACCGCTCATTTTTTTGTTGTGGTAGTGGTGGGATAAATATTCTACACGCACAGCAGCACTATTGTGTAGATGGTCTGCGCTATGGGGACCATCATAAATACACCGAAAAAGATTCCCGTTATCAGCGTGCTGCCGCCGCGTGCGCCGTAAAAGTGGGTTACGTATTTATTGTAATATTTGTAATCTTGTATCTGCCCCATATAACTTTGGAATATTACAAGCTTGTTCTTTATCCCGATATTGCACAGTACGCAGCTGAAGACAAAGCCGAGTATCAGTCCGCCGACCATGGGAACAAGTAGGGGTATGGCTATATAATTTACGTCCGACAGTCCGTCGCAGCAGCAGGTAACCGCGCTTACCGCTACAAGGAACAGCCCCATCAGCAGCATCTTTATTAAGTTTATACCGAATTTGTTGTCCCGTTCAAGTTCATAAGTTTCAAACGACTTGAATATGGAAGAGTCGTCTTCGCCGTATGGTCTGTGCTTAGCCGTCTCTTTATCCAACCATCTGAAAGCAAATATGTAGTATACTATGGTAAAAGCACAGTCTGCGAACATCAACACATTACATAAAATCTGCATAGTACACCTTTTATACGCAAAGCAGTATTATTGAATAGACAGAGATTGCAAACGGCACCATCATAAAAAACGCCGTTAAAAGGCCGAAGAAGATTGCTCTTATATACGTCTTTCTGCGGGTTACCATGCCAGTCATCTGGTCGTAACGGGGGCGGTCTGCAATGTCGCTTGTAAAATAGTCTATACTGTATTTGTCTTCTGTCTTTTTATAAAATAAAGTTAAAGGTACGGCAGGCAGTAAAAAGCCGACAAACGCAAGCACAAACGGAACGGCTAAATAGTCGTTATCCGATAAACCGTCAAAAAGGTTTGCAGTAAAGCATATAGCGGCGGCAACGGCGTTTACTATAATTACAGCGGTTACGCTCAGTTCATACCTGTTTGCTCTGTACTTTTCGTAAGAGTATTTGCTGTTGTAGTTTTTCTTTGTCTGGTTATTTACGTCGTATTCAAGATATTTCTGCTGTTTTCCAGGTAGTTTCTTCAGCATTATTGCGGAAATTGCAATATCCGCCGCACAGACGATACATTCAATTATTATCAATATTATCTGGTATGGTTTCATGGACTACTTCACTAATAGATATTTTTTAACTAATTATGTTATACAGTATAACTAATCCCTTGTCAAGGGTATACGGGTATATTTTTTACATAAAAATGGTAGAAGAGCATAAGCAACAAGTTGCTTTGGTACAATGAACGCTGAAGATAGCAGATTTCTCGACTTCACTTCGTTCCGCTCGAAATGACAGGCGGCTGTTGCCGCCTGTACAAACGGCATAACAGTTTGTCATTGAAAACGTAGCACCGTAGGTGCGTAGTGTGGCAATCGTAGTAATTCTATAGAGTGTGCTTTTTATGTGCTACGATTCTTCTTATGCTCTGAATGACAACCCTACGGGTTGTACTGCCCCGTAGGGGCTGTCATTTCGACTGGAGCATAGCGGAATGGAGAAATCTCCTGCCATAAGAGTAACTTGTATTGTGCAACGATAGTTGCAATGCTTTTCCACTGCAAAAAACTACCTTCCCTTTCGGGAAGGTAAAAAATACAATTAAATATTCTTAATCATTATTTTTATTATTTCTTCGTCGGTTTCGCGCATGCCAAGGCGGGCAAGGTCGCCAACGTTGTGTATGGTGTTCTCTACGCCCTTTTCAAGTATGCCGTCTCCGCCGTAAAACTGGCTGCCGTTGCGGTACATCTCAAAGCCGAGTAAACCTGCTTCTACGGCAGAAGCAATCTTTGCCGCACAGCTCGATTTGGCTCCGTCGCAAATAACGCCTGAATCTATCGCCAGGGCGTTGACAAGGGTATGGGCAATTTCGTCGTACTTGCCGCCGTGCAGGTAACACACCCCCGCAGCCGCACCGCACCCCGCGCTTACCGCGCCGCAGTATGCCGAAAGGCTGCCTATATCCGATTTCAAATGTACTGTAATAAGGTCAGAAAGCGCCACCGCCCGTAAAAGCTTTTCGCGCGGCACGCCCATTTCTTTGGCGTAAACTACCACGGGCATAGACGCTGTAATGCCCTGGTTGCCGCTGCCCGACACTATAACTACGGGAAGGGGACAGCCGTTCATTCTTGCGTCGCTGCCTGCGGCGGCTGCTGCTTTTGCCTTGGTGTGTAAGTCGTTACCGAAGCCGGCAAGCAGAATTTTACCTATCCTTGCGCCGTAGTCGTTGGTAAGCCCTTCCTGCGATATGGCGCTGTTGTATTCTATCTGGCGGGAGACGACTTCTTCTATCTCAGATAAATCTACGCTGTCTACGTACTCTATAATTTCTTTTACAGACATTGAAGGCTTGCCGTTGTCGTTTTCGCCGCCTGCGGCTCTGTCTACCGCTGCAACGCCGTCCTTTTCTATATGCACCACGTTGGTGTGCCGCTCGGCTATACGCACGTATGCGCTGTGTCCGCCGCCGTAAACGGTTACGCCGATATCGAACACGCAGCCCGAATTTGATTTTGTTACGGTAAACTGTGTGTTGCTGATATATTCCGTAATAAGCGGATATTTATCGTTTGTAATGGCGGCAAGCACCTGCAGGCGTTTGGTTTCATCGCCCGCAACTATGCCGGCGGCAGCGGCAGGTATAACGCCCTTCATGCTGCCCGTGTTGGGCACGGTAACGCTTTTTACGTTCTTTAATATGTTGCCGCTTAAACAAAGTTCTACCTTTTGCGGCATTTCGCCGAGCGTAGCGCGCGCAAGAGCTGCGGCGTAGGCTACTGCTATAGGTTCGGTGCACCCCATTGCGGGTAAAAGTTCTGCTTTTAAAACAGAAGTGTATTTGTCGTAAACTGCTCTTTCCATATCTTTTGTTATTTTTTATTTGAGTTTTTTCTTTGTTTCGTTTTCAAGTTCTTTTATACTTTTATCGGGTGTGGGCAAATCTTCAGGCATAGTGCCGCCAAGGTTTTCTATGGTTTGCCTTACGGCTTTTCCCACCTGGTAGTGCGCAGCGTTCGCTTCAGTAGGGGTAGACGTATTTTCACGCTTCATTTTAGCTTCTGTCTGCGTGATACGGAACAGGTTTGCGGCAAGTTCTTCACTCCCCATATAGTCAAGTATATCTTCGCCATTTTCTAAACCTTTAATTGCGGCAATATCTTCGGCAGTCAAACCGCCGTATAAACCGCGGTATCCCGCATTCTGGAAGGTAGCATATTCTAAGCTTGTAATAATTCCTGCACGGTGGGCAGCTTCTGCAAGCAGCATATTTTTCTGCCTTATATCTCCGCGTATAAATAGCCGTTTTTCGTCTTCACTTAAACGGTCGTAAAGTTCGGCAAGTTCTTGCTGCCTTGTTTTTACGGCAAAGTACGTTTGCCCCCAAGAGATAACTTCTTTGCGCGGGTCGCCGTTCATTACTATCAAATAGCATGCGTAACGTGTAAGGCGGTAGTCTATTATTGCCTTTGAACGGGTTTTCCTGACATCGGGAAAACCCGCTGAGTGGTTAGATGCACCACCATCAGGCATTTCAACTATTTTTTTTACTTCGGTAAAATGGTCTGTAACTTCTTGCTTGCTTATCTTGCAGGCAATTTGGGCAGTTTTTATTACTTTGTGAAAATTTTCCCATTTTGCATACTGCAATGCTACCTGCAATTCCCTTGCGAGCCAATATTCATTACCGTACTCATCAATGTGTTTAAGTTCGTCAAAAAGTTTTTTCTGCTTTAGTTCTAATTCATTCATAGTTCCACCGCCAAATTTTCCCTACAAATATAATACATAATTTAAAGTAAAAGGTCAAGCTGTTAGTGTAAATAGAAATACGCTATTTAGCCGCACTACAAATAAATGAATATGTTATAAAAACCCGATATAACAATTTTCTTGACTAATCGGGCGGGGGTTGTTATAATATTTTTATCATATATTTTTGCGGAGAAAAAAGATGACTGAAAAAAAGGCGAAGATAATACGCCTTGTATACAACATAATATTCAGCCTTTTGACCTTTACGCTTGCCGTTTTGTTCATTTACGAAGTATGTGATATATATTTCGGCAGCGGCGGCGGTGTCTTTACCCGCGCCGTGGTTACGGAGCGGCTCGGCGATATATCCGTATGTATATGGCTATGGGTGGCGGCAATAATAATAGGTTTGGTGTTGTACGAAGTATTTCCCCCGCAGGGCAAAAAGAAGTACGGCCAGGACGTAAGATATTCTTTATACCGCTTAAAAAAGAAACTTCCCGTAAAGGCAGAAGGCGACCTTCTTGGCGACGCTGCCGCAGTTGCAAAATATGAGCGTATTTTAAAGATAGTATGGGGTGTAGCTGCCGCAGGCTGCGTAATTTTTGCCGCCGTGGGGCTGGCTTACCTGCTTGATTTCAGCCACTTCAGGGGGGATGACGTAACCGAAGACGTAAAAACGGCAATCATAAAAATCTGCCCTTACGTTGTTTGCGCATTTGCGCTGTGCATAGGTGCGGCAATATATCAGGGTTACGGTGCCAAAAAAAAACTTCCCCATATAAAAAGGCTTGTTGCGCTCGGTAAAAAAGATAACCCGCAATACAACAGGCTTGAGCGTGCTTACTATGCCGCAGTTGCCGCGGTAGAAAGCGATAAATATATATGGACGGTACGTGCGGTGCTGTTTGTGGTTGCGGTAGTTTTTATAATACTTGGCATACTTAACGACGGCGCGGGCGACGTGCTTTTAAAAGCCGTTAACATATGTACCGAATGTATAGGGCTGGGTTGATATGAAAGCGTTTTTACATAAGATAAAAGATTGGTTTGTAAGACACAAACCCACAAAACGCAGGCTCATACAGGTTTACGCCGCCCTGCTGTATAATGCCAATATAAAGGGCTTTGTAAACGGTTCCATATACACAGGCAACACAAAGTATATGTGCGTACCTGGGCTTAATTGCTATTCCTGCCCGGGTGCGGTAGGTGCCTGCCCGCTGGGCGCCCTGCAGAACGCTCTTGCGGCGTCGGGAACAAAAGCGCCCTTTTACGTGTTCGGCATAATAATTTTATTCGGTCTTTTGCTAGGCAGGACTATCTGCGGCTTTTTATGCCCCATAGGGCTTTTGCAAGATTTACTGTATAAAATAAAATCACCTAAACTTAAAAAGAACAAAGTTACAAGGGTTTTATCTTACTTTAAATACGTTATACTTGCGGTAATGGTAATTATTATTCCCCTTGCGTATGCAGGCGTAAGCAGCGCAATACCTGCATTCTGCAAGTATATCTGCCCGTCGGGAACGCTGTTGGGATCTATATCGCTGCTTGCAAACGCCAACAACGGCGAAGATTTCTTTTCTATGCTCGGACCGCTGTTCACGTGGAAGTTTTGCGTGCTGGTGCTCATCATAGTGGGCAGCATATTTATTTACAGAATATTCTGCAGGTTTTTGTGTCCGCTGGGCGCGCTGTACAGCCTTTTCTGCCGCATAGCAATGATCGGCGTAAAGCTTGACAAGCAAAAGTGCGTAGACTGCGGGCTGTGTATACAGACCTGTAAAATGGATATAAAGCACGTGGGCGACCACGAGTGCATACACTGCGGCGACTGCCTTAAGGTGTGCCCCACAAAGGCTATCACGTGGAAGGGCAGTAAGATATTCCTTCACCCCAACGCTATAGAAGAAGGGGGCGACAGCGCAGCAGGCGAAAAGGTGGCTTTAAATTCTCTGCTTGCAAGCAGTACGGCAAACGGCGGAACAATAAGCATAAACGCAAACGGTGTAGCCGTAGCGCAGGGTGCCGCCATTACAGATAGCGATAAGACGGCAGAAGGCGTGAATGAAAGCCCTGCAGCCGCAGAAATTGCGCCTGAGAGCGAAAACGTTATAAAGACCGAACAACAAGCCGCCGAAGGAAAAGCCGCCTTAAAAGCGCAAACAAAGGCGCAGAAAAAGGCTTATCACGGCACGCTTGCTTACCAGAAAAAGCGGAAAAAAATTCTTGAAATATGTGCATGGGCGTTGGCGCTTGTAGTGCTTGCAGCAGCCCTTATATACTATAACTTTATTGCGGAAGACGTACAGGCTTCGGTTACGTACGAAGTAGGCGACACGGTAGAAAGCTTTACCATGAAAAAGTACTTCGGCGAAGAAGACGACACCTATACCTTGCAGGACGATCTGGATGCGGGTAAAGTGGTGGTGCTCAACTTCTGGTACATCGGCTGCCAGCCCTGCCAGGAAGAGCTGCCCGATTTCGGCGAACTTGCTGCAGAATACCCCGACGACGTATCTGTGGTGGTTATACATTCAAGCACCGTTTCTACAGGCTCTTTAAGCAGTTTAGAAGCGTACGTACAAAACTATATGGGCTGGGATTTCTGGTCTTACGATAACGTAAGCTTTACGCTTGATAATTCAGACGAGCAGTCTTTGTATGCGGCATTTAATGGCACAAATGCCTACCCCATGACGGTTATATTAGACAGCAGCGGCGCAATGCGTTACCGCTATACCAGCAAGATGGAAAAGGACGAGCTGTTTGAGTGCGTAGAAACGCTTTTGAGCGAATGAAACGGGAATATCAAGCAGTGAATATAAAAAACGGCTTCCACAGGAAGCCGTTTTTTTTGTAATTAAGGAAAGGAAGAATATCCCCTCATCCGTCCCTACGGGACACCTTCCCCCATAGAAGGGGAAGGCAAGGGAGGGTAAACGACCGAACACTACACGTCATTGCGCGTGAGCGTTAGCGCTACTTTGCGCACCGCATTAAAGGCACCCCTGTAAGGACGAGTCGCCATTTCTTTAAACAGCACTAATGCGCTGTTTATGGCGGCGAGATGAGCAAGCACATATGCAAGTGCTTGCGGTGCCCGAAGCGGCTGATGCCCTTACAGCCGCTGAGACGGGGGACCACGAAGTGGGGGAAGGGTTTAATATCGTAAAAATAAGGTGAACCCCACAGCCCTACGGGCAGCTCCCCTAATAAGGGAGCCAAG
>JAJQDC010000004.1:23676-43936 GCA_021202395.1 Clostridia bacterium | reverse complement strand
AAAAAAGCCTGCGCGGTGCGCAGGCTTTTTACGTTACTTTTAATTACTTGAGTTCGGCAAAGTACTTGATTGTTCTTACCATCTGTGATGTATAAGAATTTTCGTTGTCGTACCAGGAAACTACCTTTACAAGGGTAGTGCCGTCGCCGATGGGCATGCACTTTGTCTGCGTAGCGTCGAACAGAGAACCGTAGGTAATGCCGATGATATCGCTGGAAACAACTTCGTCTTCGGTGTAACCGAAAGATGCAGAAGAAGCAGCCTTCATTGCGGAGTTAACCATCTTAGCGTCTACTTCGCCTTCGCATACAGCGATGAGCTGTGTAAGTGAACCGGTGGGAACGGGAACGCGCTGTGCGCAGCCGTCAAGCACGCCGTTAAGTTCAGGGATAACAAGGCCTATTGCCTTTGCAGCGCCTGTAGAGTTGGGAACTACGTTAACAGCTGCAGCCCTTGCACGGCGAAGGTCGCCTTTGCGGTGGGGACCGTCAAGTACCATCTGGTCGCCTGTGTAAGCGTGGATGGTGGTCATATAGCCCTTCTTGATTTTGCAGAGCTTGTTAAGTGTATCTGCCATAGGTGCAAGGCAGTTGGTTGTGCAGCTTGCGGCGGATATAACCGTATCAGAAGCCTTTAACGTGCCTTCGTTTACGCTGAATACAACGGTAGGAAGGTCGTTGCCCGCAGGAGCGGAAATAACGCACTTCTTTGCGCCTGCATTGATGTGAGCCATAGCCTTTTCTTTAGAGGTGTAAAAACCGGTGCATTCAAGCACTACGTCTACATCCAAAGCGCCCCAAGGAAGGTTAGCAGCATCCTTTTCTGCATAGATCTTGATTGTTTCGCCGTTAACGGTGATAGAATCTTCGCCTGCGACAACGGAATCGGCATACTTATATCTGCCCTGAGCCGAGTCGTACTTAAGAAGGTGCGCCAGCATTTTAGGGCTGGTAAGGTCGTTGATAGCTACGATTTCGTAACCTTCTGCATCAAACATCTGTCTGAAAGCAAGACGGCCGATACGTCCGAAGCCGTTGATTGCAACTTTTACATTTGCCATATTCATTAACTCCTTTTGAATTAAATTATTTTTGTTTTTTCTAATTAGTTTTGCAATAACCATTTTAACGGTTATATTATATCAAATAAGTCTTGTCAAGTCAATAAAGAAGTGTAAAAACTTTTTAAAAACTTTTTAACAACGTTATAAAATTTTTACCGCGCCGTTATTTAAGGTTTTCTGCGTTAAGAGGTTTAAGGCTGTCAGGCAAAAACACGCCGTCTTTACGTATAAGCACGTCGTCAAACCAGATTTCACCGCCGCCGTATTCGGGCGTCTGTATAAGAACAAGGTCCCAGTGCACGCCGCTCTGGTTGCCGTTGTATGCGTCTTCGTAGCAGCAGCCCGGGGTAAAGTGTATAGAGCCCGTTATCTTTTCGTCAAACAAGGTGTCAAGCATCGGCTTTGTTACGTAGGGGTTGACGCCTATGGCAAACTCGCCCACATACCTTGCCCCTTCGTCGGTGTCAAAAATTTCGTTAAGGGCGCAGTTGTCGCCGCTGCACTCTGCTTTTATTATTTTGCCGTCTTTAAAGGTGAGCGAAATATTTTCGTACTTCTTGCCGCCCTGCATAGACGGTGCGTTGTAGGTAATTTTACCGTTAACGCAGTTTTTTACAGGTGCGGTGTACACTTCGCCGTCGGGTATATTCATATTGCCTGCACACTTTATGGCGGGTATACCCTTTATTGAAAAGGTTAAATCGGTATCCTTTGCGGTAATTCTTACTTTGTCGGTGCCGTTCATAAGTTCTACAAGGGCGTCCATCGCGCGGGACATCTTTGCGTAGTCTAACGTGCACACGTCAAAAAAGAAATCTTCAAACTTTTCTGCAGACATTTCAGAAAGCTGAGCCATGGAATCGGTAGGGTAACGCAGAATCACCCACTTGGTTTTTGCCACCCTTACTTCATGATGCACGGGGTAAAAGAAATCTCTCTGGTAAATTGCAGACGTTTCGGCAGGGACGTCAGAAAGTTCGTAATTATTTTTAAAGCCCCTTATGCCGATGTACGCATCCATATCTTCCATTATATATTTTTCGTATTTTGCAAGGGTTTTGATACTGCCTTCGTCCGCACCCATCAGAAGGGAACGCTGTATTTTGCCCGCACCGTATTTTACGTAGGGCACACCGCCGACCTTGTAAACCTGGTCAAGCACGGCGCACACAACTTCTTCGGGAACGTCGGTTGCTTCTATAAATATTTTTTCACCCTTTTGCAGATTTACCGAAAAGTTTACAAGAACGTCTGCAAGTTTGTCTATCCTTTTATCGCGCATAAAAACCACCATTACCTTTTTGTACTGCGGCAACGCCTGCCGCACTTTATTTATAAACACATTTTGCGCCTGAAAAAACGTTTTAATTAAATTAGGTTAAAATTTTTTGCAAAAGACTTGAAATTTACCGCTTTTTGATTTATACTATCAGTGTATGATAATTGACAAAAATTACTGTACTATTTAATTTTTTTGTTAACGGAGGTTAATATGGGATTCTTAGACAAGCTTAAGACAGATTTAAAGGCTGCCAAAGACGAATTGGTAGAAGGAGCTAACGAGCTTGGCGGCAACAAGTATAAACTTGTATCTGCAAAGGAAATGCTTGAAAAGGCAAGGGACGGCAAGTACGCCGTAGGCCAGTTCAACATCAACAACCTTGAATGGACCAAGTCTATACTTTCTACCGCACAGGAACTTAATGCGCCCGTTATTTTAGGCGTATCTGAAGGTGCCGGCAAATACATGACGGGCTTTAAAACGGTAGCCGCAATGGTTCAGGCCATGATGGAAGAAATGAAGATTACCGTACCTGTAGCCCTTCACCTTGACCACGGCACGTACGAAGGCTGCAAAAAGTGCATAGACGCAGGCTTCTCTTCTATTATGTTCGACGGCTCGCACCTTCCCATAGAAGAAAATATAGAAAAGACTACCGAGCTTGTTGCAACATGCAAGTCTTACGGTTTAAGCCTTGAAGCCGAAGTAGGCGCCATAGGCGGCGAAGAAGACGGCGTTATAGGCAAAGGCGAATGTGCCGACCCCGAAGAATGCAAAAAGATTGCAGACCTTGGCGTTACAATGCTTGCCGCAGGCATCGGCAACATACACGGCAAATATCCCGCAGACTGGCCCGGTTTAAGTTTTGAAACCCTTGAAGCCGTTAAAGAAAAGGTCGGCGATATGCCCCTTGTACTTCACGGCGGCACAGGCATACCCACCGATATGATTAAAAAGGCTATATCCCTGGGCGTAGCTAAAATTAACGTAAACACAGAATGCCAGCTCGCTTTCCAGGCGGCTACAAGAAAGTACATAGAAGAAGGCAAAGACCTTGTAGGAAAGGGCTTCGACCCCAGAAAACTTCTTGCACCCGGCGCAGAAGCAATTAAAGCAACCGTTAAAGAAAAGATGGAAATTTTCGGCTGCATAGGCAAAGCTTAATTACATTTATAAAACACTGCGCAGATGCGGCAATATGCCGCATCTGCGCTTATTTTTTACAAAAAATTACATACTAACGGTATGAGAAAAATTTTGTACCCCTGCATAGCCGTGATTGCGCTGTTTGCGGTTACGCTTGCCGCATGCGGGCTTGACACCACCACTACCCTTCAGGATATAACCAAACCGTATATAGAGCGCTACGAATGCACACAGGCGACACTGGGCGGCGAAGACCTTTTAAAAGATTACGACTATATAAGAATTACCTTTTTAGATGAAAAAGAGATGGAACTATCCTTTAAACAAAAGGGCGGCAAGGTGCGGGCAAAGACATTTGGTTATACCTATGACAAGGACAGCGGAGAGCTTACCGCCGAAGAGAGTGCGCTTGGCGTAAAAATAAAAGAGCGCACCATCTTAAAAGACGGTGCGTTTACGGTAAGCTTACCTTTGGGAACAAAGGAACTGATTTTAAAATTTGAGAAGATGTAGCATTATTGTTAATTAGTTTACCTTTATAAACGGAAGTATAGCCCGTCATTCTGAGCACAAGCGAAGGATGACGACATGTTCGGGCGTTTATACTTTCTTGGCTTCCCCTTCTATGCGGGAAGACAAGGGTGTAGGTTGCTCTCTGTTATTTAACTAACCGGCTTGCCGT
This sequence comes from Clostridia bacterium, assembly GCA_021202395.1. Classification (GTDB taxonomy): domain Bacteria; phylum Bacillota; class Clostridia; order Christensenellales; family Borkfalkiaceae; genus Coproplasma. The sequence continues at coordinate 39,763 of JAJQDC010000004.1, read as the reverse complement.
TTAAAATTATCTTGCATTGCGGCTTGTATTTGCTGTCTTGGGTAATGATTACTTCGCCGATACTATCGGCTGAAATGCTACCCGATAAGGGATTTTTTACCGACAGTATGTCGCCGCTTATCTGTGCGTTCACGTCGGAATATTCAAAAGCCAAGCCGGTACCCTGCATACGGCAGTTTATAAGCTTTAAATTTTTGCAGTAGCAAAGGGGCTGCGTGCCCGTTATTCTGCAGTTTATAAAAGTTAAATTTTCTGAATACCAGCCGAGATATTCGCCGTTTACTTCGCAGCCGGTAACGGTTACGTCTTTTGCGTGCCAGAATGCGTCTTTTGTATTGAGATTGCAGCCGCTTAATTTTGCATTTTTTACGTATTGGAAAGCGTACTTGCCAACAAAAGCAACGCCGTTTAAAGACAGATTTTCTGACATTAAAAAGGCATACTCAGATTGCAGCGGGCCATCTTTAAGCTGTAAATTCCTGCTCTTCCAGCCGAATTCGGGCGATACTATGTCGCAATTAACAATACTTACGTTATCACATTCCCTTACCGCTTTAATGCCGTAAAGCTTGCTGTTTTCTATCTTGACATCCCGTGAATACCACAGCGCCGCCCTGCATGTTTCCGTCATTACAGAATTAGTAAGAATGGTATTTTTGTTGTGCCACAGCGGATATCTCAGTTCAAAACGGCAGTCTTCCGCCGTAATATTTTCAGCTTCCTTCAACGCAGATTCGCCGTCTTCTTCACCGCTGAAAGTACAGTTTTTAAGAATTACATCCTTTGCGGCGTACAGCGCCCTTTCCTGCGAAAAATTTTTATTTGCTATTTCTTTCATGGTTTATCTTTCAGTCAAATTTAAACAGGTTAAGTCCGATGCTTTCGCTATACTGCCGCTCCAATTTACCGTCGGTAATAAAAATCACCATCTCGCAGGTGGCAGAAATTACCGCCCTGTTAAGGTGCCCGCCGAACACATTGCCGCCCGCGTCGCCCGCACTCATGTGCAGGTGGGCATAAAAATTACCGTCTTTTGTGGTAACGGTGCCCGTTAAAGACACTATTTCGTAATCGCCCTTAAAGCTGTTGGCATAATACTTTTTTTCGGCTGTTTTGAAGACGCCGACGGTAAAATCGCCCGTTGCGCCCAGCGCGCTTACGTATGCAAGAGTAATATTTTCTGCCATGCATACCTTTTCAAGTTCGGTTAAAACTTCTTCTCCCTTGTCTATACGCAGGTAAACTTTGTCGTTAAATCGCTTATATTCCACGGTCAATTCACCTTTTTGTAACGGTTATCTTTGGCGGATACGTTACTGCTATATCTATAAAATCATTTACTGTAATTACGGCATAGTGCGTATCCTTTTGCGAAAAGCTGCAGCTTTCGTAATCCAGCCAGCTTAAAAAGCCGCTATCTGCTACAACGTAAAGCGGGTTGCCGTAAAAACCGTTCTTGCGGTAGCTTTGTATATCCGCAATGCGGTTGTAAGATTCTATCCTGCGGCCTTCATCGCAAATGCACAGACATTCTACAAAACCGAAAGAAATTTTAACGGTATGCTCTTTGCCGCACAGAACAATTTCCGTTCCGTCCCCGTTCTGCGTAACAGACGTAACTTCGTAATTGTCGCACGGTATTGAATTATCATACACGGCATACCTGCCGGTTTTATAATTTTCTTTCATGGTTATTTAAGGATGACGATGTATGCGGTCGCTTTTAATAAGGTCTCACGGCAAATATTTTTTGAACAGCAATTCAAAAACATTTGCGTGAATAATTTTACTCCCACTCTATGGTTGCGGGGGGTTTGGATGTAATATCGTAGACAATGCGGTTGGCGTGCTTTACTTCGTTTACTATACGGTTAGAGACCGTTTCCAGCACGTCGTACGGGATGCGTGCCCAGTCTGCCGTCATAGCGTCTACCGACGTTACCGCGCGGATGGCAATTACATTTTCGTAAGTGCGGAAGTCGCCCTGCACGCCCACCGTTTTACTGTTTGTAATTACAGTAAAGTACTGCCATATTTTATCGTCTAACCCTGCTTTGGCAATTTCTTCCCTTAAAATATAATCACTGTCGCGCAGAGTTTCAAGCTTTTCTTCGGTAACTTCGCCCATTATCCGTATTGCAAGTCCCGGGCCGGGGAAGGGCTGTCGCATTACCACCTTTTTGGGAAGGCCAAGTTCAAAGCCAACTTTACGCACTTCGTCTTTGAACAGATCACGTAACGGCTCTATAATCTCTTTAAAGTCTACTACAGAAGGTAAGCCGCCCACGTTGTGGTGGCTCTTTATCACGGCAGATTTACCCTTGCCGCTTTCTATAACGTCAGGGTAAATGGTACCCTGCACCAAAAAGTCTACCGCGCCGATTTGCTTAGACTGTTTTTCAAACGCACGGATAAACTCTTCCCCTATAATCTTTCTCTTTGTTTCGGGGTCGGTTACGCCCTTTAACTTTTCAAGGAATACCGCACCTGCGTCTACCTTTATAAGGTTCATACCCAAGCCGTCTTTAAATACTTCCATTACTTCTTCGGCTTCGTACTTTCTTAAAAGGCCGTGGTCTACAAACACGCAGGTAAGGTTGTCGCCTACCGCCTTATGTAAAAGGGTGGCTGCAACGGCGGAATCTACACCGCCCGACATTGCGCACAATACTTTTTTATTGCCGATTTTTGCTTTGAGCTCTTTTATTTTATCGGCAACAAAGTTGCTCATAGTCCAGTCGCCGCTTGCACCGCAGACGTTGTACAAAAAGTTACGAAGAATAAGCGTGCCGTATTCGGTATGCTGCACTTCGGGGTGGAACTGAACGCCGTATATCTTTTTTTCTATACTGCCGAACGCCGCAAACGGGCAGTTGTCAGAATGGGCTAACATATCAAAGCCTTCGGGCAGTTTTGTAATCCTGTCGGTATGGCTCATCCAGCACACAGCCGTTTCGGGGATATCCTTTGTAAGGGGGCTTGATTTGTAGTAGACTTCTGCCTTGCCGTATTCTGAAGTGGAAGCCCGCTGCACCGTGCCGCCCAAAGTGTATGCCGTAAGCTGGCAGCCGTAACATATACCAAGAATGGGTATACCCAGTTCAAATATCTCTTTATCTATATGGGGGCTGTCTGCGTCGTATACACTGTTGGGACCGCCCGTAAAAATTATGCCGATGGGGACATATTCTTTTATTTTTTCTATAGACATATCGCAGGGAACAAGGTCGCAGTAAACGTTTTGTTCACGCACCCGCCTTGCGATAAGCTGGTTGTATTGACCGCCAAAGTCAAGAACTAATACTCTTTCTTTTTGCATAATAACTCCTGTAACAAGTTCACGCGATTTCTTTTGGTTTTCTGCCCAAAATAAATCGCCGTGATTTGATGGGACAAAACCAATCTTTGCGTTGCATACGATTGTTATTTTTCCCCTTTTTCGTATTTTTTGTAGCGCGGCAATAGTAGCACAGTGGACGCACCACTTTTATACGATTCTTCGCTTACGCTTCTCTATGACAGGCGGCATACCGCCTGTACAGCCACGCGGGCTGTCATTTCGAGCGGAGCCGTAGGCGCAGTCGAGAAATCTCCTGCCCTTCTATGCTTCGCTATCGTGCGACGCAGGTTGCAAATGCTTATTACCGCTTTTTAACGCTTTTAAATTATTTCAGGGCTGCCGCAGATGCAACAGCCCGTATTGAGTTTACCTATTAATTTTTTGGTGAATAGTTAGGTGCTTCTTTTGTAATGTTTATGTCGTGGGGGTGCGATTCCGTAAGGGAAGCAGCCGTCATTTTAACAAACCTTGCGTTGTGGCGAAGTTCGTCTATAGTGTGCATACCCGTGTAACCCATACCTGCACGCAAGCCGCCTATAAGCTGGAAGATGGTATCTGCAAGCGCGCCGCGGTAGGGCACCCTGCCTTCTACGCCTTCGGGTACAAACTTTTTAGCTTCTGACTGGAAGTACCTTTCTTTGCCGCCCTTTGCCATGGCAGGAAGCGAACCCATGCCGCGGTAGCACTTAAATGAACGTCCCTGGTAAATTTCAAGCTCACCGGGGCTTTCGGTAGTGCCTGCAAACAGCGAACCGAGCATAACTGCCGCACCGCCTGCGCCAAGCGCCTTTACTATATCGCCAGAATACTTTATGCCGCCGTCGGCAATAACCGTCTTACCCATTTTGTCTGCCTGCTCTGCGCAGTCCATAACGGCGGTAAGCTGAGGCATGCCGATGCCTGCTACTATACGCGTTGTGCAGATGGACCCGGGGCCGATACCTACCTTTACCACGTCTGCACCAGCGTCTATCAAAGCCTTCGTCGCTTCGGCTGTTACCACGTTGCCTGCAACAAGGGGCAGGTTGGGATAAGCCTTTTTAACTTTGGCAACTGCGTCTATAATTCCCTTGGAATGGCCGTGTGCAGAGTCAAGAACTACAATATCTACCTTGGCAGCAAGCAAAGCGGCAACCCTGTCTAACACGTCGGCAGAAGCGCCTATGGCAGCGCCTGCCAAAAGTCTGCCGTTTTTGTCTTTTGCGCTGTTGGGGTACTGTATAGCCTTTTCTATATCCTTTATGGTTATAAGCCCCTTTAAGTAGCCGTTTTTATCTACTATGGGGAGTTTTTCTATCCTGTGTTTGCCCAATATTTTTTGAGCTTCTTCTAAAGAAGTACCCTCTGCAGCCGTAACAAGGTTTTCCTTTGTCATAACGTTATTTATAGGCTGGTCAAAGTCCGTTTCAAAACGAAGGTCCCTGTTGGTAAGAATACCTACAAGCTTACCTTCTTTTGTGATGGGAACGCCGCTTATGCGATATTTTTCCATAAGGGCAACAGCCGCCTTAACGGGTTCTTCAGGCGTCAAAAAGAACGGATCTGTTATAACGCCGTGTTCACTGCGCTTTACTTTGTCTACATGGGCTGCCTGCTCTTCTATAGACATGTTTTTATGAATAATGCCGATGCCGCCCTCGCGCGCCATTGCTATCGCGAGTTTGCTCTCTGTAACGGTGTCCATAGCGGCGCTTACAAGGGGTATGTTAAGGTTGATACCCTTGCAAAGCGTAGTACGAAGATCTACCTGTGCAGGAAGGACGTCTGAAGCGGCGGGTATAAGCAGCACGTCGTCGAACGTCAACGCTTCTTTAACGATTTTACTCATTTTACTTCTCCTGTAATCTTTTATATATAGTATAAATTTTTAACCTGTTAATTTGTATAAGTGCCTTGCGCAACACTGTTTATTATGGCGGTAAACTGTTCAAGCTTAACCAGATCTTCCCCTTCGGCAGAGATATTTTCAAGTACCTGCAAAATGTAGCTGGCTGCGCCGTCGTCGCTGTTGTTTATAACCTTTAAAGACAGCGTTATAAGGGCGTTGCTGTCGGGGAAGCTGTTTATGCTGTAAGAATTGCTGCCGTCCGTCTGGTAAGACGAGCGGTCAAAGCTTGCATCCAGTGCCTGTATGGCGCAGCCTACCGCGCTTTGGGTATCACCTTTTGAATAGTATGCAACTGATACTTCGCCGTAAATAAACTGCCTGTAGCTGTAATCTACGTTGTATTCAGATAGATAGTATTCATCCTGTTCTGTGCAGTAGCTATCAAAATCTGTATGGTCTATAAGCTGCTCGCCGTACTTAATTATGTATTTGTTATTTTCCGCAAGGATACTGTCTTGCGCGCAGCGGGCAGCCTGCTTTACGTTACCCGTATACTTGTAGTGCAGGGAAGCGTAACTTACGGCAAGGGAATAGTTGCCCGTCTCTTCGCACCAGCCAGCCATAACGCCGGGTGCAGCTAAGCTTAAAACGGCAAACACAACTATGGCAAGCGCTATTATAAACCCCAATGTGATTAAGATTATTTTTGTTATTACATTCTTATTCAATGCCGACGGACTTCCCGCAAACAGAGTTGCTTTTTGTTATTTAACTATTTTATCATACGGTAAAATAAAATGCAACTGTTTGAAACCAATCGGGGGCGGCATAATAGAGCATTTTTATTATAATAGTATTTTTAAAGACGATAAACATAACGTTTTATTTTAATATTAATATTGACCTCAGGAAGGCTTCCCTTGGGGGGCAAGGGGTAGTAATTACGTCGTTTCGTTCTTGGCTCCCTTATTAGGGGAACTGCCCGTAGGGCTGAGGGGTTCACCTTATTATTAGTAACAAAACCCTTCCCCCGCAAGCGGTCCCCCCGTCTCAAAGGCTGTAAGGACAACAGCCTTTTCGGGCACCGCAAGCACTTGCATATGTGCTTGCTCATCTCGCCACCATAAACAGCGCATAAGTGCTGTTTAAAGAAATAGCGGCTCGTCCTGATAGGGACGGCAAGGTGTGGTATTGTGCTCCCTTACCCCACTGGGAAGGCAAGGTGTAGTATTGTGCTCACACACCACAGAAAAAAGCATTAACGGGTAATGTGCTTTCCACAAAGTAAGGCATAAAATTCTTAAAACAAAATATTGTATAGTATGAAAAAATTATTTTGCATAACATGCATTGCGGCGTGCGCTGCAATTTTAAGCGGCTGCACAAGGCAGACAGACTACACCGAGTACATATCCGAACTGCGCTACGACGTATTTTTGTACAGCGGAGACAGCGACGAGATAAAAGTATATTTAAGCGACCGCGAAGTGCCCTTTATGGCAGACGGAGTTAAGGGCGAGATGAACGGCATTGCCGAAATTTATGCCACATTTGATACCCGGTACGACGAAGTGTATATAGATGTAGACGGCCTTGGCGGCGAAATGAGCTATATGACGGTAAAAAACTGCTGGTACATAAGTTTTTCCTGCAGCGGGTTTGACAAAGACACGCTTGCGGCCGAACTTACTTTAAACGGAAACGGACGGGAATATACCCTTGTGAGCGTGCTTTCTGACGGGGTAATGAGCGGGCAGAGCGCGCTTGGCTGCGTTATTGAATACGACGGAGACGCATTTACAAGCCTTACTGAAAACGGGATATTCTGCGGTGAAATTTATATCCGGCTGTTGTATGACGACAAGTGCTATTATTATATAGGCGTCTGCGACCGCAGCGGCAACATCAAGGCATATTTAACCGACGGCGAAACAGGCAGGGTAATTGCCGAGCACAGCTATACTGCGTAAAATATCCACTTTCAGATATAATTCTACCACATTATAGCCGGCTTGTTAGTGGAGCGAACACGTAGTCCTACCCTTGGCTCCCTTATTAGGGGAGCTGGCGCATAGCGCCTGTGGGGTTCACCTTATTATACAATACAAAACCCTTCCCCCACTACGTGGTCCCCCTTCCCTAATAAGGACGGCAAGGTAAAGCGTACAGTGTACTCCTGCGGTTGCAGATCTTGCCACTACGGTTTGCGTCTTATTATCTGAAACCTTTTACAATAAGGTGCGCAAAGTAGCGCTATGCTCACGCGCAATGACAAAGAGTGTGCTTGCGGTTAAATAAGTCAACAATGCTTTCAACAATATTTCAACAAAAATACCGCCGATGATCGGCGGTACTGTTCTGATATTATATATAATTAATATTACTGCTCCACGCTCTGTTTAAGCGGGATGGCGGCAACGGCATTCAGGTCCATGTCGGCAAAATTGCCTGCCATGTACTGGTTGTAGCCTTCTGAAGCAATCATTGCGGCGTTGTCGGTGCAGTACCTTTTTTCAGGCAGAATAAGCTTTATTCCGCTTTGGCTGCACTTTTGCAAAAGCCTGCCCCTAAGGTAGTCATTGGCAATAACGCCGCCACCTGCCGTTACGGTAGTTACGCCATATCTGCGGGCGAATTCAACCGTTTTGTCTGCAAGCGGGTTAAGGGCAGCCTGCTGGAAAGAAGCCGCTACATCAGCCCGCGGCACAACTTCCCCCTTTTGTTCAAGGTTGTGGCAATAGTTGATTACCGACGTTTTTAAGCCGCTGTAAGAAAACTGCGTGTGTGCGGAATTTTTTACCAGCGCAGAAGGGAAGTTTATATTTGCATCCCCCTGTGCGGCAAGCCGCTGTACGTTCGGCCCGCCCGGGTAGGCAAGACCAAGTACCCTTGCACATTTATCAAACGCTTCGCCTGCGGCGTCGTCTGACGTAGAAGCAAGCACTTCAAATTCAGTAAAGCTCTTTGTGTGCAGAATTGCCGTGTGCCCGCCGCTTGCAAGCAGTGTAATAAACGGCGGTTTAAGCGTGTCGTCATCTAAATAGGCGGCGGATATGTGCCCGCGGATGTGGTTTACCGCAATAAGCGGAACGTTTAACGTAAACGCAAGAGCTTTAGCAAAGGACAGCCCCACCAGAAGGGCGCCGAGCAGCCCAGCACCGTACGTAACCGCAACAGCATCTATATCGCCGTAGCTTATACCCGCATTTTTTACCGCACGGCGGCACACTTCGTCTACCGCGTCGGTATGGGCGCGGGAAGCTATTTCCGGTACTACTCCGCCGTATTGCGCCTGCACGGCAGCCGACGAAATTATTTCGTCAGACAAGATTTTTCTGCCACGCAAAACTGCACAAGCCGTTTCATCACAGCTTGATTCGATGCCCAATATCACGGGGTTATTTTTAATTTTAAACGCACTTTTATCGTACATAAACCTGCTTTATGTCAGCCTTCAAAAAGCTCGTTAAAACCATCGGGATCGGAATCGTCCTTACGGTCGTTGCTCTGTACAGGGTTTATGTAGCCGCCCGTGCTGCCGTAAATGGAAGATATACCCACAAGCAGTTCAGATACCCTTACCGCGCTTTTTATGGCGGCGTCTACAGGTGCCTGCATAAAGTAATCTATCCCCTTGGCAACGTTAAGAAGATAAATTATTCTGCAGATATGCTGCATAGATTCTGCAGATACCTGTGCGCGGTGCGAGCGCAGCGGAACATATTCTACCGCGGTAATGGAAGCACCAAGGTCAGCCGAACTTTTTACAAGCTGGCTGAAAACTTCTTTTGCGGCGCGGTTGGCATTAATGCCCGTACCAATTTCGTTGATGTTGTGCGACAGCTCAAGGCAAGCTTTTAACGCTTCTTTATTATTAGCCATGATTTACTCCCGTCAAATTTTATTTTCACCGCTTAAGCGGATGATTTTTGTTTTTTTATTTTTTACTATAAACGCTTTGCGCGTTAACCTGTCTTTTTAAGGTAGTCTATTATAAACCCCTGTATATCCCCGTCCATTACAGCCTGTATATCAGTCTGTTCGTAGCCTGTGCGGTGGTCTTTTACAAGGGTATAAGGGCAAAATACGTAAGAGCGTATCTGGCTGCCCCATTCAATCTTTTTAATCTCTCCCTTAATTTCGGCGTCGGCGGCTTCCCTTTCGGCAATCTTGCGCTCTAAAAGTTTGGCACGCAGGTACTCAAACGCCATTGCCTTATTCTGCAGCTGGCTCCTTTCGTTCTGGCAGGTTACCACAATGCCCGTGGGGTAGTGGGTAATACGTATGGCGGTTTCGGTTTTGTTTACCTTTTGCCCGCCCGCGCCGGAAGAGCGGTATACGTCTATCCTTATGTCTTCGTCCTTTATTTCTATCTCGTTTTCGTCGTTTACTTCGGGCATTACTTCTAAAGATGCAAACGAAGTATGGCGGCGCTTGTTTGAATCGAAGGGCGATATGCGCACCAGGCGGTGCACTCCCTTTTCTGCACGTAAAAAGCCGTAGGCATTTTCGCCTTCTACCTTAAAGCTTACGCTCTTTAAGCCCGCTTCATCGCCGTCTTCACTGTCAAGCTCGGTAACTTTAAAGCCGTTCTTTTCGCAATACCTTTGGTACATGCGGTACAGCATCTGCGTCCAGTCGCACGCTTCGGTGCCGCCTGCACCTGAATGAAGGTTTAATATGGCGTTGTTTGCGTCATACTTGCCCCTTAACAGCGCCTTTATGCGCATTTCTTCTATGTCTTCTTCAGCAGCTTTAAGCATGCCTTCAAGTTCGGGTATAAGCCCTTCGTCGTCGGCTTCTTCTATAAGGTCTATAAACGCCGACGCATCTTCAAGCGCGCTTTCACCCTTGCTGTAAGCGGCAATTTTACCTTCTATAACAGATATTTCCCTGCCGATATGTTTAGACTTTTCAAGGTCGTTCCACACTTCGGGCTTTTCCTGTTCCGCCTTTAAACTTTCTAACTTGCCGCCAAGGTTATCTATATCAAGGGCATATTTTGCTTCGGCAAGCGTTTCTGACAGCGATTTTATTTTTAGTCTGTAATCATCAGCTTTAAACATATTAATAAGCTCTCTATAGTGATTATTCTTTAAGCTAATACGTTGTCCCGCTCTTGGCTTCCCCTTCTATGGGGGAAGCTGTCAGCGCTGCTGACTGATGAGGGGATAATACTCAAAATTCCTTATCTGAATTCGGGCAAAACAATTCTCTACCCCAATTTAAGAATGGTCCTTCCAGTAGCAGCACTTTTTATACTTTTTACCGCTGCCGCAGGGGCAGGGGTCGTTCATGCCGACTTCTTTCTTTTTTCTGCTTAAAAGCTGAGTGGGCTTGGAAGTAGGTTCGGGTTTAAACTCTTCGGGCACGGTTGCAAGCCCGTTTGCCGCAGGGATATGCTGGGGTTTAGCCGCAGGTTTAACCTGCTCTGCGGGGGCTGCCGCTGCTACGGGCGCAGCCTGATTATTTTCAGGCTCACCCTGCACACTGCTTTCACTTTCTGCCTGTGCGGGAACGGCTTGGGGTGCGGCAGGCTCGTCTTTAATATCATGAACCTTCTTTTGCTGCACCGGCGCGCCGTTGGGTCTTACCCTTATTATCCTGCCCTTTAACAGGCGGGATATAATTGTGGTCTGCACCCTTTCTATCATTTCGGTAAACATATCGTACCCTTCCTGCTTGTAGGCAATTACGGGGTCCTGCTGGGCGTAACCGCGCAGACCTATACCTTTGCGGAGCTGGTCCATTGCGTCGATATGGTCTATCCAGTTGCGGTCTACCGCGCGCAAAAGCTCGTTGCGCTCTACCTGGTGATAGTCTACCACGCCGTTTGTATCTTTTTTTATATTTTCAATCTTCTGTTCGTAAGAAAGAGTTACTTCTTTGGTAATCTTTTTTATTGCGTAATCGTAGTCCCAGCGCTCAAGCATTTCGTGCGTAATTTCAAAAGTGCATTCGTCGGGGTATAATTTTGTACGCAGGGCGTCGTTAAGTTTATCCGCATCCCACTTATCGGGCATGGCTTCGGTGTTTACCGTTTCGCCCACAACCTTTTCTACATAGTCGGGGATATATTTAAGCATCTGCTCGTGCACGTCTTCGCCCTTTAATACCTTAAGGCGTTCACCGTAAATAGTTTTACGCTGTTCGTTCATAACCTCGTCGTACTGAAGGGTGCGCTTTCTTATGCCGAAGTTTCTGCCTTCTATCGCCTTCTGCGCGTTTTCTATACTGCGGGAAAGCATTTTAGACTGCAGGCACTGGTCGTCGTCAAGCTTGAATGCGTTGTAAATAGATTTGATCCTTTCGCCGCCGAAGCGCTTTGCAAGGTCGTCTTCAAGCGAGATAAAGAATACCGAAACACCGGGGTCGCCCTGCCTGCCGCTACGGCCGCGGAGCTGGTTATCTATACGGCGGCTTTCGTGCCGTTCGGTACCCAGGATGCAAAGTCCGCCTGCTTCTATTACCTTAACCTTTTCTGCATCGGTTTCCGCCTTGTACATATCGTACAGCTCGGCATACCTTGCGCGGGCAGTCATCTCTTCTTCGTTAAACTCTCTGTCTGCGTAAGAGATAGCCACTTCTATCATGTCGTGGTCGTAACCTTCTTCACGCATGCGCTTTTTGGCAAGATATTCGGGGTTGCCGCCGAGCAGAATATCGGTACCACGGCCTGCCATGTTGGTTGCAATGGTAACTGCGCCCAGCCTGCCCGCCTGCGCTACGATTTCCGCTTCGCGCTCGTGGTTCTTTGCGTTTAATATGTTGTGCTTTATGCCGTTTCTTCTTAACAGCCTTGAAATCTCTTCTGAACGGTCTACCGTTACGGTACCTATAAGGATGGGCTGCCCCGTGGCGTGCCGCTCTACCACTTCGTTTACAATAGCCTTCTTTTTGCCTTCTACCGTAGAGTAGATCATATCGGCGTAGTCGTTACGCTTTACAGGCTTGTTGGTGGGAATTTCTACAACGTCCAAAGAATATATGGTACGGAATTCGGCTTCTTCTGTTTTTGCGGTACCCGTCATACCCGAAAGTTTTGCGTATAACCTGAAGTAGTTCTGGAAGGTTACGGTTGCGTGTGTCTTATTTTCATCCCTTACCTTAACGTGCTCTTTGGCTTCTATTGCCTGGTGAAGACCGTCGGAATACCTTCTGCCGTGCATAAGTCGGCCCGTGAATTCATCTACTATTAAAATTTCGCCTTCGTCTGATACGATGTAGTCTTCGTCCCGCTTGAACAGTTCGTGAGCCTTTAACGCCTGCTGGATGTGGTGGTGCAGTTCGGCGTTTTCTATGTCAGAAAGGTTGTTTACGCCAAAAAAGCGTTCTGCCTTTTCGGCGCCCTTTTCGGTAATGGTTACGGTCTTGTCTTTGCGGTCTATTATATAGTCCCAGTTTTCCATCTGCTGAAGAACGGCAGAAAGCTTTTCCATAGCGTCAATTTCTTCCTGCGAAAGTTCGTCGTTCTTCTTTTTGCGTGCGGGAATATTCTTTTCTGCTTCCGTCTTATCGTCGTCAAAGCCGCCGTCAAGCGTGCGCACGAACCTGTCTACATTTTCGTAAAGTTTAGAGCTTTCTCCCCCTTTGCCTGAAATGATAAGGGGCGTTCTTGCTTCATCTATTAAAATGGAGTCAACTTCGTCTATAATGCAGTAGTTGAGTTCCCTTTGCACCATTGCGGGGATAGATGTCTTTAAATTATCGCGCAGGTAGTCAAAGCCGAGTTCGTTGTTGGTTGCGTATATAATATCGCAGGCGTATGCCTGCTTTTTATCTTTATCGTCCATACCGGGGACGACTACGCCCACGGTAAGCCCCATAAATTTATGGACTTTGCCCATCCATTCGGCGTCGCGGCGGGCAAGGTAATCGTTTACCGTTACGATATGCACGCCCTTGCCTGTAAGCGCGTTAAGGTAAGCGGGCAGCGTAGATACAAGCGTTTTACCTTCACCTGTACGCATTTCTGCAATGCGCCCCTGGTGCAGGCAGATACCGCCCATTATCTGCACGTGGAAGTGCTTCATTTTTAATACACGCCAGCTTGCCTCCCTTAAAGCGGCAAATGCGTCGAACATAATGTCGTCTAACGTTTCGCCCGCAGCCAGCCTGCCCTTTAAAATCTGAGTCTGGCTTTTAAGTTCTTCGTCGCTCATGGCCTGGTACTTCGGTTCCAGGTTTTCTACCTTAACGGCAAGTTTGTCAAGCTTTTTTGCCGCCTGCCTGCTGTCTGAATTCTGCAAAAAATTTATAAGTCCCATTCTGCTCCTTTATAAAGAAAGCCATAGCGGCGCACTGTGCCGCCACGGAATAATATTGTCCAGCTAACATTATACTTTATTTCGCTGAATAAGTAAAATTTTTTACCCGTAAATTATATAATTTTTTTAAAGCAATGCGGCTTACTTTGTAAAAAATTTGTCGCAAAGGCAAACAATATGCAAAAGGCGGCGGGCAAAACTGCCCGCCGCCGATAAAAATTTACCGCAGTTAAAATTATTTTATAAGCCTTGTGCGCATTGCGTTCAACACGGCAACAAGCATCACGCCTACGTCGGCAACCACCGCCACGATTAAGGGGAAGTTTGCAAGCGTAAGGCTTAGTACCATTATGGCAAGCTTTATCACCAGCGAACCTATTATGTTCTGGAAGACTATGCTCCTTGTGCCCTTTGCAATTTTTTTGGCTTTAGGTAAAAGCTCAAGGCTGTCGGTTACAAGCACGATGTCGCTTGCTTCTATCGCCGCGTCAGAGCCTACTTTGCCCATAGAAACGGCGCAGTCCGCAGCCGCCATTACGGGTGCGTCGTTTATGCCGTCCCCCACGTAAATAAGTTTACCCTGCTTTTTAAGCTCTTCTGCACGCTCAAGCTTGCCGTCGGGCAAAAGCGACGCGCGGTAGCCGTTTAAACCTGCTTCCTTTGCAACGGCTTCAGCCCGCACGGGGTTGTCGCCAGTAAGCATTTCGCAGTAGCTTACGCCCTGGCTGCGCAAATCTGCTATAGTCTTTGCCGCACCCTGCTTTACGCCGTCGCCGATTTCTATACAGCCGACATATTCACCGCCGTATGCAACGTATACAAGCGTATATATGCTCTGTTTACTGCCAAATTTCACCCCGTTTTCCTGCATCATGGCGGCATTGCCGCACAAAAGGGTTTTGCCGTTTACCGTGCACTTTACGCCGCGGCCTGCAATCTCTTCGGCGTCTTCGGCGGTATATTCCGTAATTATGCCGCCAAACGCCTGCGCAATGGGGTGGGAAGAAAATTTTTCTGCCGCAGCGGCAAGGCGCAACGTCTTTTCGTCGGAATAAGAGCTGATTTTAAACGAACCTTCGGTAAGGGTACCCGTCTTGTCGAATGCGGCTACCGTAGCCTTTGCAAGCTCGTCTAAACTGGTAGATCCCTTGGCAAGTATGCCATACCTTGCGCACTGCCCTATGCCGCCGAAGTACGAAAGGGGCACAGATATTACCAGCGCACACGGGCAGGATATTACCAAAAACGACAGCGCGCGGTATATCCAGCCGGCGTAAGTATTCCACACAAACAGCCCTTCAACGGCACATACTATGGTGGGAACTATCGCCGCAACAATTACGGCGGCAATGCACACGGCGGGCGTGTAGTACTTTGCAAATTTGGTAATAAACTTTTCCGGCTGAGCCTTTTTTGCAGTGGAATTTTCCACCAGGTCAAGTATCTTTGCAACGGCGGAATCGGAATACCGCCTTATAACCTTAACTTCTACCGCGCCCGAAATGTTAATGGAGCCGGATAAAACTTCCTGCCCTTCCTTAACGTCCTGCGGCACAGATTCGCCGTTTAAAGAGCGCATATCCAGCGAGCTTTTACCCTTTACTATAACGCCGTCGGCAGCAATCTTTTCGCCCGCCTTAACGAGCATAATATCGCCCACTTCAAGCTCTTCCGGCTTTACGGTAACCTGCTGCCCGTCCTTTAATATGGTGGCGCTGTCGCTCTTTAAGTCCATAAGGTCTGTTATAGACCGCCTTGAAGAGCCCACCGCAATGGACTGCAGCAGCTCGCCAAGCTGGTACAAAATCATTACGGCAACGCCTTCATAAAGCCCTTCCCCCCAGAATATGCCCAAAATAATGGCACCTACCGAGACTATGGTCATTAAAAAGTTTTCATCGAACACCCTGCCTTTTGCAATGTTTTTGGCAGTATTTATAAGCACGGGGTAGCCCACCGAAAGGTAAGATATCGCAAACAGCGGGTAGGATATTATGGTGAGAGTGTTGCCGCCCGTAAGGTACAATACCAGTGCGGGTATAAAGAATATTACGGATATTGCAAGCTGTATAATTTCTTTAACGTGGGTGCGTATAACGCCCTTGGGCTTAGACGGCTTGTCTACCACTATTTTAACGTCTTCAAAGTGGGTTATTTCGTAAATAGCTTTGTCGTACGCTTCCCCTTCGGCAGCAAGCGTTATGCTCATATTCATAAAGTCTACGGTTGCGGTAACGCCTTCTATTTTGTTTAATATCTCTTCAAGCTCCCTGCCGCAGTTCGCGCAGCAAAGGTCTTTTATTTTAATCTTTTTTGTATCGGCTGCAGCGGCTTCTTCCACTACCTTAACTTCTTCAAAGTGGTTGCAGACGTCCTTTACTTTGGCTATAGTTGCGGTTGAATCGCATTCCAGCCGCACCTTCTGCCCCACAAAGTCTACCGAAACTGTAGTTACGCCTTCTACCTTTTCTATCTCTTCTTCCAGCTCTCGCGCGCAGTTGGCGCAGTCCAGCCCTTCTATCTTTATAACGGTGTTTACGGCGGCTTCTTCAACCACCTTTACTTCTTCAAAGTGGTTACAGACGTCCTTTACTTTTGCTATAGTTGCGGTTGAATCGCATTCCAGCCGCACCTTCTGCCCCACAAAGTCTA
>JAJQDC010000004.1:0-23576 GCA_021202395.1 Clostridia bacterium | reverse complement strand
CGCCTTCTACCTTTTCTATCTCTTCTTCCAGCTCTCGCGCGCAGTTGGCGCAGTCAAGCCCTTCTATCTTTATAACCTTATTCATCGCAGTGCAGATGCTCCTTTGCAACTTGTATCATAGTCATAATGTGCTCGTCGTCTACCGAATACAAAATATTTTTGCCTTCGCGGCGGCTCTTGATTATGCGGTTATCTTTAAGCGTTTTAAGCTGGTGCGATACGGCGCTCTGGTTGCCCCCTACCGCCATTGCGATATGTTCTACGCACAGCTCGCCGTGCGAAAGCGCAAGTAAAATTTTTAAGCGTGAAGGTTCGCTTATCGCCTTAAAGCGGTCTGCCATAAGCTGTATGGCGCCTTCCGCAGGCATATCGGCTTTTACTTCTGCTACAAGATTTTCGTGCTCGGCTACGTGCTCGCAGGAATCTTTCATCTGATTTTCTCCTTTATATGAATATCTATTCATATGATAATATAATATTTTATGTATGTCAAGAAAATTAACTAAGATTTATAAATTTTTTTGCAAAAATAAAAGCCCCTGCAAAATGCAAGGACTTTTGATATAAGTTTATGTAATTATTTTTTTAAACCTGCCACAACGCCTGCCGCACCTGCAAGAATGCCGCCAACCAGAACGAGCCATGCGCCTGCTGCTGCATACCAGTCATATAATTCTGCAACATCTCCGAATGTATATGCAAGGATAATTGCGATAATTGCAAATACTACGGTAAGAGCGCCAAGTGCAAGTTTGATAATGTTAGCGAACTTGATGTTTACGAATTTACATAATGCAACGCATATAGCTGTAAGAGCAGAAAGCACAATGGTAATTATAGCCATTGCTTCCATACCGCCAAGACCGCTGTAGATATTACCTGTGTAATCTTTAACTTCGTTTTGCGCGTCTACAAGTTCACCAATAGTATAAGAAGTTGTATTCGTATTGTTAAGAAGCGTTACGTCGTATGCAACGTAATCAATACATACGCCTACTATTGCAAGGACAAGCCCCACTACCGCTACAGCGAGAAGGACGATCCAGACAATATCGAGTTTAGATGATTTTGCCATAAAATTAGAACCTCTAAAAAAATATTATCGGTATTTGCCGACAGGTAAAATAGTAACATATTAATAGCTATTTGTCAATGTTTTGTATGACATTTTTCGACATTTTTTGCAAAATTTGATGTATATTAAACGTAAATATGGCAAAACTTTTTAAGGAGGTATTTTTTATGGCAGAAACTATTACGGCAAAAGAACTATCTATGATCAGCCAGGCGCTCACCTGCGAAGGGCTTATCTGTAAAAAAGCAAGAATGTACGCAAACACTTTAACCGACGCTGCACTTGCAGAATGTATGGCGGGCATAGCCTGCGAACACGAAGCGCGCTACAACGCGCTGTTAGCCCAGTTAGGCTGAAGGAGATTATTATGAAACTGACAAAAAGCGATATTACTTTATGCGAAAAGGACGCCCTGCAGGATATGCTTGACAGCGAAAAGTCGCTTATCACCCTTTACGCAACCGCCCTTTACGAAGGCAGCAGTAAAAACGTAAGAAGAAACTTTGCCGACAATATGATGGGCGTTGCCGAAAACCAGTATACCATTTTCAGGCAGATGGCTTCGCGCGGTTACTACGAAGCGGCACCTGCAAAAAAGGATATGATAGACCAAGCGAACGACACCTTTAAAAAGCAGCAAAAAACGCTTAAATGCGCCGGTAAAGAAAATTAAATTAAAAACAAAAAGCCGCCACTGCGGCTTTTACATAATGATGGTATTTTAACGGCACTTTCTCGGCTTCCCTTGAGTAATCGATGATTAATTCAACATTACTAAATCTTGCCTTCACCTTCTATGGGGGAAGGTGTCCCGTAGGGACGGATGAGGGGATATTCCTGCCTTTCCTTATTTTTTGCTATTCGGCTGACCAAGTACGTCATTGCGAGCGTAGCGGCTGGCGCCCGAATAGCATATCCGCCCGTTCAATGCTTATCACCGCACTATAATTAGACGTTATTTATTTTTAAACAACTTGTGTGCCGCCCAACCTGCTGGTCGCGAGCCGCGGCTCGATGCCGCTCCCGCGGGATCCTTCGTTCACACTCAGGATGACGCGTAGGCTACTGCCGTTTTTTCTCTTGCCTACCATCAAGGGGAAGCCCCATTCAATGCTTTTACACGCATTATAGCCATCCTTATTAAGCAAATACGTCGCCCCGCTCTTGGCTCCCTTATTAGGGGAGCTGGCGCATAGCGCCTGAGAGGTTCACATTATTTAAAAGCGGTGTGGCATTATTATTTGTGGTAAATAATATCTTACTCACACCACACAAAAATAATCAATTGTCATCCTTTTTGTCGTCGGAATACGGCTCTTCCTGCCCTTCGTTAAAGGCGGCAAAGATGTCGGTGCCAGATACGTCATGCGAATGTATTATGTCATAATACTCGTCGCCGGTAAAATCTCTCTGTTTGTCGTACTCCCCGCCCAAAGCTTCTATCGCGTACTTTAATTCCTGGAACTCGGGGTAAGAAATTCCTTCTTCGTCAATCTTATCCAAAAGATAAGGCAGCGCCCTTTCGTCTCCGTAAGAAGCAAGGTAACCTGCATATTCCTGCACGTCTGCCGAACAGCGGAACTCGTTTAAAAGAATGTTATATACTTCGTCGTCGCCCGCCGTGGTGCGCGATAATATCTCTAACATAATCTGCCGCTCGGTACCCTTTTTGTAGAAGTCAAGCGCCTTGTCTTTTACAAGGTCTGCCTGCTCCTTTATAAAGTCAAGGCATTGGTTTTTAAAATCTTCATCGCCGTCTGCCGTTACTATATCCATATAAACAGGTATAGCCCGCGGGTCTGCCCCCAATATATTTACAGCGTACTGCTTAACGCCGTCTTCGCCGCCAAGCAGCGGTAAAAGCAGCGGTACACAGGCGGGGCGCTCTTCTATTGCCCTGCACAAAAATTCAGATACGGGCACGTTCTTTTTTACGTGGGCACAGAGCGTTTTTACCAGCTCTTCGTCAGAAAGGGAACGGTAATAACCGTTAGGCGTAACGCCCAAAGATTTTATAACCGTATCGCCGAATTTGGTATACATTTCGGGTATGATATTTTCCCACTCGCTCTCTTTATATTTACCGGCGTTCTTTGTTATATAAGCAGAGAGCTTTTCATCGAACATTCCGTCAAAGTCATATAATTTCATATCTCACCTTCCAACACCTTCATAATTTTACCGTAACGGTTTTTATCCGCATTAAAAAAGTCGCAGACGTCAAATTTTTTAAGGGCAATTTCCCTTACTCCCGATTCGGTAAGCAGTACCGCCGCAAGCGTATCTTCGTCTTTGCAAAGCCCAAGGGCTTCACCTTTTTCAAGTTTAGCGTAAACGCGCTCCGCCGCATTGGCAAATTTAAGCGAATATGATTCGTCTATTATGGCAAAGCGCGACACAAGCGAAGCATACGCCCCGACAAAGACTTTGCGCTTTGACCTGCCTACCGCTATGGCATAAATATCTACGCACTTGTATATATTGCAGACGACAATGCCGAACTGGTTCTCTTCGTTGCGCTGGCAAAGCTCCCTTATTACCGAAAGTTTAAGGTTATCCGGCAAAAAAGCATTTAACAGCAGGTCGCGCACAAAGTTGTCGTAGCCCGCCCTTACTGCGCACATTGCGGCAACGTAATGAAGTTCGTTGTCGTCGGAACTTTCGGTTTCGTCAAAGCACCACTTTATACATTCAAGGGCGTCTATCTCCCCCGCAAGCTTTTTTACTTCTGTACGGGAAAGACTGTACACCGCCGACAAAAATTCCAGCGACTGTTCCCTTGTCTCTTTGGGCAGGCGGTAAAAATAACTTATTTCGCCGCGGTCTTCCTTTTTGGCGTTTTCGCGCGCAAAGCTGTAATAGTACTGCGCCACCGACGCTTCGGGGAAGAGCGTTAAAAGCCTGTCAAACGTATCAAAGCACGCTTCGTCCCGCCCGCTGTTGTACGCCGAAGCCGCTTTAAAATAGAGCATATTGCGGTCGCCGTCTACATACTCGCTGTCTAAGCGGCACAGCATGCGGTACGCTTCGTCATGCATCTTGTTTTCGCAGCACACGGTGGCTATTTTGTAGATATCTTCCTGCTCTTTTACGTCAAGCGCAACAAGCTTTTTTGCGAGCTCTGCCGCGTCCTGCGGCCGCTTCTGTTCGGTGCGCACCGCCGCAAGCGTGGTTAGCGCCTGCACGTTATTGGGATATTCTTCAAGAATGCTGTTGCACTCTTCTTCTGCCTTGTCGCAATCATCGCTTAAAATGTAAGTCATTGCAATATAGTTGCGTGCCAACAGATATTTTTCGTTGCCCTTTGCCACGCGGGCAAAGCACTCTATCGCCTTTTCAGGCTCGCGTGAACGTATAAAATCTACCCCTTCAGAAATGTCTTTGGTATAGTCTGCCTTTTCGGGAGGGTATGCAAAGTGCAGCGGATTTTCTTCCTTACGCAAAAAGCTGTCTATAATCTCTCGGCGGCTTTCTGGCGTAAGGTCTTCCGTCTCCATCAAAAGTTTGTTGTAGTAGTAGGCAGAAAACTGGTCATCGTCCAGGTGCATAAAACTTATTGCAAGCCCTTCGTACGCTTCGGCATAGTCGGGATCTTCGGCACAGTCAAGGTACCTGAACCAGTTGTTTATACATTCTTCGTACATGCCAAGGTCATCGTAAATTTCTGCGTACATAAGAAAACTGCGGTCGTCTGCATAGTTGAGTTCCGCATTCTTATTGAGCATTTTAAGCGCAGCCATATAGTTGTGGTCTTCTATAAAGTCAGCCGCCATGTCAAGCAGCCTGTCTTCGCTGAAATCTATGGTTTCCTTTTTAGCCATTTGTCAGTCCGTCTATATCCTTTTTACTGAAAACGTAGTCGGTGTTGCAGTAGTGGCAATGCACCGATACGTTGCCCTGTTCTTTAATAATATTGTAAAGTTCTTCTTTGCCCATTGTAAGAAGAACGGCAGATATC
The DNA here is from genome assembly GCA_021202395.1 of Clostridia bacterium. Classification (GTDB taxonomy): domain Bacteria; phylum Bacillota; class Clostridia; order Christensenellales; family Borkfalkiaceae; genus Coproplasma. Next base: position 18,543 of record JAJQDC010000004.1, on the reverse strand, counting down.
TTTTGCCTTGAGCAGTTGCAAATATAATCGGGGTTGGTAATGTAAACGTGCCCTTCTGCCGTTTCTGCGCCGAAGTAGTTCTGCATTATGCCACTCGCACCCATCCTGTTTATCAGCTCTGCAGGGTTTAAAAAATTCTGCATCTTGTCTTCTGCACGGTCGCGGTTTTCATCTGAAGTGCCTGGAAGCAGCTGCATTACCACGCCGCCTGCGGCTGTACACATGCCGTCTTCGCCGATAATAGTATCTATCGCTACAGCCGTGGGTATCTGTTCGGATGCGTCAAAGTAGTTCATAAAATTGCGGGATACGTCGTCAGAAATAAGTTCAGATGCACCCACGAACGGGCGGTAAAATCCGTCGTCTTTTATTACCGTCATATAGCCGCCCTTGAGCTTGCCGTTTAACGAGCCGTCTATATACCCGCGCATATGCAGGTTTATATCGCCCGAAACGCTTACAGTACCCACGTCTCCGCTTGCCTTTACGGTAATGGATACCGCACCCTTTTCGCTTTTAAGGCAGCCCGACATATACACGCAGCACGTCAACATATTGCCGAGTGTTTTGGCGGCAGCCGCATTAAGGCTGTGTATTTTTATCGCTTTGTTCACAAGGTCGGTAGTTTCCATTACAGAAAGCGACACCTGGTTATCGTATATAAGTGTTTTGTACAGGTAATTCATAATTATTTTTTACAGATAAAATTTATCCTTTGGGTATCTTCTTTAAGCGGCTGCCCAAGGTGCCCTTCGCACTCCGTAAAGGTAAAGCCCGCTTCTTTAAGGGCGGTAATAATATCGCCCGTTTCGTGCACATACTGGGTATGCATTTCGTCGGTACGGGTATACAAGCCCTGCCCGTTGCGCTCAAAAACGGTTACGTCCATCTCTACGCGGTCGCCTTTAAAGCTGTTGAACCACATATATGCCACGTTATAGTCGTCTTCGGCAAACAGGTTGCTGCCGATTATGTTTTTAAGCTTGTAGATTGAGCTTATATCAAAAATAAACACACCGCCCTTTTTAAGGCAGCCTGCCACATGTGCAAACGCCGTTTTTAGCTTCTCGGGCGGAACGTAGTTAAGGCAGTCGTTCACCGCCACGGCAAAGTCAGCTTTTGCCGCTGTTTTTAGTTTGGTTATATCGCCAAGTAAAAATTCTGCCCTTATGCCCTGCTGCGCAGAAATTTCTTTTGCCCTTGTAAGCATGCGCGCAGAAATATCTATGCCCGACACGGTATACCCCGCCTTTATAAGCGCACGGGTAAAGTAGCCGTTGCCGCATCCGATGTCTAAGCCGCACTGCCCCGCGCCGAGTTCACCCAGCCTTTTAATTAAATACTGCGACCATTCTTCATAGCCGCAGTCTTTGTTCAGATATTCAAACCAGCCGCCCAAAGCGGAATATGATTGCGACATCTTACACCTTTATTATTTAAGCAGATTGTCGGAACTGATTTTCTTTTTCTTGCCCTTTTTGCCAGTATCCTGCAGCGCCTTTTCGCGCTCTGCAAAAAGCTTGTTGTATTCAACGTAGCGCTGGTCGTTCTTATGCTCGTCTTCGTAGCCGTTTACCGTAGTCTGCAGCTGTGCGCGGGATGCACTTACGGCGGCGATGTCTCCCCTGCCGAACACTGCCGAAAGGGCGGTTACTTCTTCGCCCGCCATGGGCATTATCGGCCTGCCTACAAGTTCGCTTTTGCCTGCGGCAAGAATTTCACGCGCGATGCGCTTTTCTTCTTCTTCCTTTTCGGCGGCAAGCTCTTTTTCGGTCATCTTTGCGCGTGCAGCCTGCTTTTCCTTTTCCATATTGGGCGTGATATACATATCAAAGCACCACTGGGTAAAGCTCATCCAGCAAAGGCTTACGTAAGAGAAGCCTAATACGATAAATATGATGTAGGCTATAATTCTCATGAAAGAACCCATGAACAGGAACCATACGGGAATAAGCGCTATGCCCGCCATGAATATGGTCTGTATGATAAAGCCTATCATAAGCACAAAGCTGTTTTTAATCAGCTGCCAAGGCTTTACTTTGTAGCTTACGCCCACCGCCATAAACCAAAGGCATATAAGCCCGACTACTACGGTAAGTATTATCATGAGCACCATTGCGGTAATGGGCCATGCGGCAGAGTTGCCTAAAGCTATTGTATATTCCTTCCAGTCGCACACCAGAACAGTGGCGTACAGCACAAGCGAAAATAACAGAACGGGCAGCGCCGTGTTAAGGTAAGATACCTTTACCCCGTGGAAGTAGCCCTTTACGGTAAACTTGCCGTGGGTGTTTACAAGCTTTTTCATGGAATACATTGAACCTGCCAGCCCTACGGCGGCTATAAGGGCTGCCACTATCGCCAGCGAATAGAACATTATGTCAGACGACAGGTTTAACCCTTCTGCCACGCCCGCCATATCGGGTACGGGATGGGGCGACGCGGGACCGATGTTTGTAGAAAACGGATATACCAGCGCTATAGATTCCACATAAAGATTGCGGATATATAAAATAGCCACAAGGGGAACAAAGAAAACTAACGTAAGCAGGTTGTTTATTACCACCTTGCCGAAGTTAGATTTAAATACGCCCCATGTATCGCTCCACCTGCTGCCCGTGGGCAGTTCCTTGCGGTTATAGTCGCCAAGGTCGTGCCCTTCAAGAGCTTTTAACTTTGTATCTGCTGCCATATATGTAATCCTTGTAAATTTTTGTATTTGCGTGCAAAACAAGCACTATAAAGCATTATACAACAAAGTAAATATTTTTTCAATTGTTTTGCATTACGTTTAAGAATTTTCTTATTTATGTTTTATAAATTATCCGTTTACGTCTGCAAAAAAATACAAATGGGTACAAAAAGTCTTTACTTTTTACCGCCGATATGGTATATTAATTCTGCTGATAGAGGAGCGGGTGAGCATAAGTAGCCGCAAAGTTAAATTTTTAAGGGAATTTAACTGCTTTGCGTGCAAAAGGGCATCCCCGCCGAAGCGTAAGCATTCCCTTAGGCTTGCGCTGGGTGCAAAGGTCAATACCCTTGCAACTGACACTGCGGTGTTGCGCTATTTGTGTTAGGAGAAATTTTTGTCTGCTGTGCAAATAGCAGGCTTATTTTTTATTGATATGATTAAAATCAGAGGAGTTCTTTTATGAAAAAATACAACGTAGGCGTTATAGGCGCCACAGGGATGGTCGGCCAAAGGTTTTTACTTCTGCTTGAAAACCACCCCTGGTTCAACGTAACCTGCCTTGCGGCGTCATCATCTTCGGCAGGTAAAAATTATAAAGACGCAGTTAAACGCTGGCATATGGCGGCGGCAATGCCCGAAAAGTTTGCAGATATGACCGTGCTTGACGCTAAGGAAGATATGCTTAAAATTGCGGCTGAAGTAGATTTTTGCTTTTGCGCCGTAAATATGAAAAAGGAAGAAATAAAGGAGCTTGAGTACGCATACGCTAAATGTGAGTGCCCCATTGTGTCAAACAACAGCGCACACCGCTTTACGCCCGACGTGCCCATGGTAATTCCCGAAATAAATTCTGACCACCTTCAGGTTATAGAAGCGCAAAAAAAGCGGCTGGGTACAAAGCACGGTTTTATTGCGGTAAAGAGCAACTGCTCGCTGCAGTCTTACGTACCGCTGCTGCATCCCCTTTTAAAATACGGCATAAAAAGCGCGTTCGTTACGACATATCAGGCTATCTCCGGCGCAGGCAAGACCTTTGAAACCATGCCCGAAATTATAGATAACGTAATACCCTATATAGGCGGTGAAGAAGAAAAGAGCGAAAAGGAGCCGCTTAAAATATGGGGTAAAGTAAAGGACGGCGAGATTGTTCCCGCCACCACCCCCGCCATAAGCGCGCAGTGCATAAGGGTTCCTGTTTCTGACGGGCACACGGCAGCCTGCTTTGTAAAGTTTGAAAATAAGCCGTCTAAAGAAGATATTTTAAAGGCATGGGCAAAATTTTCAGGCGAACCGCAGGAGCTTGACCTGCCTTCTGCACCCAAACAGTTTATACACTACTTTGAAGAAGATAACCGCCCCCAGGCAAAGCTTGACCGCAATACCGAAAACGGCATGGCTGTATGTGCGGGCAGGCTGCGCGAAGACAATATTTTTGACTACAAGTTTGTAGGTCTTTCGCACAACACCCTGCGCGGGGCTGCCGGCGGCGCTGTGCTGCTTGCCGAACTGCTTGCCGAAAAGGGCTATTTTGATTAATCAGTCCTCACATATGCGGGAATTATTGAATATAATAAGGTAATTATTCTTTAGAATAAACGTATTGTTTTTAAACAACTTTTGTAGCGTTTGTGCCTGCTGGTCGCCAGTTATCTGCGCCACATAATCTGCAAACCCTGCCACCGCAAGCGGTCCCCCGTCTCAGCGGCTGTAAGGACATCAGCCGCTTCGGGCACCGCAAGCACTTACATATGTGCTTGCTCATCTCGCCGCCATAAACAGCGCATTAGTGCTGTTTAAAGAAATGGCGGCTCGTCCTTACAGGGGCGCCTTTAATGCGGTGCGCAGAGTGTTGCTTACGCTCGCGTGCGAGATTCTTCGGCTACGCTCAGAATGACGGGCTTGGTATGGCGGCTATTTAAGGTTAAAGCGCACATTTGCGTCAGCAAATTGCGGCTTATTTCTAAAAATAATAACTTGCGAAGGGCTTCACTTGTTATGCCCTGAGCGCCACTATTTGCTGCAACCTACTTGCAGCTTTTGGTAAAAAAGGGAATTTTTCGTATTATATAATACGTACGCCCTTAAAATACGAAAAAGGGGAAAAATAACAATCGCAGCATAAAAAGCAAGATTGGTTTTGTCTTAAAAAATCGTGCAATTTATTTTTCGGCAGCAAACGAAAAATAAATTCACGAGAGGAGAAGTTTTTTTATGATAAATTTTTTTAAAGGTACCGCTACGGCGATGGTTACACCCTTTAAAAACGGGGAAGTGAATTATGAAGCCTTTGGCAAGATGATAGAATACCAGATTGCAAACGGCACAGATATGCTGGTTGTACTTGGCACTACTGGCGAACCGCCCACAATGACCGAACAGGAAAAGGTAGACTTAATGCGCTATACGGTAAAAATGTGTGCAGGGCGCGTTAAAATTACCTTTGGCTGCGGCTCTAACTCCACCGCTCATGCGGTAGAGATGGCTAAACTCGGTCAGGAGCTTGGCGCCGACGGTCTGCTTGCAGTAACGCCATACTACAACAAGTGCACGCAAAAGGGCATTGTAGAATACTACAAAACCATCTGCGCTGCCACTAACATTCCCGTAATTGCGTACAACGTACCTGCACGCACGGGGGTAAACATACTGCCCCCCACTGCGGAACAGCTTGCCGGTATACCCAACATGGCGGGCATAAAAGAAGCCTGCGGCAATATGGAACAGATTTGCGAAACCATGCGCAGGATACGCGGAAAGATGGACTTGTATTCCGGCGACGACAACCTTAACCTGCCCATTCTTGCAATAGGCGGCGCAGGACTTATATCGGTAGTATCTAACATCGCGCCCAAAGAATGCAAACAGGTATATGACCTTGTGGCTGCAGGCGACCTTAAAAAAGCTAACGAGACAGAAGATAAACTTCTTCCGCTTATAGACGCTTGCTTTACTGAAGTAAACCCCATACCCGTAAAGTACGGCTGCAACGTTATAGGGCTTGAAGCAGGCATTCCCCGCCCCCCTTTAACCGAACTTGAACCCGAACACAAAAAAATAATGGACGGCTGCATTGCCGCATTGGGGCTTAAAAAAGTATGATAAACGTTCTTGTTTGCGGAATAAACGGCTATATGGGCAAAAATATTACGGCTTTACTTGAAGCCGACGGCGAAGCAAAGGTTGTATGCGGCGTGGATATTACACCCAGCCAAAATAATTTAACCCCCACATATGCCTTATTTAACGACGTTAAAGAACAGGTTGACGTTGTAATAGACTTCTCTTCGCCTGCCTGCCTTAACGATGAAATGGAGTACTGCTTAAAAAACAACGTACCCGCCGTAATTGCCACCACGGGCTACAGCAAAGAGCAGCTTTTATACATAGACGAATGTGCAAAAAAGATTGCCATATTCCGTACGGCAAATTTTTCCGTGGGGATAAACCTGCTTGTTAAGCTTGTTAAAGAAGCAGCTGAATTTTTGGGTGAAAGCTTTGATATAGAAATTGTAGAAAAGCACCACAATAAAAAGGTTGACGCACCATCGGGTACCGCCCTTATGCTTGCCGACAGCGCAAATGCGGCATACGGCGGCAGCAAGGAATGTTTAAACGGCAGAAGCGGCAGCGTTGGCAAGCGCGGTAACGAAATAGGCATACACGCCGTGCGCGGCGGCACCATAGTGGGTGAACACGAAGTAATGTTCTGCGGCGAAGATGAAATTATTACCCTTTCTCACTCCGCCCGCTCTAAAAAAGTTTTTGCCGCAGGCGCAATAAAAGCGGCAAAATGGCTTGCAGGCAAGCCCGCAGGCAAATACGACATGAACAACCTTATTGCAGATTTATAATATATCTACACAATAAAATATAAACCCTTCCACCGCAAGCGGTCCCCCTTTCTCAGCGGCTGCAAGGTCATCAACCGCTTTTGCCCAGTTATTTTCTGCAAACCCTTCCACCGCAAGCGGTCCCCCTTCCCTTACAGGGACGGCTATAAACAAGGTGCGCAAAGTAGCGCTATCGCTCACGCGGGCACCGCAAGCACTTTACATATGTGCTTGCTCATCTCGCCGCCATAAACAGCGTATAAGTGCTGTTTAAAGAAATGGCGGCTCGTCCTGACAGGGACGACTACAATGCGTACACAAAATACAATACAACAAAAACGGAGCGGTTGTTGCCGCTCCGTTTTGTTATACATATTAAATTTAACTGCGCTTGTCCGCCGTCTGTACGTCGTCAGAGTAATCTGTATCGCCCGTAACGGAATACCGCGCACTCATTTCTTCTACAAAAGCACGCATCTCTCTGCGCTTTTTGGGGAAGAACGGAGACCTTTTTCTGTTCTTTTGCATATCGTTGAGCACCTGTGCTATATGCGGGTCGGTTAGCTTTACGTAGCTTGCATACTCGCAGTTGTTCAGCTTTGCCCTTTCGCACATGGCAGAGTACACTTCATCGCGCAGCTTCTGCGTACGAACTTTAAGCGAAAGGCTGTCATCCGCAAAGAACGGACCGTCTACATACACTTCCTTTTTAGGCTTTTTAAAGAACAATCTCTTTTTATATACCGTAGTGTAAGCGAACACCGGCGCACCAATCTTTGCGGGATATTTAAACGCCGCAGGGCCGAACGGGCGTATACCCGTGTAGTACGGCCATATGTGCGCTTCGGGATAAATAGCTACCCAGTGCTTATTCTGCACCGTCCACTCTACATCGGCAGTAAAGCGTTTAAGCCCGTTAAGGTCAGAAGGAACGGCAATACCGCCGCACGAACGCACGATGCCGCTTACAAATTTAATAGAAACGGCGTCGGGGTTTACCACTATATCAGCCGACCTGGGGAAGGCGATTTCTGTTGGCAAAAAAGCGTCTGAAGCATAAGACGTATGGTTGCCGTATATAAACGCACCCTGCTTTTTGTAAGGCTTTAATACCTGTTTATTTTTAATTTTAGTACCCGAAAAAAGTTTTATAAGTTTAATTATGGGAGTAACGAACATTTTGTATACAAAAAAATGTGCAATGCGCCACCCCTTTGTTTTGGGTACAAACTCGTACCCTTCGGGCAGGGTTTTAGATTCTATCTGCGTACCGGCAAAATCGTCGTTTAGTTCATCGGTATAATAATACGTTTTTTGCATTAGCACGCCTCCTTTTTCATTTCTGACGGCACAATACTTTGCAAAACAAAAGCTACTATGCCATTATCACTCTCTGCCTATAAATATAAATCAGCCACATCAACTCAATATAAATTTTTTGTAAATTTTTAAAAATTTTTTCAGCAAAATTCAGCCGCCCGCAAAACTTTGCGGGCGGCTGAAAATTAATTTTCCATTTACCTTTTTAATTTTTTTAGTACCGCGGTAAGCGGCAAAAACAGAGTGGCTACCGTAACTATGGTGCACACCGTCTGCGGCGCAAGGGCGATAAACGAGCCGTAAAAATACGTAACCGTGGTTGCAGAAGAAAATCCCCAGCCGAGCACGAGCGGCGTTACCACGTCGTCTAAAAGCGAAAAGCATATGGTGCACACTGCGGCTACAGCCGTAACAAGCACCACCTTTAACGTATCTGCCGACTTTACTCTGCCGCATCTGCGGAGTATTACAAGCACGTTAAACACAATGAACAGAGCGGCAGCCAGTCCGAACACCACCCACAACAGGGTTATCACCATCGTTTTTGCCAGGCGGGATATTTTTAACAGCCCCGTTGCAGCAAACAGCGCACAAAAAACCATTACGGCGGCAAAAGCTATATCTGCAAGAATAACTGCCCATATGGGGAAATTTTCATATGTAGACTGCTTTACCTTGCCCAACGAGCCGAATATAAATGCAAACAAAGGGTAATACAGCAGATACAGTATTACCACGTTTGGGTAAAAGCCCCATATGCAGCACCTTAACAGGGAAAACGCCGTTGCGGCAAGCACACCCGACCTTCTGCCGAACACAAAAGAAAAACAGCATAAAAGCACTGTAACAATCTCTACCCCCGCCACGCAAGACAGTGCAAGCTGGCCGCCTATCAACAGGGCAGCCATTATTGCCGCATATGCAATTTCTTTTGCGGGGGTTACCCCCTTGCCGTAAGGTTTTTCCATCTGTTACAATCAATAGCTCCAGGGTTCGTAACTAAGTACGTATGTATACCCTTCCACGCAGGGGAGCAGCGTTACCCCGTAAGAAGAATATGCGTACGTTACTCCGTCATATGTATAGGTATAGCTGTCTGTAGTGGCATACGTTACGCCGTCAAGCTCGGTAAGGCTGGTATAAATCATCCACGAATAACCGCTGCCAGAACTGTAGTCGTCTGAATAGGTGCTCTGTTCAGCATTGCCGTTTACCGACGTGATATAGTAACCGTAAGTGCTTTCTGTACCCTCGTAAGTTATCTGATCAAGAGTTACCAATGCGTCAAGATAATCTTTAAGCGAAGTGCTGTCAGAAAGGGTAAGTACGTCTTCGGTGGCGGTAAATACTACTGCTGTTTCGCTGTTGAGCAAAATTTTGTAGTCGGTACCGCCGCCCACTTCGCCGTTTTCATCGTCGCAGGCTGCAAGTGCCGCAATGCTTACCGCTGCGCACAGCGCAAGCAAAAGTGCCGTAAGTTTCTTTTTCATAGTAAATTCTCCTTTAACTTAAAAAACGCTTTCTGTTTTCGGAGAAAAACAAAAAGCGCATAGCAAACAAATTCCGTACGGCGTGCATAGGAAAGTAAAGCTTTGTACCTTCCGCATCCCCTCGGAAAACAAAGATGTAAACCGACGGGGCAGGTCTTCCGGCTTAATGGGGCGGCTGAAAAATTAATTTCAATCAGACTTTCTTCCCACTTACGCAGTGAAAGGCTGCACCGCCCGAACGGCAGCGGGGGCTGCGGGGCAATTAGCCCAGACTTCCCTATTAAACGCCCGTATCTTGTCGGGGCGTACCGCATCGGCTGTTAAGTTAAGCTAATTATACTTTTAAACCGCCGCATTGTCAATCAAAAGAGTATAATAGCATAATACAAAATAACTCACCACCGTTATAGTTAAAAGTGATAACGCAGAAAATAGTAGTTTGCCACGATGTATGAAAATAATGTTAACGGTTTTAATATGGTAAGCAAATACGTTGTCCCACTCTTGCCTTCCCCTTTTATGGGACGAGCCGCCATTTCTTTAAACAGCACTAATGCGCTGTTTATGGCGGCGAGATGAGTAAGCACATATGTAAGTGCTTGCGGTGCCCGAAGCGGCTGATACCTTACAGCCGCTGAGACAGGTGTCCCGTAGGGACGGATGAGGGGACATCTTCTACCTTATTCTTCTGCTAATCGGCTTTATAAAGCGGTATACGTTATTACCCCCTTACCCACCTGAAAATTTTCACAAACAAATTTTAAAAAACCCCTTGACTTTAAAGGGAATTTATTTTATATATTAAGTTAAGCTATATCAAGGAGATTTTTATATGCAATACGTAACTTTAAAAAACGGAATAAAAATGCCGCAGCTCGGCTTCGGCGTTTACCAGATAGAAAAAGACATTTGCGAACGGTGTGTGCTTGACGCATTACAGGTAGGCTACCGCCACATAGACACCGCCCAGGCTTACGAAAATGAAGAAGAAGTCGGCTCCGCCGTAAAAAAGTCCGGCTTGGCACGCAAAGACGTTTTTATTACTTCTAAAATATTTATACAGAACTACGGCTACGAACAGACCAAAAAGGCTGTAGCGCTATCGCTTGAAAGGCTGCAGACAGACTATATAGACCTTATGCTTATTCACCAGCCGTTCGGCGATTACTACGGCGCGTGGAAGGCGTTTGAAGAACTTTACGACAAAGGTATATTAAAGTCTATAGGTGTATCTAACTTTTATCCCGACAGGCTGGTAGATTTATGCTGCTATTCAAGAATAAGCCCTATGGTAAACCAGATAGAAACCCATCCCCTTCACCAGCAGGTTGAAGCCCAAAAATGGATGGAAAAGTACGGGGTGCAAATAGAAGCCTGGGCACCCTTCGGCCAAGGCAGGGGCGGTTTGTTTACCAACCCCATAATTGCAGAAATCGGTAAAAAATATGGTAAAACCGTTGCACAGGTAATGCTGCGGTGGGAACTTCAGCGCGGTATTGTGGTTATACCCAAGTCTACCCATATAGAAAGAATGAAAGAAAATTTTGACGTGTTTGATTTTGAACTTTCGGCAGAAGATATGGCAAAGATGGCTACGCTTGACACAAAGGTAGGTTTTTCCCAGCCGCCGCACAATACTCCCGAAGGGGTAGAAAAGTTTGCCCAGCTGGCAGCAAAACGCAAGCTGAAGTAAATTTGCAAACGGCAATTTATAAATAATTCGTAATCTTATATAGACGTAAAAAACCAGCGGCTTATGATAGCTACGCTGGTTTTTTTATATGGTAATTGCATCCACACCGCTTTTATATAATTCTTCGCTTACGCTTCTCTATGACATCTACTCACCATTGACTATTTATCAATCGGCTAACCAAGCTTGTCATTGCGAGCGTAGTGTAACGTAAGCGTGGCAATCTCGCCCGAACGGGCGGCGGTAAACAAATACCGCCTTCAGATATCTAACCACCGCATTATTGTAAGGTACATTATTATTTAAGAATAACGTATTATTTTTAAACAACTCTTCTGCCGTCCAACCTGCTGTTCGCCAGTTCTGGCGAGATTGCCACGCGGTAGAGCCCGCTCGCAATGACATATAGGCCGTCGTTTATAATAATGATGACATTATTATCCCCTCATCCGCCCTTTGTGCACCCCCACTTAGGTAAGGCAAGGACGACGTCATCTTTACGCCACTTACCATTTTTTGCTATTGGCTAACAAAGTACGTCATCCTGAGCAACAGCTCAGGATGACGGTTAATGTCCTATCGCTATATAAAAGTTGGCGGAAAACCAAAATAAATTGTGTGAACTAATCAGCAGCCCCTGCCGCCACCGCCGCCGAAGCCGCCACCGCCAAAACCGCCGCCGAAGCCGCCGCCAAAGCCATGTCCGCCGCCACCGGGCGCTGTGGGCGGGCGGGATACCATATTGCGTGCAAAACCGGCATTCATAGAGCGGAACAGACTGTGCCATACAAAGCAATCAAAGGCAAAGTCAAAGCCGGAATACCTTACGTAAGAAGGCGGCTGTATGCTAATACCCTTAAACTTTTCTGTCCAGGCGTCGGTTACGCCGAGCACCTGCGCATACGGCAGAACATGGTAATAAAGTTCGGGGTTTTCCTTTAACATAAACTCAATTTTATCCTTTTCGGTAAACAGTATAAACTGCTTAAACCCCAATATATGCCCCAGCTTTTGCGTATATTCCTTAGTGCGGGTGAAAGCCGTACCGCACAAAATTCCCGTTAAGGCGGCAAACACACCGATTATTACCGTAGTAATTTTGCCGTACGCGGCGCACGGTATCAGCATAGATAAAAGGTTGGCACATACTCCCACTGCAAACGCACCTGCAAGCACACCGATCTTTTTACCCTTCTTCCACTTATACTGCCGCTGTTTGGTTATTACACCGGCAACAGACGTAACCGCAAACGCTATACAGGCACCTATCGCACCGGCTTCAAAGCCGTAGCCGGAAAACACGGTAAAACGGGGATATAACAGGTGGAAACATACCACCGCCAACCAGCATAAGGCGCCAAGTATTGCCGAAATAACTATACTTTTTTTGCTGTAAAGCGTACCCTTTACCTGCCTGTCTACATTCCTTTTAGCCCTTTCTGCCGTTTCGTAAAAGAAGTTTTTTAGCGCCGAAGTGGTAACAGATTCCCTGCCGTTGAACAGACCTGCATGTATAATTCTTATATGTTCGGGGTCGTCAGCCGTGGGGTTCTTATCCGTTTTATAAAGGGCGGGGTCGTCTTTATTGGTCATATCTATGGTAAGGTAGCCCTTATCGGCAAGGTAAAATATTACCGCACCAAGATCTTCGCTGTCTACATTGTTGTCTATATACTTACCCATTAAAAGGGGGTCCATCTCTTCGGGAGCTTCAAGGTTTACCGTAACCGTCATATCGGGCTCGCGGCACAGCAAAAGTTTTATGACAATTATCACTGCCACAAGGGCTATACCGAGTAAAAGAGCCCACAATATGGCGAAATCAAAAGCCGTTGTAAGCACGCCCGATTCAAAACTTAAATCTAAGGTAATTCCCCTGTATACGGGCAGGTAATCAGCGGTTATCACAAACGTGTTGCCGCTTTTGCTTACGTTTGCATACTCGTTAGACGTAGTGCCGCTCTTGCCCGAATACAATGCGTAATCTTGCAGCCCGTCGGGCACGGTAACGGTAACCGTGATATTATTGAGCGTCTTTGTCCAGCCGTATCCTATTACGTCAAGCGGCAGGTAACCTTCCTGCGAAAGGGCAGGCACTATCATCGTGTAATTCAAGGTATACGTCCTTGTTTCACCCGTAACCCTGCCTTCGCCGCGAAGGTAGATAGAAAGGTAGTTGCTGTCGTCTTCCTGCGTGTAAGGTGCAAAATCAGAGCTGTCGCAATAAGCCTTTATATTTTTGTATTTTACGTTGCCGTCAAGCGGCAGGTCGCGGATAATGCCGTGGGAATTATAGCCCGTAAAGTATACGGTAATAACTTCTGAAACGGCAACCTTGCGGTCAGAAGATACGTCCATAGTTACGGCATATTCCTGCACGTTATAAGAATATTCTTCTGCCCCCGCCCGCACCGTATGCGGCAGCAAAGCAAAAATAAATGCTGCAAGCACGGCGGCAAACAGCGCTATTGCCGAAATGCGTTTTTTTGTAATCATACTCTCTTACCTGTAAAAAAGCCCGCACCGCAAATGCGGCGGCGGGCTCCGTCAATTAAAATTTTACCTGCGGGTTTGTACGCTCTTCTGAGCTGTCAAGCTCAAAGTAAGCACGCTTTTCAAGCCCCATCCTTTTTGCCACTATGTTAGAAGGGAATAAGTCTATTTTTGTATTCAGCTCTTTAACGGTGCCGTTGTAGTACCGCCTTGCAGAAGCAATTTCGTTTTCTAAAGATTTAAGCTGGTTTTGAAGGCTGATAAAGTTTGCGTTAGCCTTAAGGTCGGGGTAAGCTTCCTGCAGAGCGAACAGCGATTTTAACGTTCCGCTTAAAGCGTTTTCTGCCGCCATTTTACCTTCTCCGCTGGCTGTCATAGCCGCATTGCGGGCTGCAATTACCGCTTCTAACGTTCCGCTTTCGTGCTTAGCGTAGCCCTTTACCGTCTCTACAAGGTTGGGAACAAGGTCGTAACGCTTTTTTAGCTGTACGTCTATGGTAGACCACCCTTCTTCTACAAGGTTTTTAAGCCTTTGCAGTTTGTTGTATGCACTTATATACCATGCGATAATAACTACGATAAGCAGTACAACTATTACCGCCACCACTATGCCTATTATCGCGCCCGTTGAAATGAGCAATGCGTTTGCCATTTTTATCCCTCCGATAAATTAATCGATAAAATTTTATCAATAATATTATACATTAAATATGTTAAGCTTGTCAAGGGTTTTTAATATAATTATGCAGCCCTACGGTTATATAATACCCGTAACAAAAATTTCTATGCCGATTAAAATTAAAATAATGCCGCCCAGTATCTGTGCCTTGTTGGCAAGTTTGGTGCCGAACTTTTTGCCGATGGCAAGCCCCGCAAAGCAGATAAAAAACGTTACCACACCTATTATAACCGTCTCTACCAGAGCCATATACCAGTTGTAATCGGCTATGGTAAAGCCCACCGAAAGGGCGTCTATAGAAGTAGCTATACCCTGCACTATAAGCGATCCAATGCCAAGTTTTACTTCTTTGCTTTCTTCATTTTCGCCCTTTTTGCGTATGGCTTCTATAAGCATTTTACCGCCGATAAAAACCAGAAGCACAAGCGCTATCCAGGGGATAAAATTTTCAAACACGGTAAAGTACGTTGCTATGGTGTGCACGCATATCCACCCTATCATGGGCATAAGGGTCTGGAATACGGCGAACACGCCGGCAATACCGCACATTTTCCGCTTACGCATCAAGGGTTCATTCAGCCCGTTTGCCAGCGATACCGAAAAGGCGTCCATCGCCAGCCCCACGCCGAGCAAAATGCTCTCTGCAAAAAACATAAAATTCCACATACATATTCTCCTGTAAATACGTTTATCTTATTTTTAACCAGCCGACAAAGTATGTCATTGCAATGGAAAGCAAGTCAATTACGTAGTCCAGCCCTTGGCTTCGCCTTATTAAGCAGGTACGTTGTCCCGCTCTTGGCTCCCCCTTTTTCTTATGCAATTCGGGTTACCAATTACGTCATTCTGAGCGTAGTCGAAGAATATCTGCGCCTTATTATCTGAAATATTTTAAATTAAGGTGCGCAGAGTGTCGCTTCGCTCGCGCGCGAGAACTCGCGCCCGAATAGTAATTCCGACGATTCAATGCTTATTACCGCATTGTAATTAACCATTATTATTTTTAAACATCGCTTCTGCCGCCGTAGTTGGTCGTTCGCGAGCCGCGGTTCGATGCCGCTCCCGCGGGATCCTTCGCTTACGCTCAGGATGACGATGTGTACAGGCATTTATAATAAGGTACACGTTATTATCCCCTCATCCGTCGGCTACGCCGCCACCTGTCTCAACCGCGGTAAGGACAACCGCTGAAAATTGCGCAGTTATTATCTGAAACCTTTTATAATAATGTGCGCAAAGTGTCGCTACGCTCGCGCGGGCACCGTTTGCGCCTTGCACTATGCGCAAACTCATCTCACCGCCATAAACAGCGCATAAGTGCTGTTTAAAGATATGGCGGCTCGTCCCATAAATGGGGAAGGCAAGGACGACGTTACCGTTTGGTAACTTACCCGTTCTGTAAAACCAAAATAAAAAAACCCGACCGCCTGTACAAGGCTTCGGGTATAAAAAATGACCCCATATAAGCCCTTAAACAAAGTTTATATGTGAGTCTGATAATTTAAGGCAGGCCAGACGGTTAAGTCATTATGTTGGCTACTGCCACGCATGTTTGCGCTTACTACTCCCCCACGGGATTAAGTTGTATTAAAATAATACCATACAAGCAATCGGCTTGTCAAGAATTTTTTTAATTAAGATAACTGTAAAGTGTAAAAAATATTGTAAACGTGCAAATACGTTGTCCCGCCCTTTGCTCCCTTATTCTTATGCAATTCGGCTTACCAAGTACATCATTGTGAGCTTATAACCGCATAATAACCATACGGGGTGGTATAATTAAAGACGGACACTGCTGCCGCCTTAATTTTGCTCTTCTTTTAAATCTTCTTTTACAAATAACCCGCTAAGGTATATTGCCGCCTGTTTGCAGTTTACAACGTACTTTACCCTGTACTTAACTATCCTGCCCATCTGCGATTTTACTACAAAACCCAGACTGCCGTAACCGCGCCCTGCCCCGCCGGCAAACGAGTTCCAGTCTACATGAGCCACGCGGGCGGTAATTTTTACCAGCTCCTGCGGGTTAAGGTTCTGTATCCTGCCGTCGCGGTGGTAAAGGTAAAGCATTCCATCGCCGCCGATGGCTACCGTATAAGGCGGTGCGGCGTTATTTTCTTTTACTTCGTTAACGGCGTAATAAAAGCAAAGGGGCGACAATGCTACGTCTGCAAAAAGAAGTATTGCCAGCAATACCCAGAACAGAGCCTGCAGCCCGGAAGGTATCAAAAGCATTGCAACGCGCACAATCACAAGAATTACCATATTGAGCAGTATCACAACGAACACCGCGCTGGTAACAGCTTCTTTTTTGCCGAGAACAACCCTTCCTGCAAGCGGCGTTATTTTGTCTTCTCCATCCTGCATAAAATTACCTCTCTACTGCATTTTATCACCGCAAGAGCGATATGTCAAATGCGGCAGAGACATTACATTTAATTTTTAATTTTATCAACATTTTGTAAGGAAAAATAAAAAGCATAACGCCGTGCATTGCTGTGCACGGCGTTATTAACAGCGCTGTTGAATTTATATCCAATTAAAAATCTGCTGTCAGCCCTGCGTAGCCTGCCCTTCGGCGTTCTGGTTTAAAGCAGCTTCGTCGGTAAGCACTTCACCGCCCATCCCCTGTGCGGGACCGTTCTGAAGGGGCAGATCCTTTTTGTAAAGCACCTTTAAAAGTATAGGCGTAAGGATAGAAGATACAAGTATAAGCAACACGGTCATAATCATAAACTCACTGCCAAGGGCATTTTCGCCAAGGGTGGCAGAATCTATTACCGTCTGCGTAACAATCAACGCTACTTCTCCCCTTGCCATCATACCCACGCCGGCAATAGTAGATTCTCTTAAGCTGTAACCAAAACCCTTTGCCACCGCTCCGCAGCCTACTATTTTACCTATAAGCCCCATAAGAACGGCGAGCACGGCAAACAGAATTATACTGCCGCTTACGCCGGAGAAGTTGATATAGCTTATACCTATATTTGCAAAGAATATGGGTGAGAACAACATGTAAGAGCTTACCGAAACCTTTTTATCGGTATACTCGCTTGAATTATGTGTGGTAGATAGCACCACGCCCGCAAGGTAAGCACCCGTTATATCGGCAACGCCGAATATCTCTTCCGCCGCCCAGCTGTATACAAAGCAAATTACAAGCGAGAATATGGGCAAACGGTGCGTGTTGGGCCATCTGCGCTCCATCCACTTGAACAGTTTAGAGACGCCAAAACCCAACGCTACGGCTACTATAAAGAAAGCTATTATCATTATAATAGTGCCGTAAATTGTACCCTTAAACTCTTCGAAGCCGTTTTCTGCCACAACGGTGCCCGACTTTGCAAGGCTGGTTACGATAGAGAGCACAACAATGCCTATAACGTCGTCTATTACCGCGGCAGAAACTATGGTGGTGCCAAGCTTGGTGCTTATTTTACCGAGTTCCTTTAAAACTGATACGGTAATGGCAACGCTTGTTGCCGTAAGAATTGTACCGATAAATATGCAGCGGTAAATATTATCTACGCCCAGCCCGATGCTGCCGAAGGGCAAACTTATTAAAAAGCCGAGCGCGAAGGGCACCGCCACGCCTGCACACGCAATAAGTATGCTGGCAAGACCGGTATTTTTAAGCTGTTTAAGGTCGGTTTCAAGCCCGACAGTAAACATAATAAGTATAACGCCGATTTTAGAGAATATAGAAATAACTTCGTTGCTGCCCGCAGAAGTTTCTTCTAACGCAAAGAGCGCCTTGTACGTTCCGTCTGCAACGCCGCTTTCAAAGCCGATAAGCGTAAAGCCGCAAAACTCGCCGAAGATGGCTGGACCTATTACAAGACCTGCAATAATGTACCCCAGCACTTCAGGGAGCTTCATTTTACGGAACAGCAGACCGAACAGTTTTGTGAATACCAGCACTATGGCTATGATCATCATATAGCCGAGTGCGTCGTCAACGTAAAACACCATAACCTTAATTCCTCTGAATAATTTATTTGGCTGCAAACTCTGTTATATAAATTAATTGCTTACAGTAAAGCCGCTTAACTTTTAAGCAGTAAACCGCTTATCTATATAACAGTAAACTGTTTATTTATATAATAGAGTAAAGTAGTCTTTTTTTGCTGTCATTGTATTATAACACAAAATAATGAAATATCACGCAATTTTACCCCGCAACAGATAATTTTTTAAAATTTTTTTACTATTGGCTTAACTATCCATTGTATTGGTAACAATTACGTTGTCCCGCTCTTGGCTCTCCTTCACCGTCGGCTGACTAAGTACGTCATTGCGAGCGTAGTGTAACGTAAGCGTGGCAATCTCGCCCGAACGGGCGG
>JAJQDC010000023.1 GCA_021202395.1 Clostridia bacterium | reverse complement strand
GCGAGCGGTCTCTACCGCGTGGCAATCCCGCCAGAACTGGCGACCAGCAGGCAGGTCGGCAGAAGCGTTGTTTAAAAATAATAACGTTTGTTATAATGCGGTAAAAAGCATTGAACGGGCGGAAATGCTATTCGGGCGCCAGCCGCTACGCTCTGGCGAGATTGCCACGCTACGCTCGCAATGACGTACTTGGTCAGCCGATGGTGAATGGGAACACATTACCACACCTTGCCGTCCCTGTAAGGACGAGCCGCCATTTCTTTAAACAGCACAAACGCGCTGTTTATGGCGGCGAGATGAGTTTGCGCATAGTGCAAGGCGCAAACGATGCCCGAAGCGGCTGATGCCCTTACAGCCGCTGAGACAGGTGCCCAACGGGCGGATGAGGGGACTACTTTAAACCGCATTAAAAAACCGATTAGCAGAAAAATAAGGAAAGGCAGGAATATCCCCTCATCAGTCGCTACGGGACACCTGTCTCAACAGCGGTAAGGGCAACCGCTGTTTCGGGCACCGCAAACGCTTTACACTATGCGTTTGCTCATCTCGCCGCCATAAACAGCACATATGTGCTGTTTAAAGAAATGGCGGCTCGTCCCATAGAAGGGGAAGCCAAGGGAGAAAAAACGACCGAACACTCTCCGTCATTGCGCGTGAGCGATAGCGCTACTTTGCGCACCTTATTGTAAAAGGCTTCAGATAAATGTGCGCAAAACGGTTTCTACCGCGTGGCAATCCCGCCAGAACTGGCGACCAGCAGGTTGCGCGGCACATAAGTTGTTTAAAAACAATACGTTTTATTATAATGCGGTAAAAAGCATTGAATGGGCGGAAGAGTTCTATCGTCCGCGAGTACTCGCGAGATTCTTCGACTACGCTCAGAATGACGTGCTTGGTCAGCCGAATGGTGAAGAGAAGCACATTACCACACCTTGCCTTCCCCTTTTATGGGGGAAGGTGCCCAACGGGCGGATGAGGGGATAATAATGTTTACCTTATTACTTGCCGTCCAGCACTAATGTGCTGTTTATGGCGGCGAGATGAGCAAACGCATAATGCAAGGCGTTTGCGGCGACCGAAACAGCGGTTGTCCTTGCCGCTGTTGAGAAGTACAACCCGTAGGGTTGTCATCTCGACCAAGTGAGCGTTAGTGAACGCGTGGAGAGATCTCCTAATAGTTAGAGCAACTTGTACATTACTTCCCCTTGCCTTCCCTGTGGGGTAGTGGAGCAACGCTACACACCTTGCCTTCCCTGTGGGGTAGTGGAGCAACGCTACACCACCTTGTCTTCCCCTTTTATGGGGGAAGGTGCCCAACGGGCGGATGAGGGGATAATAACGTTTACCTTATTACTTGCCGTCCTTATTAGGACGAGACGCCATTTCTTTAAACAGCACTTATGCGCTGTTTATGGCGGCGAGATGAGCAAGCACATATGCAAGTGCTTGCGGTGCCAGCGCAAGCGTAGCGACACTTTGCGCACTTTATTTATAGCCGTCCCTGTAAGGGAAGGGGGACCGCTTGCGGTGGAAGGGTTTGCAGATAAATGGGCGCAAAACGGGTTCTACACCTTATTATAAAATGTTTTAGATTATAAGGCGCAGATAACTGGCGACCAGCAGGCAGGACGGCAGAAGCGTTGTTTAAAAATAAAAATGTTCTTTATTTAATAATAGGTATACCGCAATAAAGGCTTCCCCTTGAGGGGAAGCTGTCAGCAAAGCTGACTGCGCGAGCGAAGCGACACTCTGCGCACCTTAGTTTAAGAAATTTCAGATAATAAGGCGCAGATGAGATGTAATGTTGTAATAGAACCAGCACCTCATCCACCGCAAGCGGTCCCCATTCCCCTTAAGGGGAATGCTGTAATGCGGTATATCAAAATAAAAACTCAACTTATATAGGAGTAACAATTATGGGAAAAGTAATAGGAATAGATTTAGGCACGACAAACTCGTGCGTAGCAGTAATGGAAGGCGGCGAACCCGTCGTAATAGCCAACAGCGAAGGCAACAGGACTACCCCTTCGGTAGTATCCTTTAAGGCAGACGGCAGCCGTATAGTAGGCCAGGCTGCAAAAAGGCTTGCAGTAGCCCAGTCCGACAAGACCGTCATATCCATAAAAAGGCATATGGGCGAGTCCTATAAAGTAAATATAGACAAAGGGTATTCCCCCCAGGAAATATCCGCAATGATCCTTACCAAGTTAAAGACGGATGCAGAAAGCTACCTTGGCGGCAAAGTAACCGATGCGGTAATCACCTGCCCCGCATACTTTAACGACAGCCAGCGCCAGGCAACCAAAGACGCAGGTAAAATAGCAGGTCTTAACGTGCTTCGTATCATAAACGAACCTACGGCAGCCGCTCTTGCTTACGGTCTTGACAAGCAGGAAGGCAGCCAAAAGGTCATGATTTACGACCTTGGCGGCGGCACGTTCGATGTATCTATACTTGAAATAGGCGACGGCGTGTTTGAAGTGCTTGCTACCAACGGCGATACCCACCTTGGCGGCGATGACTTTGATAACAAGATTATTAACTACCTTGTAGAGACATTTAAGAAGGATACGGGCGTAGACCTTTCTAAAGATAAAATGGCAATGCAAAGGCTTAAGGAAGCGGCAGAAAAGGCTAAGATAGAGCTTTCCGGCATGAGCAGCACCAACATCAACCTTCCCTTTATAACGGTTGTAGACGGCGCACCCCAGCACCTTGATATAGACCTTTCCAAGCAGAAGTTCGACAGCCTTACATCTGACCTTGTAGACCGCACGGTAGACCCCATGCGCAGGGCTATGCAGGACGCAGGCCTTACCTACAACGATATATCCAAGGTAATAATGGTAGGCGGCTCTACACGTATCCCTGCCGTTTACGATAAAGTTAAATCTATAACGGGCAAGGAACCTTTTAAGGGCATCAACCCCGATGAATGCGTAGCCATAGGCGCTGCAATACAGGGCGGCGTTCTTTCAGGCGAAGTTAAAGACGTGCTTCTTCTTGACGTAATGCCTTTGACGCTTGGCATAGAGACGTTGGGCGGCGTATCAACCCCCCTTATAGAGCGCAATACTACCATACCCGTTAAAAAGAGCCAGGTATTCTCTACCGCGGCAGATAACCAGCCAGGTGTAGAAATCAACGTTTTACAGGGCGAAAGAAAGTTCGCCAAAGACAATAAATCTCTCGGCAGGTTTATGCTTACGGATATTCCCCCCGCACCCCGCGGCGTGCCCCAGATAGAAGTTACCTTTGACGTAGACGCAAACGGCATTGTCAACGTTACGGCAAAAGACTTAGGTACGGGCAAGAGCACCAACATCACAATTACAGCTTCTACCAACCTTTCGGAAGAAGATATAGATAAAGCCGTAAAGGATGCAGAAAAGTATGCAGAAGAAGATAAAAAGCGTAAGGAAGCGGTAGACAGCAAAAACGAGCTTGAAGGCATGATAGACAGCCTTGAAAAGACGGTTAAAGAAGCGGGCGACAAACTCTCCGATGACGACAAAAAGACGGTAGAAGATGCCGTAGCCAAGGCTAAAACCGAACTTGAGTCGGGCGACGTAGACAGAATTAAGGCTGCAAAAGAGACGCTTACAACCGAAATACAGCCTGTTATTGCTAAAATTTACCAGCAGGCGCAGGGCGCTGCAGGCGGCAACGGAACTGACGGCGGTACAGACGGCGGCGACGATACCGAATTCAGGCAGCACTGATAACGCTTTGTGCGGCAAATAAATAAGCGGTGTGCGCTTTATTAAATAATAAAAAACAGTGGTGCAGCGCACGGAAATGCCGTGCGCTGCAAAACAGGTTATAAGGAATATAAAGAGCTTCCCCTTTTACGGCAGATGAGCACATTACCGCACCTTGCCGTCCTTATTAGGGAAGGGGGACCACGAAGTGGGGGAAGGGTTTTGCTACAAATAATAAGGTGAACCCCTCAGCCCTACGGGCAGCTCCCCTAATAAGGGAGCCAAGAGCGGGACTACGTATTATCTCATTTTTCATTACAAAGAAAGAAGCACCAGCAGATATATAAGAGAAAGAAAAAAGATAAAACTAAATTTTTACATTAAAATTACAGAACAAGGATTTTATGGCAGAAAAGAAAAATTATTACGACGTTCTCGGCGTTCCCAAGACCGCCACTCAGGACGAAATTAAATCGGCATACAGAAAGCTAGCAAAGCAGTACCACCCCGACTTTCACCCTGGCGACAATGCGGCAGCCGAAAAGTTTAAAGAAGTAAACGAAGCCAACGCCGTTTTGTCAGACGAGCAAAAGCGTAAGCAGTACGACTACGAGCTTGAACACCCCAACACGGGCTTTGGCGGCAGCTTTTCGGGCGACGGCGGCTTTTCAGGCTTCGGCGGCTTTGACGATATTATCAATTCTATGTTCGGCGGCGGCTTCGGCGGAACGCGCCAGCAGCAGCGTACCGTACGCGGTGCAGACATCCAGCAGACGGTAAGACTATCCTTCCTTGACGCTATTAAGGGCTGTTCTAAAGAGATAAGCTACTTCCGCAACGAACCGTGCCGTTCGTGCAACGGGTCGGGCGCAAGGGGAGGTACCGAGTACCAGAAGTGCCCCAAGTGCGGCGGCAGCGGCAGGGTAAAGTACCAGCAGGATACCATATTCGGCAGAACGGTGCAGGTAGGGGCTTGCCCCGACTGCGGCGGTACCGGTAAGAAGATTCTTGAAAAGTGCCCCGACTGCAAGGGTAAGGGGTATATCAGGAAAGAAACGCGCTTTACTGTGAATATCCCTGCCGGGGTAGATAAAGACAGCAGCCTGCGTAAACGCGGCTACGGCCAGGCGGCGCCCAACGGCGGCGAACCCGGGGACCTTTATATCTACTTCCAGATAGAGCCCCACAAGCTGTTCAGGCGCGAAGACAGGGATCTTTACGTAACCGTACCTATCTCTTACAAAACGGCAGTTTGCGGCGGTACGATAATAGTGCCGGGCATAGACGACGTGTTAGAGCTTAAAATTCCCGAAGGTACCGCGTCGGGCACAAAATTTTCACTGCGCGGCAAGGGCGTAAAAACGGTGAACGGCACGGGCAACCTGTACGTTACCGTGCAGATAGACATCCCCGAAAGGCTTACCCGCGAACAGCTTAAAAAGCTGAACGAATACGAGCAGTCTATTCCGTTAAAGTCCTGCGACGAGATGCAAAAGTACGCAAATAATCTTTCCGCCATGTACGGCAAAAAGATAGACAAACAGTAAGGTGAAACATATTATAAACGACCGAACACCATACGTCATTGCGCGTGAGCGTAGCGCTACTTTGCGCACCTTATTGTAAAAGGCTTCAGGTAAATGTGAGCAAAACGGGTTCTACCGCGTGGCAATCTCGCCAGAACTGGCGACCAGCAGGCAGGGCGGCAGAAGCGATGTTTAAAAATAATAACGTTTATTCTTAAATAATAACACACTTTATTATAATGAGGTAGAATGATATCCGAAGATGGAATTACGCTACTGCCGCCCGTTCGGGCGAGATTGCCACGCTTACGTTACACTACGCTCGCAATGACCTGCTTGGTCAGCCGATGGCGAAAGGAGCCAAGCACATTGCCACATCTTGCCGTCCCCTGTGGGGTAGGGGAGCACATTGCCACATCTTGCCTTCCCCCTGCGGGGGAAGGTGTCCGCATAGCGGACGGATGAGGGGATAATAACGACAACATTATTATAAACGGCAGTAGCCTTTACGTCATTGCGAGGGGTCTCTACCCCGTGGCAATCTCGCCAGGACTGGCGACCAGCAGGCAGG
>JAJQDC010000046.1 GCA_021202395.1 Clostridia bacterium | reverse complement strand
GCAACTTGTACATCAACAGGCTTGACGGAAGGCAGCCATTGCTCGGTATGTAACACGGTAATTGTTGCTCAGGAAGTAACAGAAAAGGTAGACCATACTTACAATGGTTATTCTTACGATGACAACGAACATTGGCAGGTTTGCACTGTTTGTGAAGGACAGACGGAAGCAGAAGACCATTCATACGGCAGCGATAATATATGCACAGTTTGCGGTATGAAAAAAACCAGCGAAGGGCTTAAATTTACCCTTTCATCCGATGAAAAATATTATACCGTAAGCAGTATAGGGGAATGTACCGATACAGATATAGTTATTCCTTCAGCTTATGATGGTTTACCTGTAGAAGCTATCGGTGATTCTGCCTTTAACGGTTGCACAACGCTTACAAGTGTAACAATAGGTAATAGTGTAACTTCTATTAACAGTTGGGCGTTCCAAAATTGCACTTCGCTTACAAGCGTAACCATACCCGACAGTGTAACTACTATCGGCAGTTATACGTTCAAAAATTGCACTTCTCTTACAAGCGTAACCATACCCGACAGTGTAACTACTATCGGCAGTGGAGCATTCTATAATTGCACATCGCTTGAAAGCGTAACCATAGGTAACAGCGTAACTTCTATTGACGTCGAGACGTTCCGTAATTGTACATCACTTGAAAGCGTAACCATAGGTAACAGTGTAACTTCTATCGATAATTCTGCGTTCCGTAGTTGCACTTCGCTTACAAGCGTAACCATAGGTAACAGTGTAACTTCTATCGGTTATTATGCGTTCGATGGTTGCACTTCGCTTACAAGCATAACCATACACGATAGCATAACTTCTATCGGCAATTATGCGTTCCGTGATTGTACTTCGCTTGAAAGCGTAACAATACCTGATAGCGTAACTTCTATCGGCAGTTATGCGTTCTATAATTGCACATCGCTTGAAAGCGTAACCATAGGTAACCGTGTAATTTCTATCGGCAGTTATGCGTTCGCTTATTGTGAATCGCTTACAAGTGTAACTATACCCGATACTGTAACTTCTATTAACAGTAATGCGTTCTATTATTGCAAATCGCTTACAAGTGTAACCATACCTGACAGCGTAACGTCTATCGGCGATTATGCGTTCTCTGGTTGCACCTCACTTACAAGTGTAACAATACCTGATAGTGTAACATCTGTCGGCAATTATGCATTCCAAAGCTGCACATCGCTTACAAGCATAACCATACCAAACAGAATAACAACTATCGGCACTTATGCGTTCCGTGGTTGCACATCGCTTACAAGCATAACCATACCAAACAGAGTAACATCTATCGACAGTGATGCGTTCCGTGGTTGCACTTCCTTATCAAGTGTTTACTACAACGGTACTGCAGAAGAATGGAGTAAGATTACCATTAGTTCTAATAATACATCACTTACTTCAGCAACACGTTACTATTACAGCGATACAGAACCTGATTATACCGACGGTTACAATTACTGGCATTACGTAAATGATGAAGTTGTTGTTTGGACGGAAACTACATAACTACAACTTTGTAAAGCCCTGCGGAGCAGCCGCAGGGCTTTATTTCTATTAATTATTTAAGAATAAACGTTATTATTTTTAAATAACTTATGTGGCGTTGTTGCTCCGTCTTCCGCGAGCCGCGGCTCAATGCCGCTATCTGCGCCATATTATAGAACATTTTATAATGTGGTGCGCAGAGTGTCGCTGCGCTCGCGTGCGAGATTCTTCGGCTACGCTCAGAATGACTTGCTCTACCACCGTTTTAATCGGTGTGTTCGTAGGTGTTGGGCTGGCAGTAAAGGTCAAACTCTTCGTCTATGTCAAATTCGGAAGCGTCGTCGTAAGCGGCAAGTTTGGATATGGAAACTTCGTACGCCGTCATAGTTAAAAAGGTCTCGTCTTCCTGCTTCTTCTGGTACTCCCTGCTCTGTATCCTGCCCGAAAGGGCTATTTTGTCGCCCACGGCAAGGTTCTTTACAAAGCGGGCATTGCGTCCCCACGCTATTGCGGGGATGTAGTCAGACTTGTTGTAACTGCGGTTTACCGCTATAAGTAAATCGGCGATTTCGCGGTTGAATGGCGTTGTGCGGTAGATGGGCGGTTTACAGATGTAACCGGAAAGCACAATGCTGTTGGGGTTTTTGCATGGCTGCACCTCTAAAAACTCCCTTACGAAGACGGTGAGCATCAGGCGGGATCTGCCCCCTTCAAGCTTGTTGTAGCTGCGGAACTGCCCCAGTGCGCAAAACGGCGAGCCGACAGGCATGCTTTGCGTAATAAGCCGTTCTGATACCGTAACGGGCAGTACATCTGCCTGCCCCGAAAGACGGGGTACCTTTACGTACATTTCGTAAAAGCCTTCCCCGAACACTTCGTGCGAAAAGACGGCTTCACTTACCACTTCGCCGAATAAGTAGACTTTGTTGTTTTTTTCTGCATTGTAATTCATAATATTACCTCCGTTCATTTAATTTTTGTCTTTGACAAAAGTATTTTTCGGTTTTTATTTGTTTATGGTTTGCGTGGTGTTGCACCACATTTTTTACGCTCAGCTATTGTGCAACGGCAGTTGCAGATGCTTACCACCGCATTAATAAGGTAAAAAATAATCCCCTCATCCGTCTGCTCCGCAGCCACCTTCCCCCATAGAAGGGGAAGGCAAGGTGTGGTAATTACGTTGTCCTACTCTTGGCTCCTTATTCTTCTATTCGGATTGCCAAGTACGTCATCCTGAGCGATAGCGAAGGCTATCTGCGCCCATTTATCTGAAACATTTTTATATGGTGCGCAGAGTGTCGCTACGCTCGCGCGCGAGTACTCGCGGACGATTAAGTAATACCGCCGTTCAATGCTTTTACCGCATTATAAATTAACAATATTATTTTAAACATCTCTTCTGCCGCCCTGCCTGCTGGTCGCCAGTCCTGGCGGGATTGCCACGCGGTAGAGACCGTTTTGCGCCGTAATTATCTACAACCCCTCAGTCAACTTCGTTGCCAGCTCCCCTTACAGGGGAGCCTTTAATGCGGAGCGCAAAGTAGCGCTGTGCTCACGCGCTACGACAAAGAGTTTACTGTCGTTTACAGTAAGGTACATTCACGCATTGCTGTACTGTCTGCCCGCAGCGTCTATCGTGTAGTTATCGCGGTAGATAAGTTCGCCTACAGTAACAAATTTATATCCGCTGTTTATCAGCGTCTGTAAAATTACCGGTACCGCTTCGGCAGTGTGTTCGCCGTTGTTGTGCATAAGTATTATTGAGCCGCTCTGCACTTTGTTTATTACCCGCATTGCAATATCTGTTGCGGACAGCCCTTTCCAGTCTAAGCTGTCTACATCCCACTGTATAGAATACAGCCCCATATCCTGCGCTGTCTGCACAAGCAAATCGTCGTAGTCGCCGTACGGCGGACGGAACACTTCTACCGCTTTGCCCGTTATCGCCGTGATAACTTCGCAAGACGAAGTGAGCTCTGCCCTTATCTCGCTTTCTGAAAGTTTAGACATATACGAATGCGTTGCAGAATGTGTGCCTATCTCGCAGCCGGCTTCGTCTATTTTTAATACGTAATCGGGATATTTTTCCGCCCAGAACTGCACCATAAAGAATGTAGCGGCGACTCCGCTTACCCTTAATGCGTTTAAAATTGAGTCGGTATAATCTGTTCCCCAAGCACAGTCAAACGTGATGGATATGTATTTATCTTCCCTGCCGACGCTGTATATGGGGAGTTTTCTTGCAGTGCCGCCGAAGAACACCGCATACGAACCGCTTGTATAGTTGAGTACAGACAACACCGCAACGGCGAGTATGGCTGCAAAAAAATATATAAGCTGTTTTAGTTTTATTACTGCCGTCAAGCGGGTTCTCTCCTATAATAGCTTTTTTAAATGGGTAAAAAGGGGCGAATATTGCGACAAAAATTGTTCTTTTGCCGAAAACTTAAGACGATAATTTTGTAACGGTATATAATATTTTTTTAATTGACGTTATATGACTTTTATTTGAGATAAGAAAAATTTTTATACAGACACAAATTACGGCGGGCTATGGTAAAACATAGTCCGCCGATTGGTTATACATTATTGAATTTATAA
The DNA here is from genome assembly GCA_021202395.1 of Clostridia bacterium. GTDB lineage: Bacteria > Bacillota > Clostridia > Christensenellales > Borkfalkiaceae > Coproplasma. Next base: position 2,086 of record JAJQDC010000046.1, on the reverse strand, counting down.
ATAATTATATATTAATTATCAGTAATTTTCAGGTTTGAGCTGGAAGTATGCCTTGGGGTGGGCGCAGACGGGGCACACTTCGGGCGCTTCTTTGCCGATTATAATAGCTCCGCAGTTGGTGCATTGCCACATTACGACGTCTTCCCTTATAAACACTTTGTTGCCTTGTACATTGGCAAGTAATTTTTTGTAGCGCTCTTCATGCTCCTTTTCTACTTCGGCTACCCTTTCGAACATAACGGCTATACTTTCAAACCCTTCTTCACGCGCTTCTTTTGCAAACGTGGGGTACATATCCGTCCACTCGTAATTTTCTCCGCTTGCCGCCGATTCAAGGTTTTTCATAGTGTCGCCAAGGCCGCCTAAAAGCTTGAACCACATTTTGGCGTGCTCCTTTTCGTTAGCGGCAGTCTCTTCAAAAATAGAAGCTATCTGGTTGTAGCCTTCCTTCTTTGCAACCGATGCAAAATACGTATACTTGTTGCGCGCTTCGCTTTCGCCTGCAAACGCAGCCATAAGATTTTTTTCTGTTTTTGTTCCTTTGATTTCCATTTTAAAACTCCTTTTTATATTTTTAAAACCCGTAAATTGCGGTCTTAATTTAATTTGTTACCTGCACACTCGCTGCAGATACCGGCATACTCAAGCTCTGCAGAATAAACTTCAAAGCCCTGCACGCTTTTACATTCAAGTATCTTTTGTAAGGACGGCGTAGTTACGTCCACTATTTTGCCGCACTGCACGCAGCGCATATGTGCATGCGTAGACATTGTGGCGTCAAACCGTTCGTCGCTGCCGCGGATAGAGAGCCTGCGTATTTCGCCGCTGTCGGCATACTGGGACAGCACCCTGAATACCGTAGCTTTGCTTATATGTTCATTTTGCTCATGGACAATTTCGTAAAGCTCGGTAGCCGTAGGATGACCTGCCATTTTTAGTGCGTCAAGTATTATTTTTTTTTGCGCAGTGTTACGCTGTACTTTCATTTATTTAACCTTATTGATATTGATTATTAATATTATAGCATAAGTATTATTGCTTGTCAATAGGTTGATATAAAAATGTGGCATAAAAAATGTAATAAGGAATATGGATAAAACCCTTCCACCACTACATGGTCCCCCGTCTCAAAGGCTGTAATGACAACAGCCTTTTCGGGCACCGCAAGCACTTGCATATGTGCTTGCTCATCTCGCCGCCATAAACAGCGCATTAGTGCTGTTTATAGAAATGGCGGCTCGTCCTTACAGGGACGGCAAGAATAAGGTTACGTTATTATCCTCTCATCCGCCACTATGTGGCACCTTCCCCCATAAAAGGGGAAGGCAAGGGTGTGGTGCGTTGCTCTCCCTTTCTATAACTGAACGGCAAGGGGCGTAACGTCATTTTAAGCTTGTCGGTTAAATAAGTTGATTTTTTTATTCAAATAATTATAATTGTTTGTATGTTTAACATTGTACTTGTAGAACCCGAAATTCCGCAGAACACGGGCAACATTGCCCGAACCTGTGCGGCAACAAAATGCAGGCTGCACCTTGTGCGCCCGCTGGGGTTTGAAGTTTCTGACAAATATTTAAAGCGTGCCGGGCTGGACTATTGGAACCTGGTAGAAATTTTTTACTACGACAGTTTTGACGAACTTAAAGAAAAATATCCCGACGCTAAATTCTGGTACTTTACCACCAAGGCGAGAAAAGACCACTGCTCGGTAAACTACGGCAGCGGTGATTTTTTGGTATTCGGCAAAGAGACAAAGGGGCTGGATGAAAATCTGCTGCTGAAAAATGCGGACAGCTGCGTACGCATACCAATGCTTGAAGAAGCAAGAAGCCTTAACCTTGCCAACAGCGTAGCGGTTGCGGTGTATGAAGCGCTGCGGCAGACGGGCTTTGAAGGGCTGAGCTCTAAAGGTGAATTACATAACCACAAATGGGATGAGTGAATATAGTTTATTCAGTCATTTACAATAAGGTTGACATTATTATCCCCTCATCCGTCAACTTCGTTGACACCTTCCCCCCCCGTTGGGGGAAGGCAAGGGGTGGCTGTCATTGCGCCCTCCCACACAGGGGAAGGCAAGGGGTGG
>JAJQDC010000055.1:23933-48098 GCA_021202395.1 Clostridia bacterium | reverse complement strand
CATAAGCCTTTCACTGAACCCCCAGACTATCTGGGGGTTTTCTGTATACAAAAAAGAGATACAGTTTTAAAAAGCTGTATCCCCTTTCTTAATATTCTACATAACGAGCGATAAAATAAGTACCACTGCAAATATCACAACGACAACCGCGCCTATAATTGCCAGAGCCTTATAAAAGCCGAAAACTTTTCCGTCTTCTTTTTTGCTCTGCACGGAATAATAAATTCCTATGCCCAATATAAAAGCGCCGATGATAATCCCGATAATACCACCAATCATTTTGCCTTCCTCCTGTATTTTAATAATAATGCTGAATTTATGATAACGAGTACCGAACCCGCATTATGCACAAGCGCACCTATAACGGGATTTAAAATACCCGTTATTGCAAGTACTATGGCTACGACGTTCAACGTCATTGAAAAAGTAAGGTTAATCTTTATGGTAGCCATCATCCTTTTTGACAGTCCGAAAAGGTGCGGAAGTTCCTTTACTTCATCGTCCACAAGCACTATATCCGCCGCGTCTACGGCAATATCGCTGCCCACGTTGCCCATAGCTATACCCACGTCGGCTTTTTTAAGGGCGGGCGCGTCGTTTATGCCGTCGCCGAGCATGCACACGTCGCCTTTTTCGCTTTTGTAACTTTCTATCGCCTTTAACTTGTCTTCGGGCAGGCAGTCGGAAACGATTTCCGTAATTCCCGTCTTTTCCGCAATAGCGTCAGCGGCGTTTTTATTGTCGCCCGTAAGCAGCACAGGCTGAACGCCTAACTCCATAAGCCGCTTTAACATTGCTGCGCTGTCTTCACGCAATTTATCGGTAAGAACTACAAAACCTATAAGTTCTTTATCCGTGCCGATATAAGTAACGGTACTGCCCTGCGAAAGATAGGTATCAGTTTGGCTTAAAACGCTTTCGGGTATTTTAATCTCATTTTCTTCAAACATCTGCGCGTTGCCCGCACATATGCAAATACCGTTTACCGTCGCAAAAACGCCCCGCCCTGGAATCATTTTAAAGTTTTCAGCTTCGGGGATAGTATTTTTATAACAGCGGACAATGGCTTTCCCCAAGGGGTGTTCGGATAATTTTTCTGCGCCTGCCGCCAATGCGTATATATCATCGTCGTTAAAATTCGCGTTCACGCTTTTAACCGCGACGACTTCGGGCTGACCGTAAGTAAGCGTTCCCGTCTTATCCAACGCGATAACTTTTACCTTTGCAAGCCTTTCAAGCGCGTCGCCTTCCCTTACCAGAAAACCGTGTTTGGTGGCGTTACCTATCGCCGCCATAATAGCTGTGGGCGTTGCCAATACAAGCGAACAAGGACAAAAAACTACAAGAATTGTAACCGCCCGTATAATCTGCCCCGATATAGCCCAGGTAAGCGCGGCGGCGGTAAGAGCTATAACCACTATCCACGTCGCCCACCTGTCCGCAAGCCCTACTATTTTAGCCTTGCCCGCGTCCGCCGACTGCACGAGTTTTATCATTCTTTGGATAGAACTGTCATCGCCGACTTTTGTCGCTTTCATATCAAAAGCCCCGAACTGGTTTACCGTGCCGCTTGAAACGTCGTCGCCGACCGTCTTGTCCACGGGCAGAGACTCGCCCGTCATCACGGCTTGGTTTACCGAAGTCTGTCCGCTTACTATAACGCCGTCAACGGGTATGGTTTCGCCGGGGAGAACTCTTATAATATCGCCGACTTTTACTTCTTCGGCGGCGACAACGTTTTCGCTGTCCCCGTCAATAATTCTTGCTGTCTGCGGCGTTAAATGCACAAGTTTTTCTATCCCCGCGCGGGCTTTGGCAACCGTTAAATCTTCCAACAGTCCGCCGAGCTGCATAATAAACGCCACTTCGCCCGCGGCAAAGTATTCGCCTATACATACCGACGCGATAAGCGCGATAGATACCAGCACGTCGGCTTTTATATCAAACCTTGACAAAAGCCCGATGATAGCTTCTAATATAATAGGGACTCCGCAAAGGACTATAGACACCCACGCCATATCGAACGGTATGGGGATATATTCCTGCAGCATACTGAATATTAAGGCGACGCCCGATATTACCAAAAGCGTTATATCTTTTTTTACGCCGCCAATTTCGAGAACCTTCTCCACTTTTTCAAGCGGTTTTCTCAATGGATTTGTCATAAAACCTCCTGCAAAAAAATCATTATACCGTATGGGGTATAGGTATATTATACTTATAGGGGTATGGGTTGTCAAGCATAAAAAAGACAAAAAATAAAAGAAAGTAACCAAAAAGATTACTTTCTTTTAAGGGAGTAATATAAATTATTGTAATTAAGACATATTAGCGAACCGCTCTACCGCTTTGGTAAAGTTTTCTATGGTTTTATCCGCGTCGCCGTGTTCTATGCCGTCGCGGACGCAGTGCTTTATATGTCCTTCCAGAACTATCTTGCCGCAGTTGTGCAAAGCCGACTTCGCTGCGTTAATCTGCGACAATATATCTTCGCAGGGTATATCTTCGTCTATCATCCGGTCTATTGCCTGCACCTGTCCTATTATCTTTTTTAATCTTGCGTGCAGATTTTCTGCATCCATACATTGTTTCATAGTTTGCTCCTTTACCTGTGGGGGTATATGTATATTATATATCCGCCGACCGATTATGTCAAATGAAATTTTGGTGTGGATATAGGCACTACTTTTACGATTAAATATAAAAAACACAAGCTACTGTTATATGCGGGCAGTTGCCTTAATGTGAGATAACTTTTCAATTTTTTGCGACAAATACAAATTTAGACGCATAAAAAAATAATTCCCTTTATTTACTTGTAATTGCGGCTGAAAATAATGTATAATAAAACAAGATATGTTAGGTAAAGATTTAAAACAACTTAAAAGCGGAACTGATATAAGGGGAACGGCATCTGACTGTTTTGGTGCCGAAGTTACGCTTGACGCTTATTCTGCAGAAATTATTGCAAGGGCGTTTGTAAAGTGGCTCTCATGCAAGTTACAGAAAAAGAGCCTTATTATTGCGGTAGGCAACGACAGCCGCACCACGGCAAAGGTACTTTTAAAGGGTTTTGCAAAAGGCGTATGGGAAAGCGGCTGTAAGGTAATTTATACAGGGCTTTCTTCTACCCCGTCTATGTTTATGCTGCTTAAAAATGAAAAGTGGCACTGCGACGCTTCGGTTATGATTACCGCTTCGCACCTGCCTGCCGACAGGAACGGGCTTAAATTTTTTACAGACGGCGGCGGGCTTGGCTCTGACGATATAGACGATATTCTTGAAATTGCGCAAAGCGGTGAATTTTTAAGCGGCAAAGGCAGGCTTGCATACCGCAGCTTTATGGATGAATATTCCGCATTGCTTGCGGCATATGTGTACACCAACTGCGGCAGCGAACGTCCGCTTGAAGGCAAAAAAATTATTGTGGACGCTGGCAACGGCGCAGGCGGCTTTTTTGCTGAAAAGGTATTAAAACCGCTTGGTGCAGACACCGAAGGCAGCCTTTACCTTGAACCGGACGGCACCTTCCCCAACCACATACCCAACCCCGAAGACGGCTTTGCCATAGACTGCATTAAAAGGGCGGTTTTAAAAAACGGCGCCGACCTTGGCATTATATTTGATACCGACGTAGGCAGGGCTGCCGTTGTGGATAAAAACGGTGAAGAGATTAACCGTAACAGACTTATAGCCCTTTTGAGCGCAATGCTTTTAAAGGAGCGCAAGGGCACCATTGTTACCGATTCGGTTACGAGCGACGGGCTTACCAAATTTATTGAAAACCATGGCGGAAAACACTGCCGCTATAAGCGCGGTTACCGCAACGTTATAGACAAATGCAAAGAGCTGAACGAAAAGGGCGAATACAGCCCGCTTGCGATAGAGACGTCGGGGCACGCAGCGTTTAAAGATAACTACTACCTTGACGACGGCGCTTACCTTGTTACAAGAATACTTGTGCTGCTTGCAGGGCAAACTAACGGCATAACAGACCTTATTAATGGGCTTGAAGAACCCGTTGAAGCAGAAGAAGCACGCCTTACTGTAAACACCCCCCACTTCCGCTCTAAGGCGATAGAAATATTTTCTGAACTGAAAAAATTTGCTGCTGAAAACAACGGCATAAGCGTTGCGCCCGATAACTACGAAGGCGTAAGGCTGTGCTTTGGCGCAAGCTGCGGCGACGGATGGGCGCTTGTAAGGATGAGCCTGCACGACCCCATTTTGCCCGTTAATATAGAGAGCAATGCCGAAGGCGGGGTTGCAGCCATTGCAATGATGCTTTACGGAGTGCTTTCCCAGTTTGACTGGATAGACTGCAGAAAGTTATGGCAGCTTACATAAAAACAAAAACATACGGCATTACAGCCGAGAAATAAAAATTAACTATAAAGGAGATTTTATTATGTCTGTTCGGCAGAAAAGCGTAGACACGATAAGAATTTTATCATCAGAGGCTATACAAAAGGCTAACTCCGGGCACCCCGGCATCTGCATAGGCGCAGCGCCCATAGGTTATGAACTGTTCAGCGACTTTTTAAGGTTCAGCTACAACAACCCCAAATGGGACAACCGCGACAGGTTTATACTTTCGGCAGGGCACGGCTCTATGCTGTTATACAGCCTTTTACACTTATTCGGCTATAACGTAAGCATGGACGATATAAAAAATTTCCGCCAGCTTGGATCTATTACCCCGGGGCACCCCGAATACGGCAAGACGGACGGCGTAGAAACTTCTACCGGTCCCCTTGGGCAGGGGCTTGGCAATGCGGTTGGTTTTGCCATTGCGGAAGAACACCTTGCCGCAATATTTAACCGCCCCGGTTACCCCGTGGTAGACCACTTTACCTACGTGCTTTGCGGCGACGGCTGCCTTGAAGAAGGTTTAAGCTACGAAGCATGCTCGCTTGCAGGTACGCAAAAACTTGGCAAGCTTATACTTTTATACGATAAAAACAACATTACCATAGAAGGCGATATCAACACAACTTTCACCGAAGATACGGTAACAAGGTTTGCCGCGCAGGGCTGGCAGGTTATACGTGTAGACGACGCAAACAACCTTTTAAAACTGCGTGCAGCCATTATCCGCGCGCAGAGCGACCTTACCCGCCCTTCTATTATTATATGCAACTCGATAATAGGTTACGGCTCGCCTTTGGCAAATTCTGCCGACGTACACGGCGCGCCCATGGGCGAAGAAAACCTTAAAAAGACAAAGGAATTTTTCGGCTGGACGGAAGAACCCTTTACCGTGCCCGAAGACGTTAAAAAGCACTGCCTTGCCATTGCCGAAGATAAACTTAAATATGAGCGCGAATGGAACGAAATGTTTGCAAATTACGAGGTAGCTTACCCCGAACTTGCAAAAAAATACCGCTCGTTCATGGGCGGCTGCCGCCCCGACTTCAGCCAGACGGAAGACTTTTTTAACTTTGAAAAACCTGAAGCTACGCGCGCAAGCGGCGGCACGATAATTAATAAACTTGCAAAACTGATGCCCAACCTTATGTCCGGCTCTGCCGACCTTGCCCCTTCTACCAAGACTGAACTTAAAGGCGAAGGATATTTTTCACCCGAAAACAGGCTGGGAAGGAACATACACTTTGGCATAAGGGAGCACGCTATGGCAGCCATATGCAACGGCATACAGCTGCACGGCGGCATACAGATGGTATGCTCTACCTTCTTTTCTTTTGCCGACTATATGAAAGCCGGCATTAGAATGAGCGCGCTGATGAACATACCCGTAATTTACGTAATGACGCACGACAGCATCGGCGTGGGCGAAGACGGGCCCACCCACCAGCCTGTGGAACAGCTTATAGCTTTAAGATCTATACCCAACATGAAGGTATTCCGCCCGTGCGACGGCAAAGAGACGGCTGCCGCATATATTTCCGCACTTACGCAGCAATCTCCCACCGCCATTATCCTTTCCCGCCAGAACTTGCCGCAGTACGAAAATTCAGGTATAAAAGCCCTTACCGGCGGCTATGTGCTGCAGGACTGCGAAGGCAAGCCCGACGTGCTGCTTATAGGTTCCGGTTCTGAAGTGGAACTTTGTAGCGGCGCTAAAGAAATTCTTAAGGAAAAGGGTATCAACGCAAGGGTTGTATCTATGCCCTGCATGGAAGAATTTGAAAAGCAGACAGAAGAATACCGCAACAGCGTACTGCCCTTAGACGTTAAGGCAAGGGTTTGCGTAGAAGCGGCATCGCACTTTGCATGGTACAAATACAGCAGAGACTACGGCGAAGTTATTGCAATGTATTCCTTCGGCGTATCGGGACCTGCTAAAGAGTTATTTAACTACTTCGGCTTCACCAAAGAAAACGTTGCCCAAAAGGCGATTGAATCTTTAGAAAAAGTTAAAAACAGCTGAATATGATTTACGCCCCTTGGCAGTAAAAGCCAAGGGGCGTTTTTTTGTTTGAAAATTAATTTTTAAAATCGTCTGTCTTGTAGCCAAGATCGCGCAAACGAAGATAGTAAATATCTGCAGTTTGCCTGTCGCCCTTTGCAAGGTAATACTCCCTTCTGAGAGATGTGAGCATTGCAAAGTTATAATCGTCGTCGGGCAACTGCGGAAGATTGATAAGCCTTTCTTCTGCTATGTCGGCAAGGTTTGTGCCCGTTGCAAGCTCGCCCTGTATGTCAAGAATTGCCGTTAATACCTGTGCGGTAGGCTCATTTTTTGCCGCTTCTTTAATTACAAGCATGTCCGTCTTGCCGCTTGCGTACTCCGCAGGAATGGCATTAAGTATAAAAAGATATATTGACGCGGGTGCGGTGAAAGAGAATAAATTATTTACTGCAGGTATACAAAGAGCTATAACGCCCCAGAGCAGAAGTATAAAATTTATTACTAGACCGCCCGAACAGGTTGTTATAAGGCGCTTTTTTATATTGCCGCTGCGCTTGGGGCTGACAGTGCATGCAGAAGTTGAGAACATATTCGTCTTTATAAAGCCCACCTTCATGCCGCTTGCCGCGCCGAAGATGGCATGCCCCAGTTCGTGAAGGTAGCCCGAAAGGGGAAAGAATATAAGGCATAATACTATGTACGCTATAAGGTACCACAGCCCGCTTTCAAAATAAATTGATACCGACGTGCCTGCTGCAAAAGCCAGAGCAGCTGCTGCCGATATTACCGTATATAAAACTTTCACTTGGCATACCCCTTTAACATTGCGTAACCTTCAAGGTTGTCGCTTTCTGATACAATAATCTTTTGTGCGTTAAAACATTTTACTATGTTATACATAAGCAGGCAGCCGCCTGCAATTACGTCGGCTCGGCGCACGTCAAGCCCTTCTATCGCCTTGCGCTGTTCCACCGTAAGGGATAACAGCTCGTCTGCCATATTTTTAAGCTCTTCTTCGGTAAGCACGGTGCCGTTTACAACCGCAGGGTCGTACACCTTTAAGCGGTGCTTTATTGCGGCAAGCGAAGTTGCCGTACCGCCTATGGCGTATATATCGTAACCGTTAAGGCTTAAAGATCCGTAATCTTTCAGCCGTTCATCTATCACCTTTTGCAGTTTTAGCCTGTCCTGCCCGCATAAATCAAACAGCCGCACTGTGCCGACGTTTACGCTTTTGCCGTAAACCTTTTTGCCGCCCTTTTGCAGAGATATTTCTGTACTGGCGCCGCCAAGGTCTATTATTCCGCCGTCCTGACCGCGAAGCGCGCCAAGGATACCTAAAGCAGCTTCTTCTTCGCCGCTGACTACGTCTACTTCTTCGCCGCATAAAGAATAAACCCTGTTTGTAAATTCTTTGCCGTTAGAAGACGACCGCACTGCAGCCGTTGCAAAAATAAGGACGCGCTCTGCCTTTTCCTGTGTTTTTGCGTAGTTTACAAATTCGCTTACAGCCTGCGCCGTACGCTCTATCGCCGCGGGCGACAAAGTGCCGCTTACCGCCACACCTTCACCAAGGCGGGTTGTGCAAAGCCTTTTATATAAAGTTTTTCCGTCCGCCATAACCATAAGGCGGACGGAATTGGAACCAACGTCTATTGCCGCAATTTTCATATAATTTTAATCTATAATACCGTATTCTATTATAAGTTTGTAAAGACCGTCGCCGTAAGTATAGTAATCTATAAGATCTTCCGTCTCTTGTATCTGTTCTTCGTAATCTTCTATCTTTTCTTTAAGATCTTTACGGCGCTCGTTGAGCACGCAGATCTCTACGATCTGGTATATCATAACGGCTACAAGCACCACCAGAAGAAGAACGGTTGTTACTATTCCCGCCGCTATAAGGCGGTTTTTCTTTTGTACGTTCATTACAACTTACCTCTTTGCCCTTTTATTATACAATTTTTTAATGAAAAAGGCAACAGTTTTGTGAAAACTTTTAATATAAAGCGCTATTCCGCACAAAATTGCGGCTATCATATACAGCCTTATATAGGGGAACCCGAAATAAACGGAACAAAATACAAATAAAAACACTATAAACGCAAGGTAAATTGCATCGGCAATGCCCGCCGCCACCCTGCCTTTTAACGTAAAAGTTTCTGCAGGCATGCCGCAGATAAGGCTGCGCAAAACGTAAAACAAATCGTAAAGCACGCCGCTTGCCACGCCGCATCCCGCAAGGATGATAAATATTTTATACGCAGCCATTACTTGAATAACCTTTGTTTTAAATTTACTGCTTTGCCTGCATACCTGATGCCGTTTACCGTGCCCGTTGCCGCAAAACTGCCGCCCGACCTGGAAAAGTTTATAATCTTAAGCCCGCTGCCCGATATAATAATTCTGCCGCCCGAAAAAGACAGGATTATCTGCGTTGAAGAAAACCCGTCTACGCTGTCTATTGCGGTAGCCGTTATTTTTTTGCAATCTTCTATAGTAACGCTGTGCGGCACCCCTTCCATATAAACACCTTCCATAAAAAAATACCGCCCGTTTTGCGGACAGTATTTATATATGCTTATTAAATTACGATTATGCTTTATAAAGACTTCTTTTCTTTGGCACGGGCTTTTGCGCGCAGCTCGCTGTCTAATATGCGCTTTCTTATGCGGATATTCTTCGGCGTGATTTCAAGAAGTTCGTCGTCGGCAATAAATTCAAGACATTCTTCTAAGCTCATCCGTTTTGGCGTGATAAGGCGAAGAGCGTCGTCTGATGCGCTTGAACGGGTATTTGTAAGATGTTTTGTTTTGCAGACGTTTACGTTAATATCTTCGTTTTTAGGTGATTCACCTATTACCATACCTTCGTAAACGGGTGTACCCGCACCGATGAACAACGTACCCCTGCCCTGTGCGTTAAACAACCCGTAGGTTACGGCTTCGCCCGTTTCAAACGCTACAAGCGAACCGGTATTGCGGCGGGAAAATTCGCCTTTATAGGGCTGGTATTCAAAGAACACGCTTGAAAATACGCCTTCACCTTTGGTAGAAGTTAAAAACTCGCTTTTGTAACCGAACAGCCCGCGGGCGGGGATAAGGAATTCAAGCCGTGTACGGCTGCCTACCGCGCTCATGTGCATAAGCTCGCCCTTCCTTTCGCCCATAGACTGGAACACGGCGCCTGTTGCTTCTTCAGGAACGTCTATAATAAGCCTTTCTACAGGTTCGCACTTAACGCCGTCAATCTCTTTATATAACACTTTGGGGGTTGAAACCTGGAACTCGTACCCTTCCCTGCGCATGTTCTCTATTAAAATAGAAAGGTGCATTTCGCCCCTGCCGCATACGCGGTAGCTGTCGGCGGAATCGGTTTCTTCTACGCGGAGAGATACGTCCTTTAACAGCTCTTTAAACAGCCTGTCCCTTAAATGGCGGGTGGTAACAAACTTGCCGTCTTTGCCTGCGAAAGGGGAATCGTTTACCGAAAAGGTCATTTCTACCGTGGGTTCAGAAATTTTTACAAATTTATGCGCTTCTACATCTTCGGGGCTGCATACGGTATCGCCGATGTTTATTTTTTCTAACCCCGAAAAGCAGACGATGTCGCCTGCAGAAGCACTTTCGCACGGAACGCGGTTAAGCCCTTCTATCTGGTAAAGGTTTGCAACTTTGCCCGCAACGTGCATATGCTGGTTGTTGTAGTTGGTTACAACTACGCTCTGCCCCTGTGAGATAACTCCGCGTTCTATCCTGCCGATGCCTATCCTGCCGACGTATTCGTTGTAGTCTATAGAAGATACAAGCACCTGCGTTGAGCCCTTTTCGTCTGCTTCCATAGGGGGGAAGTGAGAAAGTATTGTATCAAACAGCGGGGATAAATCTTTACCCGGTTTGTTTATGTCTAACGTTGCGGTGCCGTCCCTGCCGGAACACCACACCACGGGGCTTAACAGCTGGTCGTCAGAAGCGTCAAGCTCCATCAGCAGTTCAAGAATTTCGTCCTGCACTTCGGCAAGTCTTGCGTCAGGGCGGTCGATTTTGTTTACTACAATAATTAAACGGTGCCCCATTTCAAGCGCCTTTTGCACAACAAAGCGCGTCTGCGGCATGGGACCTTCGGCGGCGTCTACAAGAACAAGCACGCCGTTTACCATCATCATTACCCTTTCTACTTCGCCAGAAAAGTCGGCGTGCCCCGGGGTATCTACTATGTTGATTTTTACGCCGTTGTAGCGCACCGACGTGTTTTTTGCCAATATCGTAATGCCGCGTTCCCTTTCAAGGTCGTTGGAGTCCATTACCCTTTCTTCTACCGCCTGATTCTCTCTGAATGCGTGAGATTGCTTTAACATTGCGTCTACTAAAGTTGTCTTGCCGTGGTCTACGTGCGCTATGATAGCCACGTTTCTTAAATCGTTTCTTAACACTTTTATAAAGCCTCTGGTCTATATAAATTTTTTATTTTTGTCTTAAATCATAAATTCGCTTTTAGAAGGGCGGTCAAATAATTTTAAAATTATATTAAGGCATTCCTTTGCGCCGTCTCCGCTTTCAAATGCGTGAGAGCAGAAGCATGCTTCGTATACGGCGTTTGTAATGGGAAGCTCTATGCCGCACCCTTCGCCAAGTTTTTTCATAGCCTTTGCCGTCATAACGCCTTCGGCAAGCTTGTCAAATTTAGCGCCCTGCGCCATCATTTCGCCGTAGCGGCGGTTGTGGGAATATTCCGAAAAGAGCGTTGTTTCGTAATCGCCAAGGTGGGCAAGCCCGTATGCAGACATAAAATTACCGCCCAATGCTTGTATTAGTTTGCCTACTTCGTAGGCACCGCGTGCCATTAAAGGGCCCTTTAAGCTTACGTAACCGCTGCCGTCTAACACGCCTGCGGCAATGCCGAGTACATTTTTTGCCGCCGCACCGATTTCGGTACCGATAAGGTCGTTGCCATAGTAAAAGCGGATAAGGTTACTTTTAAAGCTGTCTGCAAGCATCTTTTTAAGTTCTTCGTTTGCAGAGTCTATTACCATACAGTTGGGTATACCCTGTACAAAAGCCTGAATGTGCCCGGGGCCAACCCATACCGCAATTTTATCGGGGGAGATGCCGCTTTCGGTCATCACCTGCGAAAGGCGTTTACCCGTACTTTCTTCTATGCCCTTCATGCAGAGCACAAATATTTTATCTGACACGGGGTACTTTGTTACCTTTTGCATAAAGCCACGCAGCCCCTGCGAGCTGATGGAAATGATTATTACGTCGCTTTTTTTGAGTGCATATTCAAGGTCGCAGGTAAGCGTTATGTTTTTGTCTAACGTAACGTATTCGTTTTTACCCGTGGTTTTTAAAACTTCGTAGGAATAGTCGCCTTCCGGCCCCCACGAAATTACGTTGTTGTGCAATACGGCTGCCTGGTACCAGGCAAGGAAGGATCCCCACCTGCCGCAGCCGAGAACAGATATATTCATCTGCGTATCTCCAGATTGTTTATTTTAAAATTTTCTTTGTTAAGGTTTGCAATTACGTTGTCCCGTTCTTGGAAAGCGGGGCGATGCTTGACACAGTATTGCGCTTACTATACTTAAAATTACAAGAAACAAGCAAGACAAGGAAAGCGAGCGCCGACTGCAGGGAGTGTACAATGAAGTACACGACCAAAGCGGAGCGATGCCTGACACTGTATTGCGAAGTTTATTGTAATTTTAAAGCGACTTGCGTTCTAATAGAGCGCGGGAAAGGGTAACTTCATCAGTATATTCAAGCTCGCTGCCTATCGGTATGCCGTGGGCAAGCCTTGTTACGTTTATACCCAAAGGCTTTAACAGTTTTGCAATATACATAGCCGTAGCTTCTCCTTCTACATCGGGGTTGGTTGCCATTATAACTTCTGACACTTCGCCCTGCTGCACGCGGGATAAAAGCTCTTTTATGCGTATATCGTTGGGGCCTACCCCTTCCATAGGGTTTATTACCCCGTGCAAAACGTGATAAACGCCCTTGTATTCATGCAGTTTTTCTAACGCAATAACGTCTTTTGGTTCTTTTACTACGCATATCTGCGATTTATCGCGCTTAAGGCAGATGTCGCAGACTTCACCTTCGGTAAAGTTACCGCATACCTTGCAATAGTGTACTTTACTCTTTGCGTCGGTTATTGCGGCGGCAAACTGCGCCGCTTCCTGTCGGCTCATAGAAATTATTTTATAGGCGTAACGTTGCGCCGTTTTTTTACCCACGCCAGGGAGCTTGGTAAATTCGTTTATCAGCCGCCCGATAGGTTCTATAAATATATCCATAAAATAAAATTGGGTGCGTACTATGCCGCAAATATTGATGGTTTTGGTAAGGAATTTTTTAGTATTATCCCCTCATCCGTCTGCTACGCAGCCACCTTCCCCCGCAGGGGGAAGGCAAGGTTGGGGAGAAGTTGGTGCCGTACCCTAAGGGAAGGCAAGACGTGGCGATATTGCCTCCACTTCTCATTGGGAAGGCAAGTCAGTGTATTACAAACCGGGGATGCCGGCGCTGCCGAATTTACCCATCTTTTCCTGATAAAGGGCGTCTGCCTTTTTATAGCCGTCGTTGATGGCTGCAAGAATAAGATCTTCTAACATCTCTACATCATCTTCGTCAGACAGATCTATCATCTGGGAAATTTTGCTGCCGAATTCTACGCCGTTAATAACCTTTTTGCCGTTCATATAAATTACTACCGTTTCGTCGCCTTCTTCGCCGCCGCCGGAAAGACCGACTACTTCTGAATCTTCAAGCTCCTTTTCGGCTTCCTGCATCTGCTCCTGAAGCTTTTGCGCCTGCTTAACAAGGTTATTCATATTGCCGCCGCCCATGCCGCCGCCTCTGTATCCTGCCATAAAAATAAATCTCCTTTAATGTTTTACTTTATATCTATGTCTGTTCCTTCGAAATTGCTTTTAAGCTTGTCTATCGCCTGAGAAAGGTTGTTCTGCTTTTTTATAAGCCTTACTTCAAAGTCGGTTACGCCGAACTGTACAAGCGTTTCGCCAAGGAACTTATTGTTATCGCTGCGGGTAAGCCCGCGGTAAACAGTCTCACTTTCGGTAGTAAGAATAAATTTATCCCCTTCGAAAAAGCTGCCCAGATCCATGCAGAGCGTAAACAGGACTGCATTTTTGTTTGTAGTGCGCAGCGCCCTTAACATCCTGCCAAACACGCCGCTGTCGGCAGGTTTTGCGCTGCCCGTCTGCGGCTTAGCGGAAGAAGAAAAAACGTCTTTTTCTTCGTCTTGCCATAGAGCGGCAGGGGCTGCCCTGCGTTTAGTTGCAAACGGCAAATCTTGCACGCCCTGTTGTGCGGCAGGTTCTGCCTTTACTTCTGCCTTAGGTTCGGCCTTGGCTTCTTCTTTTACTTCTGCCCGTTTTTCGGGTTCAGCCTGCGGCTTTACGTAACTTGCCGCGGGGGTAAAATTACCACCAGCAATTTTATCTTCCAGCGCAGAGATGCGCGCTATAAGTGCATCTATATTGTAATCTGCCTGCGGAAGGGCGCACTTTAATACAGCCGTTTCAAGCGTTATCCTGCCGTCGGACGCATAGCGCATGTCGCTTTCCGCCTTGGCTAAAACTTCGGTACAGCGTAAAATTTTGTGTCCGTCTGCCTTTGCAGAGTTTGCAATACAGTTGTACCTTTCGTCGGGCAAATTTAAAATTTTGCGTGCGTCGGTACACATTTTTGCAACCGCCGTGTTGTTTAAATAGTTTAAAATATCTTTAATAAGAACGCCTACCCCTTTGCCGCCTGCAAGGATATTTTCTACGCAGGACAGGGCATTACGGGCGTCGTCGTTTAAAATATAATCTACAGCTTTGGCTATCTCGTAAAAGTCTGCACTGCCCAATACGGCGTTTACGTCTTCGTAAGTGAGTTTACCTGCGGAATAGGAAACGCACATATCTGCAATGGAAAGCGTATCCCTTGCGCTGCCCGCACCAGCGCGGGCTATTGCCGCAACAGCCTCTTCTTCGTACTCTTTACCGATTTTTTGCAGTATGCCCTTTAACAGCCCTTCGAGATCTGCCTGGGGAATAAGTTTAAAATCAAAGCGCATGCAGCGGGAAAGTATGGTTGCAGGTATCTTCTGCGGCTCGGTAGTAGCCAATATAAACACAGCGTGCGCAGGGGGCTCTTCAAGCGTTTTTAACACGGCGTTGAATGCCGATGCGGTGAGCATGTGGACTTCGTCTATAATATAAACCTTGTACTTGCCTGCCACGGGCGGGTACTGCACCTTTTCACGCAAGTCTCTCATTTCGTCTACGCCGTTATTGGAAGCTGCGTCTATTTCTGAAATGTCAAGATTGCTGCCGCTGCCTATAGCTTTGCACACGGCACACTTGCCGCAGGGCGAACCGTTTACGGGATGTTCGCAGTTTATTGCACGGGCAAATATCTTGGCTACGGACGTTTTACCCGTACCGCGCGGACCGCAAAACAGATATGCGTGCCCGATTTTACCGCTTTCTATCTGGTTTTTAAGAATTTTTACTATGTGCTCCTGACGGACAACTTTATCTAAAGTGTCGGGGCGGAACATACGGTAAAACGCCAAATATGCCATTTGACCTCCTTTAAAGCAAAAGAATACCCGATTAGTCAAGCACCTTTTGCAGTTTGCGCTTTGCGCGCTGCAGTGCGTTATCTATGCTTTTTACGGGCTTGCCTACAGAAGACGCTATCTGCGCCATTGTAAGCCCGTCCATATACATAACGGTTACTTTAAATTCAAAAGACGACAATGTCTTGCTTATCTTTTGTAAAAACTCTTTGCGGTTTTCCCGCTTGATTATTTCGTCTTCGGGGTTCTTTTCTTCACCGCAGAGCTCTTCGCCCGCTTCCACTATCGGCACAAAGTTATTTAAAGCGCAGTTTTTCGGCCCCGAAGAGACCTTTACCGCATCTATAATGCGGTTGCGTATGCAGTGGGCAGCATATGTAGAAAAGCCAGACTTGCCCGAAGAGTAGTTTACTATAGCCGAATACAGCCCGCACATGCCTTCCTGCACAAGATCTTCTGTTTCGCCGCCCGACAAAAAGAAACCGCGGGCTACCGAAAGCACTACGTTTTTATACCTTTTAAGAAGAACTTCTACCGCCGACTTGTCGCCGTTTTGTGCGGCAAGGGCAAGTTCTTCATCTGTCAGCTGCGTCTGCATCGTACCACTTCGTATGCAGCTATGCCGCAAGCCACGCTTGCGTTAAGGGAATTTACCTTGCCCATCAGGGGAATGGATACCACTTTGTCGCACCGTTCGCGGGTGAGCCGCTTTACGCCGCTGTCTTCGCCGCCGATAACAAGCGCAACGTTGCCCGTAAAATCTTGTTTATAAATATCTTCTCCGTCAGCTTCAAGGGCATAAACCCAATAGCCGCCTTTTTGTAAAATTTCTATCGCGTAATTGAGCGACGGTACTTTGGCTACCTTTACGTGGTTAGCCGCACCCGCCGATATGCGTATTACCGCTTCGGTAACCGAAGCCGACTTTATTGAAGGTATTACCACCCCGTCGGCACCGGCACATTCCGCCACCCTTATTATTGAACCAAGGTTATGAACGTCTTCTATGCCGTCGCAAAGGATCACAAAGCCGCCGCCTGGGCTTTTGCTTTGCATTATATCCTGCAGATCGCAATATTCGTAGTCGGCAGAAAATGCTATTACACCCTGGTGCCGCCCCGTTACGCTTTGCCTGTCTAACGCAGTTTTATCTTCAAAACGGACGGGTACGCCCATTTCCCTTGCCATGGAATAGATGAGCTTTAACGAACCCTGGGGGTCTTTTTCCATTATTATTTTTTCTACAGGTTTTTCTGAACGTAAAAGTTCTAAAACGGCATTCCTACCTTCTGTCTTCATATTCTTCCTTTAATAAAAATTCTATCCTTTTACAGTTGCCCGTAAGGTACAAGTATCCGAGTACGGCTTCAAAACCAGTAGAGCGGTTGTATTCGCCCACGCTGGCGTTTTTAGATTTAGTACCCTTTTTTGCGTTGCGCCCGCGGCGGAATATATCGCCTTCTTCTTCGGTAAAAAGGGGCAAAAGCCTTTCAAGCAGTTCGCTCTGCCCGTGTGCGGACACAATGCCCGACGACAGTTTTTGCAGCTGCCCCGTTTTGAAGTCGGTGCTCTTTACCAGATTTTCCCTTACATACAGCGAGTATACGGCGTCGCCGACGTACGCAAGCACTACGGGATTTATATTGCGCGCTTCCTGCGCGGAGAGCGGCTGTGTATTTTCAAACATAATCACCCTATTATAATTCAGTATAATTATAACACCAAGGCATAAAAAAATCAAACAAACAGTAGTATATAGCGTGAAAATGTTTGTATTAAAAAAGAGTGTATTTATATTTGCCGCCTGCCTTGCGGCGCTTTGCGCCGCCGCAGGCGGAATTTGCGGTAAAGTTGCCAAAGCACAGGCTGCTTATACCCCTACTATAGTTATTGACGCGGGGCACGGCGGGATAGACGCAGGAATTTACGGTACGGCAAGCAAGACCAAAGAAAGCGACATTAACCTTGCAATAGCGATTTACCTTAAAGGTTATTTTGCCGACGCAGGGTTTAACGCCGTTATGACAAGAAAGACGCAGGCAGGGCTGTACGGTTTGCCCGTTAAGGGCTTTAAAAAAAGAGATATGCAAAAGCGGAAAGAGATTATTGAAGAATGCGGTGCCGATATGGTAATTTCGGTACACCAGAATTACAGCCCGCAAAGTTCAAGGCGGGGATCCCAGATATATTACAACCCCGACAGCGAGAGCGGGAAGCTGCTTGCAGAGAGCATTAAAAACAGTATAGACGTTATGGACGAGTGTGTGCGTGAAACTGACGTTTTAGCGGGTGATTACTATATGCTGCAGTGCACCGAAAGCCCTTCGGTAATAGTTGAGTGCGGTTTTTTATCCAATAAAGAAGACGACGGTTTGCTCAACAACGAAGATTACAGAAAAAGCATTGCGTACGCAGTTTTCCGCGGCGCGGTTACTTATTTTGCGTAGATAAGGACAAATAGTATGCAGATGATGCTTCCCATACCAGCAATCGTAGCACAATTACCACACCACTTTTATACGATTCTTCGATTTGCTCTGAATGACAGGCGGAACACCGCCTGTACAGCCACGCAGGGCTGTCATTTCGACTGGAGCGTAGCAAAATGGAGAAATCTCCTGCCCTTCTCAGCTCTGCTTTAGTGCAACGTATGTTGCAGATGCTTTTTACCGCATTTATAAAAAAACGTTATTATTTTTAAACAGCTGAATTGCCGCCGTAGTCTGCTGTTCGCCAGTTCTGGCTGGATTGCCACGCGGTAGAGCCCGCTCGCAATGACGTATAGGTTACTGCCGTTTATAATAAGGTTAACGTTATTATCCCCTCATCCGTCGGCTACGCCGCCACCTTCCCCCGCAGGGGGAAGGCAAGGTGTGTTGCTAATTTATTTACTTGGTTTTGTGCTTAAATAACTGTAATAGCCGCACTCTATGTTGGCGTTGTAAAGCTTTTTAACTTTATCTGCACGCCTGCCGAAAGCACGTTCAAACGACGGATAGCCGCTTAAAACATACAGATTCCAGTCGGGCAGAGATTTATACATAATAGCTAAATCTTTATATAATGCCTTAACTTCATCTTCCGATTCAAGCCGTTCGCCGTACGGCGGGTTGCACACCATTACTCCCCTGCTTGCATCAGAATTGAATGTGCGCATATCGGCAGCCTTAAAGGTAATTTTATCTTCTACCCCGGCACGTTTTGCGTGGTACTTTGCTATTGACACTGCTTCGGGGTTTATATCCAAACCGTAAATTTCTACGTGCTGAGAGAGATTTTCTGTATCTTCAGCTTCTTCTTTGGCAACGGAATAAACGCCACCGGGAACAAATTTCCAGTTCTGGTAGTCAAAATGCCGCCATTTGCCGGGTGCAATATTCAAAGCCTTTATGGCGGTTTCTATTGGCAGGGTGCCGCTGCCGCAGAACGGGTCGGCAAACACCTTATCAGGGAAATAGTAAGTCATATCAATAAGTGCAGCTACAAGCGTTTCTTTTAAAGGTGCGGTGTAGGCAAGGCTGCGGTACCCGCGCTTGTGCAAGCCGTCGCCCGATGTATCCAGAGTTACGCTTACCTGATTTTCATAGATAGAAAAGCCGACTATCGTGCGGGCACCATGTTCGTCTAAAGAGTTTATCTTTAAACGCTTTTTTTGGATAAGCCTGTTTATTATAGCCTTTTTAGCTACAGAGCCGCAGGCTTTAATTGCGCCCAGTGTGCTTTTTACGCATTTGCCGTCCATTAAAATAAGCGAGTGGGCGTCAAGGTATTCTTCCCAAGGGATAGAGTAGAAGCCGCCGTAAAGCTCGTCAAAGGTACAAGCCTTAAAGGAGCCGACTTCGGCAAGAACGCGCTCTCCGCTACGGATAAACATATTAATGCGGGCAACGTCTTGCCAGCCGCCTTCTACCGCTATTCTGCCGTTTGCTGCTGGGCAATCGGGGTAACCGAGTTTATTGAGTTGTCTTTTAACCACTGCTTCCAGACCGAACGCAACGGGAACGTAAAGTTTCATACGGGCATTATAGCATAATTTTTTACGCCTTACAATTAAATTTTAAGTTATAGTAAAAAGCTGCCGCAGGCAGCGGCAGCTTTTTTTTGATTAAGTGGAATACATTTCCCAATAAGAAACTAAACCTTCGTACATTGAGTTAAATTGACCTTTAAAATACGTTATATCAGTTTCTGAAATGGTATACGAATCAGAACTCGTTGTCTCATAGTTTAAAAGGGTTAAGTCCTTGTTCTCCGAATAATTAATATTTGACGAATATACGGTAAAATAGCTTTCATCGGAATAAATATAATCCATATAGAACATAAATGAATTGAAATTCAAACTTGTTGACCAATTTCCCCAAAGCCCTTCTAATCGATAATCTCCATTATCCCAATAATATTCAATAAACAATTGAAAAATACGAACTGAATTCAATAAATTCCGTATACGTATAACCATAGCCACTACTATTTGTTCCCTCGCCAGTAAAGACGAAATAATAATAAACAATTCCATATTCGTCCAAATAATAATAAGCATTTTCGTCTTCGCTTATTGCTTCAAAAAAGTCTATGTATTCGGTGTATTCAGGGTGCAAAAAACGGGCAAGGTTTGTGTAATCGTACGTTGCGGCGTTGGTTACGTGATTTGAAAAGTTTAAAGCCGAAATCGCATAGCTGTAAACAAATTCGTCGTTATCGTCTAACTCTACAAGAGTTGTCATTCCGATAATTTCTAAATTACCGTTTAAAAGAATTCCGCCGCTGCTGCCAAACATAATATAGCTTGTTGAAACAACGTACTCTACACCGTTCAGCTTATCATATATATAAGTGTATTTATCTTGTACCACACCTTTATTTACCTGCATATAAGCGGTGCCGCTGGGATAACCTACGGAATAAGTTGTTTCGCCTACTTCGTATTCAGTTGCAATTTTTATGTCGTTGTAATAGGCCGATATGGAACTATAATTTTCTATTTTACCTACGAAAATATCTTTGTCCGCATTGTTATAGCCGCCTAAATTGATCTCTAACTTGGTAAAAGATTCACCTTCAGCCATATTCACTATTTCAAATAGGGCGTAGGCATAGTAAGCGTCTTCCATTACATGGCTATTAGTAATAAAATAACCTTCTTCATTAATTACAAAACCTGTACCTAACGCAATAGCCTGTTTACCCAAATCTAAAACTACTATCTGAAAAACGTTTCCTACAAAGTAAGACGTATCAGGTATGTAACTTTCGTCTACGTAACCACATACTTCACAAGTACCATAAACTAAAGAATGTTCTTCATACTGAATATCACCGCATTCGCATACTTTTTGATGGTTTGTTTCGTCGCAAGTCTTCCAGTCTGAATAAGTATGTTCCGTAGTCTTTGCGATAGTTTCTGTCTTGGTTTCGCCGCATACTGTGCATGTGTAAGTCATAACGCCAGTTTGCAAATGAGTTGCTTCGGCTGTTACTACACCATTATCCCATGAATGCGCTTCATACTGTACATCACCGCATTCGCATACTTTTTGATGGTTTGTTTCGTCGCAAGTCTTCCAGTCGGAATAAGAGTGTTCTGTAGTCTTGGCTATAGTTTCTGTCTTAGTTTCGCCGCATACTGTGCATGTGTAAGTCATAACGCCCGTCTGTGTATGCGTCGCTTCGGTTGTTACTACGCCGCTGTTCCAGATATGCTCTTCATACTGTATATCGCCGCACTCGCATACCTTTTGGTGATAAGCTTCGTCGCTAGTCTTCCAGTCGGAATAAGTGTGTTCCGTTATCTTTGCGATAGTTTCTGTCTTGGTTTCGCCGCATACTGTGCAAGTATAAGTCATAACGCCAGTTTGCAGATGGGTAGCTTCGGCTGTTACTACACCATTATCCCATGAATGCGCTTCGTAGTTCACTTCACCACAATCACATTCTTGCATATGATACGTTTCGTCATAAGTTACCCAATCAGATGCACCATTATCCCACGTATGGGAATGTTCACTGTCGCAACCAGCAAAAAGAATCGCAATACAAACTGCCGCCAATAAAAAAAGCGCAATCTGCAAAATTCTTACGTACTTGATTTTCATCTGGAGCCTCCAAAAAAATAAAATAAAAAAAGAGCGTTCCAATTAAGAGAACGCCCCGTAGGCTTATGTGTCCCTTAATTGTCTTGCTCCACAACCGTTTACTGTAACGGGAAAAGGACACACTGCTACCAGTGTTGTCCGTTACAGTAAAAAATATTCGGTTGTGGAGCACTTTCAGTTTATCACACTTTAAAATAAATATCAACATTTTACAAAAAATTATTTTATAAATCATTTTAAAATTATTACAGAAAGCAAACCTAAAGTTTTGCTTGACTTAAATTAAAAAGCATATATAATTAATTAGGTGAATAAGGGAGCGGCTATGAACGAACTTTTTAAATTTATTGACAACTCTAAAACGGCTTACCATACGGCGGAAAATGCTGCCGATTACCTTACTAAAAACGGTTTTATTAAGCTTGAAGAAAGCGATAGCTGGAACATAGTACCGGGACAAAAGTACTTTGTTGTGCGGGACGGCTCTGCCGTGGTAGCGTTTGTATGCGGAAGCGAAGACGGCTTTAACATAGTGGCGTCGCACGGCGACTCACCCTGCTTTAAAATAAAGTATAACCCCGAAATAAATGTAGAAAACTACTGCAAACTGAGCATGGAGCGGTATGGCGGCGCAATCAACTACAGCTTTTTAGATACCCCCCTTACAATTGCCGGGCGGGTTGCAATAGACGACGGCGACAAACTTGTATGCAAAACTTTTATATCAAAGAAAAATTTTGTAATACCTTCTGTTGCCATTCACTTTAACAGGTCGGTAAACGACGGCATAAAGCTTAACCCGCAGACGGATATGTGCCTGCTTGAAGGGCTTAACTGCATCGGCGGGTTAGAAAAGGAACTTAAAGAATTTGCCGACGGCAACAAAATTGCCGACTGGGATTTGTACGCCGTATCTGACCAGAAGCCTTTTGACTGCGGCTACGGCGGCAATCTGTTCTGCTCGCCCAGGATAGACAACCTTACAAGCGTATATGCTTCAATTGTGGCGCTGTCTGCGGCAAAACCCAAAGCTACCGCTGTAGCTTACATTGCCAATGATGAAGAAGTTGGCAGCATCACCAAACAGGGTGCGGGTTCCACCTTCCTTTACAGCGTACTTAAAGAAATTAACGGCAGTTTAAACGGCAATATGAGAGCGGCGCTTGCAGATTCTTTTATGGTCTCCTGCGACAATGCACACGCTCTTCACCCCAACCACCCCGAACTTTCTGACCCGACAAACAAGACACTGCTTGGCGGCGGTATTGCGATAAAGCACCACGCAGGGCAGAATTACACTACCGACGCACTTTCTTCTGCCGTAATCAAAAATATATTTGACCGTGCAGGGGCAAGGTACCAGGACTTTTTTATGCGGTCTGACCTGCCGTGCGGCGGAACGTTGGGCACAACAAGCTCTACACAGGTTTCGGTGCGCAGCGTGGATATCGGCATACCTCAGCTGGCAATGCACTCTTGCATAGAGACGGCGTGCAAGGTTGATTATAAAGAGCTTGTTAAGGGGCTTAAAGAGTTTTACTCCTGCCGAATAAAAGACAAAGCTTCTGACGGAATCGTGATTGAATAAATTTGTACTATAATGTAAAAAAGTATCCTTACTGAACCAGCAAGGGTACTTTTTTATTTTTACAACTAAAGTTGAGAATTTTAATTATAATATTCAATCTTTATAGGGAACTTTAAAATAGTCTAAATACTTTTTGAATTGGTCTTGCGCCGAAAGACATGTTTCTGTTAAAAAGCCCTTTTC
Organism: Clostridia bacterium; assembly: GCA_021202395.1. Taxonomy (GTDB): domain Bacteria; phylum Bacillota; class Clostridia; order Christensenellales; family Borkfalkiaceae; genus Coproplasma. The sequence continues at coordinate 25,264 of JAJQDC010000055.1, read as the reverse complement.
GTTATTCCATTCACGTATACCGCGGTAATAAAACATTTTATGGTATTCGTCTATAATAAACGGTACAATATTATGTTTTAAGCACTCTTTAAACATAATAAGCCTGCCCACCCTGCCATTACCATCCTGAAACGGATGTATACGTTCAAACGCAACATGAAAAGCTATAATATCGTTTAACGTAACATTTTTAAGACCGTTATAATTTTTTATCAGTTCAGAAATTTCTTCGTGCACGTTTTCCGGCTGCGCCGTACCGTAGCCGCCGACTTCATTTGGTAGTTTTTTATAATCACCCACACGGAACCAAGATTTACGGCTGTCGCTTGTACCGTTCTTTAATATACGGTGCAGTTCCTTTATAAACGCTTCTGAAAGAACCTTTTTAGCATTTTCTATACAAAAATCTATACATCTGAAATGGTTTGTAGTTTCTATAACGTCATCTACATTTACACCGCTTTCGGTAATACCTATTGTATTTGTTTCAAATATATAGCGCGTCTGGTCGTGGGTAAGCCTGCTGCCTTCTATATGGTTAGAGTTATAGGTAAGTTCTATCTGCACTTTATGGTAAATACCGCCGCTTAGTGCCGTTTTGCGCTCTCTGTCTAAAACGGCAAGTAAAGTTAAGCTATCTTCATGCTTATTGGTTCTTTGCGGTTTTACAGCATCTTCGGGAATATTCCACGTTTTACCGGTGATAAAAGCACCGTTTATCCTGCCGTTTGCGCAGTAATTTCTTACGCTCCTTTCTGACATATTCCATTTTTTAGCAATATCTGCCACAGATAAATACTTCATGTTTACCATTTCCTTTTGCAACATTATAACATATTATCGGCAAAAAATCAATAAATAAAACAGAAAAAACTTTTTATTTTGCCGATAACGGCTAAATTATATACCTGCTAAAATAAAAATATTACATTTTTTGCCGATAACGGAAATAAAAAATACAATATAATTGCTTACCTATTTGTTAGCAAAATTGATTGACATACTAAAACTAATTTGTTAAAATAATCAATGTTGGTTACGTAAATAACCTTATGGAGAGATGGCAGAGCGGTCGAATGCGGCGGTCTTGTAAGGAGCGTAAGCGACGGAATAGCGATTGTTCGCCGTAAGGCGCAATTGCGTCAAACCGTGTAACGGTTTTTAAGACAAAATTTAATACAATTATATTTGGAGAGATGGCAGAGCGGTCGAATAGTGGCGAGCTTGTAAGGAGCGTAAGCGACGGAATAGCGATTGTTCGCCGTAAGGCGCTATCGCGTCAAACCGTGTAACGGTTTTTAAGACAAAATTTAATACAATTATATTTGGAG
>JAJQDC010000055.1:0-23833 GCA_021202395.1 Clostridia bacterium | reverse complement strand
AGATGGCAGAGCGGTCGAATGCGGCGGTCTTGAAAACCGTTGAAGTGAAAGCTTCCGGGGGTTCGAATCCCTCTCTCTCCGCCACAGGGCAGGCACTTTGCACAGTGTTTGCCTTTTTTACTGCTCAAATAAAAAAAATTTTAAAAATATTTATAAAAAATGGCAATATTTATTTGACTTTAAAGGTTGTTAAATATTAAAATAATTATAGTTTAAATTGTACGGGGAGGGAAGATTATGGCTTACTTTGGCGCTAAGCTGAAAAGAGCATTTACCATAGTTGAACTCGCCATAGTAATAGGTGTAATTGCCGTTCTTGCCGCAATTATCATCCCCACGTTCTACTCCCTTTACAACAAGGCAGACAAAACTGCAGACACCCAGCTGGTTAAAAATTTTAACGCTCTGCTTATTGCAGAAGATTACGATAACGTAGCAGATTCCATAACCTTTCTGCTTGGCGAAGGGTACGACGCCGACGATCTGGAACTTGCTTACAGCGGCTATTCGCTTGCATATAATTTAAACACAAATTTATTTGTTATATACGAAGAAGACTTTTCTTCCGTTGCCTACGGCAATGTTAATGAAAGTGATGACGTTTGTGCCATCGGCTTAAGTAACTACGAAAGCGCTGCAGAAAACGGAATAAACGCCTTTTGCGTTTACAGCCTTGACCAGACGGTTGAAATAAGTAATCTGCAAAACTGTGAAATATGGTTGTACACCCAAGACGGATGTACGGTGAGCGTTGACGCGCCCGACTGCGTAATTAATTGTTACGGCAGTGCGGGCTTTTTTTATTTACTCTCTGAAAGTACAACGCTCAATTTGTACGGCAATATCAGCGAATTATCGCTAAATAAAAGCGGTAATACTATAAATTATTACAGCGGCTGCACGATAAGCACGCTTACACACAACGGTAATGATTTTACCTTTTGTTATAACGGTATTACCTATTCGTCTGCAAAAGAAAACTTGCAGTCTGTTTTGACAGAGCTGAATATTAGTTATAGCGAAATAAGCGGTGCGGAGCACGTTTACGGCAGCCCGACGTGGCAATGGGCAAGCGACTATACTACCGCCACCGTTACTTTTACCTGCACAGTATGCGGCGATGAACAGGCTCCCGAAGTGAACGTAACAGCCGAAACGACCGCTGCAACGTGCACCGAAGACGGCTATACAGTTTACACCGCCGCAACTACCTTTGAAGGTATGCCGTATTCTACAAGCACCACTGTTACACTGCCCGCAACGGGGCACACATACGGCGACTCACCCACATGGAACTGGGACGGCTATACTGCCGCTACCGCAACATTTGAGTGCACAATATGCGGCAATGAACAAGAAATTACTGCCGAAATAACAAGCGAAACAACTGCCGCCACTTGCACCGCGGTCGGGAAAACCGAGTACACCGCAACTGCAGCCATAGGCGACACAGAATACACAGACATAAAGACAGAAGAAATAGCCGTTATTGCTCATACCTATGCCTTTGCCGAATGGCAATGGGAAAGCGATTACTCTGCTGCTACCGCAATATTTGAGTGTACAGTATGCCACAACGAACACGAAGAAACAGCAGTAATTACAAGCGAAAATATCGCCGCAACATGCACCGAAGACGGCGGAACGAAATATACCGCCACTGTTACGTTTGAAAGTGAAACCTATACAGATAATGATTTTGTTATTACAGAAAATGCGACGGGACATTCTTACGGCGACCCTGTATGGACGTGGGAAGAAGATTATTCTGCTACCGCCGCATTTACATGCGATAATTGCAGCGACATACAGATTGTTGACGCTACGGTTACAAGCGAAACAACATTGACCAACTGTACCGAAGGCGGGCAGACGGTGTACACCGCCACTGCCACCTTTGACGGCGATAGCTATACTGATACAAAAACCGTGGATATTGCTGCGGCGGAACATAAATCTGAAAGCGGCGAAAGCGGCTCTTACGCCAGAAAGGTAGACGGCGGCTACACAGATTACGTTTGCAACGTGTGCGGTTACAGCTACCGCGAAGACAATAAAAACTGTGAGTATACAAATGGACTTGAATTTGATCTTTCTGACAGTGAAGATTATTATATTGTTACAGGTTTAAGCAGCAGCGTTACGGAAGTTTATATACCTTCCTACTACAATAATTTGCCTGTAAAGGAGATTGCAGACGAAGCCTTTAAGAGCAACACAACAATAACTAAAGTTGAAATCGGCAGGCTGATTGAAGTTATCGGCGACAGTGCTTTTTACGGTTGCACAGCTTTAACTATAGTTAATATACCAGAGAATCTTGTTACGCTTTGTACTTACGCGTTTTATGACTGTAAAGCATTAGAAATTGTATATTATGAAGCTACAAACGCTGAAGTGGAAAATAGCAAAGATACATTTTACAGGGCAGGCGCCAGCTCAAAAGCAGATAATGAAGGACTCACAATAATTATTTCAGCAAATGTACAAGTAATACCTGCACAACTATTCAACTGTACTAATAATTACAATCCAAAAATCAGAGCTGTTATTTTTGAAAAGGGAAGCATCTGTACTTCTATAGGCGAACAGGCTTTCCGCATTTATATAACTACTTATTTTAATGATTTTGAATATATTGTATTACCATCTACCCTTGAAGAAGTAGGTAAAAATATCCTTGGCGGAACGTACAGCGGAATTGTCTACTTTATGGGTACAACTGAAGCTGAATGGACAACTTTTTTATCCAATGATATTGAAACTGATTTTTCAGGCGTAACAGTTATTTACTACAGTGAAACGGAAGAATCGGGCTGCTGGCATTATGATGATGACGGGTACCCTGTAATGTGATAGTAATAGGTACAAACCCTTCCACCGCAAGCGGTCCCCCGTCTCAAAGGCTGTAAGGAAATTTATAATGTGATTATGTTATTTATAATGCGGTAAAAAGCATTGAACTGACGGAATTACGCTACTGCCGCCCGTTCGGGCGCGCGAGCGAAGCGACACTCTGCGCACCTTATTGTAAAAGGTTTAAGATTATATGGCGCAGATATTGCCACGCTTACGTTACACTACGCTCGCAATGACCAGCTTGGTCAACCGTTTCTATAAAAAAAGTAAGTAAAGACACTCTTCTTGCCTTCCCTACATCGGGACGAGCCGTGAAGCGTAGCGTAACCGAGAAATCTCCTTCCCTTCGGCGCAAATTTTACCAAAGCATCGATAGTTGCTTATACCTACTACTACTTTTATGCGATTCTTAACTTACGCCATGAATGACAATCGATAATACAGCAAAAAAAGCGGAGATGTCCGCTTTTTTTATTGCCAGTTTATTTCGTTTACCATTGCGACAAGCTGATTTACGCTGCCGCAGTTAAACAGCGCGGTGCGCAGTGCAGATGAATTTCTGCTGCCCTTTGTGTAAAACGCAACCATCTTACGCATAAACACAAGGCAGAACCGCTCGCCGTAGACGGCATTTGTATCTTTTATCTGATTTAATATAAGCTGCTTTTTGTCGGGCACGGGGGTACCTGTAATTTCGCAGAACAGCCACGGGGCGTACATTGCACCCCTTGCAAGAGCAACGCCGTCGGCACCCGTTTTATCAATTAAATTTACCGCATCGCCGTCTGAAAAGACACCGCCGTTTGCTATAACGGGGATGCTTACCGCATTTTTTACCGCCGCTATCTGGCTATAGTTTACTTCGCCTGCATACATTTTATCGCGCGTTCTGCCGTGCACGGTAAGCATATCTGCACCGCTGTCTTCACACATTTTTGCAAAATCTTTTGCAACAAAATCCCCTTCTTTAATGCCTATACGGAATTTTACGCTTACACGCTTGCCGCCCGCTTTGGCAGCTTTAATAATTTTACTTGCACGGTTAAAATCGGCAAGCAGCGCGCTGCCTTCGCCGTTGTTGAAAATTTTTGGAACGGGGCAGCCCATATTTAAATCTACCAAATCAAACGGCGCAATATGTTCGCTGAGTACCGCCATTTTGATATATTCCGGCTCGCCGCCGAACAGCTGGCACGCCTTTATGCCGCTGTAATCTTTACCTACATACAATAGATCGGCAGAAGCTTCACTTTTGTAGCAAAGCCCTTTGGCGCTTACCATTTCGGTAAACGTTAAACCGGCGCCTAAATCGTAACACATTTTGCGGAACACTGCGTTTGTATAGCCCGCAAGGGGCGCCAAAAACACATTGTTGGGAGTATGTAAGCCGTTTATATCAATGCTCTTTAATTGCATTTTTTGCCCTTAACAGATACCAGTTCCACTCTAATTCGCCGAAGTCTTTTACATTTTTACCTTCTGACAGAGCTATCTCTTCTGCCTTTATAAACAGTTCTGCAAATTCTGCAGTGCGCTCGGTTAACGCCTGCTCGCTGTCGGCACCAGCAAGGCGGCATACGGACACTGCGTCAAAAAGCATATCGCCGCAGAGCTTTTTAGCCAGATCTTCTTTACCGTCTAATAGAGCGTTTATACAGCTGTCGGTATCTTCGGTAAGTTTATCGGCGGCGGACATTGCCGAAAGATAATCTAACCCCGCTTTGGAAGCACGCTTTTGCACCTTTTGCGCACGCATGCACGCAGGGAAATTGTCGGGTACGGCTGCCACCGATTCGCCGTATGTAGAGTGCTTTTTTTCTATCTCTTTATTTTTATCCCAAACGCCAAGGGCGGAATTTTCGTCTGCAGCCTTGTCTTTGCCGAATATGTGAGAATGGCGGAAAATCAATTTTTTTACCAGCCGCGTTGTTACGTCCTGCGAAGTGAAGGCGCCCTGCTCTTCCTTAAGAACGGTGTGGAAGGCAGCCTGCAGAAGGACGTCGCCCGTTTCTTCCCAAAGCATATCGTCGTCGTTTTTATTAATAGCGTCTACAAGTTCGTAGGCTTCTTCTATCATATTCTGGCGTATACTTTCGTTAGTCTGCGCCCTGTCCCACGGGCAGCCGCCGGGGGCGCGCAGCACGCGGACAATGTTCAGCACGTCGTTATAGTCGTACCTGTCCTTTACAAGAAAATCACTCTCTTCTACCGCTACGGCGCAGGTCATATTATAATCTTTTTGCCTGTCTATCTCATAAATTTTTATTTTAACGGCTTTACCGCCGCAGATAAAGGTACAGTCCGCTTCTTCGCCATATAAATCGGATAAAGCTATTTTTACTTCTGAAGCGATGTAATAGCAGTCTATATCGTAAACTACTGCGGCGGGCGACGGCTTTAAATTTTTTATATCGTAAGCCGAAACGCCTGACACGCAGGTAGTTTTTATACCTGCAAGGTTTACCGCATAAGAAGTTTTGGAAGGACCTTCTATTACCTTTACATCCTTCTTGCGGGATAAAATTATTTTACATGCGTTGTCTTCGCATACGGCGCCGTCTACACAGTAGATTACGTCTGTAAGCTTAGACTGCTTTATTACCGTATCCGCAAGCTTTTTGTTGAGAGTATCAAAATTTCGGCTTGAAGTAAAAAGCTCGTCAAGCGGCTGGACGTCGTACCCGCCAAGCGAACGGTAAGACGGCGACTGCGCCGTACGGGCAAAAATTTTTGCCCCCTGAGACAATGCCGCTTTTGCACTGCCGCTAAGTTCCCCTTCATTTAAACCAAGACCAATTAACGTGATTTGCATTTGCCACCTCCTGCCCTTTTAATATAACAGAAATTGAGCAAAACTGCAACCAAATAAGCGCAATCTGCGGCAACAGCCAAAGAAGTTACCGAAAGGGCGGTAAACTTTATAAGCACGGCGGCAAGCGCAACGCGCAGTATGCCTGTAGCCCACTGGGTGATTGCGGGCTTAGCAGGGCTGCCCAAAGACGTTAAACAGGCAGAAGACGTTTGCACCAGAGAGAGCGTAACAGCATTTACAGCGGTGATGCGAACAAGCTTTACCAGCAGCTTACCCTGCTGTTTGCCGAGCGAACGGAATATTATATCCGCCGCAAGGGGTGCAAAAATAAACAGTGCCGCAGCGGCAGGCAGGGCTATTGCCAGGGTAATTAATATACATTTGTAAGCTTTTCGCTTTGCTTCCGCCATATTCCCGTTTGCAGCAAGCGGCGAAATCTGCGGAACGCTTGCCGCCGCCAGACCGTATGTTACCGAAACGGGTAAGTTTACTATCGTAACCGCACAGCCTGAATAAATGCCGTATAGCGAAGTTGCGTCGGCAGCAGTTGCACGCAAAAAATTTACCGCAATAATACTTTCGGCAAGCTGGCTTAGCGGCAGGGCTACGGCTGTAAGCGCAAGCGGCACGGTATATGCAAGTATGTTTTTGTAACTTACCGCCTTAAGTTTATACAGCGGCTTTGTTCCCCCTTCGCTGCGGTAAAAAGCAAACGCAAGAAAAAGAGAGAGCGCTTCGCTTACCGTTACGGCGAACAGAGTAGATGCTACCGCAGCCGTAAGGTTATGCCTGTTTACGTATGCAAGCATACAGCCGAAAATGACCTTTATCAGCTGTTCAGAAACTTCGGTTAAGGCGGTGGGCAGCATGTTACCCTTGCCCTGGAAATATCCGCGGATGACGGACATGAGCGACACAAAAAATACTGCGGGGGAAAGAATTTTACAGCAAACTTCTACCGCACCTTCGCCCTGCGCCGCAGCAAGGGGCTTTGCCGCTGCAAACATCAAGAGCGAGCCGATAAAACCTATTACAAAGTAAAGTTTAAGCGCCCCCTTTTCTGCACCGCTGCTGCCCGATGAGATAAGGCGGGATATGCCCGCGGGAATGCCAGAAGCGGAAACCGTTAAAAGGATGCAGTATAACGGGTATACCATCTGGTAAATACCCATACCGTGGCTGCCCAATACATTTGTTAAAGGTATGCGGTAGAGTGCACCGAGCACCTTAGATATAAAACCGCCTGCAGATATTATGGCGGCACCTGTTAAATAAGACTGCTTTTTTGCCGTTAATTCAGCCATAGTACGGGGGCAATTACCTTTTTTACCTTTTACGGCAGCACCCATTTATTCAAACTGGTTGGCAAGAATTGTTGCCGACAGCTGTGCAAGTTTTACGGCACCGGCTTCTATTTTAGCGCCCTGTTCGTTAGATACCAGAGCTACCGCACCAAGGCAGTCGCCGCCCGCCACGATGGGAACTATTATCTGAGCCGTAATGGAATTTTCTGCCCCTTCCACTATGGGAACTACGTCTCCGCCTTCGGCAAGGTTGGCAATGTAACTGCGCCTGCCTGCAAGAATTTTATCCATATCCGCAGAAAGGTTTTTACCCGAAACATCGCGCTTGCCCGCCCCTGCGGCATAGAGCACGCCGTCGGTATCGCACACAAGGGCAAGGTGCCCCGATAAGTCGTTTAAGCTTTTTGCCGTTCCTTCTGAAAATTTTTCTAATGAAGCAATGGGTGAATACTTTTTTAACATCAGCTCGTCGCGGTCGGTAAATATTTCTAACGGGTCGCCCGATTTTAACCGCAGGGTACTGCGTATTTCTTTTGGTATTACTACCCTGCCCAATTCATCTATCCTTCTTACTATTCCTGTAGCTTTCATATAATCTCCTGTAAAGTTTTTTACAAGAAAAGTATGTGAAGGTAAAAGTTGTTTATACCTTAATTTTGTTTTTACGGCACTAAAAACCCCGAAGCAGCGCTTCGGGGGCTATTGCTAATAATTTATATTAATGGCAAAAAAATAAAGTTGACGTTATTTATTCGGCGTCGGGGGTTGAGTTTGCCTTTTTTGCCTTTTTGGGGTTAACGGGCGGCTGGTTTTCGGGGTGCTTCATATACTTTTTGAATATATACTTATAAGCAAAGAAGTATGCTATACCCAAAAGCACCATTACTATGCACCAGAACTGCGAAGGGCTTAAACTGCCGATAAACGTACCGCGGTTGTCGCCACGCCAAAATTCAAGTACAAAACGCCACACGCCGTACGCAATGCAATATACGCCGAAATTGCAGTTGAAATGGAATTTAAAGTACAACAGCGCCATTACTACCGTAAGCAGCACAAGGAATATACATTCAAACAGCTGGGTGGGCACTACCGTTGTACTGGTAGTTTCAAACTTGATGCCGTACCATGCGTCAGTTTCTACTCCGTAGCAGCAGCCTGCAAAAAAGCAGCCTAATCTGCCGAAAGCGTGAGCTATGGTTATACCTATGGGGATAAAGGGAACGGCGTCGGCAAGGGTGGCGTTCATATCATTTTTAAGCCACTTTGCTTTTGCATGCGGCGCAACAAGCCTTGTGTAGGCAAAGTAAAATATAAGATAGCTGCCTACACCGCCGATAAGACCGCCGATAAAGGTCATTGAGCCGAAAGACCAGTTGCCGGTATCTATATAGTTATATACCGACTGGAAGAGCATTGCAAACAGAATACCTATTGCAGTTGCCACTACTCCCATTAAAAGAATTATGTCGGTACTCTTTTCGTTAAAGTTTTTGTAGCTTGCCGTCCACAGAAGGAAGATAAAGCAGCAAATTATACCGACCGCCATGCAAATGCCGTATAAGTATATGTCTATACTTGAATCGGGCAGTAAGTCGTAAGGATACATAAAGTTACCTGTAGTTTTTTTGTTTTAGCTAATTATAGCGCAAAATATGCTGCAAGTCAAATAAATGGCACTGTCTGGGCGGTGATAATGCGGTGATAAAACAATGCGGCGCGAAGCGCCGCATTGTGTTGGTTTGGGTTGTGGGTTGGGGTTACCTGCTTCTATGGGGGGGGAGCAAGGTAAGTTAATACGTAGTCCAGCCCTTGTCTCCCTTATTAGGGGAGCTGGCGCATAGCGCCTGTAGGGTTCACATTGTTTTGCGGTTTGAAACCCTTCCACCGCAAGCGGTCCCCCGTCTCAGCGGCTGTAAGGGCATCAGCCGCTTCGGGCACCGCAAGCACTTGCATATGTGCTTGCTCATCTCGCCGCCATAAACAGCGCATTAGTGCTGTTTAAAGAAATGGCGGCTCGTCCTTACAGGGACGGCAAGGGGTGGCAATGTGCTACTCTACCACACGGGGGAAGGCAAGGGTGGTGATGCGCTTCTCTACCCCACGGGGGGGGGCAAATACGTAGTCCAGCCCTTGGCTCCCTTATTCTTCTGCTATTCGGATTACTAAGTACGTCATCCTGAGCGACAGCGAAGGATCTCGCGAGTACTCGCGCCCGAATAGCATTTCCGCCCATTCAATGCTTTTTACCGCATTATAAATAAAACGTTATTATTTTTAAACAACGCTTCTGCCGCCGTGATTGGTCGGTCGCGAGCCGCGGCTCGATGCCGCTCTCGCGGGATCCTTCGACTACGCTCAGGATGACGATTGAGTGTTCGGGCGTTTATAATAAGGTTAACGTTATTATCCCCTCATCCGCCCGATGGGCACCTTCCCCCATAAAAGGGGAAGGCAAGGTAAGTTAATACGTAGTCCAGCCCTTGGCTCCCTTATTAGGGGAGCTGGCGCATAGCGCCTGTAGGGTTCACTTTGTTTTACGGTTTGAAACCCTTCCACCGCAAGCGGTCCCCCGTCTCAGCGGCTGTAAGGGCATCAGCCGCTTCGGGCACCGCAAGCACTTGCATATGTGCTTGCTCATCTCGCCGCCATAAACAGCGCATTAGTGCTGTTTAAAGAAATGGCGGCTCGTCCTTACAGGGACGGCATGGGTGGTGATTAGAACAAATACGTTATTGATAAGTTCTGGTCTGCTGTTGCCTTTGTAGTGCAACTGCTGTAATTGCTTTCTGTAATCTGGTCTTTACTTGTATAACTCCAGTTACCTACATAAGCAGTAGGCGTTATTCTTCTATGCCCGTTATTTTTATAGAAGTAAATATAATCTCCCTCTACATAGGTTGCCATAGTTGAATCCGTATATATCGCTACGGTTGTTATTGTGGAGTAATAAGTGCTATTCCACCCATAGCTGTGGCTAGTCGATGTGTAAGATACATATACATAGTACCCATCGTAAACGGTATACGAAAGCGTGTAAGTTGTATACGTACCACTTAATGTGTTACTGGTACTATTTAAATATACACTTGAACTGCTACCGCTGAACGTAAACTCAACTGTTAACGTAAACCGCAGATAATAAACTGTATACCAACTGCTGCCATTTGCTGTAAGCGCGCTTACGCCATTTGCAAAGCCGCTATCTGTATACCAGTTAAGCGCTTTGTAACTACTGCTTACTGTAGGGGTAGGCAAATCTGTTCCGTTGGTTGCTTTGCTTACGGTAAGCGTTACGTTGGCATTGTAACCCCAGATTGCGTAATAGGTAACATCGGTTGAAGTGGTTATATCGCTTGTAAAGGTAAGCGTGCCGTTGTTATCGTATGCCCAACCAAGGAAGTAATGGTAACTATCGGGTGCGGTAACCGTTAAGCTGTCAAGTGTGGTACTATCTGAGCCAAGCTCTATAGTGGTTTCGCTGCCTGCCGCTACAGAAGTTGTTCCCAAGGTAAACGCAACGTCTGAATAAATAGTTACAGGATAATCAAATGTAACTTCGCTCCAGTTAAGGGTTACAGTATAACCAGAGCAACTATAGCTATCAAGCGTGTAAGCGCTGTTGTTTGCCGATACGGTTACATCACCATTTGCATAGAGCGTGTTGTTATAAACTTCTACCGTACCAGCATAGTCTACTATTACAGGATTTGTACCGTAGGTATAGGTAATGCTTACGCCTTCAGTTGTAGTACTGTATTCTGAGTAGCTTAAAGCCCAAGTGTCGTACTTGTTTTCAGTTTTATCATAAAGCATACTATCTACCGTTACTGCGTAATAGGTATTACCAGTTTCGTATATGGTTACGGTTATAACGTAATTTTCAATGGTTACTACTACTTCATAGGCGTTGATACAAGGGCCTTCGCTTGTTGCCGTATAAGCGTTGATATTTGCAAGCACGGTTGACTGTATTTCGCTGGCTAAATCAAGCGACGATGTGTAGAAGTAAGCACTGTTAATACCGTAAAGTTTCGTGTTATAGCTGTAGCTTTGAAGAATGCCGTAAACATCAGAAACTACCTGGTCTGCAGTGTAAGTAAACGTACTTGTAAGTTCAGAAGTATCTGTGGTTACTGATGCGTAGTATGTCCAATTAGTGGTGTCATAACTTACACACGTATAAGTATAACCAGTCCAACTGTTGCCACTACGACTTACATTCAATGCTACTTCATTACAATATTGACTTGTTTCACCTAAGCCGTACCAATACTTAAGATAAACATTCAAATCTGATTCGCAAGAGTTGAAAGCATATCTATCATACCCTGTTTTTGTGTCGTCTGCTGTTGCAGTTGTATCATTACTGAAGTAAACAGTATCTGCAAGGAATATTACATTGCTTATTGAAGTGTTTTTATAGAATGCACGTGCCCATACAAATACAACGGTTTCAGGTACCACAAAGTTTGCGGGCATATAGCTATAAGTTTTGTCATCCATACTGAATACTTCGCCGCCTATGGCAACAACGTCAAAGCCGTTTATACTACTTTCAAACACAAGCCAATCGCCGGTATAAGAGCCGTCGTAGCCGGTTATTGAATAGTAACCGCCAGTTTCGGCAACGCTGTTAATATCTATTGTGTACGACGTTGTATTATAGTAATAGTCGTAACCGCCGGAAGTGGTTGCCGTGAACGTATATGTTACGCCGTTGATTGTTTCTTCTGTCTTTACAAAGTTTGCGTACAGCGTAAGGTTATCTGTAATGCCGCTTATAACAATGTTGCCAGAATCGGTATCGGTGCTGTAGCCGTAAGGTTCAGAACATGCCGCATCCGAATATATGCCCAACAATGTGTAGCCGTCGTAAGAGATAGCCGTATCAAGCATTTGGCTGCTCTGCAAAATTACGTAAGACTGCGTTACGGTATCGGTTCCTTCGGTTGAGTTGAGAATGTAGTTTACCGTTACCGTGTAAACAGGTACGTACACTTTATAGAAGCTTACAGACCAAGTGCCGTCTTCTGCGTTATAAGTGCAGATTTCTTTATCAAGCGTGTAAGACTGCTGTGCATCGCCGTCTTTTTCGGTTGAGTAGGCTACGATATAATTGCTGTCATCAGCCTTATATTCAGGGTAAGACAAGTCGTAGGTGTAGGCGGTAGCATCGTACTCGGTTTTGTATGTTGCAAGTACGGTTTCTCCGTCGGTATCATATACGGTTACATAAACGGTTGCATATGATACTGTAGAAGTGTATTCGTCTTCTTCTGAATTGTACATGCCAAAGCTGTAAGCGTAGCCGTCGGTATCGGTTTCGGCAACATAATTACCTATAATGGTGTCGCCGTCAATAGCCGTATAATGGTTGGTTGCCGCCTCTGTATCAGGATCATAGGTAAGACCTATAGAAGTTTTAATATAACCGTAAAGGTCTAAATAAACCCATATATCGCCGATACCATTATCGTCGTCATGTGTAAGAGCAAGATAAAGCGTGTTAAGTATGCCGCTTGTAAGGTTGCTGATATTAAGGCTTAACGCATAGTAATCTGAAGATATGCCTGCGGTATTTTCAAGCCATGAATAAAGCGCGCTTGTATCGGTGCTGTAGGTAAGAGTTTCACCGCTGATTAAATATACAAGAATACTTGTGATATAATCGGGCAGATTAATTTCTGTAATGGTTTCTTCAGTTTCGCCTGTATCGTAAAGATAAAGTTCGGTTGTTGAAGTTGACGAAGAAGAACCTGTTGCGCTTAATATCCAGCCCCATACAGTTTCGCTTGTGCCAAGCCACCAGCGTATAGGTGAATCACTTACCAGCATGTTATCCACAAAGTAGTCAAGCGTCATAACTCTGTAAATATCATTACCATAATCATCTTCCCTTTGCATTGTGATGTAACCATTATAATAGGTTAAACCTACATTCATTCCTTTAGCCACAGTCCAAGTATTAATTCCAAGTACTTTAACATATGACTCTACCAATTCACCTTCAAGTGATATGCAAATACCGTCTTCTGAATCATAGCTTACAGTAACTACAAGATTTTCTATTGTTACAGAAACGCTGGCAACATAATTTAATGCTGAACTAACATTACTTAAATCAACATCAAATGTAACAGAATCTGACGTAAACGTATACTCTATTCCCGTTACGTTTTCGGAAGAATCTTTTTGTATGCCTGATAATGCAAACTTACCTGCATCTTCTATCAGCTGAGATAAGAAGCTTATATCTATATAATCAGCTGTGTATAAAGTGCCTTCTACCTTGTCTTCATCATCTACTTCTTCAGATGATGTGGCGGTGTAAGCCGTTATGCCTTCTACCGTACCGGCTACAAGTGAAAGGGTAAGCCATTCGCTGCCTTCGTCGCCAACGGTTGCGGTTGCCGTCTTCAAATATCCATTATCGGTTGTAACGGAGCCGTTAAGTTTGCCTACACTTGCGGTTACGCCGAACTCTGCAAGGATAGCCTGAATATCAACGGCAATGCTGCTGTTTTCTGTATCCACCGCTACGTATTCACCCTTAATTACTATACCGATTATAAGATCTAATACGGCGGTCAAGGTAGAAGAAGTTTCTTCTTCCTGCTCTTCTGCTACGGTTGTAACGGTGTTCGTGCCGCTGTCGCCGTCGTCGCTGTCTGAACCGACAAGAGACTGAACAAGGGACTGAACGTCTTGATCAAGAATAAGCTCAACAATGTTTGCGATAGCGTCGTAAAGGTTAGCAGTAGAAACCTTTACAGCCAGATCTGTAAACGTGATACCTGCGATGTCTGTTACTTCAAGATACAGATACTCGTTATAGTAAACCATAGAAAGAACTACGTTTGTACCGCTGATATCAAGATCTACGTCAAGCGAATAGATATTTGTACTTCCCGAAATCTGACCGATATTTGCAGATACGTCTATATAAATACTTTCAAGGGCAGATATACCGCTGTTTTTGCCGTCAAGCACAAACTGCATTGTGTATGCAGATGAGCCGAACAGACCGCTGAGATTTATATTATCTAAGCAATCAAAGATATAGCCGTATATTATGTAGACCATATCATTAAGATTGTTACCTGTTTGGGCATTATCTATTATATCAGTTGCAAGGTTGTCATCGGTTGATTCGTAACCCTTTACGGTGGCAGACAAATCAAGTAAATTTGTTGACAAAGTCATTGCGCCATCTGCAACAGTGAATACAAGGTTGAAGTCATCTGTACCTGAATCATAAGTGAGAGACAATGAGCCGTCGGCTGCGCTTACCGTAACGTTGTTTAACGTATCAGAAAGGTTAGCCATCCATGTGATAAAGTCGGTACTGCCGATTACGTCAAGAACGTATTCAAGCACGTAAAGCACGGTGCTGTCTGACGAGCTGCCTGACGAACTGCCGCTTGAAGAACTGTCGTCTGACGAGCTGCCAAGAAGGCTGCTTATTAAGTCTACTATACCGTTTATCTGCGAGCTGAATTCTTTGTATTGTGTGTAAGTTACAGCAATGCCTTCACCGTTTATTACCACATAAAGGAACGGATCTTCTGCCGTAGAACTGTAGTTTGCTGCAAGATATACAACCTGAATGTTGTATGAAGTTTCAGCTGAAGAGCCGCTGTAGTAAACGCCGTCGCTGAGAGTAAGCGATACGTCTACCGCAACAGACTGCAGCTTGCCGCTGTCAAGAATTACCTGACCGCTGCCTGCTATTGCAGCTGTTACGCCGTTTATATCCATCTCTCCGCTTAAAGAGAATGTTGCGCCGTTTGCTGCGATATCTTCTGCTACGGCAACAGCCGAAGTTATGGTGGTTACCACGTCGGTAATGTCCACAAAGTCGCCGTCATCAATGGACAGGACCTGACGGGTAGAACCGTATATTGTAGCCTTAAAGTAGCCGCCAAGGTTGAGCGTAAAGTAACCGCCGCCGTCTACCGCGCTGGTAGCGCCGTAAGTGGTTGTGTAGTATGTGAGCTTAAGATTACCAAGTTTAATATCAGCGTTTATACTGTCTGAAAGGACCGCCAATAATTCGTCGGTATTCAACGTTACGCTTAAGCTGTTTGTTGATGTACCTGCACTGGTGAATATACTGCTTGCATTTGAAACAAGTTCTTGTATAAACGTTTGCAGGCTGAATGTATTTACTATTTCTGTAATATCGCTTACAAGGTCAGAAAGGGTATCTTCTTCTAAGCCTGCAAGCTGGCTTATTACAGAAAGTACAGAACTTAACGTATCGCTGCTGCCGCTTGCTTCTTCTGCCGCAAGGCTGACGCCGCTTGAGCCGAAATTGTTGATTGCATTTACAAGCGTAGTTATTTCTGATGCAAGATCTTTAATATCGCAGCAAAGCTTTATGTTGCAGGTTGCACCGAGCAGGTTGGTGATATTAAGGTAAATATCGCCGTAGCCGCTGCCGCTGTATTCATAGTAAACGGTGAAAGACAGCACAGCCGTTGCCGAGGTAGAAGTTACTTTTATGAATACAAAGCTTGCCCTTACCGCTACTTCTGTAGAAGAAGGATCCACATATGCACTGATGCCAACTACATAGTCATCAAGAACGGTACCTGTTGAAAGATTTGCAAGGGTTGCTTCTAATGCAATGCTTTCGCCGCTGATTGCCAATGTAAGACTGTCTATAAGTTCCGTTACGTCAAGGTAGTCGCCCGTGGGTTCTTCCACTTCTGTGGTTGAACCGTAAACGGCTGCGGTAAGGTAGTTACCCAATGTACCGTATACATAACCGCCGTTTTCTACTGCGTCCGCCTTGTCGGGCGCAGTTATGCTGTATGTAAGGCTTATGTCGCCGAGCGTTACGCTCTGGATAGTTTCATTGAGCAGGCACTCAATAATTTCGTCTGCATTCGCGGTAAGAGTCAAGCTTGTGCCCGTGGTGTTGATTGTTATAATCTCGCCGATACTATCAACGATATTTACAAGGAATGTATCTAAATCAATACTTGCACTTTCAAATATGCTTACAAGTTCGGTGATTGCTGCCGTTACGGAAGAGCTGTCGCCGTTGTTTATAAGCAGGTCTACTATATTATTTATGGTATCAAGCGTGCTGCTGGTAGAATTGCTTTCACTTTCAGTGCTAACGGTAGCTACAGTTGTTGTGTAGCTGTTGATTGCGTCAAGAAGAGCACTTACTGAATCGCTTACTTCGCCGATTACGCACTTAACGTTAATTTCGCAAGCTGTTCCTAAAAGGTTTGTTATGCTTACGTAAACTACGTCGTCTGTGTCATGGGCGTAGTAAACGTTGAGAGCAAGCACTTCACCGCTCTTGTTGGTAAGAGTTAACTCAGCCTGCACTGCCACACTGGTTGAAGTGGGCACTACGTAGGCGTTGAGTTCAATCTCGTAGTTATCTAATGCGGTGCCGGTTGAAAGGTTTGCAAGGGTTGCTTCAAGGGCAATGCTTTCGCCTGAGATGGCTAATGTAAGACTGTCTATAAGTTCTGTTACGTCAAGGTAATCGCCAGTAGGTTCTTCCACTTCTGTGGTTGAGCCGTAGACAGCTGCTGTTAAGTAGTTGCCAAGTGTGCCGTATACATAACCGCCGTTTTCTACGCCGTCTGCCTTGTCGGGTGCCGTTACGCTGTAGGTAAGGCTGATGTCGCCGAGCGTTACGCTCTGGATAGTTTCATTGAGCAAGCACTCAATTATTTCGTCAGCATTTGCGGTAAGCGTCAAGCTGCTGCCTGTTGTGTTTATGGTAATTATTTCGCCGATGCTGTCAACGACATTAACTAAGAATGTATCTAAATCAATACTTGCGCTTTCAAATATGCTTACAAGCTCGGTGATTGCCGCCGTTACGGAAGAGCTTTCGCCGTTATTGATAAGCAGGTCTACTATCTCATTTATAGTATCAAGCGTGCTATTTGTAGAATTGCTTTCGCCTTCTGTGCTTACCGTTGCAGCACTTGATGTGTAGCTGTTTATTGCATCCAGCAAGCTGCTTACGCTGTCGCTTACTTCGCCTATTACGCACTTAACGTTAATTTCGCAAGCTGTACCTAAAAGGTTTGTTATGCTTACGTAGACTACGTCGTCCGTATCGTGTGCATAGTAAACTGTAAGAGCAAGCACTTCACCGCTCTTGTTGGTAAGCGTTAAGTCCGCCTGCACTGCAACACTGGTTGATGTGGGCACTACGTAGGCGGAAAGCTCTATTTCGTAGTTGTCTAATGCCGTGCCGGTTGAAAGGTTTGCAAGGGTTGCTTCTACTGCAATGCTCTCGCCTGAGATGGCTAATGTTAAGCTGTCTATAAGCTCTGTTACGTCAAGGTAATCGCCTGTAGGTTCGGAAACGGTGCCTTTTAACCCGCTGAGTTTTGCGGTTAAACCAAGTTCTGCAAGGTCAAGCGAAAGGATGCCACTTTGCGCATTGCCTTCGGAATCGGCTTCGTAAGTGTAATCAAGCGCAACGCTGCCCAACGCGATGTCGCCGAGCGATACGCCGAAGAGCGAAAGTGTGTAGTCTACGTCTACCTTTACAGCCAGCGTGGTGCCGTCTGCTTTGACTTCCTGAATGAGTTTGCCGAAATCCATACCTAAAACGGTATTTACTATCTGCGCTATAGAAATTGAATCTGAAGATTCTTCTGACGAACCTTCTTCGGTTGATGAGCCTTCTTCAGTTACGGCAAGCTCTGTGCCACTGTAACTTTCTATTGCAGAAATGAGCGAGTTAACGCTGGTAACAACGTCTGCTATATCGCAGTAAACCTTTACATCGCACTGCGCGCCCATGAATTCTGTAAGCGTAATGTATGCAATGCCGTAAGATGAAGAACCGTCGTAAGCGTAGTAAACGTCTATTGCTATAAGGGTTTGCGTATCCTGCACTACCGCTACCGTTACTTCGGTGGCAATGCCGTCTACATCAACAAGTGCAGAAGCTTTTATATCTATATCGTTAAGTACGGAAAGATATTCTGTATAGCTGCTGTCTAAAAGAGAAGCAAGAATGGTATAGAGCGTTTCGCCGTCAAGGGTAAGGTCAAGCTGCAGAAGGTCGCTGTCTAATAAGGCGTACAGACTTTCTGCCGCCTGCGAAAGGTCGTATTCTGTCTGCGACTTATCGCGGGTTACTTCTTCCACTTCGGTGGGGAGTATGGTCAAATCAAGCGCGATATCTTCACCGTTATACGAAACGTCTGTAAGAACGGCGTTTATAAGTGTATATGTGGTTTCTTCTTCGGTTTCAGTTACGCTGAAGTTTATGGCTACGTAAGCGCTTATACCGTAAAGATCGTCAAGTGCGAGAGAAACGCATATTGTGCCGTCTGCATTTTCAGTCATTTCTAACCCGCCCAACAGGGCAGTTAAATCGAATGAGCTGCTGTCATCTGCAGCAAGTGCGGCAGAAGCCGTTACGGCAGTATCTGAAGAACCGCCTATTGAGTAAGAATTTATCCAGTCGCTGAAAGCGTTTATATCGCTTATAAATTCGTTGATGTCTACAGACATTGCAAAGTTATCGCTGTAGTAAACGCTTAAATCGCCGCCGTTAAATTCTATGTAAAGATCCTGTGTGTCGTAATTATCGTCTGCCGAAAGAAGAACTTTTACCTTTATGGCGTTCATGGTGTCTGACGAAATTGTATCCATATCGAGCCACAGGTAGATAAGACCGTAGTAAGTATTTTCACCCAGCTGTGCTTCAAATGCGAACTGGTCGCCCGTGTCGAGCACGTCTGCAAACGCAGAAAGAAGAAGGTCGGTTATCTGCACCTCTCCGTCGGAAGTATTTGTGCCCGTTCCGCCCTGGGTGGCGTTTGCCATGTTATCTTTATAGTAAGAAGAATAATAGCTGTAGTTGGCGGTGTTTATAGCACTTTCGCCGTAAGAGAAAGTTGTGGTTGCCACGCACTTGGTTGTAGGGGTACCTACACCCGACATAGAAACCACGGTGGTTTCTTCTACATATATTTCAAGCACCTGCCAGCTTGCGTCAAACGTTACGGTAAGGGCTATACTTTCGAACGAAGGAAGATCTGAAAGCCCGCCGTTGGTCTGCATTGCATACTGGTAATAGTAGCCTGCTTTGTTATTCAGCGTAAACGACTGGGTATATGTTCCGTCGCCGTTGTCGGTAATTGTAGTATACGTTTCTACCGTTTCGTCATTTAAAAGATAAACGGTCATTTCGGTAGAATATTCACCGTATATGGAGCGGTATGTCTCCTGGTCGTAGTAATACGTCTCTGACGCGGTATTGTTCCACGTTATATCTTCTGGCGTAGCCGTGCTGCTTGCGCCGCTGCCGCTGCGCCTGTATGCCAGAAGTTCGCCGCTGGAGTTGTACGCGTAGCACGTCTGGACTGCCGATTTGGGGGTAAACCCGGTGTTGCCCGAAGTGATATCCGACGCAATCATTATGCCGTTGGAATAGTCTTTATAAGTGCGCGTTGTAGATTTTATTGCAGATAATGCCGTAGACGTTGATTCTGCGTAAACGCTGTAAGATTCCTGCTTATCCAAAACGTAAGCAAGATACGAAAGCGTGTTGCAATACTGCGATTCATCCGCTGCTGCATCCGACGGGGTTAACCCTGCGGGTACTTCAGTTTTAGTGTTGGCACTGTCTTTAGGTACATCAATAGTAGTTAAACTGCTGCTGCCGAACAGATATATACCTGCTGCGCCCGTTGCCGCAACTACTGCGCCAAGCACGCATGCAAGCACAATGCGGAGTGTTCTGTGAGTGTGTCTTAATCTTACCATAAAAAATTCTTCCTTATAATTGAAACAGCCGTTTTAAGCCATTGTCATCATTCAGAATATTACTATTATATATTACTGTTATGACATTGTCAAATAATTTGAGACAGTTGTAATAAAAAAGTATTACATTAATTATGATTTTTTATTACAAAAAATGACAAACTATAACAAAGTACTGCTATTACACTATTATAAAATAACAAATGAAAAGATTTGTAAGGAGAAAGTTGATTTATGGCTGTTACGTATTACATTACATCTGCGCGGGGCGGCGCGGGGGCAACCACCGTTGCGGCGGGCATAGGATGCGCGCTTGCCGACATGGGCGAAAGGACGCTTATAGTAGACGGCGACAACGTGTGCGGGGCGGCGCTTGCGGCATGCGGGTGCGGAAACATGCAGGTGTTTACCGTAGCCGATGTACAAAAAGGGCTGTGCAGGGCAAAGCAGGCTACCGTTCAACACCCGAAGCACAAGAATTTATATATAATGCCGACATTGGGCGGCGCTACGGCGGAAGGAACGGAGAGCGCCGTAAAAGAAGTTGCCGACCTGTTTGACTACATTTTATGCGACAACACAGCACTTGCGGCGTGCAGCAGCGCAGTTGTGGTTACGGAGCCGTACCCGCAGAGCGTAAAGGCGGCTGACGCAAAAATTTGTGCACTGAAAGACAGCGGAATCAAGATATACGGGGTGATTTTAAACAAGGTCAACGGCGGGCTGATAGTGTCAGGAAAGATAGTTTCACCCAGGGATATAGCCGAAGCATTGCGTGCTGCGCTGGTTGCGGTGATACCTGAAGACCTTACTCTTCCGCTTGGCGATATGCGGCGGCAGGCAGAAAAATATTTTAAGCTTGCGGCACTGTCGCTTACGGGCAAGAGCGGAAAAATTTACAACGCTGCTGCCGATTACGTTGGTGCGGGCGGTTACATAAGGCGGCGAATGAGAGAACGGATATGAAAAGTAAAAATAAAAAGCCCCTTTTGCCTGACAGGGAGATTATGACTGAGGCAGAAAGGGAACTGTTATCACGGGATATTAAAAGGGTTGCTGAAGAATATTTTGAACTGAGCGGCAATACCTGCCTTGACATTACGCGGACGGAGAGCGGATTTTCTGTATGTGTGCTGTTTGACGCAAGACGTATAAAAAAGCTGTGGAGACCGCAAAATTAATTATAATTTTTGCGTTATTTACGGCATATTATGGGGTGAATCGGGAAAGTGGGTTGAAATTTTAATCGATAACAGAAACCCTTCCACCGCAAGCGGTTCCCCTTCTCAGCGGCTGTAAGGTCATCAGCCACTTCGGGCACCGTTTGCGCCTTGCACTATGCGCAAACTCATCTCGCCGCCATAAACAGCGCATTAGTGCTGTTTAAAGAAATGGCAGCTCGTCCTAATAGGGACGGCAAGGGAGGTAAATACGTTGTCCCACCCTTGGCTCCCTTATTAGGGGAGCTGGCGCATAGCGCCTGTGGGGTTCACCTTATTTTTTTCGGTACATAAACCCTTCCACCGCAAGCGGTTCCCCACACCACAGGGAAGACAAGAAATAAGGTAAGCTTTATTTTTAGAATATACGTTATTATCTTTAAATAACTGTCGATGTGTGCGGGCGTTTATAATAAGGTAAACATTATTATCCCCCTCATCCGTCGGCTACGCCGCCACCTGTCTCAACCGCGGTAAGGACAACCGCTGTTTCGGGCACCGTTTGCGCCTTGCGCTATGCGCAAACTCATCTCGCCGCCATAAACAGCGCATAAGTGCTGTTTAAAGATATGGCGACTCGTCCCATAATAGGGGAAGGCAAGATGTGGTAATGTGCTCTCCTACCCCACATGGACGGCAAAGGGTGGCAATGCACTTGGCTTCTTTCGCCATCGGCTGGCCAAGCAGGTCATTGCGAGCGTAGTGTAACGTAAGCGTGGCAATATCTGCACACATTTATCTGAAGCCTTTATATAATGCGGTGTGCAGGGTGTCGCTTCGCTCGCGCGCCCGAACGGGCGGCAGTTATGCAATTTCGACGATTCAATGCTTTTATACTGCATTGTAAAACGTTATTATCTTTAAATAACTTATGTGCCGTCCTGCCTGCTGGTCGCCAGTTACGGTTATAAAAAATGCAAATAATTGCGGCATAGTGCGGCACCAATTTGCTTTTTACTGTATTAAAATTCCCCGCCGCGTTACAAACGCGGCGGGGAAATATTTATCTATAATAATGTTAGATATTCTTAAAATTAAACAACAAAATTCACTTTGCTTGTTTAACCATAAATTCTGCTGCCGTTAATATCCCTTACACAAAACTAACTGCCGAAAATAATGCTTACTGCGTTTTTAAGCTCTTCTCCGTCTCCGCTTGCGGGGCAGGGCGAAGATACGGCATTTGCACCGTCTGCCGCCGTTATACCCGTCCCGTGGATGGTCAGCCCGTTCGGCCAGTAAATCTGGGCCGTGGTAAGTTTAAGCGCTTCGCCCGTAGAGCTGTTTACGTACGTAGTCTGCATAATGCCCTTGCCGTACGTTCTTGCGCTTTTAGCCGTTTCGGCTGTGTAACCCGTAAGCTCAAGATATTCTTCGCTGTAGTCGGAAAGGTATATATCGGAATAATCTATTATACCGTAACTTATCAGCACGCCGATAAGCGCTTCTGAAGCGCTTGCCGTACTGCCGTTTGCCAGCACGTAGACATCTACGTCCGAGCCAACCACGTTGCTTTGCGACGTAACGTACCCTGCATCGGTATAAAAATTTTCTTCTGAACCGGACTTGTACTTTGCCGTCATTGCCACCACATCGGAAGAAGTGTTTGCCGACGTAAAGCAGCTGGCTATCTTTTGCATAACCGAAACGTACCCGCCGCCGTTGTTGCGTAAATCTAATATTACCGAAGTGCAATTCTGTTCGTTGAGTACGGCTACCGCTTGTGCAAATTCTTTTGCTGCGTAGCCGTAAAACTGCGAAAGGCTGATATAGCCCACCCCGTCGGGCAGGTACTCTATTGCGTCGGTCTGCGTTTCGTACAGCGATGTTGCATCCGTGCCTTCTGAAAGGAACGCCCATGAACTGCTGTTAGTGGCGCACGTTACGTAACTTGCGGTGTAAGAGCTTTTTTGCACTTCGTAAGAAGAGTCTGCGGTATTAAGCCATACAGACTCCCCTTCCTGCAGAGCAGACGTATAGGAAGAGAACTGCGACAGGGAAGTAAAAGCTGTGGTATCCCCGTTAAGCGTAGCCGACACGATGTAGTCGCCCGAGCGCAGCCCGCTGTTGTATGCAGGGGAATTGAACACAACAGAATTTACAAGTATGCCCTTTGTGGGCACGTAAGAAAACGTTATGCCTATTCCGCTTTTGCTGCCAGAATTGGAACTTACCACCGCCTGATATTCTTCTGCTGTGTAATAAGCCGAATACTCGTCTAAATATTCCGATACAAAAGCTTTTGCGGAATATTCATACAAATCTTCGGTAGATACGTCCTGATAGTAATAATTATTTATTATTTCGGCAAGCCATTCAAGGGTGTCGCCGCCTTCGGTAATAACGGAATCGCGGTAACTGTAGCCGCAATAAAAAGACAACGCAATAATGCCCGCGGCGGCAACAGCCGCCGCGCAGCATGCGGCAATTTTTTTAATTGCAGAAGATCTGATCACCAGAGATTACTTTTCGCTCCTTAACTTTCTGTCGTACAGTATGTGCAGAACTTCAAAAGTTAAAGCATCGTCAAACGTGCGTACGTCAAGACCGGTAAGGCGTTCGATTTTGTCTAACCTGTACATCATGGTATTGCGGTGCATAAAGATGTTGCGTGCCGCTGCGCTGATGTTAAGGCTGCTCCTTAAAAAGCATTCTGCCGTACGCATAAGCTCTGCATCGCCGAATACTTTGCGCATGATGTTGGGGTTGAAGTGGGCAAGAATATCATCTGCCGTATCTTCCGGAATCATAGAAACAATCTTTTTAAGGCTCAACTGTTTTTCTACGTCAGAGACTTCTTTA
This sequence comes from Clostridia bacterium, assembly GCA_021202395.1. GTDB lineage: Bacteria > Bacillota > Clostridia > Christensenellales > Borkfalkiaceae > Coproplasma. Next base: position 68 of record JAJQDC010000055.1, on the reverse strand, counting down.
ACTGCTTCTGCATTTGAAATAAGGAATTTGCTGTTCATAAAGTTATTCTCCTTTAGTTTTATTTTAAA
>JAJQDC010000045.1:7886-50016 GCA_021202395.1 Clostridia bacterium | reverse complement strand
TCTAACTGCTCAAGCACTGTGGCTAATTCTAATAAATCAGAAGTTGTCATATGCTATTTCCTCCTTACGTAGAATTTTGATATATCATCAAATTCCCCCTAAGAAGGCTAACCGCCATAAGGTTCGCTCTTGTTGCTTGCATTTATTATATCACAAAAAATTTTTGCTGTCAATAAAAATTTAAACGTGTGTTCTTGTTTTTATGGGTAAATTCAGTTTTATACCCCAATAAAAATATAAAACCCCGCAGCGACCGCAAGGGGTTCACCGCAAGGCTTTTGACAAATTTATTTAATTACTTCATCTGTTTATCCGCCGTAACAGAAAACGTAATTCAGTGCGAAAGAATCCAGTTTTTTACTTCTTCACGCTCGATGGGTATTATATCTTCTTTTACGTATTTAGATTGTTTACCGCCAAAGGTATAAACAAAGTAGTGCCCGTCTTTCGTAATATATAAAGTCTCTTCATAGCCGCAGGGATCGCCGGGCGCACCGTAGGTGAATTTTTTATCAACGGTAGAATTTAGCGTGTCGTAGGCAACGCCGTCTATCACTTTATACATAATCCACTGCCCTTATATAGTTTTGTTTCCGATATTTTTGTAACGGAACGATGATATTTTAACACCGATAAAAATTTTAGTCAATATTTTATAACTTTATTTTAGTCGCCGCAAAAGTTTGTTAAAATATAAATGTCGCTGAAAATTATTAACAAAATAATCTCGATATTTAAAAATTTTGCAGTAAAATAATGTTTGTCAAGTAAAATTACTTGACGTATAATGCGGTTAATGGTAAAATACCTGTAAAGCTGAATTGCTTGACGGAGCATTGACCGTAAAAGGATTTATTTCTGTAAAAAGGTAATTCACTTACCACGTCTTGCCGTCCTTATCAGGACGAACCGCCATTTCTTTAAACAGCACAAATGCGCTGTTTATGGCGGCGAGATGAGCAAGCACATATGCGACGTGCTTGCGGTGCCCGAAAAGGCTGATGTCCTTACAGCCTTTGAGAAGGGGGACCACGAAGTGGGGGAAGGGTTTTGTTACTAATAATAAGGTGAACCCCTCAGTCTGCTTCGCAGCCAGCTCCCCTAATAAGGGAGCCAAGAGCGGGACTATGTAATTGTTGTTATTTATTACTTTATTACATTACTATAAACCAACCATATGGATAATTTGCGTTTTATGCGGCTGTGGGACTGGTACAGGAACCTGTTGACGCCCACCCAGCAAGAAATAACCGATCTATATTTCAACCTTGACCTTACGGTTTCAGAAATAGCCGAACAAAAGGGCATATCAAGGCAAGCCGTTTCAGACTGTCTTGCGGGCTGCAAAAAGCAGCTTGAAGGGTACGAAGCTAAACTCGGCTTTGAAAAAACTATTACGCAAGTATCGCTTGAGCAATCTTTTTTGCTTACGGATATAAACAGATGGAGCGAGCAGTTCTTTGCCGCCCACCCCGATTTAAAGGACGGGCAAAAAGAGTTTACCGCCATACTGAACAAAGATTACGAAGGGGAAGTAACCCAAGCTCTTGATAAGAGCAAAACATAAATTATTTTTGCGGCAGGCGCCGCCTGCAGGAGATATTACCTTGGCAGCATTTTCATCGCTATCGGAAAGACTAAACCACATATTCTCTAAGCTGACTAAAAGGGGAAGGCTTACCGAACTTGAAATTAAGACGGCTATGCGCGAAGTCCGCGTAGCCCTTTTAGAAGCTGACGTAAATATCCAGGTAGCAAAAAAGTTCTGTGCCGACGTTTCAGAAAAAGCCGTCGGGCAGGAGATATTAAAGAGCCTTAACCCCGCCCAGCAGGTTATAAAGATTGTAAACGAAGAGCTTATTGCTTTAATGGGCAGCACCAATTCCAAACTTATAGTAGCCCCCAAGCCGCCTACGGTAATAATGATGTGCGGCTTGCAGGGTGCAGGTAAAACTACCCTTTGCGGCAAGCTGGCTGTCCACCTTAAAAAGAACGGCAAAAAGCCGCTGCTCGTTGCCTGCGATATATATCGCCCTGCGGCTATTAACCAGCTTAAAGTGGTGGGCAGGAACGCAGGTGCCGAAGTTTTTGAAAAGGGCACCCAGTCCCCCTTAAAGACCGCGCAGGAAGCCGTTAAATACGCTATATCCCAGGGTTACGACACTGTAATAATAGATACCGCCGGCAGGCTTGAAATAGACGAGCCTTTGATGAAAGAGTTAGAAGACATCTGCGCCGCGGTGGAAGTATCAGAAATTTTACTTACCGTAGATTCAATGATGGGGCAGGTTGCGGTAAACGTTGCAAAAACGTTTAACGAACGGCTGGAAATCACGGGTATTATTCTTACCAAGTTAGACGGCGACACCCGCGGCGGTGCGTGTCTTTCTATAAAGGCAGTTACGGGCAAGCCTATAAAGTTTATAGGTACCGGCGAAAAGCTCAGCGATTTAGAGCCGTTTTATCCCGACAGGATGGCGTCCCGCATACTCGGTATGGGCGATGTACTTACGCTGATAGAAAAGGCGCAGCAGGCTGTTACCGAAGAAGACGCCAAAAAGATGCAGCAGAAGATGCGTGATAATTCTTTTACGCTTGACGACTATCTTGAACAGTTTGAAAGTATGAAGAAAATGGGCGGCATGCAGCAGGTAATGGCAATGGTGCCCGGCATGAGCGGCAAGGTAAAGCCAGAAGACATAGACGAAAAAAAGATGGAGCGCACAAAGGCTATCATACTTTCTATGACGAAAAAGGAGCGGGAAGATCCCGTTATAATAAATGCGTCAAGAAAGCGCCGTATAGCCGCTGGTTCAGGTACCAGCGTGCAGGAGATAAACCAGCTGTTAAAGCAGTTTGACCAGGTAAAAATGCTTATGAAACAGCTTAAAAGCGGAAAGAGAAAATTACCTTTCTGAGTTCACGCAAATCTTTTTGAATTGCTGTTCAAAAACATTTGCCGTGAAAAGACAATCAATCTTATAGTAGTAGAAACAAAATCGCTGTTTTGCTTATGCAATAGAGCAATAGACGGTAGTAGCCTATCCGTCATTGCGAGCTGGTTCTACCGCGTGGCAATATCTGCGCCCATTTATCTGAAGCCTTTTTATAATGCAGTGCGCAGAGTGTCGCTTCGCTCGCGCGCCAGAACTGGCGACCAGCAGGCAGGACGGCACACAAGTTGTTTAAAAATAATAATGTTATTTATAATGCGGTATAAAAGCATTGAATGGGCGGAATTGCTTTTCGGGCGCCAGCCGCTACGCTCTGGCGAGATTGCCACGCTAGCGCTCGCAATGACGTACATGTTTAGCCGTATAGCAAATAAAGATGTAAATGCCGTCAAAGCAATAAACAACCAATAACAAAAAATAAAATTTTATATACATTTATATAAAGGAGTAAAAAAATGGCAGTTAAAATGAGACTTACCAGAATGGGTGATAAAAAATCTCCATTCTACCGCATTGTCGTAATAGACAGCAGAAAGGCACAATCAGGTGAATATATCGATAAAATCGGTTACGTTAACCCCCTTAAAACACCTGCAGAAGTAGTTATTGATGCAGATAAGGCTAAAGATTGGCTTTCTAAGGGTGTTCAGCCTACCGAAACGGTTAAAAGCTACCTTGTGAATGCAGGCGTTATAGAAAAGAGCACAAAGCTTTCTGCACCCAAAACAAACGACAAGAAAAAGAAAAAAGACTGATTTAACTAACCCGTCTTTAAGGAGTTTTTTATTATGATGGAACTTGTTAAATACGTTGTCGAACAGTTTGCCGAAAACAAAGACGCCATAGAATATAAAGAAGAAGAAAAGGAAAACTGCATAGAAATTACAGTATATCTTGAAGATTCCGATATGGGTAAAGTTATTGGCAAGCAGGGTAAAATTGCCAAAGCGCTTCGCACGCTTGTTAAGGCAGCTACCCCCGAAGGCAGCAAAAAATATATCGTAGAAATTAAGGGCAAAGAATAATTGCCTTACTTAAAGCCGTGAGTTTTCAGCGCACGGTTTTTTGCTATTGTTAAGGCATACTATAAAGGGAATTTAGTTATGACAGACCGTCTTACCGTGGCTACGGTATTAAAGCCGCAGGGCATCCGCGGCGAAATTAAGGTAAACCCGCTTACCGATTCAGAAGAAGATTTAAAAGCTTTTTCTTACGTAATTATAGGTGATACAAAATACAAAGTGCTTTCGTGCAGGGCGGCGGGCGGCTTTGCTTACCTTGCTCTTCGCGGCATTGCAGACCGCAACGCGGCAGAGCTTTTGCGCGGGCTGGATGTGGTAGTAGAACGCAGCGACGCGCCCGACCTGCCCGACGGAACCTATTACATTGCGGATATTGTGGGGTGTAAGCTTGTTACCGAAGGCGGCAAGCAGCTTGGCGAAGTGATAGATATTACCCCCGCCCGCACCGACGTATACACAGTTTTAATAAACGGTAAAGAAGTTATGTTCCCCGCAGCCGACGGCGTAATTACTGATATCAACGTACAGTGTGGCACCGTTACGGTAAACGAAGCCCGCTTTAAACAGGTAGCTACCCTGTAATTGCCCGCATAGTATGCTGGAAGTATATATACTTTAATAATGCGGTGGTAAGTATCTGCAACCGGCAGCGGAGCGTAGAAGGCTAGGAGATTTCTCGACTGCGCCTACGGCTCCGCTCGAAATGACAGCCTGTGGGGCTGTACAGGCGGCACCGCCGCCTGTCATCTCGACCGTAGTGGAGAGATCTCCAACCGTAATAGTAACTTGTACAGTGCAACGTGGGTTGCAATCATTAGTACCTTAATTATAATGCGGTAAAAAGCATTGAATGGGCGGTATTGCTTTTCGGGCGCGAGTACTCGCGAGGTCTTTCGACTTCACTGCGTTTCGCTCAAGATGACTATAGGCTTCTGCCGTTTAATTTAAATATTGCACCCATAAAAACCAATTATGAAAATAACCATTTTAACGCTGTTTCCCGAAATGTTTGCTCCCCTTAAAGAGAGCATAATAGGCAGAGCGGAAGCAAGCGGCAAGTTACAAATTAATATAGTAAACATACGAGACTATGCCGAAAATAAGCACTTTAAGTGCGACGACTATCCATTCGGCGGCGGCGCGGGAATGGTTATGATGCCCCAGCCAATCGGCTCCTGCATACAGGCGGTAGACCCCGACCACACGGCGCACCGCATTTTTATGTCGCCCAGGGGCAAAACTTTTACGCAGAAAAGGGCGGAAGAACTTTCCCCAAACGGCGAAATTCTGCTTTTGTGCGGGCATTACGAAGGGGTAGACCAGCGCGTTATAGACCTTTTTATAGACGAAGAAATTTCCGTAGGCGACTATGTTTTAACGGGCGGCGAGCTGCCCGCAATGGTAGTGTGCGACTGCATATCCCGTCTGGTAGACGGCGTAATATCCAGTGATTCACTTACGGATGAAAGTTTCTCTGACGGTCTTTTAGAGTACCCCCAGTACACTCGCCCCGCGGTATATAACGGTTTAGCCGTGCCCGAAGTGCTGCTATCTGGCGACCACGGCAAGGTAGACAAATGGAGAAGAGAGCAGAGCCTTGAAATTACCAAGTGCAACCGCCCCGACCTGCTTAAAAATGATAAAAACGGTAAATAATCAGCGCGGCGCTGCGGCTTATTACCTGCAGCTGCGCTAAGATAAAAATATAATAAACTACATAGATGAGGCGAAAATTATGACTAAAATTGAAGTATTTGATTATGCTAACGAAATTTTACGCGGAGTAAAGGGCGGCGCCCTTCTTTCGGTAAAGGCAGACGGCAAGTCCAACTTTATGACAATCTCCTGGGGCACCCTGGGCATAGAGTGGAACAAACCCATTTTTACAACTTTTGTGCGCGACAGCCGCTACACCAAAGAATTTTTGGATAAAAACGGCGAGTTCACCGTATGTATCCCCTACGACGGCGAACCTATAGAAATTTTAAAGGGTTGCGGCACCAAGTCGGGCAGGGATATAGACAAAGCCAAAGAATACGGCTTAAAGCTTGTGAATGGCGTAAGCGTTACCACAAACGCAGTAAAGCAGCTCCCCCTTACCCTTGAATGTAAAGTGCTTTACGTTCAGCGGCAGGACGAAAAGGCTATGCCCGCCGACGTGCTGGATAAGTGCTACCCTGATGAAGGCGGCAAGCGCGATATTCACACCGCCTACGTTGGCGAGATTGTAAACGCTTATATTTTAGACTAAATGGAAAAAATCAATATTAAAACCTTTTGTTCCCTTATGTTCGACGGCGGCAAGTACACTGCGGGAACCGTTGAACTTGTAAAGGGCGGCAAGGTTTATAATTTTGAAAGGGATCCCTTTCCTGAAAATGACGGCAGCGGCTTAATCTGCGAAAAACTGGCGGATTACTATCTTTACGAAAACGATGGCGTAAAGGATATTGAAGACGGGATAACGCTTAAATACAATACGGCTGTTGATTACTTACGGGAAAACGGTTTTATAGACGACGGTCTGCTTACGGTAAAATCAATAGACGGCAGCGCCACGGTAGAAGAATTTAAGCGGGCTGCCGACTTCGAGCATATCACTATGCCCGAACTGCTGCAAAAGTACGCTGACTGCGACGAGTTCTCTTTAACGGGCCTTTACGACGGCGGTTTCCGTTTAAACAGCCATCTGGACAGAGAGCCTGCGGACGCCGCCTACAAAAAGCTGCACGACGACCTGTACGCAACCTGCCGCACCCAGTACGACCGCCTTACCGAAGAAGAGAAGGGCGCGCTGCTCGATTTTGATTTTCTCTTTAACGATATAAAGGAAGAAGTGGACGCCCTTTACCGTAAAAAGCGCAAGCGTCCGCTGTTCCCCTGCGATATGTACGCAGAGAACAAAATGAAGTACAAGCAGGGTAACTCCGCATTGTGGCACATCTACCATACCGCAGGTTTTTTGCAAGAAGTAAAGGAAGATTTGTCTGCCCGTGTTGCAAGTACTGTCGTGTACCCCGATTTGGCGCTACTGGACGATTGCGACAGCTTGTATCTGCCGTTAAAGCCATACGTGAACCGCACTGAAGCTACTTACACATGGCACTGCACCACGCAGAATGTGCTTGCCAAGGTGTTTTACTTTAAACTTAACGATACTACTAAAAACTGGCTCTTGCAGTTTAAGGACGATTACGCTTTAAGCTACCTTGACGACCTTGCCTTTTACAAGGGCGGTAAGCTGCAGTTTTCTTCCTGCACGCACGAAGGGTTCCATACAGATCTATCTGATAAATAATAAATTGGACCGCACGTATGCTCAAAACATTTAAAGAAATCAAACAGAATATAGAAGCCCGCAATGCAGGTAAAGAGTTCCGCCGTGATGAAGACGGCAGGGCGGTAGTGGAGCTTTGCGTGCGCGACGACAGCGACTTTCTGTCGCCGTACAGTACAAGTTCAAACAGCGTTATAAACGGCGAAGTCGCCGAATTTATAGATACGAGCGTGCGCCCATTAAAGGCAGACGAGCACGTGCGGCTGGAGATTCACAGCAATGAAATTACGGCTGACGAGCAGAAAATTTACACGGCGGCTATACACAGCTACTACGCCGAACAGTATAAAAGCAACGCTACCGAGCGCAAACGGCTGATTATATTGGCAATAGTAATGGCTGTAATCGGCGTTGTTGCGCTTGCCGCCGCAATAGCCCTGCTGGCTTACGGGCAGGAGATTGTGGGCGACGTGGTAGAAATTATTGCATGGGTATTTTTGTGGGAGACGGTAGATATACTATGCTTTCAACTTTCTCTTTTAAGGGCAAAGCAGATGCGGTGTTTAGCGCTTGCCGACTGCCCGATAGACTATTTGCCGCTTGAGAAAATTGCCCCGCAGATATAGCTGAATTAAAGGAGAATTATGAAACATATACAGTGGTTCCCAGGGCATATGACAAAGGCTATGCGCATGATGCAGGCAGACGCGTCCCTTTGCGACGGGGCTATTTACGTATTAGACGCCCGCTGCCCCGCATCGTCCTTCAACCCCAAACTAAAAGAAGTGTTTGCAAACAAGCCCGTGCTCTACGTCCTTAATAAAAGCGACCTTGCCGAAGGCACCGACGAATATATTAAAATTTTAAGGGATATGGGAGCTTTTGCGGTAAAGCTGAACGCCACGCAGAGCGGCTGCAAAAGGGCGCTTGTAGAAGGGGCTGCAAAAATTGTAGCCGAAAAAAGAGAGCGTGCGCAGGCAAAGGGGTACGAACGTACCTTCCGCTTTATGGTGCTTGGCGTGCCCAATACGGGCAAGAGCACGGTTATCAACCTGTTGTCAGGTTCACGCCGAACGGTTACGGGCGACAAGGCAGGCGTTACAAAGGGCAAGCAGTGGATACGGCTTGAAGGCTTTGAACTTTTAGATACCCCCGGCACTATGCCACCTGCATTTGAAAACCAGACCTTTGCAAGGCGGCTTGCCTACGTGGGCAGTATCAACGACGATATACTTGATCTGGATGACATCACCCTTGCACTCCTTTCGGATATGGCGGAAAAATATCCCGAAAGGCTTAAAGAGCGGTACGGTATCTCTGAAATTGCTTCCCCTTTAGAGATGTTAGACGCCGTCTGTGCGCGGCGCGGTTTTGTTTTAAGGGGCGGTGAATACGATTACGAGCGTGCCTATAAGGCGGTAATAGACGACTTCCGCAAGGGGCGCCTTGGCAGGGTATGCCTTGATTGCCCCGATGATATGCTTGGTTTAAAGTACTGATATGGACAAACTTTTTTACGAAAGAGAAATTTTAGCTTCGGGCGCAAAGTACGTCTGCGGTGTAGACGAAGTAGGCAGGGGACCGCTTGCGGGACCAGTAGTGTGTGCCGCAGTGATTATGCCGCTTGACGATATTATAGAAGGGGTAGACGACAGCAAAAAGCTTACCGCAAAAAAGCGGGAAGCACTGTCTGAACTTATACATAAAAAGGCGGTTGCGCTAGCAATATGCCGCATTGAACCCGACGTTATAGACGATATTAATATTCTGCAGGCTACAAGGCTGTGTATGAAAAACGCGGTAGAAAGCTTAAGCGTAAAGCCCGATTTTGTGCTTACCGACGGCAACATGACTTTAGATATAGACATACCGCAAAAATCTGTTATTGGCGGCGACGCGAAGAGCTATACCATAGGTGCGGCAAGCATTGCGGCAAAAGTTTACAGGGATAATATTATGAAGGCGTATGCTTTAACATACCCTGCATACGGCTTTGAAAGCAACATGGGCTACGGCAGCAAGGCGCACATAAACGCTATAATTGAGTGCGGACTATGCCCCATCCACCGCCGTAGTTTTACAAAAAAATGGCAGTAAAATAAATTTGGTGATTGACAAATTACCATAATTTGGTATAATATAGTAAATCTCCGCCGTACGGCGGTAAATTATAGGTGGCAATGTATGGAAGACAGAGCTTACGAAATTTTTTCAAGTATAAACCGCGACGTAAGTATTGCGGTAATACCGGGGCACTTCGCCACAAAACATTCTCATATCAGCCATTGCGTAGATATGACCAAGGTAAAATCTCAGCTTACTTCTGCCAAGGCGGCGGCAAAAATGTTTGCGGCAATGCTTAACAGCACGCCGGTAGACACTATTATAAGCTTAGACCGCATGAAGATGGTGGGTGCATACCTTGCAGAAGATTTGTCGGGCGGCGGCATCAACAGGGGGCAGAATATATCGGTAATATCCCCCGAAATAAACAACGATAAAATGCTGCTCCGCGATAATTTTTTACCGTTCGTAAAAAACAGACACGTGCTTATTTTAACGGCTTCTACGTCTACCGGGCTTACGGTAGAAAGCGTTGCCGAAGGGGTAAGTTACTACGGCGGCGAGCCCGTTGCAATAGCGGCTGTGTTCGACGCACGGTTCGAAAGTCATCTTCCCGTAATAACGCTGTTCGGCACCGACGACGTACCCGGCTTTAAGTCTTACTCCCCCGATGAATGTCCGCTTTGCAGGGCTGGCGCTCGGGTAGACGCAGTGGTAAACAGCTATGGTTACAGCAAAATAATTTAATTTTAAAGCTTTAAAAATTATCCCCTGCGGCAGTAAAATTTTGTTATCTGCGGCATATATAGGGGGGGTAATTTGGCTTTTATGGGGTAAAAGTGAAGGCAAAAGATAACACCTTAAAAAAGGACGGCCACAATAAAAAGCTTGGTAAAAAGGGCGAAAAGCTTGCGGCTAAATACCTTAAAAAGAACGGCTATAAAATTGTAGCACGTAACTACAAAAACCCGTTCGGCGAGATAGATATTATAGCCAAAAAGGAAGACACGGTGGTTTTTTGCGAAGTTAAAACAAGGCTGTCTGATATATTCGGCGTTCCGTCAGAGGCGGTAGACCGCAACAAGTGCAGGCGGTACGTGCAGGGAGCCAAGTTCTTTTTTGCCGAACGCAATGTAAATTACACCATCCGCTTTGACATAATAGAAGTTTTTAACGGCGAAATCAACCACATTATCTCTGCCTTCGAAGGCAGGTAGCCTTTACGGTGCATATATTATATATATGGTAATGGGGTTTTTGATAAAAATTTTTTGATTTATTGTGATGATTAAAAATTTTACCTTATTATAAACGAACGAACACTATACGTCATTGCGCGTGAGCATAGCGCTACTTTGCGCACCTTATTGTAAAAGGTTTCAGATTATATGGCGCAAAACGGGTTCTACCGCGTGGCAATCCCGCCAGGACTGGCGACCAGCAGGTTGGGCGCAATGCAACACATCTTGCCTTCCCCTTTTATGGGGGAAGGTGCCCTGTAAGGGCGGATGAGGGGACTACTTTAAACCGCATTAAAAAACCGATTAGCAGAAAAATAAGGAAAGGCAGGAATATCCCCTCATCTGCGCAGTTATTATCTGAAACTTTTTATAATGCGGTGCGCAGAGTTTCACTGCGCTCACACAGTCAACAAGTTGACAGCTTCCCCCGCAGGGGGAAGCCAAGGGAGAAAAAACGACCGAATACCTATATGTCATTGCGCGCGAGCGATAGCGCTACTCTGCGCACTGCATTAAAGGCGCCCCTGTAAGGGGAGCTGTCAACGATAATACGTTCTTTTATAATGTAGTGAAAAGCCTTGAATGGTCGGAAATACTATTCGGGCGCCAGCCGCTACGCTCGCAATGACCTTAGTCAACCGAATATCAATGACAACTACCCCCCCCTTGCCGTCCCTGTGTGGCAGGTGAGCAACACTACACACCTTGCCGTCCCTGTAAGGGAAGGGGGACCACGTAGTGGGGGAAGGGTTTATAACTGCAAAACAAGGTGAACCCTACAGCCCTACGGGCAGCAAACCGAAAAGATTTGAGCGAAATAAGTGGGTGTGTCCTGTTTTTCACAAAAAAATATAAATTTCACTTAAAATAGCTTGCTTTTTGTTTTGCGTTTTGATACAATACCGCTTGTAACGTAAATTCGGCGGTCCTCTGCATTAAATATTGTACGAACGCTTTATAGGAGGCTAAATTATGAAAGGTCTTGTAGAAGCCATTGAAAAGGAAGGGATGAAGGAATCAGTTCCCGTATTCAATGTTGGCGATACCGTTAAAGTGGGCTTTAAAGTTATAGAAGGTACTAAAGAAAGAATACAGAACTTTGAAGGCGTTGTTATAGCTAAAAAGCACGGCGGCATAAGGGAAAGTTTTACCGTAAGAAGAATGTCTTTCGGCGTCGGCGTAGAAAGAACGTTCCCCGTACATTCCCCCAAAATTGCCTATATAACGGTTGTTAAACGCGGCAAGGTAAGAAGAGCTAAGCTTTACTACCTGCGCGGTCTTACCGGCAAAGCTGCCAAGATTTCAGAAATTAAATAAGTTTAAAAAGGGCTGTTGCTTAATGCAACAGCCTGATTTATTTTCTGCTTCTTAAAAATTTGTTTACGTAAAATTAAAATTTTTGTTGCATTCACGATTTTTTTGTTGTACAATGTATTTGTCAAACGAATGTTTGTAGAAAAAATTTTATGATTGCAGGAGGAATTTTTATGCTTTCCAAAGTGTACAGTTTTGCGTTGAACGGCTTAGAGGGCGTTCCGGTAGAAGTAGAAACAGATATAAACAAGGGCATGGTAGCTTACGACATAGTGGGGCTTCCCGATGCCGCCATAAAGGAAAGTAAAGAAAGGGTGCGTTCCTCTATAAAAAACAGCGTATTCCACTTTCCTATAAACAAAATTACAATCAACCTTGCACCCGCCGATTTAAAAAAAGAAGGTTCGCATTACGACCTTCCCATAGCAATAAGCATTTTAAAGGCAAGCGACCAGCTGCTTACCGATACCGACGGAATAGTGTTTATGGGCGAACTTGCCTTAGACGGCACGCTCCGCACGGTAACGGGCATACTGCCGATGCTTATTTCTGCAAAGAATAAGGGCTTTACCCGCTTTATAATTCCCGAAGCTAACGCCAACGAGGCAAGCTTTATAGAAGGAACCACCGTTTACGCTCTGCCCACCCTTAAAGACGTAGTGCAGCTGTTAACGGGGGAGTCTGAATATAAACCCGTAGAGCGCCGCAGGTATGCCGACGTAAAAAGCCGCAAAAAGTACAACTGCGATTTATCTTACGTAAAGGGGCAGCGCGTGGCAAAGCGCGCGCTTGAAATTGCGGTTGCAGGCGGGCACAACATCCTTCTGGTAGGTCCCCCGGGAACGGGCAAGACTATGCTTGCGCGCTGCCTGCCCACCATAATGCCCGATATGACGTTTGAAGAAGCGTTAGAAGTAACAAAGATACACTCGGTTGCGGGCGAGCTGTCAGAAGAAGGCATAGTAACGCTGCGCCCCTTCCGCACGCCCCACCACACGGCAACCACCGTTTCGCTATGCGGCGGCGGCAACAACAAGATAAAATCGGGCGAAATATCAAAGGCGCACAACGGCGTTCTGTTTTTGGACGAGCTGCCCGAATACACCCGCCATGCGCTGGAGTCTTTGCGCCAGCCGCTGGAAGACGGAGTAATTACCATTACCCGTGCAGGCGGCGCCGTAACCTTTCCTGCAGACTTTGTGCTGTGCGCAAGCATGAACCCCTGCCCGTGCGGCAACTTCGGTTCGGCAGAGCTTACCTGTTCGTGCACGCCCGCACAGATAAAAAAGTACCGCTCTAAAATATCGGGCCCGCTGTTAGACCGCATAGACCTTCAGGTAGAGATGGACTCTATCAAATACGACGACCTTATAGACGAAAGCGGGGAAGAGACAAGCGCAACGGTAAAGGAAAGGGTAGAGCGTGCCCGCGAAGTACAGCGCGAACGGTTTGCCGACGACGACATAGCAACAAACAGCAACATGGGCGAAAAGCAGCTTAAAGCTTACTGCCGCCTTTCGGAAGAGTGCGAAAATTTGTTAAGGAGCGCCTTTGAAAGCATGCACCTTTCTGCCCGCGCCCGCTCGCGCATAATAAAGGTAGCAAGAACTATTGCAGACCTTGACTTTTCTGACGATATCAAACCCAAACACATTCTTGAAGCCGCGTCTTACAGGAGCTACGACACGGAGATTTTATAATGGACTATTCGGCAAAAGAGCTTGATTTGATTGCTTTAGACAGCATTAAAGAGCTCAATTACAAACTGCGGCAGGAGATTACTGATAACTTTACCTACTCCCGCCCGCAGAAAAAATATTCGGCAAATCTGATTAAAACGCTTGGCGAGGGCGTATATAATAAAGTAAAGGAAGATTTTTACGACCAGGCGCGCCGCGACAGGCACCTTAAAGAATTGGAAAAGAAGGGCGTAACCTGCGTAACATACTTTTCTGAAAGTTACCCCAAGCAGTTGCGCAGTATACCGGTGCCGCCCTGCGTGCTTTACTGCAAAGGGGACGTAAGCCTTTTAAAAACCCGCCTTTTTTGCGTAGTCGGTTCAAGAAGCGCGCAGATGCGTTCGCTAAAATTCTGTTCGGATATAAGCGGTAAAATTTCCCGTGAGTTTACCATAATAACGGGGCTTGCCGACGGTGCAGACAGCGCCGCCGCTTCGGGCGCCATAGAAGCGGGCGGCAAAGTAATAGGCGTGCTTGCGTTCGGCTTTGACTACATTTACCCTTCGGCAAATTCCGCTCTGTTTAAAAAGGTGGAACAAAACGGGCTTCTCATAAGCGAAAACCTGCCCGACGTGCAGCCGCGCAGGTACCTGTTCCCCGTGCGCAACCGCATTTTGGCGGGGCTTTGCGAAGGGGTGCTTGTTACCGCGGCAGGCGCAAAAAGCGGTGCCTGCATAACGGCGGAGTACGCCTTCAGGTACGGCAGGGACGTGTTCAGTGTGCCCTACACGCCAGGGTCCCCTGCGGGTGAAGGATGCAATAAACTGATAAAAAAAGGGGCATATCTTACCGAAAATATACTTGACATTTTCGGCGCGTTTGGTTTAGACTTTAATGCACAAAAGGGTGCCGACCTTACCGAGCGCGAACAGCGTATCCTTGACGCTATCCGTGCCGAAGGGGAGGCGCACATATCCCGCATATCGGCGGCGGTGGGCTGCCCTTCGTACGAACTTCTTGCAGACCTTTCTTCGTTAGAAGTAAAAAAGGTTATAATGCGGCTGGGCGGCAACAGGTACTCTGCGCTGTAATGCGGTGCACTAAAACAAAAAGACGGTAAAATTTATGGATCTTATAATTGTAGAATCGCCTTCAAAGGCTAAAACCATCTCTAAATATTTAAAGGGCAAGTACAAGGTAGACGCATCGGGCGGACACATACGCGACCTTCCAGAAAAAACTCTCGGCGTAAAAGTATCAGAAAATTTTGAACCGCGGTACGAAGAATCTCCCGGTAAAAAAGATATTATAAAAAGGCTTACCGCCGAAGCAAAAAAAGCGGGCAAAGTATACCTTGCAACCGACCCCGACCGCGAAGGCGAAGCTATAAGCTGGCATTTACAGACTGTTCTCGGTTTGGACCCCGAAGGGGATAACCGTATAGAATTCAACGAAATATCGCCCAGAGCGGTACAGAACGCACTGCAGCACCCCCGCAAAATAAATTATAACCTTGTAGACGCCCAGCAGGCGCGCAGGGTGTTAGACAGGCTTGTGGGTTACAAACTTTCTCCCCTGCTTAACAACCGCATACAAAACGGGCTTTCGGCAGGCAGGGTGCAGTCGGTAGCCTTACGGCTTATAGTAGACCGCGAAAGGGAGATCCAGGCTTTCAAGCCGGAAGAATACTGGGTGCTTACGGCAACCCTTCAAGATTTCGCTAAGGAATATGCCGCATTCAAAGCTTCGTGCCAGCTTAAAAAGAGCGGCAGGAGCATCGGCGCCGACAAGGCGGAAGAGGCAGAAAGGGCGGTGCGCTCTTCGCAGTTTACTGTAACAAAGGTGAAGAGCGGTATATCAAAGCAGCACGCACCCGCACCCTTTACCACGTCGTCTTTGCAGCAGGACGCGTCCAACAAATACGGCATGTCTTCGCCCGAAACAATGCTTGTGGCACAGCACCTTTACGAAGGTATGGAAGTAGGCGGCGACCACATAGCGCTTATCACTTATATAAGAACGGACTCTGTGCGCGTTGCGGCAGAAGCGCAGGCTAACGCGCTTGCATTTATAAAGGCGAACTACGGCGAAAAGTACGTTCCCGCAAAGCCCAATTACTACGCAACCAAAAAGGGCGCGCAGGACGCCCACGAAGCTATCCGCCCCATAAACCTTGCGGTAACGCCCGAAAGCGTTAAAAACTCATTAGATAAAAAACATTACAATATATACAAAATGGTGTACGACCGCTTTATTGCGTCGCAGATGTCAGAAGCGCAGTACAACACCATGCAGATAGAGGCAGAAGCAGGCGGCTACACCTTTAAGGCAAACGGCAAATCGCTGTTATTTGCGGGATATACCGCGGCATACCAGGATGTTTCAAAAGAAAAGGAAGAGGAAGTTTCGGCTAAACTTTTACCCCCGCTTAAAGAAGGCGACAAGCTCAGTTTAAACGACCTTGCCAAAGAGCAGAAGTTTACCCGCCCCCCTTTAAGGTACACCGACGCATCCCTTGTTAAAACTATGGAAGAAAAGGGCATCGGCAGACCTTCTACCTATGCGTCAATAATTTCGGTGCTTACCAAGCGCCGCTATGTAGAAAAGGACGGCAAGTATATGGTACCCACCGACGTGGCGTACAAAATAACCGATATGCTCTGCCGGTATTTTACCGACATTATGGACGTAGGTTTTACCGCCCATATGGAAGACGACCTTGATAAAATAGAAGAAGGCGGCACCGACTGGCACAAGATAGTGGCGGACTTTTACCCCGCCTTTGCAGATAACCTTAAAAGGGCTTCTACCGACGGCGACGAAGTTACCGATATAAAGTGCGAAAAGTGCGGCCACCCCATGATACGCAGGATGGGCAAGTACGGCAAATACCTTGCATGCTCAAACTACCCCGCATGCTTCAATATAATAAGCGAGTCAGAAGTGGAAGTATCTTCGGTGCGCTGCCCCAAGTGCGGCGCAAACATGGTGGTAAAAAGCGGCAAGTACGGCAAATTCTTAGCCTGCCCCAATTACCCGCAGTGTTCTTCTATTCTGCCGATGGACGCCAAAATTTCCGAAGAAAAATGTAAGGAATGCGGCGGCGAAATGCTCATTAAAAAGGGCAAGTACGGGCAGTACCTTGAATGCGGCAAGTGCGGCGCAAAGCGCCCCTTAAAAGGCGCCGAAGGGGAAGAAGGCTACAAAACGGAAGGCAAGTGCCCCGACTGCGGCAAGCCGATGCGCAGGATGCGCTCTAATAACGGCAAAATATACTACGGCTGCACCGGCTACCCCGAATGTAAATTCTTAAGCTGGGATGTACCCACGGGCGAAAAGTGCCCCACTTGCGGCAAGGGATATTTAGTAAAAAAGAACGGCGAGATAAAGTGTTCTGAAAAGACGTGTAAATATTCCCGTCCGCTTCCGCCCGAAGAAGCTGCCGAATGATGGGCAGGCAGATAAAAATAATAGGTGCGGGGCTGGCAGGCTGTGAAGCGGCTTATTACCTTGCCGGAAGGGGAGTAAAAGTAACCCTTTGCGACATAAAGCCAAACAGCTTTACCCCTGCGCATTCCAATAAAGATTTTGCCGAGCTGGTATGTTCCAACTCTTTAAAAAGCAACGATATATACGGCAATGCCTGCGGCTTGTTAAAGCAGGAAATGCGCATTATAGGCTCGCTTATAATTAAAGCGGCAGACGAAACAGCCGTACCCGCGGGCGGCGCGCTTGCGGTAGAGCGCAACGCTTTTGCAAAGTATATTACAGATAAAATAACGGCGCACCCAAACATTACAACGGAGTGCATGCAGGCGGAAGAAATCCCCGATGAATACTGCATTATAGCAACGGGCCCGCTTACATGCGGCGGCCTTGCGCAGGATATATACGGCAGGCTGGGCGGCGGACTGTATTTTTACGACGCTTCTGCACCCATCGTTTCGCGTGAGAGTATAGACTACTCTTTTGCCTTTGAAGGCGACAGGTACGGCAAAGGGGGAGACGATTATATAAACTGCCCCCTTACCAAAGAAGAATACTATGCCTTTGTGCAGGAGCTGCTGTCGGCGCAGAAGGCAGACCTTCATTCCTTTGACAAACGGGAATTTTTTGAAGGCTGCATGCCGGTAGAAGTAATGGCGGCAAGGGGCGTTGACACCCTGCGGTTCGGACCTTTAAAGCCCGTAGGGCTTACCGATAAAAACGGAAATAAATTTTTTGCGGTGCTCCAGTTAAGAAAAGAGAACGCATGCGGCAGCGCCTACAACCTTGTGGGCTGCCAGACCAACCTTAAATTCGGCGAACAGAAGCGGGTTTTTTCTATGATACCTGCGCTTAAAAATGCAGAATTTTTGCGTTACGGCGTCATGCACCGCAATACTTACATAAATTCACCCGAAAATCTTAATGCAGACTTTTCGCTTAAACAGGACGGAAGAATATTTTTTGCAGGGCAGATAACGGGTGTAGAAGGCTACGTAGAAAGCGCTGCAAGCGGGCTTATGGCTGCGATAGGCGCACTGCGTAAACTGGATAACAAAGATGCGTTCATCCCCCCGCAGCACACCGTATGCGGCGCGCTGGCAAGGCACGTAAGCACGCCCAACAGCAACTTTACGCCGATGAACGCAAATTTCGGTATACTTAACTGCGACAGGAACATACGCGACAAAAAAGAGCGGTACAGGTATCTTGCCGAAAGGTCTTTAAAAGAAATACAGGAGTATAAAGAAGAATTATGGCGGTAGAATTTCACGCAACTACTATCTGCGCCGTTAAAAAGGGCGGCGTTACGGCAATCGCAGGCGACGGCCAGGTTACCATGGGCGAAAACGTAATATTTAAAAACAACGCAACAAAGGTACGCCGCATATACGGCGGCAAGGTTATATTGGGCTTTGCAGGCTCCGTTTCTGACGCATTTTCTTTAAGCGAAAAGTTTGAAGGCATGCTCAACAAATTTTCGGGCAACCTTATGCGCTCTGCGGTAGAGCTTGCCGAGCTGTGGCGTTCAGATAAAATGCCCCGCAAGCTTGAAGCTTTGATGATAGTAGCCGACAAAGATACCCTTTTGATAGTATCGGGCACAGGTGAAGTGATAGAGCCCGACGGCGGCGTTTGTGCAATAGGCAGCGGCGGCAATTACGCCCTGGCTGCGGCAAGGGCGCTTATACAGAATACAGATTTTTCTGCCGAAGATATTGCCACAAAAGCACTTAAAATCGCAAGCGAGATATGCGTCTTTACCAACGACAATATCAAGTGCGAAACCATATGATAAGGCAGGTACGGTAAAATGGATTTGACACCTAAACAGATAGTACACGAACTGGATAAATATATAATAGGGCAGGCAGAAGCTAAAAAAGCGGTAGCCATCGCATTAAGGAACCGTTACCGCAGGAGCAGGCTTTCGCCCGAACTGCAGGATGAAATTACCCCTAAAAACATCATTATGAAGGGCCCCACGGGCGTTGGTAAAACAGAGATTGCAAGAAGGCTTGCCAAACTTGTAAAGGCGCCCTTTATAAAGGTAGAAGCCACAAAGTACACCGAAGTGGGCTACGTCGGCAGGGACGTGGAATCTATGGTGCGCGACCTTGCAGAGTGCTCTATGCGCCTTGTACACGACGAAAAGGCTGCCGAAGTAGAGAGCAAAGCCCGCGCCGCTGCAGAAAAAAAGGTTGCAAAAATTCTTGCAGACGGCAAGGCCAAAGACCGCGGAGAGCTGTCTAAAGACGTGTTTGAACAGAATATTTTAAACGGCGTACACAACGGCACTTACGATAAAGAGATGATAGAAGTGGACGTAGCTGAAGCACCCAAATCTATAGAGCTTTCTGCGGGAAGCGGGGCTTCTATAGAGCTTGGTTCCATCTTCGGCGATTTAGGTCTGCCTAAAAAGAAAAAGAACCGCAAGGTAAGCGTTAAAGAAGCGTTAAACCTTCTTATGGCAGAAGAAGCGGACAAGCTTATAGATAAAGACGCAGTAAATGCAGAAGCGCTGCGCCGCGCCGAAAACGACGGCATTATATTTATTGATGAAATAGATAAAATAGCAGGCAAGGGCAACCAGGGGGCAGACGTATCCCGCGAAGGGGTACAGCGCGATATCCTTCCCATAGTGGAAGGCTGCACCGTTATGACAAAGTACGGCCCGGTAAAAACGGACTACATTCTGTTTATAGCCGCAGGCGCGTTCCATGTATCTAAGGTAGAAGATCTTATACCCGAGCTGCAGGGCAGGTTCCCCATACAGGTAGAGCTCAATTCTTTGAACAAGCAGGACTTTGTAGATATTTTAACCCAGCCCGAAAATGCCATTACAAGGCAGTATTCCGTGCTGCTGGCTGTTGATAACATAGACCTTAAATTTACGCCCGATGCCATAGAAAAAATTGCAGAGATAGCAGAAGATATAAATAACACTTCCGAAGACATCGGGGCACGCAGGCTGCATACCGTAATGGAGTATCTGTTAGAAGATATTTCGTTTAACGCCGGCGGCAACGATTACCCCGTTATCCCTGTAGAGATAAACGAAAAATACGTAGAAGACCATCTTGAAAAGATAATCAAAAACCGCGATTTAAAGCAGTACGTGTTGTAATGCGGTAATAAGCATAAGCAACTATCGTTGCTTTGGTAGCAAAGCGCAGGATGGTGGGGAGATTTCTCGACTACGCCTATGGCTCCGCTCGAAATGACAGCCCCAGCGGGACGAACAAACACAGTTCTTGCAACAGCACGGTGCGCTGTTGCTGTGTTGTGAGATGAGCAAACGCATAATGCAAGCGATTGCGGCGACCGAAACGGCGGTTGCCCTTACCGCCGTTGAGAAGTACAGGCGGCAGCGCCGCCTGTCATCTCGACCGAAGTGGAGAGATCTCCAACTTTAAGAGTAACTTTACAGAGCAACAAATATACTGATAAACACTTGAAAGATTATCGGAGTAAAATATGATTAACATACCCAAGGGTACAAAAGACGTCCTTCCGCAGGACGCTTACAAATGGCACTTTATAGAAGACGCCGCAAGGCAGACGGCAGCGGAGTTCAACCTTAAAGAAATCCGTACGCCCGTTTTTGAACACACTGAACTGTTTTTGCGCGGCGTGGGCGACACCACCGACATTGTAAATAAAGAGATGTACACCTTTAAAGACAAGGGCGACCGCTCTATTACTTTAAAGCCGGAAGGCACTGCAGGCGTTGCACGCTCCTTTTTAGAAAACGGTATGTCTTCGGGCGTGCTCCCCGCAAAAATGTATTATATAATACCTGCATTCCGCTATGAGCGCCCCCAGGCAGGGCGCCTGCGTGAGTTCCACCAGTTCGGTATAGAAGTGTACGGCTCGGATAAGCCCGACGCGGATGCGGAAGTTATTTTTGCGGCGTCGTCATTTTTAAATAAACTGGGCGTAAAAAACGTAAAGCTCAACATAAATTCCATCGGCTGCAAAAAGTGCAGGGCAGATTACAACGCCGCCCTTAAAGGTTACCTTGCGCCCCACATAGGCGAAATGTGCGCAACCTGCCGCGAGCGGTACGAAAAGAACCCGCTCAGAATTTTAGACTGCAAAGAAGAAGAGTGTAAAAAGATTACGGCTGGCGCGCCCCGCATGACAGATTATCTCTGTTCCGACTGCGCTCAGCATTTTAACGAAGTGCAGTCTAACCTTGCGGCGGGCGGGCTTGAGTACGAAGTAGACCCCAACATTGTGCGCGGTCTTGATTACTACACCCGTACGGTATTTGAATTTGTTTCTCAGGAAATAGGCGCGCAGGGCACGGTGTGCGGCGGCGGCAGGTACGACGGGCTTATAGAAGAACTGGGCGGCAGCCATACCCCCGCGGTGGGCTTTGCGGCAGGCATAGAGCGGCTTATACTTCTTATGGAAAATACGGGGGTACCATTCCCCGAAGAGAGCAAGCCCGAAGTTTACTTTGCCGGCATGGACGAAGAAAGCCGCAAAAAGGCGTTCGCCCTGGCAATGGCGGCAAGGGCACAGGGCATTGCTGCAGAAACCGACCATATGGGGCGGTCTGTAAAGGCGCAGTTCAAGTATGCAGATAAAATAGGTGCTAAGTACGTAGCCGCAATAGGCGGCAACGAACTTGCCGAAGGCGCTGTGAACGTAAAGCGCATGGCAGACGGCTTTGTTCAAAACGTCAGGTTTGAAGATATAAACGGCTACATTGTGCAAAACAGGTCATAATTTTAAAAAAAATAAAAAATAATAATATAAAGGTGTATTTATGAAACAGATAGATATTAAGGAATTTGACGAACTTTTAAAGGGAGACAAGCCCGTTGTGTGTGATTTTTTTGCAACGTGGTGCGGCCCCTGCAAGATGCTTGCCCCCGTTCTTGAAAAGCTTTCTGCAGAATACGAAGGCAAGGCGGAATTTGTTAAGGTGGATATAGATCAGAACCCAGAACTTTCGGTAAGGTACGGCATAATGTCTATACCCTATGTTGCGGTGTTCCGCGGCGGTGAAATGGCAGATAATTCCATCGGCTTTATGCCCGCAGACGAAGCAAAAGAATTTTTAGACAAAAACATCGGTTAACAATTTTTATATAAGTGAATTGCAAAAACAGCCCGCGGCGGGCTGTTTTTTGTATCTTTAAAAATATGTCATCTTAATTTCACACACAGCTGGCTGTAATTGCCTTGCCATTATTTGCGCCAAGTGGTAAAATAACCGTATACATTACAATAGGGGAACAAGATGAAAAAAAGATTTTTATCGCTTTTAATAGCGTCAGCCGCAGTGCTGGCGGCAATACCTGCCTTTTCGGGTTGCTCTTCAGAAACCTGCGTAAAGTATACGCTTTACGATGCAGAAGGCAATTCCGTAGCTACCTACAAACTGCCCGAAGACCCTTCTACGGAAGAAACTTCGCAGGCGGTAGAAGCAGAAGACGGCAGTTACTTTGTGGTAACGGGTTACAGCGGCAAAATTACCGACTTGGTTATACCCGCAGAGTACAGCGGCGTTCCCGTAACGGAAATTGCCGCACAGGCGTTTGAAGGGGTAAACAACCTTAAAACAGTAGAGATAGAAGACGGTGTAACAACGATTGGTACAATGGCTTTTGCGTATTGCAGCAGGCTTACGCAAGTAACCCTTCCCGAAACCCTTACAACGGTGCCAAGAAGCGCATTTGCATATTGCTCTCTGCTTACAAGCATAACCATACCGGACAGCGTTACCGCTATCGGCGTTTATGCGTTTTTTAACTGCAGTTCGCTTGAACAGGTTGTTCTGTCTTCTAACCTTACCATAATTTCAAGCTATGCTTTTTACTACTGCGAATCGCTAAAAAGCGTAACCTTCCCCGAAGGGCTGCAGACTATCGGCGCAGGTGCGTTTTTCTACTGCACTTCCATTGAATCGGTAAGCCTGCCTGACAGCGTAACCTTTGTGGGCTACGCTTCTTTCCAGAGCTGCACTTCGCTTGCAAGCGTAACCCTTGGCAGCGGTGTAACTACTATAGAAAGTTTTGCATTCTGCAACTGCCCGCTTATACAAACTGTAACTATTCCTTCTGACATAACATTCATAGGCGCAAACGCCTTTTACTACTGCACGGCGCTTACAGATATTTATATGGACAACGAATTTTCTGACGGCACTCAGAAGGCTTGCTGGCTGTATACGGTAAACCTTTCTGACACAGAAGATACCGACGGCGTGGCAGAAGGCACCTATACCGCAGGCTCGGATGCGGCTA
Source organism: Clostridia bacterium (assembly GCA_021202395.1). Classification (GTDB taxonomy): domain Bacteria; phylum Bacillota; class Clostridia; order Christensenellales; family Borkfalkiaceae; genus Coproplasma. Next base: position 26,719 of record JAJQDC010000045.1, on the reverse strand, counting down.
AAACTTACCTTTATACCGATTATAATTATTATGATGACGATACGGCGGGGCTGTACGGCGGTTATATCCCCAGCGGCACGTTTGAAGATTCCGCCTACATGCTGCAGCTTTTGACTGAAGACTTAGTGGGAATGGAAGACGTAGACGGCACCGACGTGTATGTTTACTGGTACTTTGTAAGCGTGTGATCGGGAGTATTTATCTAAATAAAAAGGTAGCAAGCATTGCAACTTACGTTGCACTAAAGCGAAGCGTCTAAGGGTAGGAGATTTCTCCATTCCGCTATGCTCCAGTTTGCGCCGTAATTATCCGAAATTTATAAAATAAGGTGCGCAAAGTAGCGCTATCGCTCACGCGAAATGACATTACACCTTGCCTTCCCCTTTTATGGGGGAAGGTGCCCAAAGGGCGGATGAGGGGATAATAACGTTAATCTTATTGTAAACGACCGCACACTACATGTCATTGCGAGGGGTCTCTACCGCATGGCAATGACGTACTTGGTCAGCCGAATAGCAGAAGAATAAGGAAAGGCAGGAATATCCCCTCATCAGTCAACAAGTTGACAGCTTCCCCCGTAGGGGGAAGCCAAGTAAGAGTAAACGACCGAGTATTCGCGCGCGAGCGAAGCGACACTCTGCGCACCTTAATATAAAAGGTTTCAGATAATAAGGCGCAGATAGCCTTGTTGCCGCTCAGGATGACGTGCTTGGTCAGCCGATTGAAATCAAATACCAAAAATTATAAGGGCGGCACGTTACGTGCCGCCCTTGGTTGTGCAAAAAATTTTGTGCGGTAAAAAACCGCTTACTGTGTTAAGCCCTTTCGATGGTCTTCATGCATCTGGTGCAAACGTAATCTGTAACCACCTTGCCGCTTTTGTCAACATAGCTTATTTTTTGTACGTTGGCTTTGAAGGTCCTTCTGGTCCTTCTTTTAGAGTGGCTTACATTGTTTCCTGACGTCTGACCTTTACCGCATACGCTGCAAACTCTTGACATAATATATACACCTCCGTAGGGTAATGCGCTTTTTAAGCGCATGAATAAAAGCCGTAATTAAAAACAGCTATAATAATATATCACCTATTTTCAAAAAAATCAATTAAAAAAGTTACCGTTACAACAAATTTTTTTATTTATTTTACATAGAAAAATGCTATCGTGCGTAAAAACTGCATAATTTGACAAATAAAGACTTGCAAAAAATGTTTAAATGGTATAGAATAAACCTTGACAGGAGAAGATATGTCAGTCAACACAAGCAACGTATACGGTAAAATTTCAATATCTGACAGGGTTCTGGAAAAGGTAGCGGCGTTTGCCGCGCTTGAATGTTACGGCATTGTAGACCTTGTCCCCCGCCGTTTTAAAGACTCGCTTGCAGAGCTGTTCCGCAAGACGGCAGGCGCAAAGGGGATAAAGGTAGTAACAAACGGAGACAGAATTTTTATAGACGTTTTTGTTATCATAAAGTACGGTGTTTCTATAAACGCCGTTGCGGAATCGCTTAAAGAGGGAATAAAGTATAAAGTAGAACGCTTTTCCGGTATGATAGTAGACTCGGTCAATGTTAATATTATGGGGGTTAAACTTTAATCTCCAGCTTTTTTAGTGCGCCATAAACTTTAAGGAGTTATAATGCAAAAAGTCATCAACAGCACCGATTTCCGAAAAATGGTGGCAAGCGGTGCCAGAATGTTAGAGATAAACAGGGCAAAGGTTGATGCTCTCAACGTCTTTCCCGTACCTGACGGCGACACGGGTACAAATATGTCGCTTACGATGCAGTCGGCTATAAGCGAAATGAACGCCTGCTCGTCAAACAGATTCCAGGAGATCTGCGACGCCGTTTCTAAGGGCGCCCTGCGCGGGGCAAGGGGCAATTCGGGCGTAATAACCAGCCAAATCTTCAGGGGCATCTGCACAGTCCTTCGCGAGTGCCCCCAGAATGTAGATACAAAAACATTTGCAAAAGCGTTAGAAGCCGGCACAAAGGTAGCTTACAGCGCCGTTTCTAAACCCAAAGAAGGCACAATTCTTACTGTAGTAAGGCTTATGAGCGAATCTGCCCCCAAGCTTGCCAGCAAGAATAAAGACTTTGTAGACTTTTTTAATGCGGTAATCGCCGTCGGCGACGAAGCGTTAGCCCACACACCCGAGCTTTTGCCCGTACTTAAAAAGGCGGGCGTGGTAGACAGCGGCGGCGTCGGGCTTATGACAATCATGCGCGGTTTTCTTGCAGCCCTTACCGGCGAAGAAATCGGCGTAGACGAAATACCTACCGATGCGGCTCCTGCCAAAAAAGAGCCTGAATTCGGCGACAATTCAGACATAATAAACTTAGATTTAGGCGAAATAGAGTTGGCATACTGCACAGAATACTTTATTATCCACTTAAAGCAGATGACTACCCTTGCCGATATAGATAAGCTTAAAGAAAAACTTATGCAGATTGGCGACAGCGTTATCTGTATAGGCGACTTAGAGCTTGTAAAGGTGCATGTTCACACCAACATCCCAGGCATTGCTCTTTCTTATGCGCTGGAACTTGGCGAACTTGACAGGATCAAGATAGAGAACATGCTTGAAGAAAACCGAGAGCTTAAAGCTAAGCTTGAGGCAGAAAAGAAAGAGATGGGCATGCTTGCCATAAGCGCAGGCGAAGGCCTTTCAGAAATATTCAAAGACCTTATGTGCGACAGGGTTATAGAAGGAGGGCAGACGATGAACCCGTCTGCGCAGGATATAGCTACCGCCGTACAAAAGATAAATGCGTCTAACGTGTTTGTCTTCCCCAACAACTCAAACATTATTCTTGCGGCAGAGCAGGCAAAAGCGCTTGTAACCAACCGCACGATACACGTTATACCTACCAAAAACGTACCACAGGGTTTTTCCGCAGCGCTTGCGTTTAACCCCAAAGAATCTGTACCCGTAAACAAAACCAATATGACGCACGCTATAGATAACGTTGCTGCAGGCCAGGTTACTTACGCCGTGCGCGACACAACCATGAACGGCTTTAAGCTTAAACAGGGCGACATAATAGGGTTAGATTCCAAAAAGATTCTTGCAAAGGGTACCGACATTACCGAAACAACCATTAAGCTTATAGAGGCAATGAAGAACCCCGACCACGAGATGATTACCCTTTATTACGGCGAAGGGGTAGAAGAAGCCGACGCCGAAGCGCTTGCTGCCCGCGTGGCAGAAGAGTTCCCCGAATGCGATGTAGACTTCCACTACGGCGGCCAGCCCGTTTATTATTACATTGTTTCTATGGAATAATTTTAAATACGATTTTACAAGGGAAGGATGTCTATCCTTCCCTTTAATAAAATATGTTTTAAAGCGGGTGGTGCCTTATTGTAATCGACAGCAGACCATACGTCATTGTGAGCGGGCTCTACCGCATGGAAATATCTGCGCCCATTTATCTGAAGCCTTTTTATAATGCGGTGCGCAAAGTAGCGCTAACGCTCACGCGCAATGACACAAGGTTGTGTGCCGTTATAATGCGGAGTATTATTTTAATTATACCTTATCAAAAATCTTGGTCGGCAGAAAAGCACGTCATTCTGAGCGTAGTCGAAGAATCCCGCGAGAGCGAACTGTAAGAGAGCGGCTCGCGAACAGTAAAGCAAGAACGCCTTTCAGATGCTGTTCTACCTTATTGTCGCTACACTAAGGGAAGGCAAGAATATTATTTAAAACAAACAATGTCAGATATGAAACTTACCGATTTAAAGTACATTTCCGATAAACGGGAAAAGGAATTTGCAAAACTTAATATTTATTCCTGCGAAGATCTGGTAAGGCATTATCCACGCGATTACCTTGACCTGACCAAGGCAGAGAGCATCACCAGCCTTTACCACAACCAGATTGCGCTTGTTCACTGCGAAGTGCTCAACGTGGAATTTAACCGCTACTCGCGCCGCCCGCACGTTAAGGCTATGTGCCAGCAGAACGGCTGCATTTTTACCGCCATATGGTTTAACCAGCCGTACGTGGCGCAAAAGCTTGACAGGGGAGAATTTCTTTTTTACGGCAGGGTGCAGAACAAGTACGGCATGGGTATAACCATGGTAAACCCCACTTTTGAGCCTGCCGACAAAAACAAGAATTTAAAGGGTATAATTCCCGTTTATCCGCTTGCGGGCACTCTTACGCAAAAGGTAGTGCGGGACGCTGTCCGCCAGGCGCTTTCTAAAGTTATTATCTCAAGCGCGATACCTGCGGGCTTAAGGGTAAAGTATTCCCTTATGCCGCTGCATGAAGCTTACACTAAAGTGCATAACCCCGCTGACGGACAGGACGCCGCCGACGGCGCTTCACGCGTTGCGCTGGAAGAGTACTTTTTGCTTATTTCTGCATTCAAGGTGATAAAGGGGGACGGCAAGACGGTGCGGCTCAACTCCTACGGCGTTACCGAAAGGCAGACGGCGGAATTTATGGCGCGCTTTCCGTTTGAATTTACCGCAGGGCAAAAGGCGGCGGTAAGGGATATTTACAACGACGTTCATTCCCCCGTAAAAATGAACAGGCTGCTGCAGGGCGACGTTGGCAGCGGCAAAACGGCGGTTGCGTTGACGGGCATATATATGGCGGTTAAATCGGGCTATCAGGCTGCAATGATTGCCCCCACCGAAGTGCTTGCAAGGCAGAACTTTGCACTTATAAAAAGATACTTCCCCGACTACGACGTAAGGCTTTTGACGGGCTCTTCTACCGCGGCGGAAAAAAGGGAAGTTAAAGCTGCGCTTAAAAGCGGCACCGCCGCCATAGTGTGCGGCACCCACGCGGTTATACAAAAGGACGTCGGTTTTGAAAGGTTGGCTTTTGTAGTGTGCGACGAGCAGCACCGCTTCGGCGTGGCACAGCGCTCTTCCCTTTCAGAAAAAGGGGAAGGCTGCGATGTGTTAATTATGTCTGCTACACCCATTCCCCGCACACTATCCCTTATCTTTTACGGCGATCTTGAAATAAGCACCATAAAAGACAAGCCTTCTTCACGGCAGGAGATATCTACTTCTGTAATACCTTCGTCCAAGTACAACGACATGCTTGCCTACATAGCAAAACAGGCTAAAGCCGGCAGGCAGACTTACTTTGTCTGCCCCAAGATTGAAGGGGATGACGAAGGCACAGTTATGTCTGTTACCGAACTTTACGAAGACCTGCAGGCAAGGATGCGCGGTGTGCGCCTTGCGCTTTTACACGGCAAGATGAAGGATGCCCAAAAGAACCAGGTTATGGCAGACTTTAAAGCTAAAAAGTACGACTGCCTTGTGTCTACTACCGTAATAGAAGTAGGGGTAGACGTTCCCGATGCAACCGTTATGGTTATATATAATGCCGAACGGTTCGGCCTTTCCCAGTTACACCAGCTGCGCGGAAGGGTTGGCAGGGGCGACCAGAAGAGCTACTGCTTTTTGCTTATGGGTGCGGATACGCCGCAGGCAAGGGAGCGGCTGGGTGTGATAAAGAACAATACCGACGGCTTTAAGATTGCGGAATACGACCTTGAAATGAGGGGCAGCGGCGACTTTATGGGTACACGGCAGAGCGGCAGGGTGCTTACCGAAATAAAGAATTTAAAGTTCCCCGCAAGCGTGATTTTTACGGCTAAAGCCATTGCCGATGAAGCCTTTTCGGGCGGTTACGACGTAACCAACCTGCGTTCGCTTGCCATGCAAAAGTACGAAAGTTTAAAAGACGTAGTGCTGAATTAATCGGGGTATAACCCGATAACTTTGCTTAAAATACCGTTTATATCGGAGTATAACCCGATAACTTTGCTTAAAACAACACTTTTATCGGAGTATAACCCGATAAAAGTGTTGACTTTTTATTTTAATGTGGTATAATAATGTCAAGTAAAGGGGTGTGCCATGATAGAAAGACCGTTATATATGGAACGCATAGAGCAGTTTATTGATGCTCCGCTTGTAAAAATAATTACAGGAATACGCAGGTGCGGCAAGTCCACAATTTTAGAAGCGGTTGCCCAAAGGCTTATACAAAGGGGCGTTCCTTCGCAAAATATAATATATGCCAAGCTTGATTCTTACGAGTTTGAAGAGATAAATTCCGGCAGTAAGCTTTACCATGAGGTCTGTTCCCGCATGACGGATGGCGGCAGATATTACCTTCTGTTGGATGAAGTGCAGGAAATACCCGAATGGGAAAAGGCGGTAAACAGCCTTATAGAAAGTAAGGGGGTAAACATATTTGTTACCGGCTCTAATTCCAAACTGATGTCAAGCGAAATATCTACTTATCTTACAGGCAGGTATGTGGTAATTCCTGTATATACCTTGTCTTTCAGTGAATATATAACGTTCCGTAAAGCCTGCGGAGAAGAAAAAACAAATAAGGAATACCTTGCCAATTATATAAAAACGGGCGGATTCCCTGCGGTATCGGCGGCTAATTACAGCCAGCAGGATGCGTATACAATAGTACGTGATATATATAATTCAGTAATCTTTAACGATATAGTAAAGCGCGGAAACATAAGAAAGGTAGACCAGTTTGAAAGGATTGTAAAGTTTGCGTTTGAAAATGTGGGTAAAACTTTTTCGGCGCAGTCTGTATGCGCTTATATGAAAAGCGAAGGGCGCAGCCTGGATATAGAAACAGTTTACAATTATTTGCAGCTGCTGCAAAAGGCTTATATTCTTTATAAAGCAGAAAGGTATAATATCCAGGGCAAAGCCGTTATGAGGGCGCAGGAAAAATATTATCTTGCCGACCCTTCGTTAAAGTATGCCGTTCTTGGCTATTACGATACTTCTGTTTCGTCAATGATAGAAAATATCGTTTATCTTGAGTTTTTACGCCGCGGGTACCAGGCTTATGTGGGGTATTGCGGTGATAAAGAAATAGATTTTGTGGGTATACTCCGCGAAGAAAAGGTTTATGTTCAGGTGTGCAGGACAATTCCCGAAAGTGCAAACGGCAGAGAGCGGGAAGTTGGTAATCTTGAAAAAATCAAAGATAATTTTCCCAAATATATAGTGGTTCTTGACGATTACGCTGGGGCTAACGAAAAGGGAATAAAAATAATTCATCTTGCAGATTTTTTGTTAAAAAAAGAATGGTAATATGTGCCAATTACTGCGTTATGCCCTTTTTGCATAACTGCTGTATTTACGTTGACAATAATTGTTCTTTCTGTTAAAATAAATAAAATTATTAACTTTATAACTACAAAAGGAGAATATGTTTATGGAGAATCCCGGTAATCTTCATACATACAGAAAGAGTGTGAAAATTCTTGACGCAACGCTGCGCGATGGCGGCATAGTTAATTCATTTTATTTTTCAGACGACTTTGTAAAGGCTTTGTATGCAGCCAATGCCGCTGCAGGCGTAGATATTATGGAGTTCGGCTACAAGGTATCCAAAAAACTTTTTGACGTAAATAAATTCGGCAAATGGAAGTTCTGCGACGAGCAGGATATCCGCGATGCTATAGGCGGCGAAAACAAGACGGATATGCTTATAAGCGTTATGTCAGACGTAGGCAGGGTAGATTTAAAGGAAGAAGTAATACCTAAAAACGAGTCGGTAATAGATTTATACCGCATTGCAACTTACGTGCATCAGATACCTTCTGCCGTAGAGATGATAGAATACTGCCATAAAATGGGCTATAAAACAAGCTGTAATATTATGGCTATATCCAAAACACAGGAAAGCAACTTAAAGCAGTCGTTAGAGATTGTGGGGCAGTCCCCCGTGGATATTATAGTTATAGTAGACAGCTTTGGCGCACTCTACCCCGAAGAGATAAGAAGAGTCTGCGATATGTATCTTGAATTCGGAGAAAAGTACAACAAACAGATCGGCATACACGCACACAACAACCAGCAGCTTGCTTTTGCCAACACAATAGAAGCGTGCGCAAAGGGGGTAAACTATTTAGACGGCACCGTCTGCGGCATGGGCAGGGGTGCGGGTAACTGCTATACAGAAGCCCTTTTAGGGTTTTTAAAGAACCCCAAATACAAGATGGAGCCAATTCTTAAATTTATACGTGAGTATATGAACGATTTAAAAAAGACCACCACGTGGGGCTACGATACCGCTTACCTTTTAACGGGCTTGCAGAACGTGCACCCTTACGCCGCAATAGATTTTATAAAAGCAGGCAGAACTGACTACGAAAAATTTATCCAGGAAATTTTAGGGGTAGATTAAGTAAAATATTATTTAATTAAAGCTAAGTTTAAAAATATTAATGTATAAGTAAGCCGCTGGTTGCAACGCAACCGGCGGCTGGTTACTATTTAATTACAGTAAATACTTATAATTTCTCATGCCGTATAATATGCGTACGACCTATACTTCATCATTTTTAATTTGATAAAATATTAAGTAATTGTTTACTAATAACTTGCGCAGAGTTTTATCTTTTACGAATTCGTTATTGACATATGGGCAACTTTCTGGAAACATACAAGTATTATCAAGCGCCTTGAAAAAATCGTCAATCTGGTCATCCGCCGCCGACGGATTGCAAAGCTCAATAGAAATATATTTAAAAATCTGCTCCATATCTGCCTGCGCTGCAGGGGATATACGTAGTTTATGCTTTGCCATATTTAGCCTTCATAGATTTGAAAAACTCTTCGCCGTCCATAAGGGGAGCACCGTTGTCTATTTCATCTAAACTTTCATTAATAAGCGCAGCTGCCTGCATTTTTGCAAACAATTCTTCATAGAGTTTTACGCTCATCATTACGGCTTCGCCGTACCCGTTTTTAGTAATCACAATAGGTACATCGCTTTCCTGACAAGTTTTCATTATGCTTGCCGTGTTTTTTAGTTCGTTTACTGGTATAATCTTGGGTAAAGGCGTCATATTAATATCTCCTGTCAATATTATATTCTTATTATACGCTAATTATACCATAATTCGCCCACCGTGTCAATAGTTGAGTTATATAAATTTACCTTTTTTCTGTGTAATTGCAAATATCGTCGGCACATTTGTCAAGCCCTTCGGCGGAGTTTACGCAAATGTCGTAGTTACCCTTGTCGCCCCACGTCTTGCCGGAAATGCTCTTGTAGTAAGCAGCCCTTGCGCTGTCGGCACGCTTTATATTCTTTTCGGCGTCTTCACGGGTGTCGCCGTACATCTCCATAACCTTATTAACTTTAAAATCTGCAGGTGCGTCAACAAAAACTTTTACCACGTCGGGGTAGTCCCTTAAAACGTAGTCGGCTGCCCTGCCCACAATAACGCAAGAACCTTCGTCGGCTATCCTGCGTATAATCTTATCCTGTGCGGCAACTGCCTGCTGCACTACGTCGGTGCTTAAGTATAGATCGCGCATAATGGCGGGGGAATTACTGTTTATGTCAGAAATAAACTCCTTATCCAGTCCGCTTTCCTGTGCGGCAAGCGCAACCATCTCTTTGTAGTAAAAGGGTATGCCAAGTTTTTCGGCTACAAGCTTGCCAACCTGTTTGCCAGCCGAACCGTGCCGTCTTGCAATGGTTACAATAACGCCCTTTTGAGTCGGCTGTATTGCCGCTCCTTCGTATGCAGCCATCTTGCCTTCTGCAAGCTCCTTTTTCTTTAACGAACGGAAGAACAGCACGGTAAGTATCACGGCTACTATCATAGCAATAAAGTCGGCGCATGGTGCAGCCCACAACAAGGCGGTAATACCCGCATTGTCGTCGCCTGTTACATTTACTGCAACAGCTGGTATTATACATACAAGGGGAATAAAGCACACTATATCCCTTAATAAAGAAGATACTATAGCCTGTATGGGTTTGCCCAGCGACTGGAAGAAGATGGATGTCATCTTTATAGTGCATGTAAACGTTACCAGGCAAAGGAATATCCTGAACGTAAGTGCGCCGTATTCGGCATATAGTTCGGGGTCAATTCCTTCACCGCTGCCCGAACCGAATATGCTCATGATTGCATTGGGGCAGGCTTCAAACAGTATGGTGGCTACTATGCCTATTATTAGTGTTGTAATAAGTACAAGTTTGTAAGTCTGCCGCACGCGGTCGTATCTCTTTGCGCCATAGTTATAGCCCAATATCGGCTGCGCACCCAGTATAACGCCTACGACAAGGTTTATTACTATGGTAAACACCTTTGTCTCTATGCCTATTACGGCTATGGGAATATCCTGCTTATAAACAGACATAGCGCCGTATTTGGAGAGCATTATGTTGCATACAAGCGATATTGCTACTATAGACATCTGCGTGATGAAGGAAGATAACCCAAGTTTTATGCAGGTGCCCATAAGCTTGAAGTCGGGTATAAAACTTTTAAGTGTAAGTTTAAACGTCTTTGTTCTGAAAAAGTAAACAAAGGATATTATAAAGGAAACAACCTGACCTATTACCGTAGCCCATGCCGCGCCTGCGATGCCCCATTTGCACGCAAATATGAATACGGGGTCTAACGCTATATTTATTACCGCGCCGCTTAACATAGACGCCATAGAAAAGGAAGGGCTGCCGTCTGCTCTTACCACGGCGTTCATCATATTCATGAGCATGAATACCGGGAAGAAAGACAGCACTATGGTAAAGTATTCGCTTGCCATGCCTATAGAGTTTTCGCTTGCGCCGAATAAATAGAGTATATTATCCATCAAAGGGAAAAATATTGCAAGCAGAATAACGCTGGTAACAAGCGTTAAAATGAGCATACTGCCCACGCTTTTATGTGCCTTTTCGGTATTTTTGTTGCCTTGGCAAATGCTCAGGTAGGCGGCGTTGCCGTCTCCGTAGCACCACGCAAAAGCTTGCGCAATAATAGTAAGGGGGAACACTATAGACGTAGCTGCAATGCCTATGGTTCCAAGTTCGCTGTTGCCGATAAAGATCTGGTCTACTATATTGTAGAGCGAGCTTATCAGAAGTGAAAGTACACACGGTATGGAAAATTTTAAAAGCAGTTTAGAAATTTTAGCTTCTCCTAAGAATCTGTTGCTCTGTGCTTCTTCCATAAAAATAAAAAAACCTCCGTTTCGGCAATAAAAAATAAAGATGTTTACCCGATGGCAATTACGCATAAGCAACCAAAGTTGCTTTGGTACAAGTTACTTTGATAGCAGGAGATTTCTCCACGCGCTCGCTATGCTCGCTTGGTCGAAATGACAGCCCCGTTGGGGCTGTACAACCCGAAGGTTGTCATTGCGCGTGAGCGCAGCGTTACTTTGCACACCGCAGAAAACGACAGTAACCTAATTGTCATTGCGAGCGGTCTCTACCGCGTGGCAATCCCGCCCGAACGGGCGAACGACCAACAACGGCGGCAATTCAGTTATTTAAAAATAATAACGTTTTTCTTAAATAATTATCGCCTTATAAAGCGGTAGAATTATCCCCTCATCAGTCAACAAGTTGACAGCTTCCCCCATAAAAGGGGAAGCCAAGGAATAAGCGTTTTTGCTTTAGCGTTCGCGAGCCGCTCCCTTTCAGTCCGCTCTTGCGGGATCCTTCGACTACGTGCTACGCACTCCGCTCAGGATGACGTAGTGTACTGTCGTTCGTTAGCAAAGACAAGCCGCACAATCAAAAACAGGGCAAACAACAAAAAAAGAGCGTATAACTTTTCTGAAAATTATACGCTCTTGCTGGTTCAGTATTTTTATATGCCGTTAAATTTTATGCAGCCATTTTAGCCGTTTTAAGCAAAAAAGTCAAGCAAATTTATTCTTTGCAGGTAAAAATCAGTTTATCTTCCGTTAAATTGCCTTAATTTTGTTGACAAACAAATTTATCTTTGGTAAAATAGCGTTTGCTGTGATGCTTAGCGTGGAGTACTACGCTGTAGCGTAAAACCGAAAGCGGCTAAAGTAATTACTATATATAATTATGATATACCTTATGAGCCGTCCCTGTAAGGGAAGGGGGACCGCTTGCGGTGGAAGGGTTTACTTACCAAAAAAAATAAGGTGAACCCCTCAGACGGCTAACGCCGCCAGCTCCCCTTACAAGGGAGCCTACAATGCGGTAAATATTTTTTTGCACTTTAATCTTGTTTCATTTTAAGGGGTGGAACGGATAAAAGATATATTCCACAGGCTTATTAAAGCCGAGTTTAACAAGGAGGAATTTTATGCCTACAATCAACCAGCTTATCAAACACGGCAGAGAAAAGCAGGTTTACAAGTCAAAGTCGCCTATACTGGACAACTGTCCCCAGAAGCGCGGCGTATGCCTTTCGGTTACGACTACCACACCTAAAAAGCCTAACTCTGCAATAAGAAAGATTGCCCGTGTAAGGCTTACCAACAAGCAGGAAGGTACCGTATACATTCCCGGCGAAGGTCATAACTTACAGGAACACTCTTCTGTGCTTATCCGTGGCGGCAGGGTTAAAGACCTTCCCGGCGTCCGTTACCACATCATCCGCGGCGCATTGGATACCGCAGGCGTGGCAAAGCGCAAGCAGTCCCGCTCTCTTTACGGCGCCAAAAAGCCCAAATAATTAAATTTTTTACCGCAGTATAATCGCTCTTTTGCGTAAGCAAAAAGCAGAATATTTTACCATATAATCACGCATTTGCGTAGCAAATCGTGGCAAGTTATTAAAAATAATAACTTTGCGAAGGTGTATTAACGCTCTTTTGCGTAAGCAAAAAGCGGCTATATATAAAAATAATAGTGAGTTCAAAGCTTCACTTGTTATGCTTTGAACCCCGTAGTTTTAAGGTAAAAGATTGAATTTTGCGCATTATATAATTACCTACGCTAAAGTAGCAAATGCGCAAAAGAAAGAAAAAACATTCGCAGATACAAAGTATCAAGAATGGTTTGTCTTTAAAAAATCACGGCAAATGTTTTTGAACAGCAATTCAAAAAGATTTGCGTGAACACATTCCCCTACTTGTTTCGGAGTAGAACTTCGTTTATGGAGTATATCTTCCCTTAACCTGAAAAAGTAGGCAGTATTCGTCTTTACAGACGGAGAAGGTTTGCTACCGAAAGGCAAGCAATAGCTTATTTAAGGTTTTAACCCTTAACATGAAAATAATTAAAGGAGATTAAATTTATGCCCAGAAGAGGTAACGTGCCCAAAAGGGACGTGCTGCCCGATCCCGTGTATAATTCTAAGGTGGTAACAAAACTTATCAACCAGATTATGTACGACGGCAATAAGGGTACGGCACAAAATATCGTTTACGAAGCGTTTGACATAATGAGCAAAAAGCTCGGTCAGGACGCTATGGATATTTTCAACCAGGCAATGAACAACATTATGCCTGTATTGGAAGTAAAGGCAAGAAGGGTAGGCGGTGCCAACTATCAGGTTCCTATAGAAATCAGGCCTGAAAGAAGGCAGACGCTTGCTATCCGCTGGCTTGTAATAAATACAAGAAAGCGTGCCGAAAGAGGTATGAGCAACAAGCTCGCCGCAGAACTTATGGACGCCTTTAACAACACAGGCGGTACCGTTAAAAAGAAGGAAGACACCCACAGAATGGCAGAAGCGAACAAGGCGTTCGCCCACTTCAGATTCTGATCGGTTGCGGAGTGATTTATGGCAAGAGAATACGATTTACTTCATACCCGTAACATTGGTATTATGGCGCACATAGACGCCGGTAAAACTACCACTACAGAAAGAATTTTATACTACACGGGTATCACACATAAAATTGGCGAAGTTCACGACGGACAGGCTACCATGGACTGGATGGTGCAGGAGCAGGAGCGCGGCATCACCATTACTTCGGCTGCAACCACCTGCCATTGGACCCGTTCCGGAATGACCAAAAAAGACGAGTGCCGTATAAACATAATAGACACCCCGGGACACGTAGACTTTACCGTAGAGGTAGAACGTTCCCTGCGCGTGCTTGACGGCGCTATCGCAACCTTCTGTGCAAAGGGCGGCGTTGAACCCCAGTCAGAAACCGTATGGCGCCAGGCTGATAAATACAAGGTTCCCCGCATTGCATACGTAAACAAAATGGACATCAACGGTGCAAACTTTGAGCGCGCCGTAAAGATGATGAAGGAAAGGCTCAATGCCAATCCCGTTCCCATTGAACTGCCCATCGGCAAGGAAGCTACTTTCCAGGGGATAGTAGACCTTATAGAAATGAATGCCGAAATTTACGATTCCGACGACGGCAAACAGTACCATAAAGACGAAATTCCCGCCGATATGCGTGCTGCCGCCGAAGAAGCCCACATGGCTGTAATGGAAGCGGCTGCCGAAGGCGACGACGAACTTATGGAAAAGTTCCTTGACACAATGGAACTTACCCCCGACGAAATACGTAAAGGTCTTCGTGCGGCAACAATAGCAATGAAGTGCACCCCCGTTCTTTGCGGTTCTTCTTACAAGAACAAGGGCGTACAGATGCTTCTTGACGCCGTAATAGACTTCCTTCCTTCCCCCGTAGACGTAGCGCACGTAACGGGCGTCAACCCCAAGACGGGTGCAGAAGAAGAGCGTAAAACGTCTGATGAAGAACCTTTTGCAGGTCTTGCATTCAAGATTGCAACCGACCCCTTCGTGGGCAGGCTTGCATACTTCAGAGCATATTCAGGCGTGCTTGAATCGGGTTCTTACGTTTATAACTCTACCAAGGGCAAAAAGGAAAGGGTAGGCCGTCTTGTACAGATGCACGCCAACACCCGTACCGAAATTCCCAAGGTTTATTCGGGTGATATCTGCGCCATAGTAGGGCTTAAAGATACCACCACGGGCGACACGCTGTGCGACGAAGCCCACCCCATAGTGCTTGAACAGATGACCTTCTCTGACCCCGTTATCCAGCTTTCCATCGAGCCTAAAACCAAGGCTGGCCAGGAAAAGATGACCATGGCTTTAATCAAGCTTGCAGAAGAAGACCCCACGTTCAAAACGTATACCGACCAGGAAACCGGCCAGACCATTATAGCTGGTATGGGCGAACTTCACCTTGATATTATAGTAGACAGGCTTTTAAGGGAATTCAAAGTAGAAGCTAACGTGGGCGCGCCCCAGGTTGCTTACCGCGAGACCTTTAAAAACGCAGTCGATGCCGAAGGTCTTTACAAAAGGCAGTCTGGTGGTAAAGGTCAGTTCGGCCACTGCAAGATCCACCTTATACCCGGCGAACCCGCTTCGGGCTACGTGTTTGAAGACCTTACCGTAGGCGGCTCTATCCCTAAGGAATATATCCCCGCTATAGATAAAGGTATACAGGGCGCCGCAAAGAACGGCTTCCTTGCAGGCTACGAAATGGTAGACTTTAAGGTACAGGTTTACGACGGCAGCTACCACGAAGTAGACTCTTCTGAAATGGCTTTCCAGATTGCAGGTTCAATGGCGTTTAAAGACGGCATGGCAAAAGCTAAGCCCGTACTGCTTGAGCCCATCATGAAGGTAGAAGTTATAACCCCCGACGATTACTTCGGCGATATAATGGGTAACGTAACGGCAAGGCGCGGTACAATAGTTTCTACCGACGACCGTGCAGGCGCAAAGGTAGTAGACGCAGAAGTTCCTCTTTCAGAAATGTTCGGTTACGCAACCGACCTTCGTTCAAGGACGCAGGGACGCGGACAGTTTACTATGCAGTTTGACCATTATTCCGAAGTTCCCAAGTCTGTTGCCGAAAAGGTTATAGGCGAAAGGGCTAAACGCAACAACTGATAAACGGCTTTAATTAAAAATTTTTTAAATATAAGTTGATTTTATTTGTGTTTTTAAAATTTTTAATATATAATTATTAGTGTGTTAAATTAAGGTTATCTTAAAGAAAGAAAAAACAATCGCAACGCAAAGCGTAAGATTGGTTTGTCTTTCAGAATCGTGCGATTTGTTTTTGCACAGCAATGCAAAAAGAAATTCACGAAATAACATTCAGTGCGAAATGATAGATAGCTGCGCACCCCTTATAAAAGGGCAAAAGTTATCGTTTAAATAAAAAATTTAAAGGAGAAGTACAAAAATGGCAAAGGCTAAGTACGACAACAGCAAGCCCCACGTTAACATCGGCACAATCGGCCACGTTGACCACGGCAAGACCACTCTGACCGCAGCTATCACTATGGTTATGGCATGCAAGGGTCAGGCACAGAAAATGAGATACGACGAAATCGATAAGGCGCCCGAAGAAAAGGCGCGCGGTATAACAATAAATACCGCTCACGTTGAGTATCAGACAGACAAGCGCCACTATGCGCACGTAGACTGCCCGGGACACGCAGACTACGTTAAGAACATGATTACAGGTGCAGCCCAGATGGATGGTGCAATTCTTGTAGTTGCAGCAACCGATGGCCCCATGCCCCAGACAAAGGAACATATCCTTCTTGCACGTCAGGTTGGCGTTCCTTATATCGTAGTATTCCTTAACAAGACCGATCAGATGGACGATCCCGAACTTCTTGAACTTGTAGAAATGGAAATAAGGGAAACTCTTAACGGCTACGGCTTCCCCGGCGATGATACACCTATCATCAAAGGTTCAGCTCTTAAGGCTCTTGAAAAGGCTACTTCCGGTTGCCCCGATGCAGAAATTCTTGCAGCTCCTGAATGCCAGTGCGTTCTTGAACTTATGGATACCATCGACACATACATTCCTACCCCTGAAAGGGATACAGCTAAACCCTTCCTTCTTCCTGTAGAAGACGTATTCACCATCTCTGGCCGTGGTACAGTTGCTACCGGCCGTGTAGAAAGGGGTACAGCTCACGTTGGCGATCCTGCCGAAATCGTTGGTCTTATCGATAAGCCCGTAGGCACCGTTATTACCGGTCTTGAAATGTTCCACAAGAGCGTTGACGAAGCTATCGCAGGCTTCAACATCGGCGCGCTCCTTCGTGGTATCGACCGTAAGGGTATTGAAAAGGGTCAGGTTCTTGCTAAACCCGGTACCGTTAAAACTTCTACCAAGTTCAAGGCTCAGGTTTACGTTCTTAAGGCAGAAGAAGGCGGCCGTCATACTCCTTTCTTCAACCACTATCGTCCCCAGTTCTTCATCAGAACTACCGACGTAACCGGTTCTATCGAGCTTCCTGCAGGCACCGAAATGGTTATGCCCGGCGACAACGTAGAAATTACGGTTGACCTTATCAAGCCCGTAGCAGTAGAAGAAAAACTCCGTTTCGCTATCCGTGAAGGCGGCAGAACGGTTGGTTCCGGCGTTATCAGCCAGGTTCTTTAATCTGTAAAATCAAACTTAAAAACGGACAGTGTTTACACTGCCCGTTTTTTGTGTAATGTGGTATATAAAGCGGTAGAAAGCATCTGCAGGGTTTTCTTACCGCAAATAAGGTGAACCCCACAGGCGCTATGCGCCAGCTCCCCTAATAAGGGAGCCAAGGGTGGGACTAGGTATTAGCTTAAATTATTACCAAATTATAGACGACCGAACACTACATGTCATTGCGAGGGGGTTCTACCCCGTGGCAATCCCGCCAGGACTGGCGACCAGCAGGCAGGGCGGCACACAAGTTGTTTAAAAATAATAATGTTTTATAATGCAGCAAAAAGCATTGAATGGGCGGAATTGCTTGTTCGACCGCGAGTACTCGCGCGCGAGCGTAGCGACACTTTGCGCACCTTAATATAAAAGGCTTCAGATAAATGTGCGCAAACCGAAGTAGAGAGATCTCCAACCAGAATCGTAACTTGTACATTATCTCACTCTTGCCTTCCCCTTTTATGGGGGAAGGTGGCGGCATAGCCGACGGATGAGGGGATTACTTTTAACCGCATAATAAAGCGTAAATGGCAGAAGAGTAGGGAAAGGCAGGAGTATCCCCTCATCAGTCCTGTCGGACAGTTTCCCCCATAGAAGGGGAAGCCAAGAGAGAGTAAACGCCCGAACACATCGTCATCCTGAGCGAAAGCGAAGGATCTCGCGGGAGCGGCATCGAGCCGCGGTTCGCGAATGACCAACTACGGCGGCAGTAGCGGTGTTTAAAAATAATAACGTTTATTTCTGATAATTCCAACCGTCTAAAAATAATTGGTTGGCATATATGTGCCAACCAATTAACTTTTTATTTAATTTTGGCGCCTGTTTCATCTTCTAAACCTATAAGGTAATCGGCGGTTACGTCAAAGTAAACGGCTGCCTTTTTAATTACGCTTTCGGTGGGTTCACATTCGCCTTTTTCCCAGCGTGTAACCATAGATTGGTGGCAGCCCAAAATCTCCGCAATTTGCTTCTGCGTTACGTCGTTTTCAGTGCGCAGCTCTTTAAGTCTTTTCCCGAACATAAAAAAATTATACAATAAAATGAGAAAACTCATTGACAAAATGAGAATACTCATATAACGTATAATTAATGTAAACATATTATATAATTTATATGTTGTAATATAAAAATTTATCAAATGTAAAGAGTTAGTAATTAAATAATAAAGGGGAATTTTATGGATCAAGATACTTTATCAGAAATAATAAAAAAGGCAGAACAGGGGGAAGTAGGTGCACAATTTGAATTAGGTTATTGTTTTTATAATGGTTTAGGTGTGTCGCAAAACTATACTGAAGCTGTAAAATGGTATAAGAAAGCTGCCGAACAAGGTAATGCTTGTGCACAAAATAACCTTGGTAATTGTTATGAAAAAGGAGAAGGCGTGTTGCAAAATTATACAGAAGCGGTAAAGTGGTATAGGAAAGCCGCCAATCAAGAGCAAGAAAATGCGCAATGCAATTTAGGTTATTGTTATGATAATGGTTATGGGGTGTCGCAAAATTATACAGAAGCGGTAAAGTGGTATAGAAAAGCCGCAGAACAGGGTAATACAAATGCGCTTTTTAATTTAGGTTTTTGTTATGAAAAAGGAGAAGGCGTGTTGCAAAATTATACAGAAGCGGTAAAGTGG
>JAJQDC010000045.1:0-7786 GCA_021202395.1 Clostridia bacterium | reverse complement strand
AGGGTAATACAAATGCGCTTTTTAATTTAGGTTTTTGTTATGAAAAAGGAGAAGGTGTGTCGCAAAACTATACTGAAGCTGTAAAATGGTATAGGAAGGCGGCAGAACAGAGTAATGCAAGTGCACAATGTTCACTTGGTTTTTGTTATCTTAAAGGAAAAGGTGTGGTTAAAAGTTGTATTGAAGCTGCAAAGTGGTTTCGTAAAGCTGCTGATCAAGGTAATGAGAATGCTCAACTTGCTCTTGCTGTTTGTTATGCACAAGGTAATGGTGTGCCACAGAATTATGAGGAGGCAAGAAAGTGGTGCAGCAAAGCTGCAGATCATGGATTAGTTGAAGCTAAAGAAATGTTGGTAGATTTATCGAATATTGATATAAATGCAGGTCAACCATTAAATGAAAATAAATCCAAACAAACAAAGACAAAAAGTAAAAATAAAAAATTAAATAAATTTTTAAAAGCTTTGATTGGTATCGTTATTGTTGTTTGTATTTTATTTATATTTTATATAGTCGTAACATAGCGATATTAATTTGTTAATATACTAAAATATTTAAGGAGATTTTAAAATGTACATTCGTCAATATCATGGTCCTATAGTTTTTGAAGTTTCAGGTAACTACATTCGTCAATATCATGGTCCATATGTTTATGAAATTTCAGGAAACTACATTAAACAGTATGGCGGTTCATATGTGTACGAAATTTCAGGTAATTATATTAAACAGTATCATGGTCCATATGTTTATGAAATTTCAGGTAACTATATTAAACGATATGGTGGTCCATATGTTTATGAAATAGAAAGATAGTTCAAAAGGAGACTTGTTATGAGAATACGTCAATATTGTGGTCCTGTTGTCTATGAAGTAGAAGGCAAATACATACGCCAATATTGCGGACCCACAGTATATGAGATACAAGGGAAATATATTCGGCAATATTGTGGACCTACAGTATACGAAATAGAAGGGAGATACATACGCCAATATTGCGGACCTACAGTATATGAAATAGATGGTAAGTATATTCGACAATATTGTGGACCAGTGGCGTATGAAATAGAATACTGAGTAATAAATTAATTTGTAATTGGCTGGCACATATGTGCCAGCCAATTAACCTTTTTACTTATTTTTATAATACTCACACCAGTCTTTTAAAGTGCACTCTGCGCAGTCCGGCTTTTGCGAATGGCAGACACGCCTGCCGTGGTAAATAAGCCAGTGGTGCGCCTTGCTCCAGTCGGCTTGCGGTATGGCTTCTTTAAGCTGCAGCTCCGTCTTTTCGGGTGTGGCTGCCGCAGCAAGCCCAAGTCGGTTAGACACCCTGAAGACATGCGTGTCTACCGCTATGGCGTCGCCGCCGAATGCAACTGCGTAAACTACGTTCGCCGTCTTTTGCCCCACGCCTGCAAGCGATTTTAATTTGTCGTGTTCAGCGGGAACTTCCCCGTTAAATTTTTCTATAATATCTTTTGAAGCGGATAAAATGTGTGCCGCCTTGTTATGGTAAAAGCCGCAAGAAAAGATGTACTTTTCCAGCTCTTCCTGCGATAATTCAAGCATAGTAGCGGGTGTATTGTGTTTTTTAAATAATTCTGCCGTAACTTTGTTTACCCGTTCGTCGGTGCACTGGGCAGAAAGTATTACGGCTACCAATAGCTCGTACGGGGTAGCGTAGTGTAGCGCGGGCTGTGCGTCGGGGTACAGCCGTTTTAACTCAGCAAGTATTTTTTCGTTAGTAGTTTGCTCCATACGCTAATTGTATCACAAAAATTTTTTATAAGCAAATAAAAGTGCGCAATACCACACCTTGCCTTCCTTATTAGGGAGCCAAGAGTGGGACAATGTATTGACTTACCTTATTGTAAACGCCTGAACAATCAATCGTCATCCTGAGCGTAGTCGAAGGATCCCGCGGGAGCGGCATCGAGCCGCGGACTTCGCGAGCTTGTAGCCTTGCGCACCATAATAAAAAAATTTCAGATAATTTGTGCGCAAACCAGCAGGTTGGGCGGCAGAAGCGATGTTTAAAATAATAATGTTTATTCTTGAAAAATAACACACCTTATTATAATGCGGTAGAATTATATCTGAAAGTGGAATAACGCTACTGCCGCCCGTTCGGGCGAGATTGCCACGCTTACGTTACACTACGCTCGCAATGACTAGCTTGGTCAGCCGTCTTTATAAGAAAAGGTGAACAATGGCACCGACCCTTGCCTTCCCCTTCTATGGGGGAAGGTGTCCCGTAGGGACGGATGAGGGGATAATAACGTTAACCTTATTGTAAGCGACCGAACATTCTTTGTCATTGCGAGCGGGTTCTACCGCGTGGCAATATCTGCGCCCATTTATCTAAATTTTTATAATGCGGTGCGCAGAGTGTCGCTTCGCTCGCGCGCCAGAACTGGCGACTAGCAGGCAGGGCGGCACATAAGTTGTTTAAAGATAATAAGGCTTTATTCTTAAATAATTTGCACCTTATTATAATGCGGTAAAAATGATATAAGGGGCTTTTCTTATAAAAATTATTTTACCCCATATTTATATAATATCTTCCCGATTTACCGCGGCGGGCAAAGCCAGTAAATGCGGCATATTCCGCACCCAATATAACTTTTAATGCAATGTTATAATCATAAGCCGATATTTTTACCGACAGTCCGCACCCCGTTTTTATTTCTGCAGGCGTAGCCACCAGCACGCCCTTTACGCCCCTTGCTGCCAGCTTTGCCTTGCAGTCAGCCGCCTGTGTGCGCGAGCGGAACACCGCCAATATTTCCGTCATAAAT
Organism: Clostridia bacterium; assembly: GCA_021202395.1. Lineage (GTDB taxonomy): Bacteria > Bacillota > Clostridia > Christensenellales > Borkfalkiaceae > Coproplasma. The sequence goes on along the minus strand of JAJQDC010000045.1, from coordinate 4,988 downwards.
ACTTCCTTCCACCGTATAATATAAAGTAATCTTTCTGCTGATGCAGTTTACTATATTATATGTAAAGGGTAAAATTTATGATATATTTTGACAACGCCGCCACGGGCGGTACCAAACCATGCGAAGTTATAAACGCCGTAACGGCGGCATTGCAGGTATGTGCAAACCCTGGCAGAAGCAGCCATAGTTTATCGGTTGCCTGTTCAGAGCGGGTGTACGCCTGCCGCAGGCTGCTCTGTGAATTTTTTGGCGGCTACTCCTGCGAAAGGGTAGTGTTTACAAAAAACTGTACCGAAGCGTTAAACCTTGCTCTGCTTGGAACGCTGCGGGCGGGCGACCACGTAGTAAGCACCGTTGCCGAACACAACAGCGTACTGCGCCCTTTGCAATATTCAGAAGATACCGGCGTATCAGTTTCGCTTGCACCGCTAACCGCGCGGGGAGAAGTTGATATTGCCGCCCTTGCCGCAATGGTGCGTGCAGACACAAAGGCGGTAGTAATTACTCTTGCGTCCAACGTAACGGGCGCCGCCCCCGATATAAGCAAATTGCGCTCTGCCATACCGCCGAGAACTCTGCTCATCTGCGACGGCGCCCAAGCCTGCGGGCATACAAATATTGATATGAAGGCAAGCGGAATAGACGCCCTTGCCGTGGCTGGGCACAAGGGTATGCACGGCATACAGGGCAGCGGAGCGCTGCTGTTCAGTAGCCGTATGAATATATCGCCCGTGATGTACGGCGGTACGGGCAGCGACAGCTATAACCTACATATGCCTGATTTTTACCCCGATAAGCTTGAAAGCGGCACCTTGAATTACCCCGCCATAATTTCGCTTGCAGAAGGTGTGCTGTACCTTAAATCGCACTTTAATGAAGACAGAGATAAGCTGTTTTACCTTACCCGCATGCTGTGCGAAGGACTGGGTAAAAACCCGTTAATTGCGCTATATTCCCGCCCCAATTACTATGGCATAGTGGCTTTTAACGTAAAGGGTATGCAAAGCGGGCAGGTGGCGGGGGTGCTATCAGAAGATTATTCCGTATGCGTGCGGGCGGGGCTGCACTGCGCGCCGCTTATGCACCAGGCGCTGGGTACCAACGGGCTGGTAAGGGCTTCGCTTTCCGCTTTTAATACCGAGCGGGAGGCAGAGCTGTTTTTATCGGCAGTAAACGCCATTACAAAGCAGATGTAATCAATTTTAACGTAATTATATTGTAACGGGCAACGCACATGCGTTGCTTTTTTAGTGTGTATTTTAATGTAGTATAAAATGTGTTCTAATACAATTTACACAAAAATAATGATCGGGTATTGACATTTTATACGATAATAATGTACAATGTAATAAAAAGACGGATAATAACGTCAACCATATTATAAACGACCTGACACTACACGTCATTGCGAGGGGCTCTACCCCGTGGCAATATCTGCGCCCATTTATCTAAATTTTTATAATGCGGTGCGTAGAGTGTCGCTTCGCTCGCGCACCCGAACGGGCGACCAGCAGGCAGGGCGCCACAAAAGTTGTTTAAAGATAATAACGTTTTATTATTGAATAATATGTATACCGCAATAAAGGCTTCCCCTTGAGGGGAAGCTGTCAGCAAAGCTGACTGATGAGGTGTAAACATATTTACAAAGAAACACCTCATCCACCGCAAGCGGTCCCCCTTCCCCTCAAGGGGAATGCTATAATGCGGTGGTAAGCATTGAATGGGCGGAAATGCTATTCGGGTGCTATCCGCTACGCTCGCAATGGCAACCACCCCCCCCTTGCCTTCCCCCAGCGGGGGAAGGTGGCGGCGTAGCCGACGGATGAGGGGACATCTATCCGCCGCATAATACAGCCCAAATGGCAGAAGAGTAAGGAAAGCCAGATTATCCCCTCATTTGCGCAGGTTTTATCTGAAACTTTTTATAATGCGGTGCGCAGGGTTTCGCTACGCTCGCAATGACCAGCTTAGCAAGCCGATGGATAAGGTAAAGCCAAGGGCGGGGCAACGTAATTACTTAAGCGTTGTCTTAAAACACCAAACAGTAAAAAATAAACCTTCAAGGAGATTTATTATGAATAAGTATAAAACATTTTTAATCGCACTTATAATTGTCTTTATCAGTGCATTTGCAATGGCGTTTGTCGCCTGCTCGGGCACTGACGGCGCAGACGGCACCGACGGCACCGACGGCAAAGACGGCACAACCCTTACAGGCATAACCACAAACTACGATACCGACGGCGAAACAGTACTTTCCTACACCGTAGTATTTTCTGACGGCAGTTATTTTACCATATACAACGGTGAAAAGGGCGACAAAGGCGACGAAGGCACGGGGATAGTTTCGGTAGAAGAGACGGACTCTGACGGACTTACAGATACCTATACCATCACCCTTACCAACGGCGATTCATATACATTCACCATAACCAACGGCAAATCTGCCTACCAGCTTTATAAAGAAGCTTACGGCTATACGGGCACGGAAGCCGAGTGGCTCTACGATCTTGTAAACGGCAACCTTTCGTACAAGGCTGAATATACCGTAACCTTTGACTATAACGACGGCGTAACGGCAAATTCTACGGTAACGGTAACCGAAGGCAACAAGGTTGCCCGCCCCGAAGACCCCGTGCGCGACGGCTACACATTTGACGGCTGGTATTGCGGCGATGAAAAATGGTCTTTTATCGGCTACGTGGTAACGGACGACATAACGCTTACCGCCCAGTGGACAGAAGAAGTAAAGGTAACAGAAGGTTTGCAATATACCATAAGTTCAGATTATTTATATTACACCGTAACGGGTTACACCGGCACCGATACAAAGGTGTATATTCCCGAAACATACAACGGCTTGACCGTTATGCAGATTGGTGAAAACGCTTTTTACGGTAATGAAAATATAACTTATGTGGAGTTTGCCGAAACAATATCGGTAATAGGCGACTGTGCTTTTTATGAATGTACCGCGCTTGATAATATAGAATTGCCTTCTGATCTGACTACAATAGGCAACAATGCTTTTTACTACTGTTCCGCTCTTACAAGCATAACCATACCCGACGGCGTAACAGAAATCGGTGTAGAAGCTTTCTGGTATTGCACGTCTCTTGAATCGGTAAATATAAGCGAAAACAGTAAACTTACATCAATTCCAAATTTCGCATTTGCCGATTGTTCCGTGCTTACCAGCATATATATTCCCGACGGCGTAACAGAAATCGGTGATAGCGCTTTCATCCGTTGCATCTCTCTTGAATCGGTAAATATAAGCGGAAACAGTAAACTTACGTTGATTTCAGATTACGCATTTGGCGATTGTATCGCTCTTACAAGCATAACTATACCCGACGGTGTAACAGAAATCGGTGTCGATACTTTCTGTAATTGCATGTCTCTTGAAACGGTTACTATCGGCAGGAACAGCTCTTTGGCGACGATAGACATGAGTGCATTTTTTGCTTGCACTTCGCTTACTGGCATAACAATACCTTCAACCGTAACTTTTATAGGCATTTCTGCCTTTGATGGTTGCACAGCGCTTACGTCTGTTTATTATGCGGGCACCGAGGGGCAGTGGTCTTCGATCACCATAGGCGGTAGCAACGAATACCTTACCGACGCCGAAATTACATATAATTACGAATGGTAATTTGTTCTTTTTCAATAAAGTAAAAAAATGAATGGGGCGGCGCGCAGCGCCGCCCCAAATATTTAATTGCACCCCGCATATGCCGCAAATAACGCTAAATATTTTTTAAACGTGCAATAATCTCTTTAAGCTTTTTACGTTTAAACCCGTCAAGCGACGGCGCTACGGCGGCGTAAAAATTATCAAGATCTTTATTTGTCAGCGTACCGCTGCGCTTGCCCTGCTCGGCTTGTGCAATAACCGCACGCATAATCTCGCTTTCGCTTTTACCCTGCATGCTCTGCGCTACGCTCTTTACAAAATTTACCCCCTTGTCGTCTTCAAAATTGCCGTTATCGTTGTAGTTTTTAAAATCTTTCATGCTCTTCTCCGCATATGATATAATGTTAATATAATTTATGCGGCGGAGAAAAATTATGCAACTACTTATAATTTTAGCCCTTTTGCTTGCCGGCGGCGACGGAATGCTCAAACAGGCAGAGCCGATTCTTAAGTCTTTGGGCGGGGAAGACGTCAATAAAATTCTTAAGGAAGCGCAAGAGCTTGCAGGTATGGTAAACACATTGCAGTCGGCGGCAAATCTCTTTGGCGGTATTGGCGGTATTGGCGGAATCGGCGGGGTTGGTGGTAATAGCGGTAACGATGGTATAAACGGATTCGGCGGTATTGGTGGTAATAGCGGTAAAAGTGGTATAAACGGAATTGGCGGTAACGGCGGCAGTGGCGGTAACTACGGTTTTCCCCTTGCGCCCATAGCGCCCATTGCCGACGAGTGTATCACCTACCGCCTTACAAAGTACATAGCTGCCGATTGTTGATATTACCGACTTGTTGTTCACACGCATGACACCACCCCTTGCCTTCCCCTTTTATGGGGGAAGGTGTCCCGTAGGGACGGATGAGGGGATAATAACGTAAACCTTATTATAAACGGCAGTAGTCTACACGCACCTTATTGTAATAGATTTCAGATAATAAGGCGCAGATAACTGGCGCCCAGCAGGCAGGGCGGCACATAAGTTATTAAATACAATACGTTTTTTCTATAACCACTATATACTATTTATGTTACAAGCGTAAATACCACCACTCCTTTCTATACATATTATATAATATAGCGCTACGCAAAGTGAAAATAAAAAAAATTAAAAAAAATTGATAATTTTAAATTTTTTGCTTGACATATGTATCTTAATTTGCTATTATGTTAAAGCTGTCGCAAAGGCAGCACAGTTTTTCTGTAAAGAAAGGCTAAAGCCGACGCAGTCGGCGTTATGAAGATTGACAACTGCATAAAGAGAAGAAAAGATCAAGAAAACAAGTACAAAAG
>JAJQDC010000054.1 GCA_021202395.1 Clostridia bacterium | reverse complement strand
TGGCCGTATGAAGTCTAAAAGCGCAGCCGTGCCGATTATAATAGTGCTTATTATCGGCGTGGTGGCGGCAATACTTATTTATGTAGTATCAAACAATGCAAAAACCACAACCATCTCCGGCGATGAGCTTACTGCCGTAAATCTTTCTGGCTACGAAGAAAAGATCAGGCAGGCTCTTAATATCAATTCAGAAGATATAAATCTTTTATACGACAGCACGGTAAACGTAAGCGGCGGTAAAGTGCAAGATATGATGTTAAAGCTTGCAATAAACTACAGCGGCGATACCGAATACTGGAAGGTAGAAGAAAGTTCCGACGGGATAAGCATAACCTATGTAGAAAAGGTTAAAAACCCTACTGTATACTACACTATGTACGACTTAGCGCAGTACCTTGAAGGGGCAGACGGCCTGGTTGATTACGAAGAATATACAGCCGCTTTCGGCACCGAAGTATGCAGCACGGCGGAATACTGCGATACGTTAAGCTATATATGGAACGACGGCTTTTTTGAAGAAGTTTACGAAACCGTTTATACGGAATGTTACTCTATAACAATTACTTCAGGCGGTGGCTTACAGACCATTTTTTACGTACCCTGCGGATGAAAATAATTACCATTAAAATTCTTCAATCTGAAAACATCAAACAATAAAAGTTTAGCGCCCCGAGCAAGTTGAAATTTGTTCGGGGCGGTGTTATAATTTCGCAGAAATGGAAGCAGTTAAAAAGAAAAGCCTTTCTTTAACTGAAGGCAACGTCTGGAAAACTATGCTCTTATATTGCCTGCCGTTATTCGGCAGCGCAATGTTCCAGCAGATATATTCATTGGTAGACCTTTTGATAGTAGGTAACTTTTCTGCAAACGGCGAAGCCGCCCTTACGGCGATTGGTGAAGCTACTGTTATAATAAACATACTTCTTGCATTCGCACTCGGCGCAAACGGCGGTCTTTCGGTAGTGGTGGCACGCCATTTCGGCGCAGCCGACTATAAGGGCGTAAGGGAGACGGTGAGCACCGCGCTCATCACATTCGGCACCATGTGCGCCGTTGTAATGACTGTGGGCTTTTCCTGCGGCAATGCGTTTATGTCAGTGCTGGATGTAGAAGAGTCCCTTGTGTCAGACAGCATTACTTACCTTTACATATACACGGGCTCGCTGCCGTTTGTGTTTGCTTACAACCTTGGATGCGGCATACTTGCCGCCCTTGGCGACAGCAAAACGCCCTTTTTGTTTTTTGGTAATGTCTTCGGTACTCAATATCGGTTTAGACTTTTTGTTTGTATACGGACTGCATACCGACGTAGCGGGCGCCGCGTGGGCAACATTTATTTCCCAGGCAATAGCTTCTGTTCTCACCGTTATTGTGCTTGTATTTAAACTGCGTAAAATCAAAAGCGAGCAAAAGCCTGCGGTGTTCAATAAAAAAATCTGTAGAGATATCCTTGCCGCGGCAATACCCGTAATACTGCAGAACAGCTTTGTTTCGGTGGGTAACTTTTTTGTGCAGAAGAGAATAAACAATATAAGCGTAGGTGCGGCAGCAGGCTTTACCGCTGCATTTAAACTTGTAAGTTTAACAAACACTGCCGTAGGCAATATGGTAAGCGGAATTGCAAACTTCTCTTCGCAGAATAAGGCTGCCGGCAACTACGGCAGGGTAAAGCAGGGTGTAGGCGTAGGTATGCTTTACTGCCTTGCCATAAGCACAATTTTTACCGTTATATACGCCGTGTTCCCGTCGTTCTTTACAAAGATGTTTATTACCGACCCATCGCAGGACGCATTGAATTGTTCCATTAGCTTTTTAAGGTATGTGTCGCTGTTTTTGCCCATTGTCTGCGTAAAGCTGGTGTGCGACGGTGCGGTGCGCGGATGCGGCGGCAACATAGGCTTTACAATAAGCACCTTTACCGATTTAATAATAAGGGTTGCGTTTGTGTATATTTTAACAGGCATAGGCTGGGGCTTTGACGGAGTGTGTGCCGCATGGGCAATCGGCTGGACGCTTGGCATGTTTGTAGCGGCAGGTTTTTATATGGCTATCAAGTGCCTGCGCGGATACACAATAACAGGCAAACCCCGCCCCTAAAAAAAGACGTAGAAAGTTAAATAACAGTGAAATTCGGCGAGTACGTCATCCTGAGTGTTAGCGTGGCAATCGTAGCTGGGTGGTCGTACCACTTATATACGATTTACGCTTTGAATGACAAAAGGGCTGATACGTCGTCCCGTTCTTGGCTCCCTTATTAGGGGAGCTGGCAGCCTTAAGGCTGACTGAGGGGTTCACCTTATTTACGGCACAAAACCCTTCCCCCACTACGTGGTCCCCCTTCCCTGATAGGGACGGCAAGGGGGGAGTCATTGCGAGCGTAGCGTGGCAATCTCGCCAGAGCGTAGCGGCTGGCGCCCGAATAGTAATTCCGCTCATTCAATGCTTTTTACCGCATTAAAATAAAACATTATTATTTTTAAATAACTTGTGTGCCGTCCAACCTGCTGGTCGCGAGCCGCGGCTCGATGCCGCTATCTGCGCCATATTATAGAACATTTTATAATGTGGTGCGCAGAGTGTCGCTGCGCTCGCGCGCGGGATCCTTCGCTTACGCTCAGGATGACAGTGTGTACTTTCGTTTACAATATTGTATTATATAAATTCCGTCTCACAGTCTCATTATTTTTTCTTTTACATAAATATTAAATCTGGCTATTGATTTTTTTCGGTAAGCATGCTATAATAAAATATCCCAACTCAATTTTTTACAGAGAATGTCAGATTATGGCTGATTTTAAAAAAGTAAAAAATTTAATAAACCCGCATAAAGAACCCGATAAGCAGTTCTTTCTTGACCTTTTAGACGACGACAAGCAGCTTAGTTACGAAGCCGAACATTTAAATGCCGTAATGCTGATGCTGCGTGCAGTGTACATCAACAAGCTTAAAAGGAGTATAAAGTCTGCCCAGGAAGAGATAGACCGCCTTACGTCAGACCGCGATTACAATGCAGAAAGCTACAGGCAGGTACTTACGTTAAAGGCAGAAATAGCGCAGCACCGCGCGCAGATAGATACTTTTAAACCGTTCTTTGACGAGCCGTACTTTGCCCGTATGGACCTTATAGACGACCAGGACGGCTACAACAGCTACTATATCGGCAAGCGCGGGGACGAAGGGTTAGAGATAGTGGACTGGCGTGCCCCGCTTGCCCGCAGGTACTACCAGAAGAGCCGCATAAGTTTTTCGATAAACGAATTTAATTACAAACTCATCCTGCGGCGCGCCATACGTGCAAAAAGCGGAAAGGTAATAGATTTTAAAAATGAGTATCTTTCGGTAAAAGATTATTTATCGCGTGAAGAAATCGGCGGGCGGGACGAAGAGATTATCTTTGACCCCTTCCTGCGTGAAATTATAAAGAGCCGTAAAGAAAAGAGCGGCATCACCGACATAATAGAGACCATCCAGGAAAAGCAGTACGAAATTATCACCCTGCCCGAAGACGCTGAATTTGTTGTGCAGGGCATTGCAGGCAGCGGCAAAACAATGATAATGCTGCACAGGCTGTCCTATATAATGTACAACAACGAAGGGGTAAAGCCGCCCGATGTGCTTGTTCTTACCCCGTCAGACAGTTTCAATTCTTTTATAGACGAACTTTCTGCAGTGCTTGAACTTGAAAAGGTAAAAACCACCACGATAGAAAGTTACTTCGTATCCGTATTAAAGGGGCAGGGAATAATGCTTGAAGGCAAGATGGAAAGCAATTCCGTCTTGCCGCAAACCTATCTTGCGTACGTATATTCAAACAAATTCGCTGCCGATATAGAAAAGCGTCTTGCAAAAATATTTGACGGCGTAAGCGGCATGTTCTCTTCGGAAGAGAGTTCAAAAATGTCTGCGGAAGTACTGCGCTGCTGCACAAGGCAGACCGAACTTTACGAACACATAAAAAACGCAAGCCTGCGTGTAAGAAGGTGCGTTTTAGGCGAAATAAAAGAAAAGGAAGGGGGCGGACTGTACTACACCAAGCCCTTCCGCAGGCTGTTCAACTGCGTGTCAGACGTAAAAGAATTTCTTGAGCTGAACGCAACGGACGGCCGCATGAAAACTTACGGCTATTTTTACCGCATGCTTTTAACATTTTACAAGGCGATGAAGTTTATCCGCCGCAACGGCGAAAAGATCTGCGCCGACGCAGAGCACGACCTTACGGTATTGAGCGGCATGGTAGACAGGGAAGTAACCGATTTGATGCGCTACCGCATAAACGTGGGCGGCAGCAAAGTGCTCACTTACGCAGAGCGTATAGAAAAGCGCAAGGCGCTTAAAAAAGAGATAGAAGAAACCATATCCCGCGTTAAAGAGATAGATTCCCTGTTTGCGGCGGTGTGCGACTATGCCGACGTGCTGCGCTGCGACAATGCGCTGGTAGCCATAGGGCGGTGCGAAGACAGTGTAGACGTGGTGCGTTACTTCTATTCAGAAACGGTAAAAAAATTCAAACAGTGGGGCGGCGTATCCACAAAAAAATTATACCGCTGCGATGCGTACGCTCTGTGCCTGCTGCTTGTAAAGCTCGGCTACGACCTTACGCCAAAGCACTCGTTCGTGTTCATAGACGAAGGGCAGGATATATCCGCAGGGGAATATGCCGTACTCAAAGCCATAAACGGGCGCGCTAAATTCAACATATTCGGCGACCTAAAGCAAAATATCACCCCGTTCAGGGGGCTTACAGACTGGCAGTGCGTGCTGCCGCAGGTGTACGCCCTTAACCAGAACTACCGCAACACAAACCAGATAGTAGAGTTTGTTTCGGGCAGGCTCAACATAGATATGCAGGCGATAGGGTGCGACGGTTCGCCCATTACCGAAATACCTATGCGAAAGATAACTTCTTATTTGCAGGACGAAAAGGGCTTAAAAGCCGTAATAGTTTCAGAAGCTAATTACGAAAAGTACCTGCGTAAAAACTATAACGCCATACGCGACACGGGCGTCATTTCCAAAAAGAAGATAAATATCATGACCGTTTACGAAAGCAAGGGGCTGGAATTCACTTCGGTAGCCGTTGCCGACGGCGACATGACCGATAACGAAAAGTACATTGCCTACACCCGCGCTTTAAAGGAACTTGTAATAGTAAAATGACCGTTAGTTAAGGCATATGTGCCGCTCAATTATAATGTAAAATAATCTTTACGGCGGCGCAGGGCAAAATAATTTTTAATAAAATTACACCGCCCCGCATAAAAAATATTGTATATATTGTTGCGGGCAGAACAAAAAAGTAATATAATTAGTTTATAACACAGTAAGAGGAAAGGTTATGGCTACAAACAAAAAGGCAAAACTGCTTGCCGAAACCATAGAGCTTGAAGGCGAACTGCAAAACTTTGTCAGCTACGCGACGTACTATTGCCGTATGCCGCTTTTTACCGCGTTCCGCATTTATAACCGCGGGGCTGCACCTGCCGAAAATCTTACGGTAGCAATCACGGGCAGCAATGCGCTCATCCTTGCGCAGACTGTTGGGATAAGCCAGATTCCCGCCGAAAGCAGCGTGCAGGTGGCGGTAGAAAAGGTGCTCAACCCCAAATACCTTGCCGAGCTTGACCAGACGGAAGTCTGCACAGTACGTATAGTAATATCCTGCGGCAAAGACACCGTCTGCGACCTTTCGGCAGACGTAAACTGTTTACCCATAGACTATTGGGAAGGGCTTGGCGGCAATGCCGAAATGCTTTCGGGCTTTGTGCGCCCCAAAATTGCCGACTGCCAGAAGATACTTGCCGAAGCGGGGCTTCAGCTTAAAACATGGGGTTACTCTTCAGAATGGAGCGGCTATTCGGGCAACGACCGCAACGCGGTGCGCAGTGCGGCGGCTGCAATCTTTTCTGCCATACGCAGGCAGAACGTAGAGTCTGAAGCGGGCGGCGCCCTGTCAGAACCCGTAAGCGCAGGTAACATAACAAAAATAATCTCTTCAAAATCGGCAACCCCTTTGCAGATGGCGCTCTTTTTTGCGTCCTGTGCAGAAGCGTCTAAACTGCACCCCGTAATTGTGCTGGGCAAAGACAGCGTTGCCGCGGGGGTATGGCTTTACGAAAGCTGTTTTACATCCCCCACGCAAGACGACATGCTGGTGGTAGAAAAGTACGTGCAGGACGGCGTCAACAACCTTTCCTTGTTCGACGTAAACGACCTTTTCTCCCATAAAAACGCCAGCTATACCACAAGCGAAGCGCACTTTTTATCCCTTTTGCGAAGGGATAATTACGAACTTTGCTTAGACGTAAAGCGCTGCCGAATAGACGGGGTATATCCCTTACCCATCAAGGTAAAGGAAGGCGGCAAGTACGAGCTGTTGGGTGAGCGTGAATTTTCGTACGAAGAAAAGCCCAACCAGCTTATAGACGCCGGCAAGTACGCATTAGAAAAGGGCGCTTCCAAAGAAAAGACATGGCAGCGGCGGCTGTTGGACCTTTCGCTTAAAAATAATCTTTTAAACTTCCGTTACCGCAGCGACTGCCTTCATATCATATCTGCCGACCTTGCGGAATTTACTTCCAGGGCAGACGTATCGGAAAAATTCAACGTACAGACGGGCTCTTCTGCAGAGCCTTCGGCTTTCGGCGCGGCGGCAGCGTCCCGCGGCTTGCAGGAGCTTATAAATATAGAGATGTCTTCGGGCATAATAAGAACTTACGCTTCAAACGAAAAACTTTCCGAAGCGGCGGCTTCGCTTATAAGAAAAGCCAGAGCGGCAGAAGAAGAGGCGGGTGCAAACACCCTTTGCCTTGCGCTCGGCTTTTTAAAGTGGAAGCACAGCGGCGAAAAGGAAGATAAGTTTGCCCCCATAGCCCTTATTCCCGTGCAGTTAAAGCGCAGCAAACAGCAGGGGGTAGTGCTTGCGGCAGACGGCGACATTACGGTAAATACAACCCTGCTTGAATTTTTAAAGCAGGAGTTCGGCATTGATATAAGGGGGATAGAAGACGGTAATCTTTCGGTAACGGAAATGTGCGCCCTGTTCCGCGCAAAAGCTGCCGACATGAAGGGCTGGCAGGTGTACGAAGACGTTTACCTTGCACAGTTTACCTTTGCACGGTATGCAATGTGGGCAGACGTAAAAGCCAATATACAGACCTACCGCAACAACCCGCTTATAGCCAGCCTTATAGCAAACACAAATAAAATAGAAAATAACAAACTGCGCGGCGCTGCCGAAGACGTGGCGGACCCTTCAGACATACTTGTTCCGCTCCCCTGCGACAGTTCGCAGTTTGAAGCGGTTGCCGAATCAGACAAGGGCACAACGTTTGTATTGCACGGTCCCCCCGGTACGGGTAAAAGCCAGACCATTACCAACATGATAGCCAACGCCCTGTCCAAGGGCAGGCGGGTGCTGTTCGTTGCCGAAAAGCAGGCAGCCCTTTCGGTGGTTAAAAAGCGGTTAGACGACATAGGCATCGGCGAATTCTGTATGGAATTCAGTTCGGGCAAGTCGGCAGATAAAGCGGGCATAGTACGCAGTATAGAGCAGACTCTTGCGCTAAAAGACCAATTTACCGAAGGGCGTTTCAACGACGCCGCAGGCGAAATAGAGCAGACGCGCTCTTCGCTGTTAAAGCCGTACAACGCCCTGCACAAAAAGCGCAGGCTGGGCGTGTCCGTTTACGAAGGTATACTCTATTACCTTCAGAACAGGAACGCCCCCGAACTGGTAAATATAGAGAGCACTTTTTACGATTCCTTAACAAAAGAAAAGCTTGCTTCTTACGAAGATATGCTTGTAAAGGCGCAGGTTGCGGCAAAGGAATGCGGCGGCGTTTACCGCTCCCCGTTCGAAAATGTAAACCTTTCGCACTGCGACGAAAATGTAAAAAATTCCGTGCTGTGTTCGGCAGAAGTTGTGCTTGCCGAGCTCAAGCATTTAAAAAATTACCTTGGTCTTTTTCTTGAAACGTTCAACCAGAAAATAAGCTCTTTCAACGAAAAGAAATTAAGGGGATTAATAAGCGTTGCTTCCGCCATATTATCAGGCGAATTAAACGTTTTCTTCGATTGCGACGAAGAGCAGTTTTATAACTTTTACAACGCAAACGTAATATACGACAAAACGGTAAAGGTATGGCTCACCCGCTTTGACACCCTGCCCGACCTTGATAAATTTTTGGGCGAAATAGAAGCCGAGCTGGATAACTGGGGTAATAACTACCGCTCGTCAAGGCTGCTTCTTGCGGTAATAAAGCGGCTGAACAGGTGCACCAGAACCCGTTTGCAGGAAAAGGAAGAGCTTGAGTGGATAAAGCGCGCATACGAGCTGTGCCTTGCCGAAAGGCGCATACTTTCCTACACAAACCTTTCGCAGAACTTTACGGGGCTCGGCGGCATAAACGACCGCCGCAGAGAGACATTTTTAAAGCCGCTCTACGATATGCACACCCTTTGTTCGCAGATATTCATGGACTACAATGCCGACGCATTCAACAGCGTCTGCATCCACATAAGAAAAGGCTACGCCCAGCCGCTTATAAGCGGAGTCATCTCGGCGGCAAAATCTTTCCTTTCCGCAAAAGACTACTTTAACAAAGTAACGGGGGCAGACAAAAATTTTGCCCTTGACGAAGATATATTTGACTACTACACGGCAAAGTGCACCGCCCTTATAGACAACATAGATATGCTGCCTTCGTGGTGCGATTATAAACACATTGCAAAGGAGCTAAATGCAAAGGGGCTTACATTCATTACCGACGCAATGGAAAGCGGTAAAATCAGCGGCGAGCAGATACTTTCTTCCTTCCGTAAAAACGTATACCGCAATTTTGTGCAGACTAATATCCCCGCCGATGAAGAGCTGTCTAAATTTTCTGCAAGCCTTCTTGACGAAAGTGCGGCAAAGTTTGCCCGCTTAACCGAAGAGTTTGCTTTGCTTACAAGGCAAAAAGTGCGGCACGACCTTATATCCCGCCTGCCTTCGCAGGAGACGGAAGGTCCGCTTGCGCTTGAACTTATGACCTTCCGCAGGCGCACCGCAGGCAACGTAAAGGGGCTTAACATCCGCTCGCTGTTTGCCGAAATACCCGAACTTTTAAGGGTAGTTTCGCCCTGCGTGCTCATGAGCCCGTTTACAGTGTCGCAGTACCTTGCGCCCGATCCCGACCTTTTTGACCTTGTAATATTTGACGAAGCGTCGCAGATGCCCACTTGCGAAGCGGTGCCGTCGCTTGCAAGGGCAAAGAGTGCGGTAATAGTCGGCGACCCCAAACAGCTGTCGCCTACCACGTTCTTTATGACTTTGGGGCAGCAGGACGAAGAAGAGCTTGAAGCCGAAGATCTTGACAGCGTTCTTGACGACTGTCTTACTTTGGGCATACCCGAAAAGCACCTTAACTGGCACTACCGCAGCAAGCACGAAAGCCTTATAGCCTTTTCTAACATAATGTACTATTCAAGCAAGCTATGCACATTCCCTTCGCCCGATGCGTTAGATTCCAAGGTAAAGCTTGTGTATATACAGGACGGCGTGTACGACCGCGGCGCTACCAAGTGCAACAGGCAGGAGGCAGACGCCCTTGTGGCAGAAGTTATCCGCAGGCTAAAGGACAGCAAGCTCAGCCGTTCAAGCATCGGCGTGGTAACTTTCAGCACGCCACAGCAGAATTATATAGAGCGCAGGCTTGCAAAAGCCATATCAGAAAACGGGTTAGAAGAAGCCGCTTACGAGCGCGACGAGCCGCTGTTTGTAAAAAATCTTGAAAGCGTGCAGGGCGACGAGCGCGACGTTATAATGTTTTCCGTATGCTACGGTCCCGATAAAGCCGGTAAAATATCTTTGAACTTCGGCCCGTTAAACCAGTACGGCGGCTGGCGGCGGCTTAACGTTGCCGTATCCCGCGCACGTGAAGAGATGCTCATTTATTCATCCATGCGCTATTCCATGATAGATTTATCGCGCACCAATTCCCGCGGCGTGGCAGGGCTTAAAGCTTTTCTTGAATTTGCCGAAAAGGGCAGGACGAGCATTGCCGCCAACAGCGACGAAGTAATAATAAACCGTTCGGGTATCGGTAAGTACGTTGCCCGCGAGCTCTCTGCCTACGGCTATGACTGCCGCTGCGACGTGGGCGTTTCTGACTTTAAAATAGACGTAGCGGTGGTAGATCCCAAAAACAAGCACAACTTTATACTTGCCGTACTCTGCGACGGAGAGAATAAATTTTCCGTAAAAGACCGCACCGTAATGCAGATACAAACGCTTAAACGCAACAACTGGAACGTTGTAAGGCTGTATTCAATAAACTTCTTCAACAACCCCAAGCGCGAAATCAAAAAGATTAAAGAATATCTTGATAAGCTCTGTTCGGGCGGCAAGGTAACAACCATAAGCTTCAAACGCCCCTACCGCGCGGCAAAGCTTGAAACCACCCCGCAGGACGCAGGCTGGATATTGGGCGGAGATAACGACGGCGAAATCACACGCACCATAAAGGCTATAGTTTCGGCAGAAGAACCTATCTCTGAACAGTTCCTTATAAAGCGCACGCTCGCCGCCTACGGCATTTACAAGCACGGCATAAAGCTCGATAACAAAATTACTGCGCTTATAGCTGGCTGCAAGTATCCCTGTTCAGAAATTATGGGGGTAAAGTATTACTTCCGTGCAGACAGGTATTCTTCTTACGAGCGCTATCGCGTAGAAGACGGCGCACCCCTCCGCCAGAGCGAAACGGACTATACGCCGTACGACATAATATCCCTTATAAAGGGCTTGCTGTTAAATAAGGTAAGCATGTATTCAGACGAGCTTGTTGTAGCCGTACAGCGTGAATTTAACGTTGCACGCCTTTCTGACAGGTTTGCCGCATATATAAATTCCTGTATAGACTACGGCGCCCGCCAGGGAATATTCGTAAGAAGCATATCAGATAAAATATCTTTAACGTAACCTTTTAAGGGCGCGCATACGGCGCGCCCTTAACGCATAAAAAATATGAAAAGAGTGGTAAACGTACGCCCTGCGGTAGTTGCTGCGGCGGGGATAGGCGTGGGTGCCGGTGCGGGCTTTTTGTGCTATTACTACGGCTGGTCTTACCTTTGGCTGATTGCCGCAGTGCCCGTAACTGCTGCCCTGCTTGTAATTTTTATAGTAAAAAGCTCGGTAAGGAACATAATTCTTACCGCGTTTACCGCTGCGCTTCTATTTATCGGCTTTTTCGGCATTACGTATAAACTTAACGATTTTGACAATAAGCAGCTTGAAGACGAGGCAAACTACTACATAACGGGCACCGTTGCCGAAAAAGGCATTAACGACAGCGGCGACTACGTTAAATTAAAAGACGTTTCGGTAAGCGGCAGCGACGTAGACGGAAAGGTGTACGTTTACCTTGGCGAAGACTACGGCGACTACTGCGAAGTAGGCTATACAATAAGCCTGTATGCCACCATATACCACACGCAGGCGTTTGCCTACGGCGTTGTAAGCAACACCCGCCTGATAGAAGATATCCGCTATACCGCATACGTAAACGGCGGCGTAACGGCAGAACGCGGCTATACGGTTCTTGGTTCAATCAATATAAAAATACGTGAACTGCTGTTTGACAGCGCCGAAAGCGACGTGGCGGCGGTGGCGTACGGCATGCTCACGGGCAATACCGAATATACCGAAACAAGCACTATGGAATGCTTCCGTTACGGCGGCATAGCGCACGTCTTTGCCGTGTCGGGCTTACACATAGGGCTGGTGTTTGCAGCCGTAACCTTTTTACTTAAAAAACTGCGCCTGAACAGGTACGTTGCGGCTGTTTTAAGCGTGGCGTTGATATTTTTGTATGCAGGCGTGTGCGGGTTCACCTTGTCTTCGGTAAGGGCAGCCATCATGTGCACGGTAATGCTTGCGGTAAAGCTTATCGGCGGCAAGTACGATACGCTGTCTGCCGTGTCGCTGGCTTTTATTGTTATAGTGCTGGTAAACCCTTTAAACGTGCTTGCGGTGGGCTTTCAGCTTTCAATAGCTGCGGTGTTCGGCATTGCGCTTTTGTCGGGCGGTTTTATGCGCCTTCTGGCAAAAATAAAAATAAAAGGCAAGCCTGCTTCGGTAGTGTCGGTGGCGGTGTCGGCGCAGCTGGCAACCTTCCCTATATTGCTCTCTTCGTTCGGGTACGTCAGCTGGGCAAGCCTGTTGATGAATATCATATTTGTACCGCTGCTTTCGGCGGAATTTACTCTGCTTTTTACCTGCACAATTCTTGCGCTTATTTTTCAGCCTATAGCGCAGGTAATATTGCTTGTTCCGCTTGCGCCCCTTTCTGCCCTGATGTCTTTAATTGTAACGGTGCGGGCGGAAAACGCCCTTATCGGCGGCTTTACGTTCGGCGCGTTAGTTCCGCTATACTATGCGGTCATTTTGCTTTTATCAGATAAAATTAACATCACCGCGCGCACACGGTGCGCCCTTGCGGCGGTGGGTGCGGCAGCAGTGGCGGTTGCTGTTTTTGTTATGAACTACGTGCCTTCGGGCAGACTTAAAATTACAGCTTCCGCCTGGTACAGCGACAGCTCTGCCGTGCTGCTGAGAACGTCTGACGCAGACGTTCTGGTAATAAGCCAGTCGCCGTCTTCCTACGATATATCCCTGCTCCTGCGTACAAACGGCGTAAGCCAGCCGGATGCAATTATCATACTCGGCGATGACGAATGCCTGCTTGCTTACACGCAGTGCGGCGAGCAGTGTTCGGATATTTACGTATACTACACCAACATACAGCTGCAGCCCTACACGGGCACGATTGTGCATTACCAGAGCACGTTTACAATAGACGGCGTAACTTATACGTTTGAAGACGGCGGCAACCTTATAGCCGAATACGGCGGCGTTACCGTGGGCATAAACATGAGCGGAGACGTGGCGTTCAGCTACTGCGACCTGTTCATTTCAGAAACGTATTCAGAAGACGTTTCTGCGCAAAAGACGGTATATTTCCGCAAAACGGGCGGGTACGATAATATTTACGAGCTTGGCGACTTGCAATTTACAATAAAAAATGGTAAACTGTATGGGTAACAAACGGGGGCATACGGCATGAAGTTCACTCAGTTAAAACAGGATATCGCTTCGGGCGCTAAAAGCGTTTACCTTTTGCAGGGCGAAGACGCTTACTTTCTGTCTCATGCAGAAGGTATGATAAAGTCTGCCTTTTTGCAGATGCCCGAACTGAACTTCACTTCTTTCGACGGCGAAACGCTTAAAGGGGCGGCTATATCTTCGCTTGCAGACGCACTGCGCGCCTTCCCGTTTATGGCAGAAAAAAGGGTGGTAAAGGTAGACGGCTTTTACCCTTCCGAAGCCGATTGGGACAGGTATATGCGCCCTTTAATGGAAGATTTCCCCTCTACGTCCATACTTATAATCAGCAACACACAGTCAAAAAAGGGCGCCGTAGATTTAAAGCGCAAAAGCGGCATAACGTACGTAGACTGCGGCACCGCCGATGCCGAAGAAGTAGCCCGCTGGGTGTACCTTACCCTTAAAAGATCGGGCATATCTGCCGACGTATCGGTGTGTATGTCCATCGCGCAGTACTGCCTTTGCAATATGTCAAGGGTGTCTACCGAAACGGAAAAAATTATTTTATACAAGGGTAGCGGTACCCTTACGCAGGAAGAGGCTGACGAGCTTGTTTATAAGGATGCAGACTACCGCATATATGAGCTTACCAACGCGGTGGCGGCTGGCAACTACAACCGTTATGTTTCCATTGCAGACGACCTTTTGGGCAAGGGTTCAGACGAAGTGTCAATTTTAAATTCGCTGTTCAACTTTTTCCGCACGCTTATAACCGTATCTTCTTCCCGCCTTACAAACGGCGAGCTTGCAAAAGAACTCGGCATGAAGGAATACGGCGTAAAGCGCAGCCGAGAGCAGGCGCGCGATATGGGGCAGGAGCGGCTTACCTCCCTTTGTTCGCTTGTATACGGGCTGTTGGCTGACATAAAACAGGGGCAGGTTACGCCCAAAAACGCCTACTATATAGTTACGTCAAAAATATTTTTTGGTGAATAACGGCGGTTTTCAGGTATTTTACATATATTCAGCCGTAAATTCACCGCATCGCCTTAAAAAAGTTATTTAAAATACTTTATTTTTTTTGTAATTAAATATATAATAGTGTGAGAATAATAAATATTTTGGCTTTTAAGGGGGTCATATGGATTGGGAAGGATACGTCCAGAAATTTAAGACGTTCGGCGAAACGTTCGGCAGCAACGTCATTGTTTACATTCTTGAATTCATCATGCTTGCAATTTTGTTTTACTTTGTATTCAAAGTGCTGCAGGTAAACAAGAGCAATGCGTTTATTGCCGTAATATGCACCGTCGTAGTCGTTTGCGGTTTTGCATTCTCGCTTACAGATAACGTAAGCTCTTCGGTTCTGCTTTTGATAATCATCATGATGGCGATTCTTATTTTTACCATGTACAGCACCGAAATAAAGCGGCAGATGTTAGACGCCAAAATGAGCAAGACCAGGGGCGGCCGTTCGCAGGTAGACCTTTCGGGCATAAACGTAATAATAGAAGAAATTATAAAGGCTATGCAGAATATGTCTAAAAACGACATCGGCGCGCTTATAGTCCTTTCCGATAACAACCTGCCTGAAGGCATTATAGAAAGCGGCACGGTAATAAACGCAGACATCACCGACCAGATGATAGAAGCGGTGTTCTACCCCAAAGCTCCCCTGCACGACGGCGCAATGGTAATAGAAGGGGACAAAATTTATGCCGCAGGGTGCTTTTTACCCATAGCGCAAAGCGATAACCTTCCCAAAGAAATGGGCAGCCGCCACCGCGCCGCATTGGGCGTTACGGCAGTTGCAAGCGTTACGGCTATGGTCGTTTCAGAAGAGACGGGCATAATATCTATAGTAAAAAACGGCGTCGTCCGCAAAAAATATGCCGACGCAAACGATATAAGAAACGCATTAAGCGATTACTACTGGTCTGCCCTTACGGCGGAGGCTAAAGAATGAAAAAGTTTTTTAAAGAGTTGTTCACAAAAAATATAGTTTTAAAACTTATTGCAATAGTGCTTGCCGCGCTCACAGTGGTATTTATCAACCTTGTTTAAGATAATAAATTACTAGTTTTTTAAAGGCGTAAAAATATGAAAAAGGATATTAACGGGGCAATAGCCATTCCCGAAATATTGCTCCCCAAAAATGCGGATATGTCCAAATGGGCTGTAATCGCCTGCGACCAGTTTACTTCAGACGAAAGTTACTGGAGCAAACTGCGCAGTTACATCGGCGGCGCACCCAGCTCATACGACGTTATATTCCCCGAAATTTATCTTAAAGACAACCCCGACCGCCGCATAGCAGATATAAATGCGGCAATGCAAAAGTATCTTGACGGCGGCTTTTTCAAAACGGTAAAAGATGGTTTTGTGCTTGTTGAGCGCACTTCGCAAAGCGGCACAAGAACGGGCATAGTGCTTGCTGTAGACCTTGAAAGCTACTCGTTTGAAGCAGGCTCAAAGGCGCTTATACGCTCTACCGAAGCCACCATTTTAGACAGGCTTCCGCCCCGCATAAAAATACGGCAGAACGCCCCCATAGAACTTCCGCATATCATGTTACTGTACGACGATCCCGAATTTACCGTTCTTAACGCGGCTGAGCGCGGCGAAGTGCTGTACGATTTTGACCTTAACATGGGTGGCGGCAAGGTAAAGGGCACCTATATATCAAATGCCCGAAAGGTAATTGACGCATTTTACAGCCTTATACAGGGGCAGGAAGATCAAATGCTCTTTGCCGTGGGCGACGGCAACCATTCGCTTGCAACGGCAAAGCGCTGCTGGGAAGCGTTAAAACCCACCCTGTCTGCAGAAGAGCAGCTTACCCACCCCGCAAGGTTTGCCCTTTGCGAAGCGGTAAACATATACGATCCCGCCCTTATATTCCACCCCATATACAGGTTTGTGAAGACAGACGAGCCGTACGTCTTCAAAAACGACTGGCGCTTATCGGGCGGCGGCAAAGCCGCAATAGTGGTAAACGGCGTTTCGCAGGAAGTACAATTCCCCAAAAACGTACCCGACGGCATAAGGCAGTTAGACGGTTACATTTCGTCTTTCCTTGACGGGCACAGGGGGGAAGTAGACTATATCCACGGCGAAGAAGAGCTTAAAGCTCTTACTACAAGCGGCGTGGGGGTAATAGTTCCCGCAATACAAAAGGGCGATTTCTTCCGCCTTATAAAGGAAGGCGGCAACCTTCCCCGTAAAACATTTTCTATGGGCGAAGGTAAAGAAAAAAGATATTATATAGAAGCGAAGAGGATAAAGTAAAAAAGTTATGGCTTTAAAAGTATGTAAATTCGGCGGCACGTCCATGGCAGACGGCAACGTAATGTCGCGTGTAAAAAAGATTATAGAAAGCGACAGCGACAGAAGGGTAGTTGTGGTTTCCGCCCCCGGCAAACGCTATTCCGACGATATAAAAATTACCGACGTGCTTTACCGCTGCTGCGACGAAGTAGAAAAAACGGGTGAAGCCCCTTCCTTTAACATCATACGTACACGCTTTACCAGCATAGTCAAAGAGTTAAATTTAGACTTTGACATAAAGTACGTGTTAGACGAAACCGAAAGGCGCATTGCCGAAGAAAAGAGTACAGACTTTACCGCTTCGCGCGGAGAATATCTTTGCGCAAGGGTAATGGCTAAACTCCTCGGCGCCAAGTTTATAGATGCCGAAGAAGTTATATTTTTTAAAGAGAACGGCATTTTCGACGGCGAAAAATCTTACACCGCCATCAGCAGGGCGGTAGAAGGCGAAGAGCTCTGCGTGCTGCCCGGGTTTTACGGCTGCGGTTCAGACGGCAAGGTAAAAACCTTTTCCCGCGGCGGTTCAGACATATCGGGCGCAATAGCGGCGCGCGCCGTAAACGCCACCCTGTACGAAAACTGGACGGACGTAAGCGGCTTTTACGCCTGCGATCCCAGGATAGTTACCGCCCCCAAGGTAATCAATTCGCTCTCCTATAAAGAGCTGCGCGAACTTTCCTATATGGGCGCAAACGTGCTGCACAGCGAATCTATCTTCCCCGTGCGCAAGGCGAATATTCCTATCCAGATAAAAAACACCTTCCGCCCCGACGACGCAGGCACGCTTATACTGCCGAGCGTGTACTACAAGCCGAGCGGCAGGATAATAACGGGCATCGCCGGCAAAAAAGATTTTACCGTAATCTTTATAGAAAAATCGCTGATGAATTCAGAGATCGGCTTTATACGCAAAGTACTCTCTGTGTTAGAAGACTATGATATCCCCATAGAGCACATCCCTTCAGGCATAGATACTATGTCGCTTGTAATAGAAAGTTCCCGCCTTACAAACGGCGTGCTGGAAGAAGTGCTTCAGGGCATAAAAAAAGCGGTAGACCCCGATGTTATAAGGGTTACCGAAAATATAGCTTTAATTGCCACCGTGGGGCACGGAATGTCTTCTTCGGTAGGTACTTCTGCAAGGCTGTTCAAAGCAATGGCAGACGCCAAAATAAACGTCAAAATGATAGACCAGGGTTCGTCAGAACTCAACATTATAGTCGGCGTTAAAAACGAAGACTGCGAACGCTGCATCAACGCCATCTACCATGAATTTTTCAGGTAATAAAATTTAAACTTAAAAATATCAAAAGGTCCGTACAGCCGTACGGGCTTATTTTTTTGCAATTAAATACTTAAATTCGTGTATATTTTACCTTTTACGCCCGCCGTATAAATTTATACTGTAACCATGCAGGTTTACGTAGAGCTTGCCCTTGCCGAAAATTTCTGTATGGATTTTACGATGCTTGCTTCGGCTAAGCTGGTAACAAAAAATATCTGTGGCTATAAGCGCATTGCTGCGGCTTCTGCACTGGGCGCATGTTTTGCCGTAGTATTTCCGCTGTTCGGCTTAAGCGGCGTGTGGGCGGTGGCGGTAAAGGTAGTATCGGGCTTTGCGCTTGCCGCGGCTGGCTGCCGTATAAAAGATATAAAAACTTACCTTAAATTTGCTCTTACGTTTATGGGGCTATCCGCCCTTGCCGGCGGGGCGATATTTGCACTGTTTTCGCTGGCGGGGTGGGATTACGCTACGGGAAGCGGCTACATAATTTCTTCCGTCCCCGTGGGCATACCCGCTTTTGCCGTGTTTGCGCTTGCTTTATGTTGCAAAGCGGCGGCAAAAAAGCTTATTGCAAGGGGAGATAAAAATTACTGTAAGTGCGCAATTTACTGCGGCGGCAGGCGGGTTACCACGCACGGCTTTTTTGACAGCGGAAACAGGGTTTACTGCGGCGGTGCGCCCGTAAGCATTGTTCCGCCGTCGGTTGCAGAAAAGCTTACCGATACGTCTGCACCTTTGCAGAGCGTAAAAGTAAATACCATTGCTGGGCAGGAGCGGATAAAAATTTTTACCGCCGACAAAATCGAGATATATCTCGGACAAGAAAAGCATACAATAAAGTGTGTAAAAATCGGGATAAGCCCGCGCGAGACACAAGGCGCCGTACTGCACCCCGATCTTATGTAAACGGGAGGCGGTAAAAATGTTCAAAGGATTAAAAAAGATATTCACAATGCTGTTCGGCGGCAACACGTTAGATTACATCTGCGGCAGCGAAGCGCTGCCATTGCCCTTTTCTAAAGAAGAAGAAAGCGATAAAATTACTTTGTTAGAAAAAGGGGACGAAAAGGCTAAAGCCGCCCTTGTGGAACACAACCTAAGGCTTGTGGTTTACATTGCAAAAAAATTTGAAAGTTCGGGCGTAGACGGCGACGACCTTGTTTCGGTGGGCACAATAGGGCTTATAAAGGCTATAAATTCCTTTAAATCAGAAAAGAATATAAAGCTTGCCACTTACGCTTCACGCTGTATAGAAAACGAGATTTTAATGTATTTAAGGCGCATGTCGCGCTTAAAGCAGGAAGTAAGTTTTGACGAGCCGTTAAATACCGACTGGGAAGGCAACGAGCTGCTTTTGTCTGACGTGATGGGCACCGATGCCGACAGCGTCTATTCTGATATAGAAGGCGGTGTAGAAAGGGAGCTGTTAAAAAATTCTTTAAATAAACTGCCCCTTCGCGAACAGCGCATAATGCGTATGCGGTTCGGTTTAGACGGCGGCGAAGAGATGACGCAAAAAGACGTTGCCGACGTGCTTGGCATATCGCAAAGCTACATATCCCGTTTAGAAAAAAAGATAATACACAAACTCCGCAAAGACATTTCAAAACAAATTTAAGGCTTTATCAAAATCTTGCCGTTTTATAGGCAGTAACATATATGTCATTGCGAGTATGTTTATAAATAATGACGTTTATTTCTAAATATATACGTACCGCAGGAAAGGCGCCCCTGTAAGGGGAGCTGGCTGCATAGCAGACTGAGGGGTTCACTATATTGCAATGCGGTAGAAAGCATTGAATTGGCGGAACTACGCTACTGCCGCCCGTTCGGGCGAGCTTGCCACGCTTACGTTACACTACGCTCGCAATGACCAACTTTGTAACCCGAATTGCATAAGGATAAGGGAGCAACGCAGCCCCATCTTGCCTTCCCCTTTTATGGGGGAAGGTGCCCAACGGGCGGATGAGGGGATAATAAGTTAACCTTATTAAAAACGACCGAACACATCGTCGTCCTGAGCGTAAGCGAAGGATCCCGCGGGAGCGGCATCGAGCCGCGGCTCGCGAACGACCAACTACGTCGGCAGAAGCGGTGTTTAAAAATAATGACGTTTATTTCTAATGCGGTAAAAAGCATTGAATGGGCGGAAATGCTATTCGGGCGCCAGCCGCTACGCTCTGGCGGGATTGCCACACTACGCTCGCAATGACCAACTTTGTAACCCGAATTGCATAAGAAAAACTTTCACCGCCCGCCGCAGAATGCGGCGGGCGGTGAAAAATTTAATAAACCAAATTTAATTGTCGGTGCGGTAAAGCCTTCCGTAGCACGCAGGGCACACAAAACTGTTTTTTACTGCGCAGCTGCCGCAAACATGGTTGCCGCATGACGCACACTCCCAGCCGTGCGGAAAAATTTTACCGCAACTATCCGTAACTTTTTTCACGTTAACAGTATGCCCGTTTATTTGTCTTTTATCCGCAAAAAATTATTTGAACCGCCGCTTGCCCGTAATTTCTTCTACGGTAATTTTTACCACCGCAGTAATATCCTTTGCGGCGCAGTCCGCCGCAGAGTGCCCCTTTATTTTGCAGTGTCCAAGCAGAAGTTCCAGCCCGTGCACAAGTTCTTTGCCGTAAACTCTCTGCGCCCTGCCGAATGCGATAACGCTTTCGTAATCGGCGGTTACGCTCGTACCCCTGTCTGCATAGCCGTTCAGTTTGTCCGCTTCCACGCAGACACGGCTGTCTCTTTCAATAAGGTCTAACTTCTTGCCTTCTTTGGCGCAGTGGAAGTAGATATATAGTTTGCCGTCTATAGTTTCATACCCGAAGGAAAGGGGTACGACGTAAGGATAGTCATCTCCGTTAAAGGCTACCCGTATGGTGTCGCAGCCGTCAAGTACGCTTATAATCTCGTTAAAATCTGTTATCTGCCTGTCGCTTCTGCGCATTGGTGCACTCTCCGAAAATTATTTTATAAAAATTATAATTGCACATCTGTCCGTTGTCAACAAAAAAAGGCAGGCTGCTTTACACAGCCCGCCCTTTAAAGTTTTTAACTTAAAGACCTAAAAGCGAGAATAAGTTGTACTGGCTGAATACTACTACGAGCACGAGCGAAAGGGTAGACATTATTTTAATAAGAATGTCAAGCGAAGGGCCAACGGTATCTTTAAGCGGGTCGCCTACCGTGTCGCCTACTACAGAAGCATCGTGTGCAGGTGAACCTTTACCTAAACCTTTAAGCCCGCCCGATTCAATATACTTTTTGGCGTTATCCCATGCACCGCCCGCGTTGCCGGTAAACAGTGCAAGCATAATTGCGGTAATGGTAGCGCCGATCAGTATGCCGCCTACGAATTCCGCACCGAAAATAAAGCCGGATAGCACGGTAAAGCATATGGCAAGTATGCAGGGGAAGCGCATCTCTTTTATGGAACCCTGCGAAGAAATCTCTATACAGGTCTTGTAATCGGGTTTGGCTTCGCCTTCAAGTATGCCGGGTATTTCGTTAAACTGTCTGCGCACTTCGTCTACCATCTTTCTTGCTGCTTTTGCAACTGCGTTAATAAGCATGCCGGAGAATAAGAAGGGCAGTGCCGCGCCGCACAGCGCTCCGCAAAGGGTAAGCGGGTCTATAATGTTCAGCATTATGTCAGTTTCAGTAAACGCATACAGGTAAGACGTCATAAGCGAAAGGGCTGCAAGTGCTGCAGAACCTATTGCAAAGCCCTTACCTATAGCGGCGGTGGTGTTGCCCACGCTGTCAAGTTTGTCGGTAATTTCACGCACGTCTTCGTCAAGGCCGCTCATTTCTGCAATGCCGCCGGCGTTGTCAGATATAGGTCCGTATGTATCTACCGAAACGGTTGCGGCTACAAATGATAACATGCCCACGGCTGCACATGCAACGCCGTACATTCCGCCCACCATATAAGAGCCGAATATAGCTATCGCAAGCACCGCAACTGGGAGCATACAGCTTATCATGCCGTTAGAAAGCCCCTGCGTAATATTAAGGGCAGCGCCTTCTTTGGAAGCGTTTGCAATGCGCTTTGTGGGCTTGTAGTCGTAGCTGGTGTAATATTCCGATATAAGGCCTATCACTATGCCTGCAACTATGCCGAATACCGATGCCAGCCAGGGAGAAAAGTTTGCTGCCTTCCAGCCTACCGCTTCATAAAAAGCGTCTTCGTCTTTGAATATGAAAAAGCTGAGTAAAAAGCCTGCAACAACCGCAAGAGCGGCAGATATCCACGTGGCAATATTAAGTTCCATATGCACGTTAGAAGAAAGTTTCGGTTTGATTAAAACGTAGCCGATACCAACCAGGCACGCAAGCAGACCGCCGCCCGCAAGCAGTATGGGGAAGAGCATCAGCTTTGTCAAAAATTCAGAAGAGAAGCCCGCGTTGTGTAAAAACAGTTCACATGCAAGTATAACGCCCGAAAGTATTGCGCCTACGTAGCTTTCCAAAAGGTCGCTGCCAAGGCCTGCAACGTCGCCCACGTTGTCGCCCACGTTGTCTGCAATGGTGGCGGGGTTGCGGGGGTCGTCTTCGGGAATGTGCGCTTCCGTTTTACCAACAAGGTCGGCACCCATATCGGCAGCCTTTGTGTAAATACCGCCGCCTACACGGTTGAACAGCGCTATGATAGAGCAGCCCAATGCGTAGCCGGAAACGGTCATGGTAAACGAAGCGTCAAGCCCCGTCCAGTACGTCTGTACGTTGCCGTTTGCTATATCTTCTATCTGTCCGCAGGCAAGCCCGAAAATAAGGTAGACTATTATTATGCCTAAAAGGGCAAAGCCGGCAACGCAAAGCCCCATTACAGAGCCGCCTTTAAAGGCTACTTTAAGCGTCTTGCCAAGGTCTTTTGTCTCCCTTGCCCTGTTGGTAACGCGCACGTTTGCATAGGTGGCAATCTTCATGCCTACCCAGCCTGCCGAAGCGCTCATTACCGCACCAATAATAAATGCGCAAGCTGCCTGCCAGCTGATGAAAGCCGCTAAAAGAACGGCGATCACCGCGCCTATTATGGCTACTATTTTAAGCTCGTAGCGTATAAAGGCGTTTGCGCCTACCCTGATTGCACCTGCAATCTCGCTCATGCGTTCGGTTCCTTCTTCCATTTTTTTAACGGAGAAGAAGTTGAATACCGCATACGCAACGGCAAGAATTACGGCAATCCCTACAATTATAAGCAGAATTTCCATAAAATTCTCCCAAGAAAAAATATTATAGAGTAATACTCTATAATGACATATTATCATATTTTAAAAAAATTGCAATACTTTATGGCGAAAAATGTCATATTTTGGCAATAAAATTTTATAATGTTAGATAATACAGAGTAATTCTTTTATAAATCTATTGATAAAAATTGATGCAAAAAAGTATGTTTTTTAAATAAAATTTTTGGGGTCAGATTGGGGTCAAACTAAAAAAACGGGGCAAAACAAGCATTATTTAGTAAAAAAACGCTCATTTTACCCTGTTTTTGTGGAGCAGGCGACGGGAGTCGGACCCGCCGAAATCAGCTTGGGAAGCTGACGCCATACCGCTAGGCGACGCCTGCGTTTAATAAAAACGGAGCAGATTCTGCTCCGTTTTTTGGTTGAGGTGACGGGACTTGAACCCACGACCTTCTGGTCCCTAACCAGACGCGCTACCAAACTGCGCTACACCTCAGTACCGTTAATTCAAACAGCAGAACTTATTATACTTAAAAAGTGAAAAAAAGCCAACTGTTTTAATGCCTTTTTAAAAAATTTTTTTCAATTTTTTCCGCGGTAACAAAAATACAGTAAATGTTCTGTATAAAAAATCACCCTGCACGGCTGATACCATACAGGGTGGTCTGGTCGAAGCGACGGGATTCGAACCCACGACCTCTTGGTCCCGAACCAAGCGCGCTACCAAACTGCGCTACGCTTCGCTTTAACGTAAGTTATTATATTATCTTTTTGCTTTTTCGTCAATTAAAAAGTAAAACGTAAAAGCAAATTTCAAAAATAACTTAACGCCGCATACCGCAGCTGTATCATCTGCCAACCGTGCGCTCTAATTCTCTTATAATAATTTCGTTTCCGCTGTAAATTCTGCTCTTTTCCAGAGTAAGCCTTAACTTTTCATCGTTTACTGTAGCGTAAATTTCTTTTAACAGACTTTCTTTGGTAAGGTCTTTTTGCCGCAGCACTCTGCAAAGACCTTTATTTTTAAAGTAATTTGCGTTTTGCAACTGGTCGCCGCGGCTGGCTTTATTTTCAAGCGGAATAAACAGCGTGGGTATTTTATTTGCAATCAGTTCAAAAGCCGAGTTAGATCCGCTGCGTGCAACGGCGCAGTCTGCAGCGGCGTAAGCGGCACCCATGTCGGCAATAAATTCGTACTGTTTGTAACCGCTTATATTGCTTTTTACAACGTTCCCTTTGCCGCAAATGTGAAGGATGTTGTAGTTTTTACATAGGGGCGGTATAATTTCTCTCAGCGTTTTATTTATGGCAGACGCACCGCTGCCGCCGCCGAATACAAGTATAGTCTTTCTGCCATCAGGATTACAGAGTAATTTTGCATTTTCTTTGCTGCAGTTTAAAACTTCTGTGCGTATCGGCGAGCCGCTGTACATTCCGTTCTTAAATTTTTCAGCCGTTTCCGGGAAGGAAGTAAAGGTTTTTACGCTCAATCCGGAAATTATTTTATTTGCCAGACCGGCACTCAGGTCAGATTCATGCGTAAATACGGGTATGCCTGCCCGTTTTGCAGCCAGTGCAGGCGGAAGGGATGCGTACCCGCCCTTACAAAATACCGCGTCGGGGGCAGAAATTTTGATAATGTTTTTTGCCTGTCTGTACGCTTTAAGCAGCCTTAGCGGCACAGTAAGGTTTATAAGCACTTTACCGCGTACAAGCTTTACGCCGTCAAAGGGATAAAACCTGATTCCTTCCCGTAAGCAGATACCCCGTTCAATGCCGTCAGTCCCTGCATATTCCGTAATATATTTACCCTTAAGGTCATGGCACAATGCAATATTAGGCATAACGTGCCCCGCGCTGCCGCCCCCGCAAAACAATATCTTTTTCATATACCTATTGTATTTATTATTGCTTTTCTTTATGAAAAATAAAATTCATATAAAAATAAACTATGTGCAGATACACTTAATTTTGTTGTTTAACGTTGACTAAAATCTTTTTGCGCCGTATAATATAAGATGTATCCGTGCGTAAAACGCATAAAGAGGTTGTTATGAAAATATGCATTTTCGGCGCGTCAAGCGCAAAAATAGACGAAAAATATATAGCCGAAGTGGAAGCCATGGGTAAAAAGATGGCTGTACGCGGGCACTCCCTTGTTTACGGTGCCGGTGCAACGGGCGTAATGGGTGCGGCTGCCCGCGGCGTAAAGAGCGGCGGGGGCGAAGTGCACGGCGTTATACCTGAATTTTTCCGTGAAGAGCGGGTAGAAGCCATCTTCGGCGGCTGTACAAAACTGACTTACACCGCAACAATGGCCGAGCGCAAAACGCTTATGGAAGACGAGGCGGAAGCATTTATCATCGCCCCCGGCGGCATCGGCACGTTAGAAGAATTTTACGAAGTTCTTACTTTAAAGCAACTCGGCAGGCACAGCAAAGCAATAGCTATGTTCAATATAAACGGCTACTATAACGGTCTTGAAAGCTTTATGGCAGAAATGTCAGGTAAAAAGTTTATGGCTCCGTCCTGCCACGGTATGTATAAATACTTTACCGATGCCGACGAAATGCTTTTATACCTTGAAAATTACCAGCCGGATACCACGCCGTGGCACCAGCTTAAGGATGCAGAGTAAAATGATAAACGTAATATTTGTCTGTCTTGGCAACATCTGCCGTTCGCCTATGGCAGAGATAATGTTTAAATCTATCGTGCAGGAAAGGGGGCTGGCGCTCTCTTTTAACATAACGTCGGCTGGTACTTCCGACTGTGAAGAAGGTAACCCCGTTTATCCCCCCGCAAGGCGGATGCTTGAAAAGCACGGTCTGCCGTATGAGCACATTGCAAGGCAGCTTACCAAAAGGGATATTATTAATAATGATTACATACTTGTTATGGATTCAGAAAATTTATTTGACGTATTAAGGCTTACTTCGGGGCAGTATAGCGAAAAGATATTCAAACTTTGTTCCTTTACGTCCAATCCACGCGACGTGGCGGACCCGTGGATAACTGGTAAGTTTGATATAGCTTACAGCGACATATTAGACGGCTGCGAGTGCTTTTTGGAATACCTGATGCGGGAAAAAGCCGATATGCTTTCTTACGACAAACGGCACTGAAAATATAAATTGGTGCGGCAGTATGCGGCAAATAACTTGGTTTTCCCTTTTATGTGGGTGTTACTAATAATAAGTGAACCCCTCAGTCTGCTACGCAGCCAGCTCCCCTAATAAGGGAGCCAAGAGCGGGACTACGTATTTGCTAACCTTGCCTTCCCCCCATCGGGGGAAGGTGTCCCGTAGGGACGGATGAGGGGATAATTATGCATCCCTTATTATAAGCGATCAAACACTACCCGTCATGTGCGTAAGCGAGTTACAACTATTTCACCATAAAACAAAACCCCCGCACATATGGCGGGGTTATCTTATTATAATAAGTTTTTCTTTGGCGCGGGTGATGGCGGTGTACAGCCAGCGCGCCCTGTCTTCTTTAAAGGCGTAACTTTCGTCAAACACAATGGCGTTGTCAAATTCCGAACCCTGTGCCTTGTGGCAGGATATGCAGTAGCCGTACTCAAACCTGTTCAGCGTAAAAGCGCCTACCGCGTTGCCTTCTTCGTCAAACTGTTCAAAGTAATCGCCGTGCTTATAGCGGTATTGCCCTTCGGTAAATATCCCGCAGTCAAACGGCAGTTCATACGGGCATTCTTCGCTTAAAAAATCTGGTTTAAACGTCATAAAGCCTATGTCGTCGCCTGCGTAGCGCACACCCGTAGCCGTACCTATAATGCCGTTTACCATATTGAACTGCATATCTTCGTCTATAAACTGTTCCCAGTTGTTAAGCGTGCAAATAAGTTTGTCTCCGCTTTGCGGCACGCCTTCCCGCCCAAGGTAAAGCCTTACTTCGTCGTTAATCTTTTTGCGCGTCTTGTTCGTTCCGCAGATAATCTGGTCTGCTTTAAGTAAAAGCCTTTTTCTGCTCTCTGCACTCGTCTTGCGTGAGTTTATAACAAAAGCTCTGCCGCCGTACCGCCCTTCGCGTATGAACTTACCTTCCCTTGCCAGTTTAGAAAGAGCTATAATGGGGTTATTTTCCTGCTGGCGGACTATTTCAGAAAGGTGTGCGTCAGACGTGCTTATAAAGCTGTTTTTGCCTTCTACAGGCGGCAGCTGTGCGTCGTCGCCGCACAAAAGCACTTTTACGCCGAACCTAAGTATGTCGCCAAGTACGTCGTCGCCCGTCATAGAAAATTCGTCCAACACAATAAGTTTAATGTCCTTGTCGATATTTTCTCTTCGGCGGAACACAAGTTTTTCTATGGTGTAGGTATTGCCGTTTATCTCTGTTTCAACTTCTTCGGTAGTCGTCTGGTAAATAAGGCGGTGCAGCGTGCATGCGGGTATGCCCGAACGTATAAGCACTGTTGCCGCCTTGCCCGTTGGGGTAACAAACGCAGCCTGCCTGTCAGGCTCAAGCTTAAGCGTGTCGCATACAACGTGCCGCAAAAGGGTGGTCTTGCCCGTCCCTGCGTAGCCCGTAAGCACAAAGGTCTGCCTGTCAGAGCTTTTAAACCAATGCTCTATTAACTTTTCTGCCGCAAGCTGGTCGCGGGTGAGTTCTGTTGCCATATACTACATTATATCACACAAACATTCGTTCCCACAAAGAAAATCAAAGCCTTTTTTAAAGTTTTTAAAAATTTTGCCGTATAAAATTAATTTTTGAATTAAATTTGCAAATTAAATTGTAAAAATTTTTCGTTTGACTATTGACTACAAACATTTTTTGTCTTATAATAATAAAGGCGGTGGTTTGCCGCATTACTTAATTAACTCGGAGGGAAATAATGGGTTACAAAACCAAAGAATGGCGCAAGTCTATGCGCGTTACCGTAGACTATAACAACATGATGGCCAAGTTCCTCGGCGAAAAAGGAATCAAAGATTCCGAAATCAAAGCGGTAAAAGGCAAAGCGGAAGAAGCGTTTAAATACGTTCAGGAAAACCGCGGTAAAGACGAGCTGTATATGGGCTGGACGGAACTTCCTTACAACCAGACAGAAATCGTAAACGATATTATCGCTACCGCAAAACAGGTAAGAAAACAGTTCAAGTACTTTGTAGTGCTTGGCATCGGCGGCAGTGCATTGGGCCCTTCTATGGTGTTTAACGCTCTTTGCCATCTTCACCACAACGAACTCGGCGTAAAGGCAAGGGGAGGCGCTCCCAAATTCTACGTAGAAGACAACGTAGACCCCGTAAGGATGAAGGCTCTGTTAGACGTTATCGAGCCTGAAAAAACCTGCTTTAACGTAATATCCAAATCGGGCGCAACGTCAGAAACCATGACGCAGTACCTTATTATATCAGATATTCTTACCAAAGCGGGCGTAGATCTTACGCAGAATATGATATTCACTACCGACGCCTGCCGCGGTAACCTTATAAAGATAGACGACGCATTCGGCGGAAAAATCAAAAAGTACGTCCTTCCCGACGGCGTCGGCGGCAGGTTCTCTGAACTGTGCCCCGTAGGTCTTCTTCCCGCAGCCGTATTGGGTATAGATATAAAGGGGCTTTTAGCCGGTGCCGCTTATATGGACAGCATCTGCAACAAACCCCAGATATCTTCTAACCCCGCGCTTGCATGCGCCGCTTTAATGTACATAACAATGAAGCAGGGCAAGAACATCCACGTTATGATGCCCTATTCAGATAACCTTAAACTTCTTGCAGACTGGTATTGCCAGCTCTGGGCAGAAAGTATCGGCAAGGCTACCGATTACGACGGCAACGTAGTAAACGCAGGTACAACCCCCGTAAAGAGCCTTGGCGTTACCGACCAGCATTCACAGGTTCAGCTCTATATAGAAGGACCTTACGACAAGGTTATAACATTTATTTCTGTAGCTAACTACGCTACCGAAATGCCCATAGCACACGGCTGCGAAGATATCCCCGACGTAGGCTTCCTTGGCGGCCACACCATGCAGGAACTTATCCAGGCAGAAAATAAGGCTACCGCTTATGCTCTTATGCGTGCAGGCAGGATGAACTATACAATTAATATGCCCGAAGTAAATGCGTTCACGCTCGGCCAGCTTATGTTCCTTCTTGAACTTCAGACGGCTTATGCAGGCGCAATGCTCAACATAAATACGTTCAACCAGCCCGGTGTAGAAAACGGCAAAAAGGCAACGTTCGCCCTGCTCGGCAAAAAGGGTTACGAAGAAAAGAAGGCAGAAATTGATTCTGCTCCAGAACTTGACGGCAGATACATAGTTTAATAGTAAACAGGACAGGGGCGGTTCATCCGCCCCTTATTTTTTGTATGAAGATATTTTTGATTGTAGTTATCGCGCTTGCCGCGGTATATATTTTGTACCGTGCGGGTATGTTCATATTTGCATCGGTGATTTATAAAGCTGCCTTCGGCAAGCGGTTTGATAAAAACCCGCTTTTAAAGTACTACTCGGCAGACGACTATAATTTAACCGTCCAGGCTGTGCAGACAAAGGTCGGTAAAAACACCATACGCGGCTTTATATACAGCTTTTATCCGCTGGAAGAATGCAAGCGGCTGGTTATATTTGCCCACGGGATAGGCCCCGGGCAGTGCGCTTACACTACCGAAATCGCTTACTTCTGTAAAAACGGCTGTGCCGTGCTCGCCTTTGACGCAGTCGGCTGCAACCTTTCCGACGGTAAAAAACTCGGCTCGCTTGAAATTGCTACAAAGTGCCTTGCCGCCGCCGTGCAGTTCGCTGATAAGGACGAGCGGCTTAAGGCTAAAAAGAAGATAGCGGTGGGGCACAGCTTGGGTGCATATGCGGCCTTGTGCGTTACTCAATTTGAACAGGTAGACGGAGTGGTGGCTTTTTCTTCACCCGATACTCCGTCGGGGGTAATATGCTACCTTGCGGAGTGCGCCATAAAAAAATCTGCAAAAAAGCTTAAACCTTATCTTAAGGCGGTAAGCCGCTTAAAGGCAGGCAAGTATGCCAATATAAGCGCATCAATGGCGATAGAAAAGAGCGGTGTAAAGGCTCTTATTCTGCATGGCGACAGCGATATACAGGTACCCGTTTACCTTTCGGCTTACGCCTACGCAAAGGGCAGCAATGTAAATAAGGTGATGTGTGCAGACAAGGGGCATAATACTTATAATACCAAGCGGGCAGAAGAGCAGCTTGCAGTGCTTTCCCAGGGCTTGGCAAAATGCGGCAGTATGAGCGGGCAGGAGCAGGCAGACTTCTTTTCCACCCGCGATTATTCCGCCATCTGTGAAGAAGATATGTCAGTAATGTCCGCCGTATCAGACTTTATTATGACGGTGTGATTATTGTATTTTTTGAAGTTTAATTGCGGTGATAAAAGCCGTTCGTTGCCGCATATCCTCGCCCCAATGATACTTTATTGTAAACGACCGAACACTACACGTCATTGCGAGCGGGATCTACCGCGTGGCAATCCCGCCAGGACTGGCGACCAGCAGGCAGGTCGGTAGAAACGTTGTTTAAAGATAATAGCGTTTATTTCTAATAATTTCCACCTTATTACAATGCGATGGTAAGATATCTGAAGGCGGAACTAGCCGATGGTGAATGTGAGTCAAGAACGGGAAATGCGGTTAATCAAGCATTCAAAATAGAATACCATACCTTTTCACTGCATAAATTATCATATGAATCTTATTATGCAGCTTCTTGCCGAAATGGGTGCGGATACGTCGTCGGCAATAACCGTCTGCCCCTGCGGGTATGTCTACATAAAAGGCGTAAAAGGTGTAGCACGCTTATCTTCAGAAGGCATCACTCTCATCTGCGGTAAAAAC
Organism: Clostridia bacterium; assembly: GCA_021202395.1. GTDB lineage: Bacteria > Bacillota > Clostridia > Christensenellales > Borkfalkiaceae > Coproplasma. Next base: position 19,809 of record JAJQDC010000054.1, on the reverse strand, counting down.
CAGATCTCGGTAACGGGTACAAATCTTGCGGTGGCAGAATATTTTCAGGGTGATATTATAATAAAAGGCGACGTCAGCGGGGTGCAGATTGAAAAATCTTTGTAAGGTACAAATCACCTGCTCCCCCGTACAGGCTCTGAACAAACTTAAGCGTGCAGATATCCCCGTATACAACTGCGCAAAGAGCGGTGCATACTTTACGTTTGAAGTAGCCGATAATTATATTAAAAAAGTTTTTGCAATTTTCGCACACCCGTGTTATAATGTATCTGTAAAGCAAAATAGCGCTAAAAAAAGGGCGGTAAAAGCCTTTTTATCAAGACCGATGCTCTTTATCGGCGCTGTGCTGGCTGTTTTTTGTGCGGCGCTGTCAAACTGTTTTGTGTTAAGAATATCAGTTACGGGCAGCGGCAGCTACCTTAAAAACGAAGTGCTTGCGGTAGTATACTCACTTGGCGTAACGCCGTACACATTTTACAGGGGTATAGACGAACCTTCTCTTCGGGCAAGGGTAATGGCTCTTTCGGGCGTAACCTTCTGCTCGGTAACAAAAAGCGGCAGCGTGCTCTATATCAACGTGCAGGCGGATGCAGAAAGCGGAACAACCGCCGACTATGCTTCGCTGTGTTCCGACGTAAACGGCACGGTAATAAAAATTACCGCCGTATGCGGCACCGCGCTTGTTTCCGCTGGAGACAGCGTTGCAAAGGGAGATGTGCTTATCGGCGCTTACTGCTTAAACGGTGAAGATAAAATTTCCTGCCTTGCCGTGGGCTATGCACAGCTTTCGGTAACGGCAAGCATAAGCGTGTTTGCCGAAAGCGATACAGAAGAAAACTTGTCGTCTGCATACGCAGCTGCAATGCTCTATGCCGAAGGCGAAGAAATCACCGGCAAAAGCGTTATAGTAAAAACTGTGGCAGACGGAGTTATTTACACGGTAAATTTTACTTATCTGCACACAATAAGCATAAATTTCAATTAAAATTATGGCAGAAATCAAAAGACAAGTCTTTACCCACACTGTGGACAGGCTGCAAAAAGTAATCGGCAACTTTGATGAAAACGTCAATTTAATCACCCATGAGCTGGGCGTCGGCATAAGCGTAGACGGGCTGGACATATGCGTTTACGGCGAAGAAGAGGCGGTTAACGCCGCTGCCGACGTGCTTGAAAGTCTGGTAGACCTTCTTGGCGAAGGGGAAAATATAGACAAAAGCCGTATACTCTATTGCATAGAGCTTGCCAAAGAGGGCAGGGCTAAAGACATTTTAAAAATTTCCGGCAGCACGGTTGCGGTAACTTACCGCGGCAAGCCCATAAAGTGCAAAACGGTGGGGCAGAAAAAGTACGTAGACTGCATTAAAAACGACACTGTGGTATTCGGCGTCGGCCCTGCGGGTACGGGTAAAACCTACCTTGCGGTGTGCCTTGCCGTTAAAGCGTTAAAGTCTAAACAGGTAGAGCGTATAATCTTAACCCGCCCTGCGGTTGAAGCCGGCGAAAAACTCGGCTTTTTACCCGGCGATCTGCAAACTAAGGTAGACCCCTATCTCCGCCCGCTGTACGACGCTCTGCAAGAGATGTTGGGGCTGGAAACGTATACAAAGATGCTTGAGCGCGGTTCCATAGAAATCGCACCCCTTGCATACATGCGCGGCAGGACGCTTTCTAATGCATTTATAATATTAGACGAAGCGCAGAACGCCACGCGCGAACAGATGAAAATGTTTCTTACCCGTATGGGCGACGGCAGCCGTATGGTAATCACCGGCGACGTTACGCAGATAGATTTACCCGAAGGCAAAAAGAGCGGACTTGTGCACGCCACACGCGTGCTTAAAGGTATAGAAGGCATTTCGGTCTGCAACCTTACGGATAAAGACGTTGTGCGCCATCCGCTTGTTATGAAGATAGTGCGCGCATACGAACAAGACAGTAAAAGGAGCCAAAGCATAAACGGTGAAAAAGAATAAAATTAAAAAAGGGTCATACGTCGCAGGTGCGTTTACTTACCTTGTATGCACTGCGCTGCTGTTTGCAGTTATTATTCTTATGACTGCAATCAACTACGGCGCCGATACGGCGCTGTACCTGCAGGATAATATCACGTCGGTAGTATTGGTAACCGTTTCGTACTGCATCCTTTCGGGGATAATGTATTTCTATTTTTACTTCGAAAATAAAAAATACATTCTGTACGTGGGTAAAATAATAGAAGTATTTTTTATGCTTCTGCTTGCGCTTGTGTTTACCTTTATAATCGGTAAATTTGTAAATGCCGCAGCCCGCCCCGTAGCCTTTCTTGCGCTTATGAGCGTAACCCTTCTCGGCAGGCGCGAAGCGATATTTATAAACATTATCTACGCGCTGCAGATGTTTATATTGGATAACTTTTCAGAGATAACCGCGCTCAGCGCTTCAGAAAGTTACAACTTTCTTATACTTACGTTCTGCACGGGGATGGTGGCAATCTTTGTAATGCCCCGCATAAAAACCCGTATAGGTTCGGTGCTCGTTTCGTTTGTGCTGCTCATTCCCATAGAGCTTATAATAGCTTTGTTAGAAGTGCTTACTGCAGACGATATGGCGGCGTCGCTGATGTATTTCCTTTACGGTGCGCTCGGCTCTTTCTTCTCTGTACTGCTGTATCTGTTCCTGCTGCCCTTGTTCGAAGTTATATTTTCTGAACTTACGGTATTCCGTCTGCGTGAACTTACATCCGACCAGGCAAAGCTGATAAAGCGCATGAAGCGCGTTGCGCAGGGTACTTACCACCATTCAATGGTAGTGGCGCAGATAGCCGAATCTTGTGCCCAGGCAATAGGCGAAGACAGCGAGCTTGCCCGCGCGGCGGCGTACTACCACGACGTGGGTAAGTTAAAGAACCCCGAAATGTTTACCGAAAACCAGACTGACTATAACATGCACAACGAAATTACCCCCGAACTTTCGGTAGATATCATCCGCTCCCATGCCAGGGACGGCGCAGTGCTTATTAAAAAATCACACCTTCCCGAATTTTTCGGCGATATAGCGGTGCAGCACCACGGCACAATGCCCATCAAGTATTTTTATGCAAAGGCGCTTAAAATGTCTGACGGCGAGCTTAACATAAGCAACTATTCCTACGCAGGTCCCACACCTGAAACAAAGATAGCCGCCATAATAATGATTGCCGACGCGGCAGAAGCGGCTTCCCGTTCGCTTTCTGACCGTTCACCCGAAAAGGTAGAAGAGCTTGTCCGCAACCTTATAGAAGAGCGGCTAGACCTTGACCAGTTTGAACACTGCAACATAACTATGAGCGAACTTACTACAATAAAGCTTACCATAGTATCCCAGCTCACGGGCGTTTACCATTCGCGTATAGCCTACCCCAAATTAAAGGTAAGCAAAAAACATTGAATTTAAGCGGCAACTTACGGTATTTTTACCCTGCGTTGCCGCTGAATAATTTTTAAGGAACTTATGAATAATTTGCGTATATATTGCGACCAATTTGATTTTTCACACATTACAAAAGCCTTTAAAGGGGAATATTCTTCCGACGTAGGCCTTGCGGCGGAAATTGTTTTTACTGATGAAGAAGAGATTAAAAACCTTAACCGTCAGTTCAGGAATAAAGACGCAGTAACCGACGTTCTGTCCTTTCCGTCGCTGGATGACATCCGCGGTAAAAAGCTGCTTAAGGCGGACTTCCCGTTAGACATCGGCGAAGACAAGCGTCTTTTTATAGGCTCTATAGCCATATGTACAAAGCGTGCGCAGGAGCAGGCTGCGGAATACGGCCACAGTTACGAAAGGGAGCTCAATTACCTTGCCGTGCACGGGCTTTGCCACCTTTTGGGTTACGACCACGAAGATGAATCCGACAAAAAGGAAATGAGAGCCAAAGAAGAGAGAATATTACAAAAAATGGGTATCACGAGGTAAAATTATGCGCAGTGGATTTATAGGAGTAATCGGCAAGGCAAACGCAGGCAAAAGCACGCTTATAAACGTTCTTGTGGGCGAAAAGGTGAGCATAGTGTCGCCCAAGCCGCAGACCACGCGCGACGCGGTGCTTGGTATTCTTACCAAAAGCGACTACCAGCTTGTGTTTGTGGATACACCGGGCATTTACAAGAGCAAGACGTATTTAACCGACCTTATGATGAAAACTACCGAAAATACCGCCAAAGACGTAGACCTTATAATGTACGTCCACGACGGGCACGGCGGCATTTCCGAAAGCGATATCCAGCTTATGAAAAAGTATTTTGCCTTAAAAATACCCATGATTATAGCTTATACCAAGATAGATATCATGCCTAAAGAAAACATTGCAGAAGACGTAAAACGGCTGTACGAAGCGGGTATAGACTGCGACGTTTACCCCGTTTCTGCCCGCAAAGGCACCAATGTTGCGGCGTTAGAAAAAGCTCTTGCCGCCGCCATGCCGCAAGGGGATAAGGTTATACAAGACGACATAGTTTCAGATAAAAGCGAAAAGTTCATGATAGCAGAAATTATGAGAGAGAAGATTCTTCTTAAATTCGATAAAGAAGTGCCCCACGGAATTGCGGTGGTAGTAAATACGTTCAAACAGAAAGAAAACGGCGTTTACGATATAAATCTTGATATTATCTGCGAAAAGGCTTCGCATAAAGCAATATTAATTGGCAGCCAGGGCAGGGCTATAAAAGAAGTATCTTCTTTTGCACGGCAGGATATGGAAAAATTTCTGGGTGCAAAAGTGTTCCTTACAACGTACGTAAAGGTAAAAGAAGACTGGCGCGACCGCCCCGGTCTGGTAAAAGATTACGGCTACGAAATAAAAAAAGACAAATAATTTTTTAAGTAATGCGCAACCTTGTTGTAAAGGGGGTGGCGCATGAAGCAAAGGGATAAGGATGCGGCAGAGCTCGCCTGGAAGATGTTCCAGAAAACGGGAAAGGTTAGCTACTATATGCTGTATAAAGAACTTAACGGTAAGCAGTAACGGGGCACTATGACGCGCTGTCTTGCCGTCTCTGTGGGGTAAGGAAGCACATTACCGCACCTTGCCGTCCTTATTAGGGAAGGGGGACCGCTTGCGGTGGAAGGGTTTTATACCATATAAATAAGGTGAACCCTTCAGCCCTTTGGGCAGCTCCCCTAATAAGGGAGCCAAGAGCGGGACGATGTATTGAACTAACCTTATTATAACCGCAAACATACAATACCTAATAATTAACACCTATGGAAGTAAAAGTAAACGCCCTTATGATACGGGCTACAGATTACGGCGAAAATGATAAAATACTTACCCTGTTTTCGGCAGAATGCGGCAAGATTACCGCAGGCATAAAAGGGGTAAAAAAGGCGGGTGCAAAGCTTAAATTTGCAGCCCAGCCTTTTTGTTTCGCTGAATACATACTTTCTCAAAAGGGTGGCAGATATACCGTAATTAACGCATCTGAAAGTGAAAGTTTTTACGATTTACGCTGCGATATAAACAAGTTTTATGCAGCGTCTTCTTTGTGCGAAGCGCTCAGCGCTTTAACTATAGAAAACGACGCCGTACCCGAGCTTTTTTCTCTGGCGGTAAAAACTTTGTCAGACATGTGCTCTTACAGTGAAGGTTTTGCTTTAATAAAATTTCTTGTGCGTGCCCTTACTTTATCCGGCTACGGCTTTTCTTTCGGCGGCTGTGCAGTATGCGGCTCTCCGCTGGGAGATAAAGACAGCGTCCGTTTTGATTTCAATGCAGGTATATTTACCTGCCGCGGGTGCGGCGGCGGTGCAGGGGTAAGCCAAAGCACATACAGGTGCCTTGTAGCGGCAAGCGGCGGCTATGAAGATCCGTCTGTTACGCCCGACGGCGTGCTGCGCGCCTTGCGCCTTTTAAGGGAATATTTTGCCGTAAAAACCGATTACCGCCTTAATGCCCTTTCTGAATACATACGCCTGTTGAATGTGTAATAAATTTTATTTTGTATTGTAAATAATGGGGCAACGCAATGCGTTGCCCCATTATTTAATTGTCTGAAAAATTAATAAACGGTAAAATTAGCGGCAAGCGGAGCAGAAATACTGTGTCCTTTAGAATCTGTTACCGTTATTACAATCACATATTTTTCTAATGCTTCAGCCATTGTTGATGTTGAATACGGACAATAAAACGTAAAGCTTTCAGTTTGAGTGGTAGTGTATTCATAATAAACCGGTACATTTGTATAATCGCGTGATGCGTATACTTTAAAATTATAGGTCAGCTCGCCGTACCCGCCGGTAAATTGTACACGATATATTATGTTGTTTGTTACACCCATAGGTGTTACTGTTGTTCCGTAACCAATTCTTTGAAAGGTTTTAAATTCAATTTCTGGTACGGCAGTCTCATATTCGTAAGAGCAAGTTTCGCAGTGGGTTACATTGTAGCCCCATATCCAGTCTTCATCTTCACGGTATTCTGTAACTAAGGAATGAGAAGTTTTTTCTAATACTTCTGTTTTTGTATCGGTAAATATTTTGCCAGAATAACTTACTGATGCTGTGTAAGTTTTAATACCTGTATCCTGGCAGGTGGCAGCCTGTGTAATTTCGCTGCTAACTGTTGCCGTAATAGAATATCTATGGCTGTTATCGTTATTGCAAATCAGCGTGGCGGTTGCAGATGTATATCCGTCCCATACCCATTGTATATTTTCTGTATTGTAATCGTGCCCTGATGCAGTATTTTCTTCTGTAATAGTGTCTGTTGCACAACATCCGTCCCGTTCGCACTGTGCCGTTTTGGTACCATCATTAGTACATGTAGCATTGTTATCGGAAATATAGTTGGTAAAAATATGACCTAATGCTGAATTTTCATTGGTAATGGTGTTTGTTACAGAACAGCCGTCATTGTCGCATGTTGCAGTTTTTGTTCCGTTTTCCGTGCAGGTAGCATTGTTGTCGGATATATAATTTGTAAAACTATGACCGGTTTTACTTATTACGGTATCAGACAGATTTATTTCATTTTTGCAGCTTTTATCAGAAAAGTATTTAAAACATTCTGTGCAATACCAATACTCGGTATTGCCATCTTCAGTGCAGGTGGCTTCTACTGCATTGTAATGAGTTAATAGGTGCGTATGTTTATCGGTACATGATGCTGCGCTAAAGCAAAAGACAAAGCATGATATAACAGCTAAAAATACTACAGATAATTTTTTCTTCATAAAGAAATAATCTCCTTTTTATATTAATCTTAAACAAATTATAACTCAAATTAGTTAATATGTCAACTGTTAAGGGTTAAAGAGATTAACTCATACGGGTTTAATATTCTTGTATATTAACATAATATACAGGAAGGATAACTATGGAAGTTCTTGAAAAGATTGATGAGCTGCGCAAAGAAAGGGGGTGGTCGGTAAATAATCTTGCTATGGAGGCAATGTTAACCCAGTCAACTTTAAATAATCTGTATTCGCGAAAAGCTGAACCTAAACTCAGCACTTTACGTGCTATTTGCGGTGCATTTGGAATTACATTATCTGAATTTTTTGCCGAGATAGAAAATCCCGATAAAAACGCAGATGAACTTTCAGAAGCGGTAAGAAAATTAAATAAACAGCAAAAGCATGCACTTGCCATATTTTTAAAAACAATTTAAATATACAATATAAAATAATTCTTTTATTTTACCCTTTAAACGCTTGCATTAAAATTATATTTATAATAAAATATTATGGTTAAATAAATAACTATATCTATGAATTTATGGAGGAAGTATCAAATGGCAAAAAAGTATTGCTATCTGTTTACCGAAGGCAACGCAGGCATGCGCAACCTTTTAGGCGGCAAGGGTGCTAACCTTGCGGAAATGACGAACATCGGCTTGCCCGTTCCGCAGGGCTTTACAATCTCTACCGAAGCCTGCACCCAGTATTACGAAGATGGCAAGTTAATCAACCCCGATATCCAGGCAGAAATTCTTGAATACGTAGACAAAATGGAAAAGATCTGCGGCAAGAAGTTTGGCGATAAGGTAAATCCCCTTCTTGTTTCGGTGCGTTCCGGCGCAAGGGCTTCTATGCCCGGTATGATGGATACCATACTTAACTTAGGTCTTAACGAAGACGTTGTAAACGCCATAGCAGAAAAATCTGGCAACCCCCGCTGGGCGTGGGACTGCTACCGCAGATTTATACAGATGTTCTCTGACGTCGTAATGGAAGTCGGTAAAAAGTATTTTGAAAAACTTATCGACAAAATGAAGGAAGAAAAGGGCATTACCTACGACGTTGAACTTACTGCCGAAGATCTTAAAACACTTGCCCACCAGTTTAAAGCAGAATATAAAAACCAGCTCGGTAAAGACTTCCCCGACGATCCCAAAGAACAGCTTTTTGAAGCAGTTAAAGCCGTATTCCGTTCGTGGGACAACCCCCGTGCAAACGTATACCGTATGGACCACGATATCCCCTATTCCTGGGGTACAGCCGTAAACGTACAGATGATGGCGTTCGGCAACATGGGCGATACGTCAGGCACAGGCGTTGCTTTTACCCGTAACCCCGCTACAGGCGAAAAGGGGCTTATGGGTGAATTCCTTGTAAATGCACAGGGCGAAGACGTCGTTGCAGGCGTCCGTACCCCCAGACCTATACAGGAAATGGCTACAACCCCCGGTCTTGAAAACGCATATGTGCGCTTTACCGAAGTATGCCAGATACTTGAAAACCATTACCGCGATATGCAGGATATGGAATTCACTATAGAAGACGGCAAGCTTTACATGTTACAGACACGTAACGGTAAGCGTACCGCAGCCGCCGCTATAAAGATCGCTTGCGACCTTATAGACGAAGGCATGATTACAGAAAAAGAAGCTCTTATGCAGATAGATGCAAAGTCTCTGGATATGCTCCTTCATCCCCAGTTTGACCCCAAGGCATTAAAGGATGCCGACAAGAATAACGTGGTAGGTAAAGGTATAGCAGCTTCCCCCGGCGCAGCTGCAGGCGGTATTGTGTTCACCGCAGAAGACGCAGTTATACAGGGTAAAGCAGGTAAAAAGGTTGTTCTTGTGCGCCTTGAAACCTCTCCCGAAGATATCGAAGGCATGAAGTACGCTCAGGGTATTTTAACCGTCCGCGGCGGACAGACTTCCCACGCGGCAGTTGTTGCCCGCGGCATGGGTACATGCTGCGTATCAGGCTGCGGCGATATAAAGATGGACGAAGAGAATAAGCAGTTTACCCTTGCCGGCAAAGTGTTCAAAGAAGGCGACGCCCTTTCGCTTGACGGCTCTACAGGTAACATTTACGACTGCATCATTCCCACAGTACCTGCAGACCCCAACAGCGGTTACTTCGGCAGGATAATGGAACTTGCCGACAAGTACAAGGCATTGGGCGTACGTACAAACGCAGATACCCCTGCAGACGCAAAGCAGGCTGCTGCATTCGGCGCACAGGGCATCGGTCTTTGCCGTACGGAGCATATGTTCTTTGATCCCGAAAGAATTGGTGCATTCCGCGAAATGATCTGCTCTGATACAGTAGAAGAGCGCGAAGCCGCACTTGCAAAAATAGAGCCTATGCAGCAGGCAGACTTTGAAGACCTTATGGAAGCTCTTGAAGGGCAGCCCGTAACTATACGTTTCCTTGACCCGCCCCTTCACGAGTTTGTTCCTACCGAAGATGAGGACATCAAGGCTCTTGCAAAGGCACAGAATAAGACAGTAGCACAGATCAAGCAGATTATATCTGACCTTCACGAGTTTAACCCCATGATGGGGCACCGCGGCTGCCGCCTTACCGTTACCTATCCCGAAATTGCAGTTATGCAGACCAACGCTGTAATTAAGGCTGCCATAAACGTACAGAAGCGCCATCCCGAATGGAACGTCGTTCCCGAAATTATGATTCCCCTTGTTGGTGAAACAAAGGAACTTGAATTCGTTAAAAAGACTGTAGTTAAAACTGCAGACGAAGTAATAGCAGCTTCAGGCGTAAACCTTAAATACGAAGTAGGCACCATGATAGAAATTCCCCGTGCCGCACTTACAGCAGACGAAATTGCAAAGGACGCAGAATTCTTCTGCTTCGGTACAAACGACCTTACGCAGATGACCTTCGGCTTCAGCCGTGATGATGCAGGCAAGTTCCTTCCCGCTTACTACAACAATAAGATTTACGAATTTGATCCGTTTGCAAAGCTTGACACAACTGGCGTTGGTAAACTTATGGAAATGGCTGTAACGCTTGGTAAAAAGACCCGTCCTGAACTTCACTGCGGCATCTGCGGCGAACACGGCGGCGACCCTTCATCAATCGAGTTCTGCCACCAGATAGGGCTTGATTATGTAAGCTGCTCACCTTACCGTGTGCCCATCGCGCGTCTTGCAGCCGCCCAGGCGAACATAAAGAACCCCAGGGCGTAAGTGTAAGGCTGCAAGGTGTGCGACACGACATTGCGAAGCAATGTCGTATAGCAAAAAGCAGCCGCCCAGGCAAATATCCGTAATCCGAGGGCGTAATTTTAAATAGATTAGTATAATGCAATATAATGCGGCGGGCAATATGTGCCCGCCGCTATACACTAAAATACGTAATAATATTGAAAAGTAAAAGATAAAAGATATTCTTATAAACATGTAATTGGGTGGCACATATGTGCCGCCCAATTATAAAAATTACTATGAAATTATTGCTCTAAAAGGTCAGGTACGGTGCAACCTAATATACGGGCTAATTTCAAAACTGTTGCGGCTTCGGCTTTATTTATGTCTTTAGATTTTTGCTCGTAAGCCTGTATCGTCCTTATTGAAATTTGTGAAGCAATGGCAAGTTCAGACTGGCTTAAATGTGCTTGTTGCCTTAAAAGGCTTAACCGTGAAGGTGCTTTTTTATTAAGTCTGTCTAATTCTTCTACGAAATTTGTTATATCCATTTCGTGGTAAACGGGATACATATTCAAAAGAGTAGAGACAGACACAAAAGAAAAAATGTACTTGAACGAAAACTCCTTTTGATACTGGTAATAACCAAGATAATCTCCGCACCAGTAATAAGCTGACCTGTCAATGGAAACATAGGGCTTTGGTGTAATCGATATACTCGCTTCAGACAGGATTATTTCACAGAGTTCACTGCCGGCAATACCGCAAAAATATTTGGGGTTTCTGTGTTCAACTTCCTTCGTTATTGAAGAATTACAGAAAATCTCAGTAAATTTTTCGGGATCAAGCTCAAGCGTATCAAGGGCGTAATCAAAACATTCGGCAAGCAACCGTCTTAAAATGTTACAGGTATAATCGTTTATCATCGGGCGAAATGTTCTCCTGTAAAATATTCAGCATATACAAGCCCTGTGCGGCACTGCTTCGTGTCGTAATGTAGTTTTTGCGGGCTTTTTCATCGCGTACCATTCTTTTGCTGTAATAAATAGTATGGCTTACTTGGTCGGCTTTAATAAAAGATATATTATCAAAGGCTTTTTGGGAAATCAGAACGTATTGAATACCAAGCCTGCCGAGTTTCATAGCTTCTGCAAGTTTTTGCAGGGAAATTGTGCTTGACAAAAAATCTCTTACAAAGGAGAAGTAAGAGTCATCGGCGCGGTAGCCCACGATATAATCATAAGGCGTTTTATCAATGGAAAAGTTATTTATCAGATAGTCTTTGGCTTCCTGCATAAGAGATGAAGTAGTACCAAAACTGCGGTTTTGTACAAGCATAGTAAGCCAATGCAATATGGAATACTGCTTATCGTTAAGATTAAGAACGGACAAATCGTTTGCGTTAAATTCGTATTCGTTTACATATCCGTCCATATCGCTTGAAGCAGACCATTCGCAGCCGAGTTTATATTCAGGGGTAAGGTAAAAACCTGAACCATAGTCGTTTGTCTTTTTGCCTTTGCCGTAAATTGGCTTTTGTACAATCTCTTTGCTTCCGTGATACAAAATCATAGTAATAAATCTCACTTTTTAAATATTATACCACTATGGTAGTATAATGTCAACAATAAGTTAAAAAAATTTATATATTACCAACTTTAAAGTGTTACAACTTTTTACAAATCTTACACTTTACAAAGATATTTTTGTATGTTATAATGTAAAAAACTTAACAGGAGAATTTTTTATGGATATCAAAGAATTAACTAAAATTCTGGAACAATGCGCAGAAACCAAGTCTTTAGATGGTTTGTTAAAAGCTGCTGGCGTCGATGAAATGGCGGAAGGAGATTCCGTAAATATACAGCTTTGCATAAACAGAGAAGACGGCAACGTCCAGTTAAAGCTTTTAAGGACGGATATCGATATGGACGATATGACGGTAGAAGAGCTTGAAGCGTACTACGACCAGGTTGAATGTGAATATGATGATCTGGAAAACGAAGAACCAGACGATATAGAAAGCGACGAACACTATGAATGGGAAGAAAAGACCGAAGAATTAGAAGATTTAATGAGCGATATAGAAGACAGAATCACCAAGCTTAAATCAGAAGAAGAGTAATGAAGTATAATATTTTTGAGTAATTCCCCAAAAGTCTACATTTTCGGCTATTGGGGAATTAATCATTGCAGCATGTTGTAAATGACAGGTGGTAAATAAATGTGAAAGCTGTTTTAACAACTTTGCGTATATCTTTGAAACTAAAAAAATAAAAGCTTGGGTAATTTTTACCTGTCATTCAACGAAAAATCGTATAAATGTAGTGCCGTTAATGCACAACGATTGCAACGCTACACTCGCAAAGACAACAATCTTGCCTTCCCCCAACGGGGGAAGGTGTCGGCGTAGCCGACGGATGAGGGGATAATAGCGTCAACCTTATTATAAACAACCGAACACTATGCGTCATTGTGCGTGAGCGATAGCGCTACTCTGCGCACCACATTAAAAAAAGTTTCAGATAATAACGGCGCAGATATTGCCACGCTTACGTTACGCTACGCTCGCAATGATCAGCTTGGTCAGCCGATAGAACAAGGGTGGGACGACGTATTGCTCACCTGTTATTCAAAGCGTAAGCGAAGAATCACAGCCTTATTAAAACAATGGAATACAATATGGAAATACTAACAAATAAAAATTTACTTGCGGCAAAGAGGTTTTATCAGGATTGTTTTGGCGCTGTGTGTTTTTGTAACGAACCGCAAGACGGCTATTTTAAATCTGATGACGGCAGGGAAATACACACTCTTGCTATATATTTCCCCAACCGTTTAGATCAAGAAGATGAAAAGCTTTCAACCCGTCTGCGCAATGCGGCGGGAAAAAATTTTTTTGAATCGTATGACGGCGCAAAAGGACTACGGCTTTGCGGTATTAACGGCTGTAAAATTATGGCTTGCTTTTTGGTAAACGGCAAAGTCGTTGCAATAAAAAGATACGGCGCACTGGGCTTAAAAGGCTCTGTAGAGATGGTGGCAGACTATTTTTGCGGTTACGATTTGGGTGCATGTAATAATCATGTAACAGCCGATGTTACAACAAATAACGGCTTTAAAATCACAAAAGGAATGACTTTTAAACAGGTAGCCGATGATTTTCTGTCCCTAAACTCCATTCCAGAAATGAATGAAAAGAACGGTTATTTTATTTTTCGCAATGATGAAAATAAAAGTATTACACCTGGCGGACTTGTTGTAAGTGAAATTATTACAAGGCTCTTTCCAGAAAATCAGGTAAAAAATATTGCCGCAAAAAGGCAGAAAGAATTTGAAAAATTATTTGATAAACTGACTACAGAAGAGTGGCATTCGTACCTTACAGATATGCAGATACCTGTATTTGACAGAATTATCGATAAAAAGTAGATTATATTCAGGGAGAAATTACCATGTCGATGAAATGCTTTTTGGCTGTAGATAAGCCCTTGCAAAAAACGGTATATGATTATAAGATGATTTTGCCTGATATTACAGCGGATGATATGTTTTATAACGATAAAATAATTTTTAATGATAAACTTTGTGAAGAAGAAGCCGCTACTCTTGGCAATATTTTTAAAGGTTACAATGTATATGCAGTGGACACATGTTTCCATTTTGATTATGACCCAGGATATAAAAGACAGCTGACAGAAAGTTATGCAAAAAATGCCTTGGATGAGCTTAAATGGCTTAAACAGTTTGCAAAGAAAAAGCTCAAAAACGGCGGTGAGTTTATGATAGTAAATCTTTGGCTTGGCAGGGAATATCCTTTCAGACACATAAAAACTGAGTGTATAGATACAGAAAACTGGTCTCTTTCCGAAGAAAACAATTTTGAATTTTCTTTCGGTGTGGTTTATAAATTTACAGATAGTTCCAATAAAACTTAACATTCTTTCACCCCGCAGACGGCAGTTAAACCATTCGCGGGGTAATTTTTTTCATCAGAATAATTATTTCGGTAAAAATATCACACACTGATAACATGGCATACAGTTATAAGGGCAGCATAAGTTTTGGTTTTGTTTACATCCCCGTAACGCTTCACAGCGCGGTTAAAGAAAATTCTGTCGGCTTTAATATGATAGATAAAAATACCATGAGCCGTGTTCGTTACAAAAAAACTTGTGAAGACTGCGGCGGTAAAGAAATAAAGCAAGATGACATAGTAAAAGGTTACGAGTACGCAGACGGCAAATACGTCATTTTCAGCGACAAAGATTTTGAAAGTTTAAAAACCAAAAAAGACAAAAATATTACAATAGAGCAATTTGTAGATATCGGTGAAGTAGATCCGATCTATTTCAACAAGCCGTACTATGTTGTACCTACGGGTGCAGAAAAAGCTTTTTCCCTTTTGCTCTTTGCAATGGAGCAGGAAGGCAAAGCGGCGATAGCAAAAACGGTATTGGGTACAAAAGAAACCCTGATAGCCATACGCAGTAAAAACGGACAGATGCTTTTGAATACTTTATTCTTTTATGAAGAGATTACAAAAAACCCTGCAAAGGACATAACGGAAAGCGGAAACGGTGCAGAGCTTGAACTTGCAAAACAGATTATCAAAAGCATGACGGGTAAATTTGAACCGCAAAAGTATAAAGATGAATACCAGGAAAAGATAAAAGCTGCAATAGAGAGCAAAATTGCCGGTGAAGAGATAGTCAACGTAAAAGAAGAAGCAGGCGGCAGTGTAACAGACCTTATGGACGCATTAAGGAAGAGTTTAGATTTATCCCAAAAAGCAAAAAGTACGGCAAAGCCTGCGGCAAAAAGAAAGGCTTCATCTAAAAAAGCACAATGAGCGACTTGTTTAAAGACAAAAATATCTCCCCGATGCTTATGTATGAAACAACAGCTTTCAGCGATAAAGATTATATTTTTGAATTGAAGTTAGACGGCATACGCTGCATTGCCTATATAGATACAAAGTCGGTAGTATTGCAGAATAAAAGGTTCAAAGACGTAACGGCTATTTACCCCGAACTTGCTTCTATGTATAAATGTGTTGTAAATCGCTGTGTGTTAGATGGAGAGCTTATCTGTTTAAAGGATGGCAAGCCGGACTTTTACGGTATACAAAAAAGAAGCCTTATGACAGACAGATTTAAAATATCGCTGGCGGCACGTAAAAACCCAGTACAGTTTGTGGCGTACGATATTCTGTATATCGGCAAAAAAGATATAACGGCATTGCCGCTTACAGAGCGGAAAATGCTGCTTGAAAAAAATGTTAAAGATGGCAATAATTTAAGCATATCCCGCTATGTAGAAGAAAAGGGAAAGGAGTTTTTTGAGCTTGTAAAAGAGCAGAATTTAGAAGGGATAGTTGCCAAGAAAAAGGATGGCAGATACTATATAGGCAAACGCACCCGCGAGTGGGTAAAAATAAAGGTCATGCAGGACGAAGATCTGTATATCTTCGGCTACCTGCCGGATAGCGGCGGTAACGTAAAAGATTTAATATTGGGCTTTTTTGATAAAGACGGCACTGCCGTTTGCCGCGGTAAAGTCTACCTTGGGGTTTCTTCCGAAGACAGAAAATTGGTGGCGCAGTATGCCTTAAATAACAAGGTTTCAACACCGTGGTTCAGCCAATACAAAAACGCGGTATGGCTTAAACCAAGGCTTAAAGGTACCGCCCACTTTATGCAGCAAACCCCGAACGGCAGCATGCGCCAGCCCGTCTGGAAAGGTCTCCGCGACGATATTTAAAGTAATTAATCTATATGCAAAAAACCGCATATAAGGGGATAGACTTTATACCGTTTTCATACCCGAAGTTCTTTGACGAAAGACGTATTGAGTACTTTGGCTTGTACTTATCGCAATATGTTTTCAGACTTTTTGCCTTTGTATTATCAGCAGATTTAACTTCTACAGGTATTGCATCGTCGTCTATACGGATAATGAAATCGACTTCGGCTGTACCGTTGGATTCCCAATAGTGGAGGGTGTAGCCTTGATAAACAAGTTGTTGCGCGACATAATTTTCGGCGAGCAGACCTCTTGCACGGTCAGACAAATTTGTATTGACTATAATGTCATTCGGTTGTGTTTCAGACTTAAAGCATAATAATCCGACGTCGGAATAGTAGATTTTGAAGCTATCCATTTGTTCATAAATTTTAAGCGGTAGTTTGCCTTCGGTAATCTTTATGTTTTCAAGAACGACACTTGCAGCTTTTAACCACTGAAGGGAAAGTTCATAATCTTTTGCGCGTGCGTTGCTCTTAATTACTGCGTATTGGAATTTGGTATTTTCTTTTGCAAGTTGGCTCGGTAGGGTATTGTATATGGCAATGCTTCTTATTGTTTCATTGCTTGATGCGTACTTATTCATATCACCGATGTAGGAATTGGCAATATTCGCCTGTTCTGCCCGTACCGAAAGATAATCTTTTGAATTCAGATATGCGTTTATGGCGGCAGGATAACCGCCGATTACAAGGTATTGATGGTAGAGTTCAAGCGCGGCGTTATGGTAAACGTCAGGCATAGGTGAGAAGGAATTATACGATTCCCGGATTTTTTCCGCAAGGATTTCATTTTTTGTAGCGTATAAAAATTCTTCAAACGATAAGGGGTAGAGTGTGAGAAAATCTACCTTGCCTACGGGGAACGAAAAATTACCACGGTTAATGGCAAGACCTAAAAGGCTACCGGCGGCGACGATATGATATTCGTTTGCTTCTTCGCAAAAATACTTCAAGGATGTCATTGCGCGTTCGGATGCTTGTATTTCATCAAAAATTATCAGTGTTTTTTGCGGTATAATAGTTTGCCTTGTCAGGTACGCAAGTTCAGAAATTATGCGTATGGGATTGAGATCCGGTGCGAATATTTTTTCAAGGGTATTGGTATTACCTTCAAAATGAATATAAACGACATTATCGTAGCAATCTTTTCCGAATTTAAGCAACAGATAAGTTTTACCTACTTGTCTTGCACCTTGTAAGAGCAATGGCTTTCGGTTTGGGGAGTTTTTCCATTTGATAAGTTCCTGCATCATAACTCGTTCCATAAAATCACCTCTTTTTCGTGCATGTCTATTATAGCAAGCATAAAAGCAAAAGTCAAGTAAAATCAGAAATAAGTTTGAAAAAGTGTAACATATAAACACTTTAATCAACGAAAAAGTTGTCGAATTATAGAATTTGGGTTACAAGGGAATGAATTGCAATTAGCTTTGTAAGCAACTTTAGTTGAAGTAAGATATACGAAAAAGCAAAATTTATAAGCGTACAAAATTCAAATAAAACGCACTGCAACGGTAAGCTGCAGTGCGTTAATCTTGTAAATTTTAAATTATTACTTTGTCATTCCTTCCTGAACTGCAACCGCAACGGCTACAGTTGCACCGACCATAGGGTTGTTGCCCATTGAATTTTTGCATTTTTATGGGTTCTAATTTGTGTTAAAAAAGTGCCGTTTTTTCGCGAAAAAAGTTAAATTTTACCCCAAAACAGGTACAATTTGTTTTTATCGATTTTTATCCGTTTTTGCCCGTTTTTTTCTGAAATGTGGACGTGGCGTGGACTTGGGCGACTTTTGAAACCCGAAGTTTTTGTCGAATTTTTAAATTAAAACTTTAACCCTATGGTCGGTACATTTCAAATTAAAACAAATTAAGTTAATTAAGAAAGAAATGAGAAACAGAGCACTTCACAATAGGCTTGTTTAATACAATTCTTTTAATCTAAGTAGTTATTTAAGCAGGTTGAAAAGGTATTCCTCATCAGGCTTATGCTTTCCGTGAGTACGGTGATATTCAATAATGGCGTCTACCAAAATGTCAATCCGTCCGGAGAAATAATTTTCGTAAAAGGCAGTGCTGTTGTCATATTTTTTGCGGTTAAAAACAATGTTCTGCTTACAGAACTGTTTGGGCTTCTGTTTGGATTTTACTTTTTCAAAGTCAGTCAAGCGGTTTTCGGCAATAATAAACAGTATTTCAAGTTCAGGTTTTGTACAGAATTTTCTTTGTTCTGTAATTTTGTCTGCCAAATCCTTAGAGATTTTAAGTTTGTCAGTAAGTTTATCGCCTACACGGTAGATTTTTAGTTCACCGTGATACGCATCGAGAGCTGGCTTCAATTGAGAAGCGTCTAACTGACGTGCGTGAAAAGGACGCATATCCAAAAGATCATCCCGACTGAAAGCCAGTTTGCTGTTATCAAGCAAAAGATTTATAACTTCTAATTCGTTAGGACCTTCACACATTATAAGGATTTTCATTTAACAAGCTCCTTTTTAATGTCCATCAGGTCATCGTAATTGACAGCCGTTTTGAAGGTATCGTTATAAAATTGTTTACTCTTGGAGAGTTCGTTGCGGATATTAAATTTTTCGTACATATTTTGAACGAGAATCTTTTTATCGGCTTTACATACCCAAACGTTATCTTGACGATTGAACAATTCTAAAAGTTCGCAATAGTGTGTAGAGAAGATAAGAGTAGCGTTATTTCGGTTTACGGATTTGTCTTTGTAAAGATTGATGATATTCTCCACCAATGTCTTATGAAAGTGATTTTCAATTTCATCAATAATAAGGTCAAACCCGTATTTAAGAGAAGCGACTACAGTAATATAAAGAAGTAAGCCTTTTGTAGTACCGCTTGACAGGAAGTGGATCAATTCTTTGTCAGAAATAGTTTTTTTACCATCAATCAAAGCGAGTTCGTAATTATGCTCGTCGAGCATAGAGAGGCTCTTTATATTCCCATCAAACAAATGCAACACTTTGGAAAGAATGGCAGGGGAAAGTTGATAATGTTTTAAGGCATTAAACATGAGCCGATAAGTATCAACACCTGCACCGTCGCAATTAAAATACATTGCCCGTGTTTGCTGTTTTTTCAAAACAAAAAATACAATAGATGTATCCTCAGGCAAAAGTCCAATATTGGAAAGAAGAGTATAACCTGTATCTTCAAATATGGTTTTGAGATTAGATTTATAGTATGGTTTTGAGTAAATTTTTTGATTAGAAAACGTCGCTTTATTGCTTAAAGTAGCAGAAGCGTTCAAATCAGTCAGATACTTATAAATCTTTCTTTCGTAATAAAAGTACATTTCAAGATGAATACCGTCATAAGAATAGTTTTTATCCTCGAGCGAGAAATTGCCGAGAATGGAATAACAGCAATCAAGCAGTTCCATTACAGTCGTTTTGCCGGAAGCGTTTTTCCCGATAACGGCGGCAGTGTTGTAAACAAATAAATCTTCGGTTATCTCTTGGAGTTCATATTCCTTATCTTCAGTAGTTTTCTTGGATTTAGCTATAAAGTCAATTATACAATCATCGTTTAAATTTTTAAAGCCAGAAGCCCTAACATATAGTAATTTCATAGCCTGATACCTCCTTAAAGATATTATACCTGTCGCTGATACACATCT
>JAJQDC010000039.1:33875-51428 GCA_021202395.1 Clostridia bacterium | reverse complement strand
GTTAAGCATTAAAGCTAATTTATGCGCCTTTTTGTATTTGGTTTCATTGATGATAATCATTTTTCACTCCTGTTTTTATTTTATAGTATATTATAACATATAAAGTGCTGTTTATGGTATATTTTAATTCTTTATTCCAAAAAACTCCGCAACAATATCATTAAGTTGTTTCGCAATAAGCGTAAAGTCTTTATTTAAATCCAATGTTTTAACGTCTATGCGGTTGCCGCTCATCATATATGTGTTGTCTGGCTGTATTTCTTCGTCTGTACGGGCGTACAAAAGCATACCCGAAACGGTTTTGCCGCTATCCTGCGACTGTTTATTTTTTACATAAGTAAAAATCTGATACAAATTATTAGAATGCAAAGTATGTACGCCGTACTGTGTCTGCGTGGTATGCGAATAGCATTTTGCATCGATTATAAGCACCCTGTCTTTATATGTAAGCATAACGTCGCTCTGCATTACGGGAAGAAGAAAACTTACGCCGTCGTCTAACGCCCAGGGAATCTGCGAAGAGGAGACATTAAGCTGAGGGAATTCCTTAATGTAGTATTCAAGTATAAACTTTTCATACAGTCGGTGCATATGCTGTTCATCAATAAAAGAAGCAAGTTTGTAGTCGCCGCTGCTCTCTGTAAGCAACATGCCGTCAAGTATAAATTTACAGATACTTATCAGCATCCTGTA
Source organism: Clostridia bacterium (assembly GCA_021202395.1). GTDB lineage: Bacteria > Bacillota > Clostridia > Christensenellales > Borkfalkiaceae > Coproplasma. Next base: position 50,735 of record JAJQDC010000039.1, on the reverse strand, counting down.
TGTTTGGTTATTTCTGCTGAAACGGATGGTATTCCACGGCACATATGCCGCATCCACGCCGTCTACATTACTGAAATACAGCATCTCTTTTTTGAGTAAATCTTTGTACTCATCGTCAACTTCTTTGCTTTTTATAAGAAGGGTTGCTGTTGTCTTTAATATATCGTTTAAAAGATTATTTTCGGTAAGTTCGTCAAAGCTGCAATTTATAGCCTGCCTGCGTGCGGCTCTGTTTTTTATTGTTTCGGGCATATTGATTTTGCCGCGCACGGTGTTTATATCTGCCTGCGTGTTGCGGTATTCGCGGTATATTCCCTGCTTTAGCTGCTGGCTTATGCCCTTACTTAATATTGCGGCAAACAGATTTTGCACGTTGTCAAACTCTTCTACGGAAATATTATCAAACGTGGACTGTTTAAGCGTCTGAAAGGCATAGGACAACATATAGTATATATTTTTTATCAGAATATTTTTATTCCGCGTCATTTAAAACCCCGCGCAATTCATTAGTCCAGCGGCGGCATTTCTCGGCGTCGTCAAACCAGTATTCGTTTAGTGTGGGAATAATATCAAATTCCACCACTTCACGCATTTTGGATATGGTACACTCTTGCCAGTTACAGAAGTAACTATGCCCTATACAAAAGCCTTTACCTAAAGTTTTATCGTCGGCAATTTCTTTATTAAGCTGCTTGATTTTATCTATAAGTTTGTCAAAGACGGGGTTATTTAACTTTTGTTGATACTTAGTAAAACCTTCCGAATCAAAGCAGGGTTCCATTTCAATAAAACTGAAACGGCGGCGCAGTGCATAGTCTATCATTGCAATGCTTCTGTCGGCGGTGTTCATCATGCCGATTATGTAAAGGTTCTGCGACACGGAGAAGAGAGCGCCGTTATACGGCAGTGTGGTCTTTTCGCTGCGGTGGTCGCTTTCTATCATCATTAGAAGTTCGCCGAATATTTTGCTCATATTGCCACGGTTAATCTCATCTATTATAAAGAAGAAATCTTTGTCGGGCTGATTAGCGGCTGTAATGCAGAACTGGTAGAAAATGCCGTTTTTTAATTCGTAGCCGTCGCCGCTCGGCTTATATCCCATAATAAAATCTTCATAAGAATAATTCTGGTGGAACTGTATCATCTTTACGCGGCTTTCGTCTTTTACGCCCATTACAGAGTAAGCAAGCCGCTTTGCCGCAAACGTCTTGCCTACGCCAGGCGCACCCTGCAATATAATATTTTTCTTATTTTTAAGCACAGAAACGATCGTTGCGTACTTTTCTTCTGATATATAAACCTCCGAAAGAAAATCAGATTTTGTGTACTTATCGGTTTCGACGTGTTCGGCTTTTACGGGGTTTTGGTCCCGTACTATGTCCAAAATAACGCCATATTCTTCTTTTGTAAGTTTAAACAGACTACCGTTAGGGTTGACAAAGAACTCCATATCTTTCAGTTCAGGCATATCTTTTAATTCTGAATAGGCAATAGGAGACGTAAGACTTTCCGTCTTTTTAAATTGTATTTTTTCGCCGTCATTTGCAGCGGTTATTTCACATAATGCTACAATCTGTTTTGCAGGGTTAGATTCATAACCTATAACTTTATCGCCTGCCTTCACGTCTAAAAAGTTCTGATATATCCTGCGTTTATTGCCGTTTTCATTGCAGAGAGTATAAAACTGTTCTTCACCCACGTCTATACTGGTAAGACTCCATATTTTAGGATTGGCATTAAGCCACCAATATTGGGTATTAATATCCGCATCTTCAACAGGTATAGTAATTGTTTCTTCTTTTTTCTTTTTCTTATCATTATAATATCTGCTTATATAAAAACCTATATCCACAGTAAGTGTTTTAAACTCTGTATCTTTATAGTGGCTTTCGGTAAGGTGCGATTGCAAGAGATTGATAAGCTCGTTATCTGTTTTTATATAATCGCAGATTTCATCATAGAGATTATAAAAATTCCTAAGGTTGCTTTCGTAGTAGCCTTTTTTAATTACATAATCGCTACCAAGCTCTTTTGCTACAGCTTTTACTTCATCGTGTTTGTATATATAATATTTATCGGGAAATTTAAGCCACAAATAAGTGCTTATAGAATTTTCCGTCTGATAGTGATTTTTCGCGTCTTTTCTATATTTTGCCAGCAGTTCAGTAGACGAATTTTTAAATTCAAGAATACGCTCTACGACGTCGCGGCTCTCGTCAAATAAAGCTCGGAACATATTGCGCACTTCTTCGGGTGCAATCTCGGCAAATTCAATAATCATTCCCATCGGGAAAAACTGTTTTGTGTTTAACAGGTTAGATGTTCCCGAAAGCGAACGGGTGAGCATTTCACTGAAATTTTTCGCATCAATATTCCAGTTATCCTGGAATATTTTTACAGCTTGCCACTTAAATTCTTCCCGTTCCCAGTTAAATTCTACAAAATCTCTTTTATAATAATTTATTACATCGTTTAAAATAGTTTTATTAAACATAGTGCTTCCTCCTTAGTTTATCTATTGTAGCACATAAATCTTACCACAAGGGTGTCATATATTAAAAATTTTTTGAATTATTTTTTGTGGCTTAAAAGCGGTTTGTATATTATTAATTTCTTAAACATCCTATAGGAATCACAAAGATACCGTCATTTCTTTTGTAAGCATAATCACCCGTTCCCGTTACAACGGCAAGAAAGGAGGGAGCGAACATCTTATCCGTGTCAATTTTCTTTTGCAAAGAGCGTAAAGAAGCCGCTCCTTCTTCAATCAGCCTATCTCCGCCGAGCTTAATCTCAATTAAACCGTATTTCCCGTTTTTCAGGTGAACGACGGCATCACATTCCAGGCCGTCCTTATCGCGGTAATGATAAACGCTTCCGTTTAACGCATCGGCATAAACGCGCAAATCTCTCACGCACAAGGTTTCAAATAAAAATCCAAATGTTTTTAAGTCTGCAATTAAATCATTCGGTCCGATACCTAAAGCTGCCACCGCAATGGACGGATCAATATAGTAACGGGTATTTGAAGAACGTATTGCCGTTTTAGAGCGTAAATTCGGGTTCCATGCAGGCATTTCCTCTATTACAAATATCTTTTGTAGCGCGTTGATATACGAAGCGACCGTGTCTTCGTTTAATGAGCCTTCCTCGTTTGCAAAAATATCTTGCGCTATTACACTGTTAGATATTTGCCCGCCTTGATTTCTTGCATATGAACGCATTAAGCGCTTGACCCTTTCGGGATTCTTTTGAATATTATCCGCTCTGTTTATATCGGAGTGTACGACGGCGTCGTAATAATCGGACGCCTGGTCTAAAGCAATTTCTTTTCTCATATCAATTGATTGCGGCCATCCGCCGCGGCACACCAAAAAAGCCAGCTTGTCTATATCTATATCCGATGATCCGTCAAGATTGATATTTCCACTAAATAAATCGGCAAGGCTGACGTCGCCGCTCGACTCGCCCGATTCAAACAAACTCATAGGCCGCATTGTAAGCCAGGTGAATCGTCCTGTGCCGGAGTGAGTGATTTCTTTCGTATCGGCAGGGACCGCCGAACCAGTGAGAATAAATTGACCCAATTCACCTCTGTGATCTACCTCAAATCTGACTGCGTCCCATAATTTGGGGGCTAACTGCCATTCGTCTATCAGCCTCGGAGTTTTACCATTCAACAGCCGCTTGGGATTTACTTCCGACATCGCAATATTTTGTTCTTTTTTCTCGGGGTCGTCCATATACAAAATGCTTTTAGCAATTTGTTCCGCTGTCGTTGTTTTGCCGCACCACTTGGGGCCTTCTATTAAAACCGCACCCTTGCCTTCCAATTTGCGTTTTAAAATGTCGTCAGCTATACGTTTTTTGTAATTTCGCATTTTAATCACCCTTTGATAAATTACTTATTTATATTATATATGATCGGAGAGAATAAATCAATAATTTTTTCCGTCATTTGGCGAAATATTTTTCCGTCATTTGGCGAAAAATCTTTCCCTTATTTGTCGATTTTAATTTCTCCCCAACTTGGGGGTAAATCAAGAAAATTCCCATGATTTTAAATTTTAGTATGAAGGGAAGTGCAAAATCAGCAATACCCGTTTCCATTATTGAGGTATTTTTTCCAACATTTGCGGTAGATAAAGTAGTATAAAAGGCAATACCAAGAGATATTGCCTTTGCTTTTTTGTGTCCGTTTATCGTGTTAAAAATCAACAAAAATTTTTGTTAATTCGGGTGAATAACGGATAACGGATTTTTTGGGGAGTGAATTTCGTTTTTGGGGAGCAAGATTATACAAGGTGGCAAAATGATGTATTTTTTGATATTTTTTGCTTAATTTTGACAGTTTTAAATATCAGAAATGCCTCTGACTTTCGTCTCTGGGTAAAACGCGATTGAGCCGTTGGCGAACAATCGCTATTCCGTTCCTTACAAATCACTTCGACCAGCCATTTTGAGAGTTTATAACAGTTTAGTTATAAACTCTCTTTTTTATAGCTTCAATACTTATTTTAAGATGAACATTTCTGGGTACTTTAGTTTAACTGTTGTTATTAAAGCTGTGTAAGCCATAAACCGTGAAGGTTACAGTAAGCGTACACGGCTACGGGTTTATCGTTAAGGCAGAAGGTGGCGCAGGGCTTATCATCAGTAGTAAGCATCTTTTTTATGCAGCCGTTTTCGGTTTCTACATATATCCACTGAATATAATGTTCAGCCGTCATGGGGTGGTCTACCGAGCCGACGTTTACGCTTAAGATATTTCCGTCAACGGTAACAACGGGCAGGTGTTTTTCTCCCGCCCCGTCAGAAGTGTTTGGAACAAGCCTGTGCATCTTTTCGCCGCAGCACATTACGGGTACACCTGCGGAGTGCACCATCTCTATAATATTGCCGCAGTGGTTGCAGATATAAAATTCCGTCATTTAAAAGCCTCCTTAAATTACAAGTAGATTAATCATTTTACCGCGTTAATTGCGGCATATATGGCGGGTAATTGCTAATCAGTAATTTTCTTTGCGTACTTCAAAGAAGGACTGCGGGTGTGCGCATACGGGGCAGACTTCGGGTGCTTTTACGCTTAAAACCATATGCCCGCAGTTGCGGCATTCCCACAGCGTTACGCCGCTCTTTTCAAATATTTCCTTTGCTTCTACGTTATGTAAAAGCGCACGGTAGCGTTCTTCGTGCGATTTTTCTATGGCTGCAACACCGCGGAATTTTTCGGCAAGGTCGTGGAAGCCTTCTTCATCGGCGTCCTTTGCCATACGGTCGTACATATCAGTCCACTCGTAGCTTTCACCCTGCGCTGCGGCAAGCAAGTTCTGCGCGGTGTTGCCTACTTCGCCAAGCGCTTTAAACCACAGTTCGGCGTGCTCCTTTTCGTTTGCAGCGGTCTTTAAAAACAGCTCTGCAATCTGCTCGTAACCTGCTTTTTTGGCAACGCTTGCAAAGAACGTGTACTTGTTTCTTGCCTGCGATTCGCCCGAAAAGGCTTCCCATAAGTTCTTTTCTGTCTTTGTTCCCGCATAGGGGTTTTTAACGGGTTCTACTCTTTCAAACTTGCTTGCAGGCTGTTTGCAGACGGGGCATTTGAAATCGTCCGTCATAGGTCCTTCGTGAATGTAGCCGCACACTGTGCATCTCCATTTTTCCATAAATTTAGTCTCCTTTTTTGTTGTTAAATTTTAACGTTTTTAGATTACACTATTCCGCGGCTTTTGCGAAAGCAAAACCGCTTGTATATTTTCAGAATATTAACTGCGGCAAGCAGGGTTTCCCGGAATTTAGTTGCCTTTGCAACCGTGCTTGTCTTCGCCGCAGTGGTGTCCTTCGCCATGCCCGCCGCAGGAATGTCCTTCGCCGTGGTGGTCGTGATGGTCGCAATGCACGTCGGGGTTGTATTGTAAGTTGTTCTGCAAAAATGCGTTTACCATTTCGTCCGCATTGCCGCTTACGCCTCCGTAGAGCTTTATGCCAGCCTGCGCAAGGGCAGCCTGCGCACCGCCGCCTATACCGCCGCAGATGAGTACGTCTACCTTTGCAGCGCTTAAAACTTCTACCAAAGCGCCGTGTCCCGTTGCACTGGTATCCACTACCTTGCTGTCTGCGATTTTGCCATCGGCAATATCGTAAATTTTAATCTGTTCGCTGTGCCCGAAGTGCTGAAAAATTTCACCATCCTGGTAAGTAACCGCAATTCTCATAATATTATCTCCTTTAAATAAATTATATTTTTCGGGAATATCCCGTTTAAAACAATCTGACATAAAGCACGCACTGTTGTCGCCGCCACAAAGGCGGTATTCTCCCCCGCCGATTTTAAGCGGCAGACCGTCAACTATCATGCAGGCAATCTTCTTTCTTGCGTCGTCGTAAATTTTTTGCACGGTAGTGCGCGCTACCTGCATAAACTGTGCGCACTGTTCCTGCGAAAAACCGCACTTATCTATAAGGCGGATACACTCGTATTCGTCAAATGTAAGGGTTACCGCATCGCCGCCGCTGTAATCTGACGGGTAAAAGGTAGTCTCCTGCGGAAAGCGGCATATCCGTCTGCATTTAACAGGTCTTGGCATACCTGCACCTCCTGAAAATTTATTTATCTATACCGCAGGGCGTAGCCTTTTCGGTAAGGCATTTTTCGTTAGTTACGGCATAGTAGTGCCCGTATCCGCCTGCAATGTTGTAGCAGTCGTACCCGCAGCCAGCCAGCATGCGGCAGGCAACGTAACTACGCAGTCCGCTTTGGCATATTACGTAAACAGGTTTGTTTTTATCTAATTCACCCATTTTTGAACGCAGGTCGTCTACCGGGATATTTATAAAACCCTGTATATGCCCATTGGCGTATTCTGCCGCGGTGCGTGCGTCAAGAAGGGTTACTTTATCCCTTTGCAGGTTTTGTATATCTTCTGAATAAAACTGTTTAAGCGTGCCGTTTGCTATGTTATCTGCGATATATCCCGCAACGTTTAAGGGATCTTTGGCAGAAGCGTACGGCGGTGCGTAAGCAAGATCAAGATCTTTAAGCTGTACGGCGGTAATGCCGCCGCGGATGGCTGTTGCCAATACGTCTATACGTTTGTCTACGCCGCTGTAACCTGCTATTTGCCCGCCGAGTATGCGGTAACTACCGCGCTCGAACAGCAGCTTTACAACCATATTTTTAGCGCCCGGATAGTAGCTTGCATGGTCTGTCTGGGATAGAATTATCTTTTCGTAATTGATACCAGCCCGCTTAGCTTCCCCTTCGTTAATGCCCGTACAGGCGGCGGTTAAATTAAACACCTTTAAAACCGAACTGCCCTGGCTGCCCGTATAGCGGCTGCCGATGCCGCAGATATTGTCTGCAGCAATGCGCCCCTGCCTGTTGGCAGGACCTGCAAGCGAAATTACTGCGTTGCCGCCCGTAACAAAATGTTTTACCTGCACGGCGTCGCCCACGGCGTAAATATCCTGTGCGGATGTCTGCATTCTGTCGTTTACCGCTATTGCACCCTTTGCGCCAAGTTCCAGCCCGGCGGCTTTTGCAAGGCTGCTTTCAGGCGTTACGCCTATGGCAAAAATGGCAAAGTCGGCGGTAAGCTGACCGCTTTTAAGTAAAACTTTTACCTTGCCGCCATGCTTTTCAAAGCCGCTTACGGCATTATTAAAGACAAGGTTCAAGCCGTTTTTTCTTGCCTCCGCATGGATATATGCCGCAATTTCGCCGTCGAATGGCTTCATAAGCTGGCTGCCGCTTTGCACTATGGTTACGTCAAGCCCGCTTTCCCTTAAGTTTTCTGCCGTCTCCAGCCCGATAAAACCGCCGCCCGCAATTACTACCGACTGCGGCTTGTTTTCATCTATATAGTTTTTTATTTTAAAGGTATCTTCTACCGTGCGCAGGGTAAAAACGTTTTCGGTATCCAGCCCCTTCATTTCGGGCATAATGGGTTTTGCACCAGGGGCTAACAGCAGTTTATCGTAACTTTCGGTAAAGGTTTCGCCCGTAAGCAAATTTTTTACCCGTACTTTGTGTTCATCGGGGTATACATCAGTTACTTCGTGCAGAACCTTTACTTCTACGTTAAAGCGGGACTTAAAGCTCTGCGGAGTCTGCAGGGTAAGCTCTGTTTTGTCGGTAATTACCCCGCCTATATAGTAGGGTAAACCGCAGTTTGCGTACGATATATATCCCGTACGCTCGAATATAATTATCTGTGCATTTTCGTCAAGCCTGCGTATTCTTGCAGCCGCCGTGGCGCCGCCCGCAACGCCGCCCACTATTACCACCTTCATATTTCAATTCCTGCCGATATTTTATATCGTATCCATTTTAGCATAATAAATAGCATATGTCAATAACTATTTTTGACATATGCCATTTATTTTTTAAAAAGGTTATATTACATTTGAGCTGAATTTGTTTGGAGATCTCTCAACTTCGCCCTACGGGCTTCGGTCGAGATGACAGGCGGGCTACGCCGCCCGTACAACCCGCAGGGTTGTCATTGCAAACGGAATGGAGTATAGCGTAATGAAGCCGAGAAATCTCCTACCTTTCTACATAACTTGTAACAAAGCAACGGCAGTTGCTTATGCTCTATTTACCCTATATCACCGCATATACCCCTATCCCCAATACCGCAGATATAAGTATCATCACTATCGGCGATACAGATTTTTTTCTCACTATCTTATATATAACGGCGATTACAACAATAATTGCAAAAATAACTATGCTCTGTCCATCGGGAATAAAAGAGTCTCCTGTTTCTGAAAAGCCGAACAGGTTAGACAGTATCATAGTAATTCCCGTGGCAATGATAAGCCCCACTACAGCGGGGCGCAAGCCGTTTAAAAAGGCGTTTACGGGCTTGTATTTAAGCAGATTCTTTATAAGCGTTACTATGATAAGTATTATTATGAACGACGGCAGAACAACGCCCAGCGTGGCTAAAAAAGCACCCAAAAGCCCGCCCTGGGAAGAACCTACAAAGGTAGCAATGTTTACCGCGATAGGCCCCGGTGTAGATTCGGCTACGGCTATCATATTCAGCATCTCTTCTTCGGTAAGCCACCCGTAAGAGAGCATCTTTTCCTGTATAAGGGCTATCATACCGTAGCCGCCGCCAAAGGAAACCGCGCCTACTTCAAGAAAGGTTAAAAACAGCTGCAGGTATATCATTGCTTTTTACCCCTTTCCCTTTGCCGTATTGCGCCTATAAAGTATACAAACAGCCCTACTGCGCCGCCGATAAGGATATAAAACACTGCCGAAAAATCTACCGCAAAAACAGAAAACGTTACCATTACAACTATGGTTGCCACAAGCAGGATAATATCAAGCGGCTTCTTTTTTAACGTTTTAAGCATTTTGAAGCCAGAAGAAATTATCATATATACTACGCACACCTGTATGCCTTTAAAGGCGTAAGCAACGTAGGTAAGGCTTAAAAAAGCGTCAAAGAACAGGGATATCAGGTACACGATTATAAACGACGGTATACATACCGCAACCGTGGCGCACAACGATCCCCAAAAGCCGGCTACCTTGTAACCGATATAGGTGGATGAATTTATGGCTATAGGTCCCGGGGTAGATTCTGCTATAGCTACCATATTTGTAAATTCTTCTTTTTCTATCCACTGTTTTTTAGAGACAAACTCATTTTCTAACAGAGCGAGCATGGCGTAACCGCCGCCAAAGGTGAACAGCCCGATTTTAAGCATTGTAAAAAACAGCTTTAACAGTAATTTACCTTTGCTTTGTTTGGCTATATTGCCGCTCTCTTTATTTTGATCTTCAGTTTTATCAGCGTTTTCTTCGTCTTTCATATAGTCTCTTTATTGCATAAATAATCGTAATTTATTGTAACACGACAAATGGCATACGTCAATAATCGGTAAGACGTATGCCATTTAAATTTTTTTGAAGGTTCAGTTTACAAGCAATATAAAATTAAACTTACGCTACGGTATAAATCTTTACGCAGGGATCGGCGCTCCACAGGGGCTTTAAACCTACGAAAACGTCGTTTTTGAACATTTCACTTTCAAGATAAGCGGCTGCGTTTTCTGCACTGTCAAACCCGTGAAGCACCTGTACGTCTTCTTCCCTTATAAGAAGATCTTTTGTAAGCGCACCCTTGATTTCTGCAAGGAAAGGTCCGCGGTAGTCGCTGTAAACTTTTGCAGCCGCGGGGCGGTTAGCTTCGTCAATCTTCATCGTGATTTCTAAATAAGCTTTTACTTTCATTGTAATAAATTCTCCTGTTAAATTATTTACTCTTTAAGAGCAAGCTTATTATACCAGACCTGCTTTTAAAATGGAAGATATAAATAAATTTATAAGTAACTTATAATTTTAATAGTTACTTGCTTAATTTGTAGCATGATGATATAATATACAAAAAAGTAAAAGGTGAAACTATGTATAAACCCAAACTGGAAAAAGATATACGCTGCCCGCTTGAATACGGGCTTGAAATATTCGGCGGCAAGTGGAAATCACGCGTTATATGCGTTTTGGCAGAAAAGAAGACTTTGCGCTACAGCGAACTCCGCAAAGAGCTTGCAAACGTAACCGACGCCGTGCTTGCAGCTACGCTTAAAGAGCTTATTGCAGACAAGATTATAGAAAGGCAGTCTTACGACGAGATACCGCCGCGGGTAGAGTACCGCCTTACCGAAAAGGGAAAGTCGGTAGTGCCGATTTTGCAGAGTATATGCAAGTGGTCGGGTGTGTTTTACAACGACGACAACGAGCACATTTTAACCCAGTGCCAGAAGTGCAATTATATAAGGTAAAAGGATATTTACCCATCCACGCCAGATTCTTTGTACATAGCATTGATGCAGCCTTTTATCGCTTCAAGGTCGTTGGTGCCGATTAAGGGGTAAAGCTCACTTTCTAACCCGTTAAGGCAGTCTTTTAACCCGTTTTTTGCGGCGATGTACAAAAGTCCGTAATGCCGCACTGTGCCTGTCAGGCGGTTAATCTCCACATTATACAACAGCGCATGCCTGATTGAACTATCTGTACCGCCCTTAATCCCGTTATAAATTTTTATCATTTTAAGTGCATTTGCGCCGTCTGTAACGCCGCTGAAATTCTGCACTATATACAGCAGCTTTTCCGCCGTTACACTGCCTTCTGCAAGCAGGCAGGATATCCATTCATTGGTTCACCCGTCAAGCGTTTGCCGCCCGATATTGTAGCTTGCAAACTTTTTGGCGTTATCATCATTTCTGCCGTAAATTCTTTCAAGGCTGCATTTACATTTAAAAAAGTATTCCCTGGCGTTCTGCTCCGTCAATGGGTAATCTGACAGAACTTTTTTAAATTGAGTGGGTAATATGATGGAATTATCGCCCGCATAGCGCTTAAACAGCCTTCTTACGGGGTAATCGCAGATGTCGGTAATATCCCTCTGCATGTAAATTACGCCATGCTCTTTCATGACGTCCGTTACCGTATCGTTTAAAAATTCTTCAAAACGGGTAAGGACGGGAAGGAACACATCCGTAAGCAATTCGTTCAGCAATATGCCGTAATTAAGCTTATATAAACGGGGTATTAAACCGCAGAAGCCATCGTCGGCAAGATAACGCCGCTCGTCGGCAAAGCCGTATGGTGCTCTTCCATTTTTTACGGAAATATAGATATCTTCAAAGCTGTTAAAAGTTTTGTCTTCGTACGGGTATGTCGGAATTTTCTTTAAAAAATAATAATTCATAAAGTAGCCGTATTGGTTGTAAAACGACTGCAATTTACCGATTAATTTTTTAATTGTAGCCTGTTCGTTGGCATATATCCCGCAGGCAATCTGCAAATTCCACCCTGTTTCGGCAATGTGCTCCCACCCGCTTTTTGTGCTGCTTTCGTCAAGCTTTGCATTTACAAATTCGTTATTCCACACAAGAATATCGTCTGGCGGATAGTGTCTTTCTAAAAACTGCGTAATGGCGCCGTCGTCGCCCAAACGGGTGTTGCAGTCGGTTAAAAAGTAGATGTCCTTAATATTATCTTTGGTAAGGCTGCAGCCGCTGCCGTACTTTTTTTGCACCTGTTCTAAATCTTTATAATTCATTTATGGTAATTCCCCGTCTGGTTTTTACCATCATATTATAGCACGGCAAGCGTTATAAATCAACCGTACATTGCAATATATTATAAACAGAATCGGCGGGCATAATGCCCGCCGACTCTGTTGTTATGAATATGGGTTATTAAGTTTTAAACATTTTTTGGAGTTACGTAGCGTATTACGTAGCCGCTGTCTTCTATTACGGTGTTGCAGTCTACAAGCCCGTTTTTGCGCAGTGCCTTTAAATTATACTGCATTGTTTGTGCCGTACGCGAAAACATAATGCCGAGCTGACGGTTCGTTGCAGTAAATTTACCGTTTTTTTGGTACTCTTTAAGTATGTATTCGTATAAGCTCTTCTGGGTTTTAGATAATTTTATTTCTTCCATAATTTTTAAATTTTGTGCCGCCCGCTGCCGCCGCTTGCAGCAGCGGGCTGTGCACTAATTATTTATTTTCTTCGCCTTCATTTTTAGAATGCTTTTTCTTGATTATAACTGCACGTACAATCAATGTTACAAGTAATGCTACAAGTATTGCAATTATCACGCCCATTATAATGTGCCCTGCGGTGAACCTGTGGCTAATGCTCCAGGATATAGATATACTGTCAGTTGTGCCGTTAGCCCATACGCAGTTTTCGGTATCTTTAAGCGTTATAGTTGCGGTGTAGTCGCCTGCCTCGCTTGCGGTATTGCCCTCTATATCCATCCAGGTTTCATCGAACCCTTCGGGTATATAAGTAGATTCGTTGCCGCTTATAAAGCTTGTAGATGTGCTTGTAGGAACTGTAAGAACAAGTTTATCTATCGTCCACGAAATTGTGTATTCGTCAGACCCCGTACCGCTCCAGCAATAGTTGGTAGTGTTGAAGCCGAACGTAATTGTGTATGTTCCTGCATTGGTAGCCGAAATGGTAAGCTCGCTGCCGTTTGCCGTAACGTCGCCGTCGTAAGCGTAGCTCATCAACTCTGCGTCGTAGCCCGTTACCGTAAAGGTATGGCTTGCTGCGTCGTAAGTGATGTTGCCGTCTGCCGTTACGGGGGTATCTATAGCCATACGGTTGATGGTTAAGGTATACGTCTTGGCACCGGTTGTTCCGTCAGACCACATGTAGTTAAGGGTATCTATAATGTATACCGTAACTGTGTAGCTGCCCGCATCCGTTTCGGTTATTATAATGCTGTTGTTGTATGCTACGTAGAAGTCTACGCCTTCGCCCGTTGCACCAAGTAACTTACTGTCATATCCCGTAATTGTTGCGCTCTGCGCTTCGCCTGTATAGGTAAGCACGTTGCCGGTTATTTCGGGTATTTCTATAAGTATTTCTGCCTTGTTGATGGTTATCGTTATGCTTGCCGTTGCGCCAACATAGTCGTCTGTCTCGGCAACTGTTGCAGTTACCGTGTAAACGCCAACGTCTGAAGGTGCACTGCCAAGGGCTGTTGTTTCGCCCTGTACGTAGTAAGCATATACGATGTTACCGTAAGTAGCAGTTGCTGTTTCTGCATCGTAGCTTGTGCCGTAAACTAACAGTATGTCTCCGCTCCACTCAATTCCGTTTGCCGTAGCTTTTGCTATGGTAAGCGAGAATACGGGATCTTCTGCATTGTCTGCCCATACGTAGTTATCTGTGTCTTTAAGGCTGAATGTAATTGCATATTCGCCTGCATGCGTTTCAGAAACGGTTATTACGTCTCCGCTTATGCTTACGCTGCCGCTGTATGCGTAGCCCATTGCAGCCGTGTCAAATCCGCTTATTTCAAGCAGGTGTGCCGTGCCGTCGTAAACCGCCGTTACGTCTTCACCGCTGAGCGTTACTACCTTTCTTGCTATCGTGTAAGAAGCTTCAAGTATGCTGTCTACGCTCAATGTCAGGTTGTCAAGGTCGGTAAGGGTAAGCGTTATGCTGTACTCGCCTGCTTCGGTGGGTGCCGTTGCGCTTTCGTATGCACTGCCGTCGTTTACCGTGCCTGTGTAAAGCACTGTTATGTTGCTGTCTGCAAGCGTGCTGCTGGTTGTTACTTCGGGCAATTCTACGCTGCCGTATACGCTGTCGTTTGCCGTAACCGTTATAGTTACTTCAAGTGCATTTATCGTAAGCGTGTATGTCGTGCTGCCCGTCGTTGCCCACTCGTAGTTGTTCGTGTCGCTGAGAGCTACCGTTACGCTGTAGTCGCCTGCCGCTGTGCCGGTTATAACTATGCTGTTGCCGTATTCGGTGCAGTCGCCCGTTACGTTCATTACCGCGCTGTCGTAGCCTGTTACAGTTGCGCTCTGTGCAGCGCCGTTGTAGGTGAGCACGTTGCCGCTGATTTCAGGTAACGCCACTGCAAGCTTGCCGATTACTATAGTTATGCTTGCCGTTGCGCCTGCATAGTTGTTGTTGCCCGTTACGGTTGCAGTTAAGATGTAGCTGCCTGCTTCGGTGGGTGCAACGCTGCTGCTGTATGCTACCCCGCCGTTTGTTGTGCCTGTGTACAGGTATGTTATTGTGCCGAAGTTAGCCGAGCCCGTTTCTGCATTGTAGCTTGTGCCGTAAATTGTAGAAACGTTTGCAAGCCCGCTTATGGCATTGCCTGCACTTGTTATTGTGAGTGTAAACGTAGGATCGCTGCCGCTGTTTGCCCACTCGTAGTTATAAGTATCGCTGAGTGAAATTGTTACGGTGTCTGTAATGTTTGCTATTGCATCGCCGTAGCCTTACTTTTTTCTTCGGCAAACAGCTTGCGGCTGTAGCGGGATATTTCTTCTGAAGTTATTAAAAATTTTTCGGTCATTTGGGTTTCCTCCGTGTTTTTTGTATTTATTGAATAAACCATACAAAAAAATTTTGCACGAGCGGTATAAAATTATCCAAAAAAATTGCAACAAAAAAGCCCGTTACAAGAACGGACTTTTTTAGTTTATTGAATTTTAAGATTATTCTTCTTCTACCGAAAGAATACCGACGTTATAAGTTATAAGGTAGTTAGTTGTTACGGTTGCACCGTTTGCGCCGTAAATTACGGCGTCGTAAAGGTTATAAGCATAGCCGACTTCGGTAATGCTGCCCGTTACGGTAACTTCTAACGATTGACCTTCTACTATGCTGCCGAAAGACAGCCACCACGTTTCGTCGGTGAGCGGCTCGCCGTCGTACACCTTAGAAGCGCTTGCCGTGGTTATGGTGATGCACTTGCGGTATACGATAAGAAGATCGGTGCGGTCTATATTTACGTAGACGCTGTCGGTTACGTCGTTGCCGTACAAATCGTATACGGTTATGGTGAGTTTGTTTAACATCTTTTTATTTGCAATGCCGTAGTTGGTGAGCGAGATGTTTGAAAGACCTTCTACCACCACTTCGTACTCATCTTCAAGCCAGTAGTAATCGGTGTCTTCGTAAGAGATTGCGGTTCCGTCGTACACCTTTGATATATCGTAAAGGTAAACGGTTACAACAGGTACATCGGTTACGGTGAGCGTTCCTTCAGAAAATTCAAATACGTAGTAAGTGTAACCCGAATCGTCGTGAACTGATCCATCGGGGTTGTACAGCACAAAGGAAGTTATGTAGCTTACGCCCGTTCCGAGTTCCGTCTGCGAGCCGCCGAACTGCACCGTATAGGTGTAGCCAAGGTACAGCAGCTCCCTTAACATATAGGTGTAGTTATCTGAAGTGCCTTCTACTGCAGACGCGGTAAGCGAAGAGCCGTCGTAAGTCTGCACTGCGTCTACGGGTTTTATTTTTATGGTGATAATTTCCTGAAGCAGCTCCATAGTGCCGCCGCCACCGCCGCTTCCACCGTCGTCGCTTCCGTCTGACGAGCCGGTTACTTCAAGCTGAACCCAGCCAAGGCCGTCTATATAAATTTCTGTCCACGCGTGGGGTGCACCTGTTTCTACCGACTGCCCTGCCGAAGATACGGCGTAGTAGCCAAGCACGTAGCGTGCAGGTATGCCCAAAGTTCTGAACAGCAGCGTTGCCGCACTTGCGTAGTGCTGGCAGATGCCTTCTTTATAGTCCCTTAAAAATGCCACGACAATGTCTTCTTCGTCATCTAACGCGCTGTCGTAAGCAAGATTATATGTTGCAGCGTTCTGAATGTAGTTAACTACCTTAGACACGATATTTTCATCATCGGCGTCAAAGCCCTGCTCTTGTATTACGGTTTTGAGATATTCTGCCGTAGACTGGGGAACGCTTAAATAATTTTCGTATACAAACGTGCGGTAGGCAAGTTCCAGTTCGGTATACGCTTCGGGAAGGGTAAGCCCCGCCGCAACGTAGGTAAGGTAGTCGTAATAATAAACGTTTACCGTAAACGTGGTTGAGCTGCCGCTGTAAGAGACATCGCTGGTCTGTATTTCGTAGTCGCCGCCGTAGAAATCTAAGTAATAGGGCAGGACGTAGTCGTCTACATAAAGCTCTACCGTAACTTCAGAAGCGGTGTAGCACGCTTCGTCAAGCGCAAGGCTGAACAGATAGCTTAAGCTGTATTCTGTGCCGTCTACCGTTATATAGCCGTCGTATTCAGTGGCTTCTTCCCAGCCGGAGCCGTTGTAATCGCCGAAGTTCATCAGCTTTAAGTACAGCGAGCCTGTGGTGTCTGACGTTATAAGCATATAAGCGTTGTCGCCGGCAGCCGTAAGGTCTCCGCCGCTTATATTGCCGCTTGTATCAAGGTTTCCGAATTCTCCGCCGCCTTCGCCGGAGTCATCGCCGCCTTCGCCGGAATCGTCTCCACCTTCGCCGGAATCATCGCCGCCTTCGCCGGAGTCATCACCGCCTTCACCG
>JAJQDC010000039.1:0-33775 GCA_021202395.1 Clostridia bacterium | reverse complement strand
GAGTCATCACCGCCTTCACCGCTACCCGAGCCGCCTTCACCGCTACCCGAGCCGCCTTCGCTGCTACCTGAGCCACCTTCGCCGGAACCAGAACCGCCTTCGCCGGAACCAGAACCGCCTTCACCGGAACCAGAACCATCTTCTTCGGAACCCGATCCGCCCGAACCGCCTTCTTCATCAAAGACGTATTGTGCAGTGATTACGCTGGCATACACAGCCTTTATGGTAACCACGTCGCCAGCAGAAAGAGTTAGGGTAACCGTACCGCCGCTCTGCGAAAGGGTTTCAGATAATTTATTATTTACATAAAACTGCGCTCTGCCGCTTTCAAGCGTAAACGTATAATCACCTGCTGACTCGGCTGTAAAATCATAGCTTGCGCTACGGCTGAGTTCAAGCGGGCTGAACACAGTGATTGTGCCGTATTCGTACGTTATATAATAGTTTGCCGTTACGTCGTTATATTCACTGTCGTAAATGGTTGCGGTGCCCACATTTTCTGCCGAGCCGACGTTCGTAATGCTGCTTACCGACATAATGACAAACTGCCCTTCGGCAAGCCCTCCGCCGGTAATAACACAGCCTTCTGCAGAATGGGAAAGCCCTTCGTACAGCCATTCCTGGGAATATGTGGTAAGGGTTACGGCAAGCGCCGCCACGGTAAGGGTGCCGTATACGTATGTAATTTCGTAGTTATACGTTACGTCTACCCAACTTGAATTGTAGATATAGGCAGCTTCTACCGTGTTGTCGCTTGAACCGACTTCTGTCTGCGAACCGTTTATAAACACTTCGGTAATGTGCCCTTCTACAACGTTTTCAACTTCAAAGGAATTACACGTAAGCGGGGTGCCGTCGTACAACTTTTTGTCGCTGCCCGTGGTTATAGTAATCGGGCGGGGCGTTACAGTTAAAGTGCCGTATATGTACGAAATATCGTAGTTGTAAGTTACATCGTTAACGCCGTCGTAAATTTCTATAACGAGCGTGTTTTGTATGCTGCCGACATCGGTAATTGAAGGATAGTCCGCCACCGATGCGGTGTGCCAGGATACAAGCGGATATTCGCTGTCTGCCGAAACTTCAAAGTCTTTGCAGTAATATTCTTCGTCGTTATATACCCATTCTGCAGTAGCCGTAACAAACGTTACAGGGCGGGGTGTTACGGTAAGTTCACCCGTTTCATAGGATATGCTGTAGTTGTACGTTACGTCGTTGCCGTTTTCATCAAGAATGACAACCGTGTTCACTACAACATTGTTTAAACTTGTACCCACATCCGTCTGCGAGCCGTAAGTCAGCGCCGTTGCGGTATGGCCTTCTACAAGGTTGTCATAATATACGTCTGCACATTCAAGCGGCGTGGCGTCGTAAACTTTTTGCGCACTGCCAGCCGTAGCCGTTATCGGGCGGGGCGTTACCGTAAGAGTACCCGAAGCAAGGGATACGTCATAGTTATACGTTACGTCGCTGCCGTTTTCATCATAGATGACAACGCTGCCTTCCACTATAATATTTTCACTGGAGCCGACGTTTGTCTGCGAGCCGTAAGTCTGTGCTGTAGCAGTATGCCAGCTTACAAGGTTGTAATATCCGATATCCGTACAGGTGAGCGGCGTTGCATCGTAAACCTTATAACTGCTGCCCGCAACAACCGTTACGGGGCGGGGAGTTACCGTTAAGGTACCGTATTCATAAGTTATAATATAGTTTGCCGTTACATCGTTGCCGTTTTCATCCGTTATGTAGGCGGTGTTTGTGATATTTTGTACCGAGCCGACATTGGTTATAGAACTCTGCGAAGAGATATACGCCGTTTGCCCTTCGGCAATATTTGTGCAGGAGCAATCTTCGCAGGTGAGCGGCGTTGCGTCGTACACCTTTTCTGCACTGCCAGTAATAACAGTTACTTCGCGCTGCGTTACGGTTAAAGTACCGTTTACATAAGTAATAAGATAATTAGCCGTAACGTCTGATTGACCGCTGGATATGCTTAAAGTAACGACATTTTCTGTACTGCCCGCATCGGTCTGCTCGGTATAATAAACTATATCCGCAGCCTGCCCGTTTGCAATACTGCCGTAAGTTAAAGTATAGTCTGTATTATACAGCGGAGTGCCGTCGTAAACCTTTTGGCTGGTGCCCGTTGTTACGGTTATCTCGCGCTGCGCTACGGTAAGCGTGCCGTAGGTGCATACTATGTTATAGTTTGACGTTACGTCATTGCCGCTTCTGTCCGTTATTGTAAACCCGATAATATTTTCGTACGTACCCGCATCCGTTGCGTAAGTCAGTTCCGTTGCAGAAAGTTTGTGTGTAACCAAAAGCCCTTCGTCGGTTACGCCGCTCTGCGCTTCATAACTCTGGTAACTGTGTTCGGCGCCGTCGTAAGTGTATGTATAGTCTCCCGTGGTGATATACAGCGTTCTTTGCGTTACAGTAAGCATGCCCGCATTTACCTGTATGTAGTAATGCGAAGTTACGTCTTTGCCGTTTGCGTTTACCACCGTAAACACAAGGGAATTTTCTGCCGAGCCGACGTCTGTCTGCGAGCTGTTTACTTCTGCCGTGATGCTGTCGCCGTCGGCAAGGGTGCCGCCTGTAATGCTGTAGCTGCTGCAGGTTAGAGCAGAACCGTCGTACACCTTTTCTGCCCCTTCTACTTCCACCGTTAATGAGCGTCGGGTAAATGATATGTTCGTTTTAACGCAGGTTATATTGTAGTTAGACGTAACGTCTGAGCCGCTTTTATTTATTATGGAAACGCAAGATTTATCGGGTATTACGCCCGTAGATGTTTTGGTTATGTCGTCGTAAATAACCGACGTGCACTGCAAGCTGTCTTCGTAGGCAAGGTCCGCCGTAACATCAGGCATTTCGCCGTATTCCACCGAAGATACGCCCACATACACTTCCGTCTCCTTTGGCAGAATTGCAAAGGAATATACTTCGCCGTACCTTGGCGAACCGAATATATTTTTAGATACACTGCGCACGCTGTATTCACCCACCTGCCTGGGGAACGAACTCGTCCACTCGCCGTCAGAAGAGCAGTATTCGTAACTTACCCTTGTAAACAGCGATTTGGCTTCGTAGCCAAGACTTTCGCCGTAGGTGATTTCCGACGGGCATTCACCCGAAGAATATACCATGCCGAACAGTGCCATAAAGGCGGCAATCATTGCGATTACCGCAAGCAGGGCACAGATGATGAGCACCCTGAAACGGTGTATTACCGTAAGGATACTTGACCATTTAAGCGTTTTTCTATAGTACTTTTCGTAAAGCATCGCCGCCTCCTTTAATTATTTTTCATCTTGTTACGGTAAGCTTGCCGTCTACCGTGGTTATTGCAAAGTTAGACGTAACGTCCTTTCCGTTCTCGTCATATACGGTAACGGAAGTTATTACGTTATCTGCCCTGCCGGGCTTTGTCTGCGAGCCTGTAACCGTTGCCTGTACTGTAAACCCTTCGGGCAAGCCTTCCACCACGTAGTCGCTGCAGGTGAGCTCAGTGCCGTCGTAAGAAGCCGTTACGCTTGCCGCCGTTACGGTAATTTCGCAGGCTGTAACTTTTAGTGTGCCGTAAGACGTTTTTATCCAGTACCAGTCGGTTACGTCTTCGCCGTTTTCATCATACACCGTAAGAGAAACGCCGTTAGATACCTGGCCTATGGTTGTTATGGTACCGCTGGTGCTGTAAACCACCGTATGCCCTTCGGCAAGGGTGCTTGAATCTACATAAATTTCATCGCAGGTTAAGGCAGTGCCGTCGTATACCTTGCTTGCGCTGCCCGTTGTAACGCTTATCTGCGCATAATATATCTGCAGTTTACCTGTTTTTAGCTCTATATCCAGCTCGTTCGTTACGTCGTTGCCGTAGGGGTCGTACAATGTGAAAGACGTTATTACGGTAACCGTAATGCCGTAATTGGTGCGTGATCCTTCTACCGTGAACGTATATGTGTAGCCAAGGTCGGTTAAATCGTCTAACCCCTTTAACTCTGTATCGGAATAGAAATGTTCGTCGCCGTCGTATGCGTAGCGCTCTGTGTAAGGAGATACTTCATACACGTCGGTAATCTCTGCGCTGCCGCCACTTGATTCCGAGCCGCCGCCTGCACCGCCCGGCGTTGCGTCTACAGTAACCCAGCCAAGGCCGTCTATATAAATTTCTACCCAGGCGTGGGCATCGTATTGTGATACTTCTGCCCATGTACCAGCAACGGTACTTACCGAATACCCCTGAGTATAACGTGCGGGAACGCCGAGCGCCCTGAAAAGAAGTGTTGCGGCACTTGCAAAGTGCTGGCAGATGCCTTCTTTATATTCGCTTAAAAATGCAACCACTACATCGTCTTCATCGTCTAAAGAGCTGTCGTATTTAAGGTTATACGTAGCCGCATTCTGTATATAGTTTACCACCTGGGCTGCAAGCGTATAAACGTTATCTGTATTAAACTGCTGCTTTGCTATTATGGTGTTAAGATATTCAAGCGTGCTGTCAGGTACGCCCAGATAATTATCATATACGTAGCTGCGGTAAGCTTCTTCCAGCGCGGTATATTCCGCAGGGAGCGAAAGCCCGCTTGTGCCGTTTGTAAGGTAGTCGTAGTAGTAGGCGTATACAGAATAGTTATACGTACTGCCGCTGTATAATACATCGCTTGTCTGCACTTCGTAATCGGCTGCCGCAGTGGATAGCTGGTAGGGTAAAAGATAATCGGTTGAATAGTTTTCTACCTGTATAAGCGTATCGCTGTAGCCTGCCTGTGCAAGGGCAAGGCCAAGCAGATAACTCATGCTGTATTCACCGTCTATAAGCCCGGAATAAGCATCTACAATGTTCCACTGGGGGTCGACCGAAACACCATATACACCGAAGCTTTTAAGCTTAAAGTACAACGTGCCCGTTGTATCGGAATAAACTTTGAATATTGTTACTGCTTCACCTTCATCTGAGCTGCCGCCGCTTATTTTACCTGATGTATCAAGATTGCCCACGGTGCCCGTTAAATCTTCGCCTACGGTAACGTTACCATCGCCTTCGGTATAAACATCCAGCGATTCGCCTTCATTAAGTTCAAAACTGCCCGTTTCCCCGCTTGCAATAATAGTTTCATTGCCGCTGCCGTCGGTTACTATCATATAGCCGCCCGTGCCGTTGGTAAAGGTAAACGTGCCGTCGCCGTCTGCCGTAAAGGTATAATTACCTTCGCCTGTTACTGCATTATCCCCTTCGTAAAGGGTGCCCGTAAAGTCTATGGTAACGCTTCCGCCGCCTTGGGTATATATACCCAGCGACTCGCCTTCGGCAAGGTCAAAATCGAACGAACCGCCGTCGGCTATAATTGTATAATTGCCGTCTGTGTCGGCTACGATCATGTCGCTGCCCGTGGAATTGGTAAAGGTATATGTGCCGTTTTCATCGGCTGTGAATATATACTCCCCTTCTGCCACAACGGCGTTGTCTCCTTCGTAGAGCATGCCGAAATCGCTTAACCCTTCGCCGATATAAACAGAGCCGCTTCCGTTGGTATAAACACCTAACACTTCCCCTTCGGCAAGTTCAAATGTGCCATAATCTCCGCTTGAGATAATGGTGTATCCGAAGTCGCCTGTTATTACCATATCGCCGCCTGTACCGTTGTAAATGGTATATTCGCCGTAGGCATCTGCGGTAAAGGTATAATCACCGTCGGCTTCAACACTGTTTCCGCCTTCGTAAAGGAAACCTGTTCCGTCAATTTCGACGTTGCCGCCGCCTTCGGTATAAACACCCAGAGATTCGCCTTCATTCAGTTCAAAGCTGCCCGTTCCGCCGCTCTCTATAACCGTTTCATTGCCGTTGCCGTCGGTTATTATCATATCGCCGTCGGTGTCGTTAAAAAAGGTATATTCACCGTCTTCATCGGCGGTAAAGGTATACTCCCCTTCACCTTCAACGGCGTTATCCCCTTCGTAAAGGGTGCCGTCTTCTGATTCACCGCTACCGCCGCCGGAACCCGAGCCGCCGCCTTCTGAGCCCGAACCCGAGCCGCCGCCTGCGCCGCCCGGCGTTGCGTCTACCGTAACCCAGCCAAGGCCGTCTATATAAACTTCTACCCAGGCGTGGGCCGTAGCCGGTGTTACGTCTGACCATTCGCCCGCAACTGTGCTGCCGACATATCCCTGAACGTAGCGTGCAGGTATACCCATAGCCCTTAAAAGCAGCGTAGCCGCACTTGCAAAGTGCTGGCAGATGCCTTCCTGATACGTATCCAGAAATGCTACTACTATATCGCTTTCATAGTTTAACGAACTGTCGTATTCCAGATTGTACGTTGCGGCATTTTTAATGTAATTGATTACCTGATATATGGTTGTATATGTATCCGACGTATCAAAATTCTGTTCGGCTATAATATTATTTAAATATGCAAGCGTGCTGTAGGGGACGCTTAAATAATTGCTGTAAACGTAATTGCTGTAAGCTTCTTCCAGCGCGGTATACGCATCGGGAAGGTAAAGCCCGCTTGTGCCGTTAGAAAAATAATCGTAGTAATAGGCGTACAGCGTGTAAAAAGAACTGCTGCCCGTATAGTAGACGTCGCTCGTCTGCACGTCGTAATCGCCCAGAGTTGTAGAAAGCTGGAAGGGCAAAAGGTAATTATCTGTATAGCTTTGCACCTGTATATATGCTTCGCTGTAGCCCGCTTCGGCAAGGGCAAGCCCGAACAGATAGTTCATGCTGTATGTGCCGTCTATAAGTTCATAATAATCGCTTGCTGCGTTCCAAGACTGGCCGCTGTAATCGCCGTAGCTTATAATTTTGAAATACAGCGAGCCGCTTACGTCAGAATAGACGCTGAACGCAACTATGGTATCTACACCGCCCGTGATAAAGTCGCCCGATATATTCCCCGATATATCCAGACTGTCGCCATAATAGGTGGCGCCAGCTTCTATGGTAATTACGCCGCCGTCATTCGGGTAAACGTATAATATATCCCCTTCAGAAAGCACCAGGCTGCATTGCCCGCCGCTTTCTATCCACGTATAATTGCCGTAAGCGTCCGTTATGGTAAGGTCGCTCCCCGTGCTGTTATAAAAGGTATATGTGCCGTAATCTTCTGCCGTAAAGGTATATTCTTCACCGCCCGTTACGTCGTTATCGCCCACTTCCAGTTCATGGCTGTCTTCATATACGTCGCCCTTTACGTAAAGCTGGCCGCACTGGTAACTTATATTGTAGTTATAAGTAACGTATACTTTGTTGCCGTATACGTCAAGATAATACACCTGTACGTCTGCAATGGTGTTTTCCGATATACCAGCATACGTCCTTGTGCCCGATATCAGCACTTCCAGCTCGTGCCCTTCAAGAAGGCCGCTAATCGATTCCCATGTGTAATCTTCGCAGGTGAGCGGGTTGCCGTCGTATTCCTTTTCTGCATCGCCTGATATTACCGTTATATTTCTTGCGTCTACAGTAAGGGTACCGCAGTCGCATGTAATTTCGTAGATGTTTGTACAGTTAACACCGTTACTGTCGTATATGTATACCGCAGCGCTGTTATCTGAAGAGCCTGCATCCGTCTGGCTGCCGTATACCGTTACAGACAACGTATGCCCTTCAAAAAGGTCGCCCGATATATATTCCCAATCATCTTCGGTATTTGCTGTAAGCGGTGTGCCGTCGTATATCTTTTCTGCACTTGAAGTAGAAATTGTTATCTGCACGCCGCGCACGGTAAGTATGCCTGCTTCTACCGTAATATCGTAATTTTCGGTGCAGTCGCTGCCGTTTGCGTTTGTTACATAAACGTAGGCTCCGTTATCTACCGAGCCGACGTTGGTTATGCTTGCGTAAAGCGTTACGTTAAGGGTGTGCCCTGCAGAAAGATTGCCTGCCGCAAGTTGCCAGTCGTTTTGCGTATCGGCGGTAAGGGGTGTGCCGTCGTACATCTTTTCTGCGCTTGAAGTGGTAATTATAAGCGTGCTTGCAACTACCGTAAGCGTGCCGGGCTGGTATTCTATCTGGTAATCTTCGGTTACGTCGGTGTCGTTAGAATCGTACACGTACACCGAAACATAGTTATAGCTTGAGCCGACGTCCGTCTGGCTGCCCGTAACGGACGCAACTATGTAATGCCCGTCTTTAAGCCCGCCTTCGGCAATGTACCAGTCATCGCTGGTGTGCTCTTCGCCGTCGTAAACAAATTCTTCTGAAGAAGAAACTATAACCAGCTTGTTTTGCGTAACGTCTAAAACGCCGCTCACTATAAGCGACACCATTACAATAATAAGGGCAATTACGCCTATTGCTGCCGCCCCGACTATCCATAATATCCTTGATCTCTTTCCCATAAGCACCCCTTAAAAGCACTTTTTATAGTTACGCATTGTTGGCTATGCGCCTTATGCTGTCTTTGCAAAGCTGCATATTCTCTTCGCCGAATAAATCGTCTATATACCGTATAAAATCTTCTGACGTGTTCCTTACCAATATCGGGTTCTGCATGCTGAGCTTTCTCATTACCTTTTTAGACAGTATCTCGTCTAACGCGTCTATCTCTTTCCCGCCGCAACCCACGTATACAGGTATGTACTCTTCTATTTGCTTTTTGATTCGGTTGCCGAACGTTATATGGTACTTTTCTATCATATACTTATCCAGCTCGCCGAGCCTTCTTCTGTTCCTGCCCGTTATGCGGTATTCCTTTTTGGCTTCATTTGCCAGACGGTAAAACCTGTCGCTTGTTATGTGTACCTTTTTTACCTTGCCCGCCCTGAACGGTTCCGCCTTGCGGTCTAAGTCCATTATCATGGCGCGGTCATACACTTTATCCGATATGGCAAACGTAGAGTCGTCGTTGTTCGCCGTTCCCACGTACCACATATTGTCGGGTATCCTTATCTTGCCTTCTTTGTTCAGCTGTTTGGGGTCGCTCTTCCACTTTTTGGTTACTACCTTTAAATACCTTTGTTCTTTATTGGGCAGTTCCAATAGTGATAAGAACTCTGCAAAGTAATACTCTACCCTGGCTATATTCATTTCGTCGAGCACGGTTATATATATGTCTTTGCTGTAGTTTGCTTCGTACATCTTTATCAAAAGGCTCTGTTCGCTGAACTTCTTTGTAAACTCGTTGAAATAACCTATAAGGTCCGTCCTTTCCTTCCACATGGGCTGCACCGATACTACGGTAGACAAATTATCCACAAACTCGCCGAAGGCTGTTGCCAGCGATGTTTTACCCGTACCGCTCATACCCTGCAGTATGATTATTTTGGATACCGCCATGCCTGCAATAAACTGGCGTATATCCTTTATATCGTAGTATAATTTAAGTTCGCCTGCGGCGTAGTCGCGGAACTGGTCGCAGAATTCCTTAAGCGTTATCTTTTCGTCGTAGTCGCTCTTTTTATACCTGAACTTATCCTTATCTATTGCGCACAGCTGGGGGAACCTTATGCCCGATTCCTCCTCTTCTTCTTCGCCCTGCTTTGCCTTGGGCTTTTCTGCCCCCTTTACTTCCGCTGCGGTTATCTGCACCGCGTTCGCCTGCGACGGCTGCGAAGAAAATCCGTCAGGTTTTGCAGATCTGTCGTTTGCCACTACCGAAACTATAAGGATAACCAGCACAACAAAGAACAGAATTATGTATATAAGTATTGCCTGGCTGGACAAAAACACATTGTCTGCACATAAATTGTAGAACATAAACAGTACCTCCTGCGGTTACTTAGCTGCCGAAAAATCGTAAGTATTGATTACCTTTTTAATATCGCTGCATTCGTCAAAAATGCCTTCTATCTTAGATATAAGTTCGCCGTCTTCCATCTCGGCATCTTTTAGCGAAGACATAAGCGGCAGGGTAAGCTTGCTTGCCGCAACGCCGTCCAACGCGTCGTTCTGTTCGCCGCCGCAGGCAAGGTATACCGCGGCAAACCTTTCTATGCTCAGGCTCTCTTTATTGCCGAGCTTGTAGCCGCACTTGCCGTTTAAATATTTTTCAAGCCTGTCTATCTTTTTCCAGCTGTGATCTTCGTCAAGGGCGTAAACGCCGTTTTCGTCAAAGCGGGTAAGCCTGTCTAACATACCCATAAACTGGGTGTAAGTGATCTTTTCGCCGCTGTATCTGCCCGAAGGGTCGCAAGCCGTAAGTTCGGGCACAAGCACCGCTGCAGAGTTGCAAAGCGGCAAATCGCCGTAGTCCATTCCGTTAGATTCGGGTACGAGCACAAACCATATGTTGGGCGGTACGTCGGTATTTATCCCGCCCACGGTAATGCGGCGGTGCTCGTTTGCGTAAGCACAGCGCACAAGGGGCGTAAATATGCTTTCTACCCGCTTTGCGCCCGCATTGGTGAGCACGGCAATATAAATATCGTCGGGGTTTTTAATGGCAAGTTCTATCGCCGCGCCAAACGCATTGCCGCTGTCTGAAACAAGCGATTCCGCGTCGGGTATTTCAGCCATATTGCAGGAGTAATTGCCGCTTTCAAAAAATTCACCGAGCGCCCTTGTAAGCTTGCCGTTAAGGGGCGAGTTGCCTTCTAACACAAGTATTCTTGAAGCCGCCATAGAAGAGAGTATTTTTCTTGCGCCCGACACGCCCATAGATATGCCCCTGGAACTGAAGAAGTCGTTCAGCTGCCCGCAGGTATCTGCAAAAGTTACCTTGGGGTCGAACGTGCCAGTAAAGCCCTGCTGCTCAATCTCTTCTTCATCGTCTTCTGCCTGGTCTGCAGGGCGCACCCTTTCCTTTTCGGTATAAATTTCATCGGGAAGGTAATCTTCTTCATCTTCGCCGTACAGTTCGCCGAACAGCTTTTCGTAGGGGTTCTGCACCGCCCTGTTGATATTTTCTCCGTCTGCGCCCGCTGCCGCCGCAGCTGCATTTTTTCTGGAATCCATATACTTTTTTACTCCTACAATAATAAGTACTATAACGGCTATAAACGCCGCATACATTATGGCCTGTACCGCCAAGTACGGCACCGCCGTTGAACCCAATACACCGCTTATTATAAGCGAAATACACAGCAATGCAAGGAACAGGAAGCCCGTTGCCGCCCATATACCCGTTACCAGCGGCTTTGTCTTTGCCGAAGCCTGCTTTACGGGCTTTAACGTATAGCCGCCCTGCGCCACGTTAGAAGCAGACATATCATATTCGTACTGCTTTTCGCCGTCGGGCAGAACTACCTGCCCGTATGTGTCTATGCTGCCCTTAAGCTTAATATCCTGCGGCGAGCTGCCGATATATACGCTATATCTGCCGCCTTCTGAAACAAAGTTGCCCTTGTTGTATACCTGCAGGGTTTTTGGTGAAAACTTTACGCTGTAGTCGGCGCTTTCACCCTCTTTAAGGTCCACCTTAATAAAAGCTTTAAGCTCCATCTGGGGGCGGACTATAGCCGAATCAGGCTTGCCCAGATAAATCTGTATGACTTCTGAAGCAGCCCTGCCCCTGTTTTTTACTTTGAACTTTATCTCGCTGCCCTGCGAAGAAAAGCCCGAATAGTCAAATTTGGAATAGCTTAAGCCATAGCCGAAGGGGTAAGCAACGTCTCCGCCGCCGTAACCCCTGTAGCCTGCAAACACGCCCATCTTTCTGCTGCCGCCGCGGCACTCGTCTTTAATAAGTTTAAACCGCTCGTCAGTATCTGTATACCACGTTCTTGCAAGCTTGCCCGAAGGGGAAGTTTTGCCTGACAGTATGTTGTATACAGCCTGCGCGGTGTACCTGCCCGTGGGCGGGCAAAGCAGAATTGCCGCCACACTATCGTCAAACGAAAGGTCTACGGGGTATTCTGAATTTATTACCGCAATTATATTGGCTCCCTTTGCTGCCACCGCGCTTAACAGCGCAAGCTGGTTAGCAGGCAGTTTTGTATGTTTTGTCTTTCTGCTGTTTTCGCCCGATTTTTCGTCAAAGCCCAAAAACATTATGCAGTAGTCTGCCGTGCAGGCAAATTCTAACGTTTCGGCAATGCCGTCGTAAGTTTCGTCGGTGCGGCTGTAACCTTCTTTCCATTCAGAAGAAAAGCCGTTTGACCGCGCTATATCCGAAAATTTTTGTGCGTTTACGTCATCCGAAAGGCTGCCGATAACCGACAGGGTTGCCCCTCTTCTCAGCGGCAATACGTTCTGGTTTTTGAGCAGTACGCACGACTGTTCAGAAATTTCAAGTGCCAGACCGCTGCTTTGCTGCTTTGACGAACCCGCCGCCTTTATTCTGTCTGCGTCAAAGGCAAAGTCCGCCGCATTCTGCGCCGCATTGGAAACCGCCCTTACAAGGGGGTCAACAACGCCGCCAGCACGGCTGTTGGAAGATATAAAGGAGAGTTCTTCTTTAATTTTATCTGCATTGCCGCCCGTTACCAGGTTGCCGCTCTTTAAACAGCTTACAATATGGCGGTCGGGGACGTCTTTGCATATTACCGTACCTTTACAGTTTTTATGTAAAAATGAGTTTACCTGGTTTGTATAAATATCGCCGTATGCGCCGCCGTACTTAACGTAGGGGAACATATATGCCGAACCTTCTGCCGCGTTGGTAAAGGGGAGCATATAGTATTCGTTGAACGCCCTGTCGGAAGGGGCTGTGTCCATAAAGGCTACGTCTGCCCCGTCAAAGTTACAGGATATGCAGGGCGTAAGACCTGCCTGCTTTACGCCTGCGGAGTACGCAGCAATGTACGCACCCGCAAGGTAGGGGTCTTCTGCAGCGCCGCCCGAATAGGGGCTGTTGCACACGCCCGCCGGGGGAGAGATCAATACTTCTGCCTGCCTGCCGGCACTTGCCGCCCTGTCCTGCCATACCGCCTGCAAAAGGTCTTTGTTCCAGCTGTACGCCATAGCCTTGTAGGAAGGGTATGTACCGTCCCCTTCTTCCGCAGCGGCAAAGCGCACGGCGGGTATGCCAGCTTCGCCCAATTCCGTACCGGAAAGATTGTTTACATCGGCGGCGAGCTCTGCCTTTTGTTCATCGGCGAGATATCTTATTATTTCGTTAGTTTTTGCCATACCTTAACCTCTTATGAACCGTAGCTGTAAACTTTGTCGGCATAAGCCGCAACACTGCCGTAGCTTGTGCTGCCCGCCGATAAGGGGAGCGAACTGTAGTTATAAACAACGCTCAGCGCATTGCAGTTATAAAAAGCCTTTTCGTATATAGCCAACAGCGATTCGGGCAGGGTTACAGAAGTAAGACTGCTGCACCCGAAAAACGCATAACTGCCTATATAGGTGATATCTTCGGAAAGCTCTATAGATGCAAGCGAAGTGCAGCCGTAAAATGCGTACCGCTCCACTGCCGATGAACTGCCCGTTATTGTAACCTTTTTAAGGTTTGTGCAGCCGTAAAAAGCATATTCGCTTATATCAACGTCGGCTTCTACCGTAACGGACTTTATAGTGGTATTGTTTATAAACGCATCATCTTCTATTGCGAGCACGGCATAGCCGTCCACTTCCTGCGGAATTACCACGTTGCCGCTGATGCCAGTATAACCCGAAGCCATAAGCCCGCTTTTGCCGCCTACATATGAAATATGAGAATATTCAACACCCGAATAAGTAATATTATCATCTGAGCCGCTAACCACCATAACCGTGCCCGAAGAAAATATAGTGCTTACCGATATAATCGCCGCAAGCAGCACGGCAAGCACCGCCGCAAGGGCATACAAAGATTTGGGCATGCTGTGCTTTTTTACGCCGTACTTTACGGCTTCGCCGCCAAGGGCTGCAATATCTGGCGCAGAATTGTAGGAAGATACTTCCGCTTCTGCCGCATATTCAAGCACGACTCCGCCGCCCGCAAGGCTGTAATGGTAGCTGCCGTATTCAGCTTCGCACACTTCTGCTGTAAAATTCAGACAGTTGGGGTGGGCTTCAATTTTTTTGGTAAGCACAAACCTGCCCTTTACGCCCTTTAAGGGAACCTTTTCCCGCTCTTCACGCAAAAGGTTGCCAGCTTTGTCGTATTGCTTTACGTTTACGGCAACGCCGCTCAGCTGTGCGTTCTTTCTGTTGCGCAGTTTTAGCAGTATAAAGCGGCCGTCTTCGTCTTTAGCCATAACGTAGCTGCTCGCTTCTACGGGAATGCCGTTCTGCACGCGGGCAAGCTTGCCCTTTGAAATAACTTCTGTTTTAGGCATGTTTACCCCCTTTTGCCGCCTTTACGGCAGATTTGTTTACTATACGCACAGATAAGGCGACTTCTGCCGCCACCACCACTGCGCTTGCAGCTATGGTTACAAGGTTACCAAGTAAAGAATACATCTCTCCGCCGAAAATTCCTGCAAAGCTGACTCTTATCAAAAAAGCGCAGATAAGCGTAACCGCCGCACAGCAGAGCGCAAAAAGGGCAACCCTTACGGGGGAGACACCGCCGCCGCTGTTTTTGAATACCGTGCCGTCGGCTTTATTTACCGAAACGCTTACGTATGCGGTAGCTTCTTCCGCTTCTACCGTTTTGGTAAAGCCCTTTTGCCTTATTGCTTCTTTTACGTTTAACGCCTTTATAACCCTGCCGTTTTCGTTAAACATGGTAATATCGTAATCTATGTACTGCAACGCAGGGTCCACTTCGCAGATGACAACCTTTTTGCCGTCCCTTTTCGAAAGGATATAGTGCTTTAAAACCCTGCTGAACTTTGCGTCGGGGCGGTAGATTATGGTGCGGCCGTCATCTTCTTCGGCAATGTCTTTGATACCGCGGTCGCCCGCAACGCCGCTGCGGGAGCGTAAAAATACTTTGGGAAAAACAAAAGCGTTAAGAGCGATAAATACTATTACCGATAACGCAATCAAAAAATAATACATAAAATCATATCCTTCCGTGGCGGCATTATGCGTAAATAAAAATACGGCGCAGGGCGCACGTAAGCTTGTACACAAAAACTTTCCGCATTAAAGCAAAACAATATTATATAATAACATTATACACTATAAATTGCCCATTGGCAACATTTTGATTGCCCGAGACAAAATTTTAATACCGTTAAATTTGTAATTTTTTCAGAAATTTTGCCAGGGCGCCATATCACACCTCATCAGTCAACTACGTTGACAGCTTCCCCTCAAGGGGAAGCCTAGCCACCACCACAAAACGCAAAAAATTTGTCTTGAACATATTGAAAGAATAACAGCTTTGTGGTAAAATTATTTAAAAGTTTATCCGGCAATTTAAACTTGGCTTAAACCCAAAGGGATATATTTTTATCGATAACTTATTTAATGGGGGTGAATACCGTGCGGCTGCTTCTTGCAGAAGATGAAAAAGAATTATCTAAGGCGCTTGTTGCCATTTTAAAACACAACAACTATTCGGTAGACGCCGTATATAACGGGCGGGACGCGCTTGAGTATATAGAGACGGGCTTATACGACGGAATTATACTTGACATAATGATGCCGTATGTAGACGGGCTTACCGTGCTTAAAACCATACGTGCAAAGGGGAACACCGTGCCTGTTATCCTGCTTACCGCAAAATCTGAAATAGACGACAGGGTAAACGGGCTTGACAGCGGCGCAAACGACTACCTTACCAAGCCGTTTGCCACCAAAGAACTGCTTGCGCGCATACGCGCCATGACAAGGGCAAGCACGCCTTCTGCCGACAACGAACTTGTTTTCGGCAACATACACCTTGACCGCTCTACCTGCACCGTATATTCTGACAAAGCGCGCTTTAAGCTTGCCAATAAGGAATACCAGATGCTGGAAATGCTTATGTCTAACCCACGCCGCATTATACCCGCAGATCGGTTTATGGACAAGATATGGAGCTACGAAAGCGACGCAGAACTGAACGTTGTATGGGTATACGTATCTTACCTTAGGAAGAAGCTTACCGCCATGGGCGCCACCTGCGCAATAAAAGCATCAAGGAATTTAGGTTACTCTCTGGAGCTAATAGATGATTAAAAGACTGCGCCGTAAGTTCATAGCCACAGCCATGATCTCGGTATTAGCCGTACTCGCCATTATAATATCGCTTATAAACGTGGTAAACTACGTAAACACCACCGCCGATGCCGACGATATAATTTCGGTAATAGCCGACCACGAAGGCAAGCTGCCCACCACGGGCGACCTGTTCAAAAGCGACGAAACGCTTTACCGCACAAGGTATTTTACCGTGGTAATATCAGAAAACGGCGATGCGATATCTTACCTTACAAACACGTCATACATCGCTTCGGTTACGGCAGAAGACGCCGAAGGCTTTGCGGAATATCTGTATTCCAAAAACAAGACGGCGGGCTATTACGGCAACTACCGCTTCGGGGTTGCATACAGCACGGTTACCTTCGGGCCGGACAGCAATACAGAAGCCGAGATGTATATCTTCCTTGACAGAACCGACGAGCTTGACTCTTTCCAGTCATTTTTGCTGGCAAGCGTGCTGATAAGCGTTGCGGGGCTGATAGTGGTATTTGTGCTGGTATTCTTTTTATCTAAACTTGCGGTAAAGCCCATGGCAGACAGCTACGAAAAACAAAAACGGTTTATTACCGACGCCAGCCACGAAATTAAAACCCCCCTTACTATCATCGATGCAAACACCGAAGTGCTTGAAATGACTGGCGGTGAAAACGAATGGACAGAGAGCATACGCAACCAGGTAAAGCGGCTTACTTCCATGACGGAAAAGCTGGTATTTTTATCGCGTATGGACGAAAATTCAGACAAGGAGCAAAATACAGACTTCTCTTTATCTGACGCTGTAACCGAGACGGCTCAGCCCTTTAAAACGCCTGCAACCACCAAAGGCAAGACGCTTGAAGTAAACGTAGAAGAAAACGTAACCTTTAACGGCAACGAAAGTGAAATACGGCAGCTGGTTTCGGTACTGCTGGATAACGCAATAAAATATTCCGACGAGAACGGAAAAATAGAACTTACACTGCGCTCGGCAGGGAAATATAAGGAAATTACGGTAAAAAATACCGTTGCCGATATAGAGATTGGCAAACACGACGAGCTGTTTGAAAGGTTTTACCGCTCAGACAAATCACATAACAGCGAAACGGGCGGGCACGGTATAGGGCTTTCTATTGCGCTTGCCGTTGTAGAAAACCACGGCGGCAGAATATCCGCCAGAAGCGAAGACGGCAAGTCGCTCACCATTACGGCAGTTTTGTAATTTTAATGCGTAATCGGGCATTACTATGGCATCTTTTTAAATTTTATTGTAACAACAGGCTTTAAACAGCCTGTTGTTTTTTGTTGGTCGGTTTCTGTAATTATATAATAGAGTGTTTAAAAATAATAATGTTTATTTCTTATAATGAATACCAGATTATCCCCTCATCCGCCCATTGGGCACCTTCCCCCATAGAAGGGGAAGGCAAGGGAGCGGTAATGTGCTCCCCTGTCATTTCGCGTGAGCGTTAGCGCTACTTTGCGCACCTTATTTTATAAATTTCAAATAATTACGGCGAAAACTGGAGCATAGCGGAATGGAGAAATCTCCTATCATTCTAATTACCGCTTACGTGCAACGTAAGTTGCAGATACTTTTACCGCTTTATAAGGCAAAGCTTTTAAGTTCCCCGGCTAATCACCGCCTGTCTGGTCATTTTTAAAGTCCGTTTAAAGTAAAGTGCCGCAAAAAAGCCGATTACCCCGCATATATGCCGCAAATAACGGCTTTTTACGCAAAAACAGAAAAGTAAAAAAAATGTAAAAAAATATTTAAACTGCACTGATTTTTTTAATTACGTTTAAACTTTGGCTGTTAAAGTGCAGGAAAAAGAAGGAGGTGCTATATGGACTATCTTGACGTATTTAAACGGTACGAAATTAAATACCTTTTAACAGAAGAACAAAAGAATTACATATACGATATTATGTATAAGCACGCCCGCCTGGACAAATACTGCCGCTCGCAGATATGCAATATATATTACGACACACCCGACTTCCGCCTTATACGCCGCTCCATAGAAAAGCCCGTATATAAAGAAAAACTGCGTGTAAGAAGTTACGGCGTACCGCAAAAAGACGGCAGGGTATTTGTAGAGCTTAAAAAGAAATACAACTCGGTTACATACAAAAGGCGTGTAGACCAGACGCTTTGCGGCGCACAAGAGTGGCTATGCGGCGGCACCCGCCCCGACAGCCAAATCGCAAAAGAGATTGACTACGCCTTAAACTTTTACAAGACTCTTGCACCAGCCGTGTTTATCTCTTACGAAAGGGAAGCCTATACGGGGAATGTAGAAAAAGATTTCCGCATTACCTTTGACAACAATATTTTGTACCGCAGGGATAATTTATCGCTTTTGGGCGGCATATATGGCAAAAGTATTCTGCCGCAGGGCTTAACGCTTATGGAAGTTAAAACGGCGACGGCAATGCCGATGTGGTTTACCGACGTGCTTACGGAATGTAAAATTTTTAACACCCACTTTTCTAAATACGGTGCGGCGTACGAAGATATCTGCTCGCAAAAGGTTTTGCCCGGCTCTTCCGTCCCCGCCGAAAAGAAAATATACCTTACCACAGGAGACGTAGTTTATGCTTGACACCTTATTCGGCTGCATATTTGACAGCACCGCCACATCCATATCGGTATGGCAGTTTATAGCCTGCATAGCCACGGGGCTGATACTTGGCGCAATAATCGCCCTTGTATATGCCTTTAAAAACAAATACACAAAGAGCTTTCTTATAACAATTATTCTTATGCCCGCCATAGTAGCCGTTGTAATAATTATGGTAAACGGCAACATCGGCGCGGGAATTGCAGTGGCTGGCGCTTTCAGCCTGGTGCGCTTCCGCTCGGTACCGGGCAGCGCAAAAGACATTGCCACCATATTCCTTGCAATGGTTGCAGGCATTGTAACGGGCACCGGCTACATCGGCTTTGCCGTACTGTTTACCGTAATAGCCGGCGTTGCCATGATAGTAATGCAGGCTTTGGGCTTAACCAAAAAATTCAAGGGCAACCCTTACCGCACTCTGCGGATAACCGTACCCGAAGACCTTAACTACACAGAAATTTACGACGACCTTTTTGAAAGGTACACGTCTTCCTGTGAAAACGTTTCGGTAAAGACGACGAACATGGGCAGCCTTTATAAACTTACCTATGATATAAAGATGAAAGACCCCGCCGAAGAAAAGGCTTTTATAGACGAAATAAGAAGCCGCAACGGCAACCTTGAAGTGAGCATCTGCAGACAGGAAACAATATCAAATGAGCTATAAAAAAATAACATCTTTTTTAGCCGTAGTTACCGCGGCTGCCGTAACGTTTACGCTGGCGGGCTGCGATATGCTTGGCGGCACCGACGATACTACCACCATTACTTCTGACCGCCCCGAAGACGAAAACGAAGTAACCGAAATAGAGACGGACGACACCGTTTACGAAACTACCCTTGTATCTTCCGGCGAAGACGGCACCTACACCTTTAGCGACGGAACGGGCGGAACGGTAAGCTTTAACGTAACCTGCTCAGAAGGAACAGACAACTGCTACTCCCTTTCTGACGACGGTGCAACGCTCACCTTCAGCGGTATAACGGCAAACAGCGTATATTCCATAAAGGGCGATTTTTACGGTAACATAATAATTGACGCAGGCGACGACTACAAGTTTGAGCTTGAGCTTAACGGGTTCAGCCTTACTTCCTATACGGAATGCCCCCTTGACATAGAGAGCGGCGATAAAGTTACCATATCAGCCAAAAAAGAGACGGATAACTACATTTACGATATGCGCGATGAAGTAACCGACGAAGACGGCATATCTTCCTGCATATACGCAAAGTGCGACCTTGACGTGCAGGGCAAGGGCAACCTTTACGTAAAGTCGGTAAACAACAACGGCATACACACAAAAAACGACCTTGAAATAAAGAACGTTACTTTGCAGACAGAGTGCGAAGACAACGCACTGAAGGGCAACGACAGCGTTACGATAGAATCGGGTTCGCTTATACTTATAGCAAGAACGGGCGACGGCATAAAGACTACCGACAGCGACGTATCTTCTAAGGGCAACCAGCGCGGCACCGTTACCATTACGGGCGGCACCATACTTATTTACGCCGCCTGCGACGGTATAGACGCTGCATATAACGTGGATATATCAGAAGGCGACTCTGCACCCGATATAGAAATTTATACCGACAAATATTCTGACTATTCCGAAGAAGTTACGGCAACGTCAGAAGATACCTACTATATCCGCTATACTTCGTCGGCTTACAGCTACTCTATCTGCTACACCGACAGCGACGGCAACGAAGCGTGGTACAATTCTTCAAGCTACACAACAACCACCACTACTTCTAACCAGGGCGGTATGATGATGCCGGGCGGCAACCAGACCACCACCTATTACTTTTACCCGATAACAAAACCAAGCGGCTACACAAAGATGCAGGTATACGTATATACAAGCTCGCAGTCTCAGGGGCAGTCTTCAAGCTACTACGCGACAAGCGGCTCGTTTACAATAAACGATAACTACGATACCATTGCACTTACAAGTAAGAGCAGCGGCAGCTTTTCTTACAGCTGGACCAACTACACCACATCTACCACAGGCAATATGGGCGGAACGGCAGATACGGGCAACACCGACAAGGGCGACTACTCTACCAAGGGCATAAAGGCGGACAACGCCATTACCATATCGGCAGGCGGCATACAGATAAGCTCTTACGACGACGGTTTACATGCAAATTGCGACAATGCGCTTGAAAACGGTGAATCTCCGACAGGCGATATTACCATAACGGGCGGCACGTTATACCTTTACAGCAACGACGACGGCGTACACGGCGACGGCACCGTTACCATAAGCGGCGGCACCGTAGCCGTAGGCTACAGCTACGAAGGCATAGAAGGGGCGGTTGTAAATTTAAGCGGCGGTACCAATACCGTACTTGCCACCGACGACGGGGTAAACGGCACCGGCACGTCGGGGCAAAGCATAGTTATATCGGGCGGCTACCTTTATGTGTACGCCGGCGGAGACGGAATTGACTCAAATTCTACAACAAAGTACGGCGGATTGTTGATTTCTGGCGGAAAGTCTGTTATAATAGCTACAGGTGCATCTGATTCTTCAATTGACACCGAGCAAGGTTACACTTACAGCGGCGGCTACGTACTGGGTATAGACAGCGGCGGAATGACAAACGAAGCTACGGCTTGCTCAAACTTCAGCTCTGTAGGCATAAGCAAAACCAACCAGACAATTACAAGCGGCTACTACCTTACGGTATCGGGGTATGTAACGGTAAAACTCCCCGTAAGCATATCACGTGCACACGTAATATTTTTGGGCGATAAAAACGCATCACTTTCAACAGCGTCGTCAACCAGTCTTTCGTTAGACTCCAACGGCATTTATTGGGAGTGAGCGCACGCTACGCTTGCAATGACATCTGAGTTTTGTCCCATGTCAGGGGACAGCGGTAATTAACAATTACCGCCACAAATTTTAATTAACCCACACTGGTATTCATGGAATACTCTCCTCGTAAAAAGTAAAGGTCGGTGCCGAAAGGCGCCGACTTTTACTATACTTTTATATTGTAATTAATTTTCCTGTAAATAACCTGCCCTTAGCTGGCCGCAGGCACCGCCGATATCCGCACCCATTCTGCGGCGAAGCGTTGCAGATATACCGCCGCTCTGCAGCTCATGCAAAAAGTTTTGCGCCGCCAGTTCGGATGCAGCGGCAAGCTTGCGCTCCTTTACGTCGTTGAGCCGTATAAGGTTTACATGGCACGGTCTGCCTGCAAGCAGCCTGCAAAGTGAACGGGCATGTTCAGCATCGGCATTTTCCCCTTCTATAAGGGAGTATTCAAATATATACCGCCTGCCCGTTTTTTCAAAGTAGTTTGAGCAAGCTTTTAAAATTTCGCTTATCTTATACCTGTTTGCTATGGGCATAGTGCGGGCTCTTTCTTCGTCGGTTACGTTGTGCAGCGATACGGTAAGGTTAACGGGCAAGCCTTCTTCGGCAAGCTTATACATTTCGGGCACCAGCCCGCAGGTAGAAAGGCTTACGTTGCGCGGAGAAATATTTATTCCCCCTTCCGCCGCCATATTGCGCAAAAACTTTATTACGTTACCGTAGTTATCCAAAGGCTCTCCGCTGCCCATCAAAACGACGTTGGTTATGCCCCTTTTGCCGTTTTTGCCATGCAGGGCGTTGACTACAAGCACCTGAGACAAAATTTCACCTGCGGTAAGATCTCGCACCCTGCCGCCAAGCGTGCTTGCACAGAACTTACAGCCCATACGGCAGCCCACCTGGGTAGAAACGCACTGCGTATTGCCGTAGGAGTATTGCATAAATACGCCTTCTATAATGTTGCCGTCGGCAAGGCGGAACAGGTACTTTTCGGTACCGTCGCACGACACAAGCGTTTTTATAATTTGTACAGGGGTATCTTCGTAGTTTTCAAGAAGTTCTGCCGTAAACGCCTTTGGCAGAACGGATATCTGCGTAAGGCTTTTACCCTGCATAATGCCCGTATACAGCTGCTTTGCGCGGAATGGCTTTTCGCCAAGTTCCTTTACAACGCCTTCCAGCTCTTCTAAATTTAAATCTTGTATAATCTTTTTCATCAAATTAACCCTTATATATGGCTTGAGTAATAAAATTTTACCTTATTATAGAAGCTCTATCACTAATTAAGGAACAAATGATTGCAACTTGCGTTGCACTGTTCAAGTAACTCATACGGCTGGAGATCTCTCCACTACGGTCGAGATGACAGCCTTTCAGGCTGTACAGCCCACAGGGCTGTCATTTCGAGTGAAGCGTAGCGTAATCGAGAAATCTCCAACCTTTACACGCTCCGCTGCCGTGCGACTTGGTTGCAAATGCTTTTTACCGCTTTAGAACATATTTGCGCTTAGTTACGCTTACCCGCCTTTTACCAATCGGCAAAGGTAAAACCCGGCGCCAAGGGATATATGCGGCAGGAACTGCAAGCCGTACTTCGCCCTTACGCTTGCAAGCGGACTTTG
The DNA here is from genome assembly GCA_021202395.1 of Clostridia bacterium. Taxonomy (GTDB): domain Bacteria; phylum Bacillota; class Clostridia; order Christensenellales; family Borkfalkiaceae; genus Coproplasma. The sequence goes on along the minus strand of JAJQDC010000039.1, from coordinate 10,767 downwards.
CGGAATATCTACGGCATATTCGGGGTGCAACTGCAAAAAATTATAAATAACGCTGTCGTTTTCTTCAGGCAGAACCGAACAGGTGGAATAGTAAAGATAACCGCCTTTTTTTACGTATCTGCTGCAATTATCTATAATGGCGAGCTGCGTTTTATTTAAAGCGGCAATATCTTCTTCCTTACGGAACAGCTTGATATCGGGGTTTTCGTTAATTACGCCGCTGCCCGAACAGGGCACGTCGCAAAGCACCGTATCAAACTCACCTTCAAAATCGCTGTTAAAGACCGTACTGTCGGCGTTTACAACGCTTATGTTGCCTGCACCCATGCGGTTTGCGTATGAAGTAATCAGCTGCGCGCGGTGGGCATGCAGCTCGCACGACACGACGCTTTTGCATTTACCTGCAAGCAGAACGCTCTTGCCGCCCGGTGCTGCGCAGGCGTCTAACAGCCTTTCGCACGGGGATATAGCCGAACAAATGGCAACAGAACCGACTGACTGAAAGGTGTAATCACCGCTGTCGTAACCGCTGTCGCGCACAAAATTTTTAAAAATATATACGCCGTTAAAGGGCGTATCGGTATGTTCCGCTTCAAGGTACTTCTGCCCGCCGCGCACAAAGCGCACGCAGACGCCGCAGGACGGAGCGGAAAGTATATCTCTTGCCTGCGACTTGTAACTTCTTCTCACTTTTTTTGCAAGCCACAGCGGCACGCTGCATTCAAAGCTCAGCCGTTCGTCTGCGCCCTGCGGCGTGTCGGGCAGTTTATATCCCCTTAAAAATGCGTTTACAAAGCCCGCTGCACCGCCCTTACCAAGTTTTTTGGTAAGCTCTACAGCACAGTCAATCACCATATAATCGTGCTTTGCCATAAATTCAAGCATATACAGCGCAATTTTAAGGATAAGCTTTACCGCGCTTTTGGGCTGTTTTTCGCAGTTATGGGCTATTATACGGGTAAGGTAAACGTCCTTTTCTACCACGCCGTAACAGATTTTTGTAGTGCGGGCACGGTTTAACGGCTCTGTCGGCGTTGCGGCGATAGCCTGCTTTAAATAGGTGCCTTCGGAATATACTTTGGTAAGAACAAGGTACGGGTCGGCAAGCGGGTTAGTCAAGCAAATCACCTGCGGCAAGTTTTCTGCCGTTTGCGATATCTGCCGCCTTAAGCCTTTTACCGCCCGCAAACTGCGCTTCGGCAACGTTTACGTATCCGTCGCCGCACTTTATTATAATACCGTTTTTGCTTACGCTTACTACCTGCCCGCAAACGGCGTTATTTTCGCCATATGTGCAGGGCAATGCCTTAAAAATATTTACGGGCGAGCCGCCTTTTAAGCAGTACGCCGCAGGCGAAGGGTCCATTGCGTTTACCCTGTTTGCCACTTCTGCCGCAGGCAGGGCAAAGTTTATTTTAGCGTCTTCTTTGGTAATTTTTTTGCAGTAGGTGGCTGCGCTGTCGTCCTGTAAAATGGTGGCGACGTCTCCCCTTATAATAAGGTCTGCTGCGTCGCACAGCGCCTGTGCGGCAAGGTCAGAAAGCTTTTCAGATAAACTTCCGTAAGTTTCCCCTTCGGCAATTTCACACTTTTTTACAAGCAGCATATCGCCGCTGTCAAGGGCGAGCTCGGTCTTCATAACGGTTACGCCCGTATGCCGTTTACCCGCAAGTATGGCTGATTGAATGGGGCTTGCCCCGCGGAAATCGGGCAGGAGCGATGCATGTGCGTTCCATATGCCGCAGGGGAATATATCTATAATTTGCTGCGTAAGAATCTGGCCGTAAGCGCAGGTAAACATAACGTCTGCGCCGATAGCCTTAACATCTTCGGCGCAGCTGCGTATTTTATCAAATTTATATACGGGTATGCCCGCTTCCTGCGCGCAAACCGCCACGGGCGACGGGGTTAACACCGCCTTCCTGCCAACGGGCTTATCCGTCTGGGTTATAACGGCAACCACGTTGTAGCCGCCTGCTATTAACGCCTTAAGCGGTTTAACGGCAAATTCGGGGGTACCGGCAAAAACTATCTTCACTTGTCGTCCTCCGCCTTTACGTCTTTTAAGCCTACGGCTTTGTCTATATAGAGTATACCGTCAAGGTGGTCAAGCTCGTGGCATACTGCGCGGGCAAAGAACCCTTCTGCCGTAAGTTTATGCTTCCTGCCCGTACGGTCGCGGTACTCTATTTTTACCTTTTGGGGGCGGGTAACGTCGCCCTGCTTGCCCTTTACCGAAAGGCAGCCTTCGGGGCTCGTCTGCTCGCCCTTCTGGTAAACGATTTCGGGGTTAACAAATTCGTAAAAGCCTTCTTCTACGTCAACCACCACTACCCTTAAACTAAGCCCTATTTGCGGAGCGGCAAGCCCTGCGCCGTCTTCTGCGCGGACGGTAGTTTTCATATCGTCTAAAAGATCGGCAAGATTTTTATCGAACGACTTTATCGGTTCGCAAACCTTGCGAAGGACGGGATCGCCCACCTGTACCACATACCTTTGTGCCATAATATCAACTCCTCAGTTCACGCAAATCTTTACGGTTTGCTGCCCGTAAATCTTTGCCGTGATTTTTTAAAGACAAACCAACCTTGCATAAATGCTGTGGTTGTTTTCTTCTTATCTTTTGCGCATTTGCTCTTATAGCGTAGGTAATTATATAATGCGCAAAATTCAATCTTTTACCTTAAAATCAAGGTGTTTTGGGCATAACAAGTGAAGCCCAAAACTCACTATTATTTTTTATATAGCCGCCTTTTGCTTACGCAAAAGAGCGATTTTTAATTATCTTCATCTTGTTTTAACGGCACATAACTCTACGTCATTGCGAGCGTAGCGTGGCAATCTCGCCAGAGCGTAGCGGCTGGCGCCCGAAAAGCATTTCCGCCGATTCAATGCTTTTTACCGCATTATAATTAAACGTTATTATTTTTAAACATCGCTTCTGCCGCCCAGCCTGCTGGTCGCCAGTTCTGGCGGGATTGCCACGCGGTAGAACCCGTTTTGCGCCCATTTATCTGAAACATTTTATATTATGGTGCGCAAAGTAGCGCTACGCTCACGCGCAATGACATAAAGTATACTGTCGCTTTTAAAGTGCGCAAGCAACACTAATCTTACACGCAATGACAGATAGGCTTCTGCCGTTTACAATAAGGTAAAAAATCCTTACGACAAATTGGCGGGGTTTTCTTCTACATAAACCAGCGCTTCGGAAGATGTGTGCTTTACCGAAATATCGTAAATATCTTCTAACAGCTTGTCCCCAACAAGGCGCATTAAAACCTGGTATCGCACCCGCCCCTGTATCTTTTTTATGGGGGAGTGCATTTTATTCAAAAATATAAACTGGTCGGGGTTTTTGCTTCTCAGCCCGTCTATGTCAAACCACGTTCCCTTTAAAGCTTCTAACGCCTTTTCGTCGCTGTCTGCCGTAACCATTACCCTTACTATTAAAGAAAACGGCGGGAACTGAGTAGTCTCCCTAAGGGCTATTTCATTTTCGTAAAAGCCCGTATAGTCGTAATTTACCGCGTAGCGCAGTATGTAATTTTCGGGCGACGACGTCTGCAGCACTACTTTGCCCGCTTCGCCTGCCCTGCCGCTTCTGCCGCTTACCTGTGTAATCAGCTGAAAGGTGCGTTCACCCGCGCGGTAGTCAGAAAAGTGCAAGCTCATATCTGCGTCCAATATTCCCACAAGCGTTACCGAAGGGAAGTCATGCCCCTTGGCTATCATCTGCGTGCCTACAAGAATATCCGCTTCCCTGTCGCCGAACTGTTTGAGTATTTTGTAGTGCCCTTCCTTGCCCGACGTGGTGTCGTTATCCATACGCAGCACTCGCGCCTTGGGGAATGCCGCCTTTAAATCGGCAACTACCTTTTGTGTGCCCGTACCGCCGTACCGCAGGTGCAAGCCGCCGCATTCGGGGCAAGCCCTGGGCATACGGTACTTTGCTCCGCAGTAGTGGCATTTAAGGCAGTTCTCTTCACTGTGGTAGGCAAGCGAAACGTCGCAGTTTTCACACTTGGCGACATAGCCGCACTCCTGGCAGATGACCGTATGGGAATACCCCCTGCGGTTTAAAAAAATTATAGCCTGCCTGCCGCCGTCAAGCGTCTGTTTAAGCTCTTCGCGCAGTGCCTGGGAAAATACCGTATTGTTGCCCCTTTTAACTTCTTTGCGCATGTCGGCGATTTCTATCTGCGGCAGCGGTTTGCCGTTTATGCGCTGTGTAAGGGTAATAAGGTTATACTGCCCGCTCTTTGCCGCAGAATAACTTTCTATAGAAGGCGTTGCGCTGCCAAGTATAAGTTTACATCCGTTATATTCCGCTCTGAGTTTTGCAATTTCTAAAGTGGAATATCTTGGCGAACTTTCGCTGAAGTAAGAAGAGTCGTGCTCTTCGTCTATTATAATTACCCCCAAATTTTCAAGGGGGGCAAATATTGCGCTGCGTGCGCCTATGGCAATCTTTGCTTCGCCGGTACGCAACCGCCACCATTCGTCAAAGCGCTCCCCTGCCGAAAGCCCGCTGTGCAGTATCGCCGCCGCCCCGCCGAACCTGCGCCTTAGCTGTGCAAGCATCTGCGGCGTTAAAGAAATTTCAGGCACTAAAAAAACGGCGGTCTTGCCCTGTTGCACTGCGGCAGCTATAGCGTTAAGGTAAATTTCCGTTTTACCGCTGCCGGTAACGCCGTGTATAAGCTGGACGGTCTGCGCCGAATTTTTGATACTGTTTAATGCGGCTTGCTGCGCGGGGGTAAGAATCTTTTTTTCTTCCTGCCCGCAGTCGCCCGTCGGGGTGCGGTTTACCCTTACGCTGTAAAGCTGACCGCCGCCCTTTTCTATCACGGCGTTTACCGCTCCCCTGCCGAATTGATCGGCAGATATGGTGTAATCAACGTCCCCTTCCGCCTTTAAAAAGTCGTAGAACTGCTGCTGCTTTACCGCCGATTTAGAAAGGGTGATCTCGTTTGCAAACTTTACCCGCTTGCGGTACACTTCACGCACCTTACCGAGTCTCATTTCAGACGGAATAAAAAGCCTTAAGCATACAGCCTTAGGCACGCGGTAACGCTTTGCCATAGCCTGCACCAGGTCAAAACATTCTGGTACAAGCGCAGGCGGCTCGTCGTAAACGCCCGATACGGGTTTTATCTTTTCGGGCGGAAATGAGCTTACGGGGCTTACAGCCATTACAAAGCCGTCTATCACCCTTCCGCCAAAGGGAACTTTTACCCTGCAGCCCGCTTTAACGTCTTCGCCGCAGGAATATTCAAATATTCTGTCCACATTGCTGTGGGCTATGTCTACTATTACCTGTGCGTACACGTTTTAACTTCCTTACCGCATTATTTGCGGTATATTATGGGGGGGTAATTGGGGTAAATATAATCCCCTCATCCGTCCTTTCGGACACCTTCCCCCATAAAAGGGGAAGGCAAGAATGGGTTAAATCGCTCTTTTGCGCAAGCAAAAAGCGGCTTAATAAAAAAATAACTTTGCGCACATGCGGCTTTGTTGTCTTCTCAACTCACGGCAATTTCTTTTGAACAGCCATTCAAAAGAAATTGCGTGAACCAAACTCAGTCTTTTATGCTTCCCACTTTACCTGAAGCGATTTCGGTGCAGGCGATGGAAAGTTCCTTCAGGCGGGATACATCTTCCCGCCCGCCGTTCTGTTCTATTATCTGGCGTGCCCGTTTAGAGGCAACTACGCAAAGTTCGTAACGAGATGCGGTGTGTCCGTCCTGAGAAAGTTTTGTAAGCATAACGTCTACAGAAGGTTGGTTAATCATATTTTTATCTCCTTTTCCTTGCGGATAATGTCCTTGATTTGCTGTACGGCTACGTCTAAATCGTCGTTTACCACACGGTAGTCGTATTCACCTGCGCGGGATAATTCGTACTTTACACGGCTTACCCTTTGCGCAATCTTTTCTTCGCTCTCCGTTCCGCGGTTTTTAAGGCGGCGTTCCAGCTCGCCTTCACTGGGCGGCAGCAGCATTATCAGTACCGCCTCCGGGTGAGATTTTTTCACCTGCAGAGCGCCGTCTACTTCTATCTCCAACAGGACGTCGCTGCGCTTAAGCTTGTCTTCTACAAAGCTCTTCGGCGTGCCGTAGTAGTTGTCGAAGTGGGCAGAATACTCTAACAGCTCCCCGCGCTCTATCATCTGCATAAAGCGTTCTTTTTTTACAAAGAAGTAAGAAACGCCGTCCTGCTCCCCTTCGCGCGGCTGGCGCGTAGTGCAGGACACGCTGAGCACCATATTGTTATTGCCGCCCATAAGGCGGTTTACTATTGTGCCCTTGCCGACGCCCGACGGGCCGGATATTACAATAAGTATATTCCTTTGGCTATTCAACGTTCTGCACCTGCTCGCGGACCTTTTCTATTTCGTTTTTAAGGTCTAACCCGCACTTGGTTATTACTATATCGTTGCTCTTTGAACATATGGTGTTGGCTTCGCGGTTGAACTCCTGCACAAGGAAGTCAAGCTTCCTGCCCACCACGCCGTCGGTACAGATATCCCTGAACTGGTCTATATGAGAATTAAGGCGGGTAAGCTCTTCGTCTATGTTGCTCTTGTCGGCAAACAGCGCCACTTCGGTAAGAAGTTTACCTTCGTCGGGTTCAAGCCCTTCAAGGTAAGTTTTTATCTTTTCTACCAGGCGCTGTTTGTAGTCTTGCGACACCAGCGGAGCTCGCAAGGTAATTTTATCTACCAGCGACTTTATTGTATCCATACGCGAAAGCATGTCTGCCTTTAATTTCGCTCCCTCTTTGGCGCGCATGGCGTTAAGATTTTCAAGTGCACCGTCAAGCGCCCGGGTAAGCGCAGAAATAAGCTCTTCGTCGGCACCCTGCACTTCTTCCTGCTTTAACACGTCGGGGTAGCGCATAAGCGACGTTACGGTAAAATCGTCTTCAAGAAGGGGAAAAAGTTTTTTTATCTGTTCAGCCGCTTCCACATAAGATTTAGCCGCCGCAACGTCAAGGTACAAAGATTTGCTCTTTTCCCTTTTGTCGGTAAGGCTTACAAATACGTCTGCATGCCCGCGGGTAAGCTTTTCGCGTACGGCAGAGCGTATAACTTCTTCGTAAGCGGTAAATACCTTGGGGCACTTTACCGCAGCGTCAAGGTAGCGGTTGTTCACCGTTTTAATTTCTACGGTAAGTTCTATACCGCCCTGTTTATATTCACCCCTGCCGTAGCCGGTCATACTGTACATTGCAAAATTCTCCGTATGGTGTTATCCGATATTATTTCAAATTACATTATATCAAAAGCCATACAAAAAATCAACCGTGCAGAGCCGTTTGCATAATTATTTTTATAAAATTAATAGTCGGCGCACTCATCGCCGTATAGCCCCCTTACGCGCTCCGTTACCAGGCGGTAAGAATTTTTTACGTCGCTTTCAAAAACGGTAACGGGCTGCACCGAACCAACCAGCCCGCCGCCCGATTCTGCAAAGTAGGCAGCCCTGCCCGTGCATAAAACAAACGGCACGCCGTACAAATAGGCATACGCCCTTGCAAGCATGGGCGGGACAAAGTCGGTTGCCCCTTCCATCACGCAGGCGATAATGTTACAGCCGCAGGCAGAAAGGGCGCGGATGCCGTCGGGGAACATAAGGTCGTTTTCTATGCACACGCCCACCTTGTAGCCGCCCGCGGTGTACAGCCCAAGGTACGCACCGCTCTTGTACTCTTCGCCGTCTATAACGTGGTTCATATCCGATATCCCCAAAAGCCTGCCCCTGTCTGCCACGGCGGCAGATTTGCGCACTGCCCCGCGTGAAACTGTTTTACAGCCGCACACCACGCAGCAGCCGCCAGCACGGGATATGCGGGCTGCTTCTTCAAATTTATCCGTTTTACCTTTAAGCTCGCTTTCGTAATTTACTTCGCCCAACAAATTAAAGCCGTAAAGCGCAAGGTCGCACGGCGGCAACGCCCCGCCCGCAGAGCTTACTACGCAAACTTTCATACCATATATAATATTTATGCCGCCAAAAAAATGTTAAACCCACAGTTAACCCCATACTATGCCCTGTTTAACGGCAAATTTTTTGTAACTATTCTATTTGTAATCACAGCCGCATAAAATAATTTTGCTATGAAAAAATTTGCTGTATTTTTTGCCGCCGCTCTTGCGGCAGCCAGCCTTGCGCCGCTTACCGCCTGCCACGAAAGCGTAACCGCAACGGGCTACGACATTGACGTTACTTACAACGAAGAAGAGGGAACTTTAAGCGGCACAACCGCCGTAACCTACTACAACAGCACGGGCACAACCCTTACCGAGATAAAATTCAATCTGTACGGCAACGCCTACTGGGAAGGGGCGTTGTATAAGCCCGTCTCTGAAACGTACCGCACAAAGGCGTACTACGGCGGCACAAGCTACGGCGGAATGACGGTAAATTCGGTAGACGGCTGCACAGAATGGAGCGTCTGCGGCGAAGATGAAAATATACTTGTCGTAACGCTTAAAAGCGGGCTTGAAGCGGGCGGCAGCACTACCGTTACTATAGATTATACCCTTGCGCTTGCAAAGGTAAACCACCGCACGGGCATCTGCGAAAATAGCGTGAATTTAGGTAACTTTTACCCCATAGTATGTGCGTTTGAAGACGGTGAGTTTGTGGAGTGCATATACTATTCCGACGGCGACCCCTTCCTTTCGGAATGTGCCGACTACACCGTTACGATAGATATGCCTGCGGGGTATGAATGCGCTTCAAGCGGCAGCATTGTAACCGACAAAACGAGCGGTGATCGCCGCATATGCAGCTATCAATTAGATAACGCCCGTGATTTTGCCATGGTGCTTTCCGATAAATTTACCACACTTACGCAGACGGTAAGCGGCGTGCAGGTAACATATTACTATTATGACGATGACGACCCGCAGACAAAGCTTAACGCCGCATGCGAAAGTCTTGAATATTTTGCAGACAGCTTCGGGCAGTACGTTTACCCCACCCTTGCCGTGGTGCAGACGGGCTTTGCCATAGGCGGAATGGAATACCCCGCCCTTACCATGATAGGCGATACCATCACGGGCGACGACGCTTGCCTTACCATAGTACACGAAAACGCCCACCAGTGGTGGTACGCAATGGTTGGCAGCGACCAGATAAACAACGCCTGGCAGGACGAAGGGCTTGCCGAATACTGTACCGCACTGTTTTTTGAACAGAGTAGCGGATATTCCATAACACTAACGGGGCTGGTAAACAGCGCAACCGATTCTTACAGGGCGTACTATACCGTATATAACCAGATTTTTGGCGACGCCGACACAACCATGTCAAGGAGCCTTTCGCAGTTTGTAAGCGAATATGAATACGTGAATATTGCGTATAACAAGGCGATGATAATGTTCAACACCCTGCGTAAATCTATCGGCGACGACAGGTTTTTTGAAGGACTGAAAAATTATTACGAGAGCTGTATTTATAAGATTGCCGCCCCCGAAGACCTGTTTGCCAGCTTTGTGAATACGGGTGTAGATTTAGACAGCTTTTTTGACAGCTTCATAAACGGCAAAATTGTAATTTGAGTTGGCGTGGGTAATAATGTTTTATAAAATGTTCTATAATATAGTGCAAATGAGTACCTTTAGGTAGGGAGTTACATACCACATCTTGCCGTCCCTGTAAGGGAAGGGGGACCACGAAGTGGGGGAAGGGTTTTGTGCCGTAAAATAACGTGATTATCCCCTCATCCGTCGGCTACGCCGCTCTCAACGGCGGCAAGGTAAAACCGCCGTTTTTGCACACATTTATCTGAAACCTTTTAAAATAAGGTGCGCAAAGTAGCGCTATCGCTCACGCGGTCATCGCAAACGCTTTGCATTATGCGTTTGCTCTGTTCGTCAACCAAAACAGTGTACTACACTGTTTTGAGAAATGTTGACTCACCCTTCCCCCATAAAAGGGGAAGGCAAGGTGTAGTGCGTTGCTCCCCTACCCGCACAAGGGAAAGCAAGTTACGGTCGTTTATAATAAGATACGTCAATACATTGTCCCACTCTTGGCTCCCTTATTAGGGGAGCTGCCCAACGGGCTGAGGGGTTCACATTATTTTTACGGTACAAAACCCTTCCCCCACTTCGTGGTCCCCCTTCCCTAATAAGGACGGCAAGATGTGGTAATCTACACTTCACCATCGGCTTATCAAGCTGGTCATTGCGAGCGTAGCGCGGCAATGACGTATAGTGTTCGGTCGTATAATAAGGTTAACGTATTATCCCCTCATCCGTCGGCTACGCCGACACCTTCCCCCATAAAAGGGGAAGGCAAGGTGTGATTGTCATTGCGAGCCGCTATTGCGGCGTAGCAATATCTGCGCCTTATAATCTGAAACCTTTTATAGTAAGGTGCGCAAAGTAGAGCTATCGCTCACGCGCAATGACTAATACGTTCGGTCGTTTTTTCTCTTGGCTTCCCCTTCTATGGGACGAGCCGCCATTTCTTTAAACAGCACATATGTGCTGTTTATGGCGGCGAGATGAGCAAACGCATAGTGTAAAGCGTTTGCGGTGCCCGAAACAGCGGTTGCCCTTACCGCTGTTGAGACAGGTGTCCCGTAGCGACTGATGAGGGGATATTCCTGCCTTTCCTTATTTTTCTGCTAATCGGTTTTTTAATGCGGTTTAAAGTAGTCCCCTCATCCGCCCGTTGGGCACCTTCCCCCATAAAAGGGGAAGGCAAGGTGTGTAGCGTTGCTCCACTACCCCACAGGGAAGGCAAG
>JAJQDC010000057.1:10708-51890 GCA_021202395.1 Clostridia bacterium | reverse complement strand
AAAAATAAGGAAAGGCAGGAATATCCCCTCATCTGCGCCATATTATAGAACAATTATGTGGTGCGCAGAGTTTCGCTACGCTCACGCAGTCGCTATGCGCCAGCTTCCCCCATAGAAGGGGAAGCCAAGGGAGAAAAAACGACCGAACACTCTCTGTCATTGCGCTATCGCTCACGCGAAATGACAGCCCCGTTGGGGCTGTACAGGCGGCAACAGCCGCCTGTCATTGCGAGCCGCATAGCGGCGTGGCAATCGTAGTAATTCTATGAACGAGCTAAAGGCGTTCCTATTAGGTAACGAAGCATACACAGTAGAAGCTGGCTGCGAAGCAGACTGAAGGGTTTATACGATTCTTCGCTAACGCTCTGAATGACAGTGCTTTGCACTGTACAGCTCGTAGAGCTGTCATCTCGCGTGAGCGATAGCGCTACTTTGCGCACCTTAATATAAAAGGTTTCAGATAATAACTGCGCAAACCGCAGTGGAGAGATCTCCAAACAGTAAAAGCATAATGCACCGTGCAGCGTAAGCTGCAAATGCGTATCATCGTTTTTTTATATGTATTGCCGCTTTAAATAATCAGAATACCTTAATATAACTAACAGCCGCAACAATGCAGTTAAAATTTATTTAACTGCAATTTTTTTATTTTTGTTATTTACATTTTTAATGCAATATGGTATACTTGTCGGGTAAAACAAATGCCGCATTGCGGCTTAGGGGAATTTATTATGAAACATACCGATATAAGTGAACTTTTTGCAAACAAAGACAATTACATCCAGAAGCAGGTTACCGTCTGCGGCTGGGTGCGTACCGCAAGAGATTCTTCTGAAATAGTTTTTATAGAACTCAACGACGGCACCACGCTCAAAAATTTACAGCTGGTAGTGCAGAAAAAATCTGCCGACCAGTCGGCTTTAAAGCAGGCCATGTGCGTCGGTGCTTCGCTTAAAGTAACGGGTATTCTTATTGCTTCAGAGCGGAATATAATAGAGATAAATACAGATGATATACAGGTATTGGGTGTATGCCCTTCTGACTTCCCGCTGCAAAAAAAGAGACACACGTTAGACTTTTTGCGCACTATACCCCATCTGCGCACAAGGACGCGGTACTTTGAAGCGGTGTTTGCCGTACGCTCGCAGCTGTCTATGGCAATACACACTTACTTCCAGGCGCACGGTTACAAGTACCTGCACGCACCCATAATAACGGGCAGCGACTGCGAAGGTGCGGGCGAGATGTTCCGCCTTACCACGCAGCCGTGGAACGCAAACTACAAAACGGCGGAAGAGTACTATGCAGACGACTTCTTCGGCAAAAAGGCAGGTCTTTCCGTCTCATGCCAGCTTGAAGGGGAGATGGCTGCAATGGGGCTTGGCAGGATATATACCTTCGGACCTACTTTCAGGGCAGAGCACAGCAATACCACAAGGCACGTAGCAGAATTCTGGCAGGTAGAGCCCGAAGTATGCTTTGCCGAACTTGACGACATTATAGAAATCGCCCAGGAGTTCATCAAGTACATCATAAAGAGCGTAATGGAAAATTGCCCAGATGAAATGCAGTTCTTTAACCAGTGGGTAGAAAAGGGGCTTATAGACAAGCTTACACACGTGGTAGAAAGCGACTTTGCAAGGGTAACGTATACCAACGCTATAGAAATTCTTAAAAAATCTGGTAAAGACTTTAAATTCCCCGTAGAGTGGGGGTGCGACCTGCAGAGCGAGCACGAGCGGTATTTAACGGATGAGTACTACAAAAAACCCGTATTCGTTACCGACTATCCCGCAGCCATCAAAGCATTTTACATGAAGCAGAACCCCGACGGCAAGACGGTGGCGGCAACAGATTTGCTTGTTCCAGGCATCGGCGAAATTATCGGCTGCAGCGAAAGGGAAGCCGACTACGACAAGCTGAAGGCGGCTATGGAATCAAGAAATATGCCATTGGAAGCGTACACGGGCTATCTTGCAACCCGTAAATACGGCACGGTGCCGCACAGCGGTTTCGGCCTTGGGCTTGACAGGGCGCTTATGTACGTAACGGGCGTGCCCAACATAAGGGACGTTATCCAATTCCCCCGCAACTATGGCTCGTTGTAAGATAGTATCTTTAATTTTTTTCTGCCAGGTACCTTGCCTTTCTTGTGGGGGGGGTAGGGAGAGCACATTAAAACGCCTTGCCATCCCAGTAGGATAGGCGAGCACATTACTACATCTTGCCGTCCCTATTAGGGAAGGGGGACCACGTAGTGGGGGAAGGGTTTTGTACCGAGTAATAAGGTGAACCCCTCAGCCCTATACGGGCAGCTCCCCTAATAAGGGAGCCAAGAGTGGGACAACGTATTAGCGTTGCCTGTCATTCAGTGTTAAAAAAACACACCCAATCGTATAATATGAAAAAAATCAGCGTAATTTTTACGGGCGGCACTATCGGCAGCCTTAAAAGGGGGAACAGCATCCAGCCTGACGGCGGTGCGGCGTTCATCCTTTTGGAAAAATATAAAAGCAGAAGCGGCAGAGACTGCAACTTTGACATCAGCCAGCCGCTTTCGGTGCTGAGCGAAAATATGACCGACGGCTATATGGCGCTCATCTGCCGCTGTATACGTGAAAAGCTTGACGGCGGAGCCGACGGCGTTATTGTAACGCACGGTACCGATACCCTGCAATATACCGCCTGCGCGGCAAGCTACGTATTGGGCGCAGACTGCGCACCCGTGGTTTTTGTTTCAAGCAATTACCCCCTTACCGACGCACGTGCAAACGGAGTAGATAACTTTATCGCCGCGGTAGATTTTATAGAGCGTAAGGGCGGCAGGGGTGTGTTTATAAGTTATTTAAACCGCGGTGAGCAGGCTACCAACATACACCGCGCCACAAGGGTTCTGCCGTATATGCCGTACGACGACAGGCTGTACTCTTTAAACGGCGTTTACGGCGACATATATTGGGGGCAATTCAACAAAAACTCCGATTATACCGAATGTGCAGACGGGCAGAAAACTGCCGATATAAAGGAGCTTGCCGAAGGCGGCAAAGTGCTTATGCTGAACTGCGCACCGGGGCTGTATTACCCAGATACCATACCCGACGGAGTGCGTGCCGTTATACTGGATGCTTACCATTCAGGCACTGCCGATACGGTCAGCGAAAATATCCGCAGGTTTGCCCAGACGGCAAAGGAAAGGGGGATACCTTTTTATATCTCCTGTTCGTGGGACGGGGTAGAGTACCAGTCGGTATCTGCGTTCGGCTCGCTCGGCTTTAAGGTAATGCCCATGGCGTCGCCCATAGCCATGTATATGAAAATAAAAATGGGGCTTGACCCGTATATCCCCTTAGGCGGGGATATAAAATAGACTGTTCACGCAAATCTTTTGCATTATTGTAAACGACAGCGCATTCTTTGTCATTGCGCGTGAGCGTCAGCGCTACTTTTTCACCTTATTGCAAACGACAGTAGACCACACGTCATTGCGAGCGGTCTCTACCGCGTGGCAATATCTGCGCCCATTTATCTGAAGCCTTTTTTATAATGCGGTGCGCAGAGTGTCGTCTCGCTCGCGCGCCAGGACTGGCGACCAGCAGGTTGGGCGCAACGCAACACATCTTGCCTTCCCCTTTTACGGGACGAGCTGCCATTTCTTTAAACAGCACATATGTGCTGTTTATGGCGGCGAGATGAGTTTGCGCATAGTGCAAGGCGCAAACGATGCCCGAAGCGGCTGATGCCCTTACAGCCGCTGAGACAGGTGCCCAACGGGCGGATGAGGGGACTACTTTAAACCGCATTAAAAAACCGATTAGCAGAAAAATAAGGAAAGGCAGGAATATCCCCTCATCTGCGCCATATTATAGAACAATTATGTGGTGCGCAGAGTTTCGCTACGCTCACGCAGTCGCTATGCGCCAGCTTCCCCCATAGAAGGGGAAGCCAAGGGAGAAAAAACGACCGAACACTCTCTGTCATTGCGCTATCGCTCACGCGAAATGACAGCCCTGCGGGACGAGCAACACAGTTCTTGCAACAGCACAGTGCGCTGTTGCTGTGTTGCGAGATGAGCAAACGCATAATGCAAGGCGTTTGCGGCGACCGAAACAGCGGTTGTCCTTGCCGCTGTTGAGAAGTACAACCCGTAGGGTTGTCATCTCGACCAAGTGAGCGTTAGTGAACGCGTGGAGAGATCTCCTAATAGTTAGAGCAATTTGTACATTGCCACACCTTGCCTTTCCTTAAAGACGGCAAGAAGTGTTAATTATTATAATAGAAAAAAAGTTTTTTACAAAACATTCCCAAAAAGGGTTGACAGCCGCAAATTTGTGTGGTAAACTTTGTCTACATCTCTTTGAGGGGGTGTAATTTTTTTGTACGGAGTTTTCTATAATGAAGAAAGCATCAGTAAGAGCAAAGATAACTCTTGAATGTACCGAGTGCAAACACAGGAATTACGACAGCTACAAGAATAAGCGTAACGATCCCGACAGGCTTGTTATTTCTAAGTACTGCCCTTTCTGCAAAAAGCACACCGAACATAAAGAAACCAAGTAATTTTTTCTTTGTTGTTTGCTTTTTACCGTAACATCGGATTAAAAAATAGGCGGTAGTTTATAATGGGTATATCCCTCATCCGTCAGCTATACTGCCACCTTCCCCCAATGGAAGGCAAGAATGGTGGTCAGATATGTTAAGGTAAAAGATTGAATTTTGCGCGTTATGTAATAAGCAAATGCGCAGATGAAAGAAAAACAACCGCAGCATTTATGCAAGGTTGGTATGTCTTTAAAAGTCGTGAATTTGTTTTTGAGCAGCAATTCAAAAAGAAATTCACGAGTAAACGGAGTTTATCTTATGGCTAAAACAGAAACCAAAAAACCCAATATTTTCGTACGTATGGGCAGGCGCCTTAAAGAAACCTTTTCTGAACTTAAAAGGGTAACGTGGCCCACTTTCCCCAAGGTAGTAAAATCTACAGGCGTCGTTCTTGTAGTAGTTCTTGCCTTCCTTATAGTTGTTACAGGTATCAACTTTGGTTTGCAGGCACTTTTAGACCTTGTTACAAGTATCGGAGATTAAACCGTAATGCCTGACTTTACTGAAACTACGCCCTGTTGGTATATCCTTCACACCTATTCGGGATACGAATCGATGGTAAAGGACAGCTTGCAGAGGCTTATAGAAAATAATAATCTTCAGGATCAGATTTTTGACGTGAAGATTCCTATGGAAACCACCATAGAAGAAAAGAACGGCAAGCGCAAACTTGTAGAGCGCAAGCTGTTGCCTTGCTATGTTTTTATAAAGATGATCTACTCTAACCAGCTTTGGTATTGGGTTACCAATACAAGGGGTGTTACGGGCTTTGTAGGTCCGCAGGGCAGACCTATCCCCATGAAAGAGGCGGAGATCCGCAAAATGCGCCTTGAAGAAGTGGTGGTGGACGCAGACTTTGCCGTAGGCGAAAAGGTGAATATAGACGCCGGCCCGTTAGAAGGGTTTGACGGTATTATAAAAGAGCTGAACATTCCTGCCCAGAAGGCGCTGGTAAGCGTAGAGCTTTTTGGCAGAACTACCGACGTAGAAGTAGAATTCATCCAGATAAGAAAGATAGAAGAGTAAATTGCTCTTTTGCGTAAGCAAAAAGCGGCTTATTAAAAAAAATAATAGCGTTGCGCACGTGCGGCTTTGCCGTGCGTAAGAGTGGCAATATCTGCGCCTTATAATCTGAAATCTTTTACAATAAGGTGCGCAAAGTAGCGCTATCGCTCACGCGCAATGACATAGGGTTGTGTGTCGCTTATAATAAGGCAAGATTAACAAAAAAACGCATATTTGCGTAGCAAATTGCGGCTATTATTTTCAGATAATAACTTTGCGAAGGTGCGGCTTTGCTGTGCGTAAGTTCTCAACGGCGGCAAGGACAACCGCCGTTTCGGGCACCGTTTGCGCCTTTCACTATGCGCAAACTCATCTCGCAACACCTAAACAGCGCATAAGTGCTGTTTAGAGAAATGTGTTGCTCGTCCCTATTTGCTGCAACCTACTTGCAGCTTAAGGTAAAAGATTGAATTTTGCGCATTATACAATATCTATGCCCTGAGCATATGCGCAAAAGAAAGAAAAAACAACCGCAGCATTTATGCAAGGTTGGTTTGTCTTTAAAAATCACGGAATTTGTTTTTGCACAGCAATGCAAAAAGAAATTCGTGAATATATATGTGGGAGAATACGTTAAATCTTTTTTAATGGCGTATCCGCTATAACCACATAGGAGGAAATTTTTTTATGGCTAAAAAAATAACCGCGGTTGTAAAACTGCAGCTTCCTGCCGGCAAGGCTACACCTGCACCCCCTGTAGGTTCTACCCTTGGCCCCCACGGTATCAACATACCCGGCTTTACTAAGGAATTCAATGCAAAAACCGCAGACAAAGCAGGCTTGATTATCCCCTGCGTAGTTACCATTTATCAGGACAGAAGCTTTACCTTTATCCTTAAAACGCCCCCTACACCCGTACTTATTAAAAAGGCACTGGGTATAGATACGGCAAGCGCCCGCCCCAACAGGGACAAAGTGGGCAAGCTCACCAAGGCTCAGGTAGAAGAAATTGCAAAGACCAAACTGCCCGATTTAAACTGCTCTACATTAGAAGCAGCTAAAAGCATGGTAAAAGGCACGGCACGCTCTATGGGCGTTACTGTGGAAGAGTAAGGCAGGAGGTAACATACAATGAAAGTTGGCAAGAAATACGCAGAAAGCGTAAAATCATACGACCATTCCAAATCATACGAAGTTGCCGAAGCTGTAAACCTTACCCTTGGCACAGCAAAAGCAAACTTTGATGAAACTATAGAACTTCACGTCCGTTTGGGCGTTGACCCCCGCCAGGCAGACCAGCAGGTCCGCGGTGTGCTGGTGCTTCCCAACGGTACAGGTAAAACAAAGAAAGTTCTTGTTATAGCAAAAGGCGACAAGGCAGACGCAGCTACGGCAGCAGGTGCCGACTATGTAGGCGCAGAAGAAACCATCCAGCGTATACAGCGCGATAACTGGTTCGACTTTGACGTAATGATTACCACCCCCGATATGATGGGCGTAGTTGGTAGGATAGGTAGGATATTGGGCCCCAAGGGCTTGATGCCCAACCCCAAGTCTGGTACGGTTACTATGGACGTAGCTAAAGCCGTTAAAGAAGTTAAAGCAGGTAAAGTTGAATACCGCCTTGACAAAACGGCTATTATCCACTGCCCCATAGGCAAAAAGTCTTTCGGCGCAGAAAAGATTGCCGAAAACTTCAACGCCCTTATGGAAGCAATAGTAAAGGCTAAACCCGCCGCAGCAAAGGGCCAGTACATCAAGAGCGTTACGTTAAGCTCTACAATGGGCCCCGGCGTTAAGGTAAGCTACAACAAGGGTTAATAATAAACACCTTGTTATGGCTTCCCCTTGAGGGGGAAGGCTTAAATGCGGTAAAAAAAATTTATCGCAAAAACAGTTGACAAATTGCTTAAAAGCAAATATACTGTTTTAGAACAAAAATAAATAAGCTAATTTTCCGCAGAAGGTCGGCGCCGCAAGGCTCAATATTACCGGCTCAGGAATAAGGCGACGAACGGCTTTACGCCATATATTATGTATTTTACGTCCTTATGCCCCTGCGGTGTAAGGACTTATTTTTATCATTAATATAGGAGGTAACAAATTGTCAGCCAATTTTGAAGCTAAAAAAGTAGTTGTCCAGGAAATTACCGACAAAATAAAGGCGTCTAAATCTGTTATATTCGTAGACTATAACAAGCTTACGGTAGCTGAAGTTTCTGCATTAAGAAATAAGTGCAGGGAAGCAGGCTGCGAATACAAGGTTTACAAAAACACCCTTGTGCGCAAAGCATTCAACGACCTTGGTTACAACCAGTTTGACGAAGCGCTTAACGGCCCTACAGCGGTAGCATTTTCCGGCGACGAGATAACGGCGGCAAAGCTTATGTCGCAAGCTGCAAAAGATTACGACGGAAAAGTAATTTTAAAGTGCGGCTTTGCAGATAACGCTTACGTAGACAAAGCGGGTGTAACCGCGCTTGCTACAATGCCTTCCAAAGAAGAACTTGTTGCAAAGATGCTCGGTTCTATGCAGGCGCCCATCGCAAATTTTGCAGGCGTGTTAAACAACCTTATGTCGGGAATCGTCCGCGTACTCGACGGCATTGCCAAAAGCAAGGCAGAAGGTTAATCGCAAGATTAACAAACTATAACGGTTACCCGACCGCAAAAACGGGAACAATAAATTAATTTAAAATCCATCGGAGGAACATTAAAATGGCAGATATCAATAAATTTATAGACGAAATCGGTTCTATGACCGTACTTGAACTCAACGAACTTGTTAAAGCTCTTGAAGAAAAATTCGGCGTTTCAGCAGCAGCTCCCGTAGCAGTAGCAGCAGCTCCCGCAGCAGGCGCAGCAGCAGCTCCCGCAGCAGAAGAAAAGACAGAATTCAACGTAGTTCTTAAAGACGTTGGCGCTAAGAAGATCGACGTTATCAAAGTTGTACGTGCATTCACAGGTCTTGGCCTTGTAGAAGCTAAGGCTGCAGTAGAAAAAGGCGGCGTGCTTAAAGAGAACGCTCCTAAGGAAGAGGCTGAAAAGATCGTTGCTGACCTTAAGGCAGCAGGCGCAACCGCAGTTCTTGAATAATTTAAGTTAAAAGCAAAGCGGGCAAGCGGACTTGCCCGCTTTTTGCATACCGCAGAATCAGTATTTTATTCAGATAAGGTAAGGTGAGCAAAACACGAAGTCCCGCTCTATTTAACGCATTTTTGCGATGGTTGATAATTTTTAATTGTGTAAGGTGCGAAAATTTGGTTGCAGCGGACTAAATTGCTTGACTGAAAGGGTAAAAACAAGTAAACTTAGACTGTATCGTTTTATAAAACTTTTTAAGGCGGAATATATGAAATTCAATAAAGTACTTCGCGCACTGTGCATAGGTGCCGTTGCAGCTACAATAGGCGGTGCCGCCGCACTTTCCGGCTGCACAATAGAAACAAACCATGCCCGCGCAAAAATCACAATAGAATTCAACAGCGAAACGTACGAGCTGGAATATACCCTTTACAGGAATATGTACCCCGTAACCGTTCGCCATTTTATCGAACTTGCCGACGCAGGCTTTTACGATAACACCATAATACACGACTACACGTCTACCGACTGGTACGGCGGCGGTTATGCTTACGATGTTATGACAGACGATGCCGGCACTTATGCGGATGCTTGCTCCAACGCTTCTATGACAGAGTATCTTAGCGCCAACAACCTTGAAGATACTAATTTTAACGGCGCAAGAGATAACTATTACGATCTGTTCTACACCAGCAGCGCACTTACCGCAAGCGTATACACAAACTACAGCGGCTACGATAAAAACGACAATATGACGGTAGACAGCTCAGCTGCTTACCATACCGTATACGGTGAATTTTCTAACAACGGCCATACCATAGAAAACGGCGAAAGGGAGGCTATAAAGGGTTCCCTTAAAATGTACTATACCACCAAGGTTATAGACGACACCGCCAAGGCTCAGGTTTACGTAAAGACCAACAAGAAAGAAGTTCTTGTACGCGACTACCAGTACAACAGCGCAACCAGCCTGTTTGCCATACAGGTTTCCGACAGCTCTGCTCTTAGCACGTCAAGCTACGCTACGTTCGGTTCACTGCGCAGCGACGACGACCTTGATACGTTAGAAGACCTGTTAGAAGCTATAGACGACTATATAGACGATAACTATAACGACGATACCGATAAGTTTACCGTTGATGCAGAGAGCGTTTATACCGATAATATAGAGCAGATTGCCAACGCCGCAACCGAAGTAGATTATACCTTAACGGTAGAACCCATTATAATCAAGTCTGTTAAAATAACAAAATATTGATTTTAATTAAGATAATTAAAGTGCACCCCGTATGCGTTACGTATACGGGGTGCCTTGTTTGTTGGGTAGATAATAAACGACAAACACGCTTTTATAAATGCGGTAAAAAGCATTGAATCGGCGGAATAACGTTACTGCCGCCCGTTCGGGCGAGCTTGCCACGCTACGCTCGCAATGACATACTTGGTCAGCCGAACGGCAGAAAAAAATAAGGAAAGGCAGGAGTATCCCCTCATCCGTCAGCTTCGCTGCCACCCGTCTCAGCGGCTGTAAGGTCATCAGTCGCTTCGGGCACCGCAAGCACGTTGAATATGTGCTTGCTCATCTCGCCGCCATAAACAGCGCATTTGTGCTGTTTAAAGAAATGGCGGCTCGTCCCATAAAAGGGGAAGGCAAGAGCGGAACAATGTATCAGTTTGCCTTATTTAAACGACCGAACACTATACGTCATTGCGAGCGGGCTCTACCGCGTGGCAATCCCGCCAGTACTGGCGACCAGCAGGTTGGGCGGCAGAAGCGATGTTTAAAAATAATAACGTTTTATAAATGTGGTAAAAAGCATTGAATCGGCGGAATAACGTTAACCTTCACACAGGTCTTATGTTTGTAATTTTGCCGTTTTCTTCGTCTATGGCGTAATAAATTATCTCGTACAGCCCGCTCTTGCTGTACACCAGCCCTGCCGCTTTTTCATCTTCATGGGCGGAATAAAAGTCCGCTGTCGGCACGGTAACGCCCGTAAATTTCCCCAGATACTTTTTAAGGCTGCCTGCCTTAGGCTTAAGATCGTCGCACAGCAGCGCACCGTAATCGCCGCAGCACAGCACCCTTTCAAAAAATACAAACGGCAGAAGTTCTTTGCCCTGCGGTACCCTTTCTACGGTACGGCTGCCCGCCGCCGCCAAGCCCTTTCCGCTATAGGTAAACTGGCATTCGGCGTAGCTGTCTGCGCAGGTGTGCAGCGGCGCTTTTACTTCTATAATATCCCCGAACGAACAGCTTTCTACTTCATTCATGAACACAATTTTTCCGTTCTGGTTTATAAGCGTAAGCCAACTGCCGCCGTACAGCGCAAGCAGCCTGTTGCCGCCCGCCGTAACTTCCTGATAGCGCGGCTGGGCGTAACATTCGGGCAGGCGGTATGTTTCAAAATCTTTACCTTCACAGCTGACGAATATGCCGCCCTGGCGGTACACCGTAACCGTCATAGATAAAAAGGAGCACTGTAAAAGCATTTTAAGCGAACTGTCCTTTTGTAAAAAATTTTTAAAACAGATAAAGCGTGAACCGCCGCATGCGTAAATATCGGCAAACGGGGGCGGGTTTTTAAAAAAGTTTTCGTTTATAAAAAAGTTCAGCGGCTGCAGGTTGCCGTCGGGTATAACTTCTGCCAGCACGCCGCTTTTGCAGTCTATTTCGCAGTACCGCTCAAAGCCGTCGATAATTCCAACATATCCGCCGTCTAATTTTAATGCGGCTTCCACCGCCGATACAAAATATACCTTCATATTTACCTGCCGTTACATAAAACTTCTTTTATTAATTAATGTATAATGATTGTTTTTTATGTCAATATACAGTATGTAAATTTTAAAGGAAGGTGCTATTTATGGGCAAAATAAACGGCTATACCGAAGAAGAAGCAAAGGCGTTTGTACAGTACGTTTACACGGGCAGGAAGGCGGGCAGGACGCTTACTTCCCTTTTTGAAGGCTACGCCAAAAAATCGGGCAGGGCAAAGGGGAGCGTAAGAAATTACTACTACGCTCTTTTAAGAAGTACCGACAATAAAGACGTCAAAAAAATTTTAAAGGGAACGGACTTAAAGGCAGAAAGCGTTTGTGCGTTCACCGATGAAGAGACAGACAAAATTTTAAAGGCCATACTTACCGAAAAGAGCAAGGGGGTATCTGTACGCAAAGCTGTGCTTGACCTTGCCGGCGGCGACGACAAATTGATGCTGCGCTACCAGAACAAGTACCGCAACGTGCTCACAAAACAGCCCGAACGTGTTAAAAAGCTTATGGAAGAGTGCGGGCTGCCCGCAGAAGGCGATGCACAGCGCCGCATAGAGAATGAAATAAACGGGCTGTACGACAGGCTTGCAGGCTCTTTAAAGCAAGAGAATGCAAGACTTTCAGCGGCGCTAAAAAGGCTTACCGAAGAAAACGCCCTGCTAAAACTGCAGGTTAAGAACTTACAGAATTAAAAGCGTGCTGTCATATTTTTACACATATAATTTTTAACTCTCCGCACAAAATAATTGCAGGATATTACCCGTCCGATTACTGTTTTACGGGTATATAAAGGAGTTAAACATATGGAAAAATTTGTGTTAGGTCTTGCGGTAGGTATGGCGGGCGGCGCCATTATAGTTGCAAATAATTGCAAGCTTCGCGCTCTTATAAAAAAGAACCAGGAAGAGATGATGGACAAAGCCGAAAAGTATATAGACGAAAAGCTTGAAAAGGCTGGCTGCACCTGTGCAGACGGGCAGGAAGAAGGCGGCTTAGACTGATTGTCTGCCGCAATTTAGCAAAGCGGGGCGGCGATACACCGCCCCGCTTTGCACCTGTAGCATGGTAATAAGCATTTGCAACTGACGTTGCACTGTACAAGTTACTCTTCTGGTTGGAGATCTCTCCACTATGGTCGAGATGACAGCTCTGTAAGCTGTACAGCCCCGCAGGGGCTGTCATTCAGAGCGTAAGCGAAGAATCGTAGTACATCAAACGCACAAAACTACTACAAAACTATCCCGGCAAAACATTTATAACCAATTCTATTTTAACGCTTGCAATAGCCGCATTTAAATGTTATAATACTTTTACTTATTAATTTTCAGGAGGCGGCGGTGGCAAGATACATAGCGTTCGATATAGGGGACAGACGCATCGGCGTTGCCGTTTCAGATCCGTTCAATACCTACGCACTGCCTTCGCAGACCTATTGGCGCAAGGGGCTCAGTGCAGATATACCTGCCCTTCTTGCCATTGTGCAGGAAAAGGGTGCTACGGCTATAGTATGCGGTCTGCCGCTCAATTCCGACGGTACAGAATCGGAACAGACGGAAAAAACCCGCTATTTTATAAGTAAACTGCAGGAAGCGACCACCATTCCCGTAGTAACGGCAGACGAGCGTTACACAACGGCGGTTGCGCACGAACAGCTTTACGCCGGCGGCAAAGACAGCAGACACCACAAAAATTACGTAGACGCTCTTGCTGCTGCAAGCATATTAGACGGGTATTTATCCGCAATTAAAAAATAAACAGGAGATTTTTATGGAAGACGAAGAATTACTTGACGTACCCGAAGACGGCGGCGAAGAAGACGAAATAATAGAGCTTATAGACGACGAAGGCAACGTTGTTAAATTCAGACTTTTAGACGTAACGGAATATAAGGGGGAAAAGTATACCCTGCTGCTTGCAGCCGAACCCAACGACGAAGTGGGCGACGACGAAGTGGTTATTTTCCGCCTTAACGAAAAGGAAGAAGTGCTTGAACCTATAGAAGATGAAGCCCTTTTGCAGGAAGTATTTGATTTTTACGTAGCCGAAGAAGACGACCTTAACTAAACAGTTTAATGTAAAAACAACTTTTATGCCCGTACCTTTGTACGGGCTTTTTGCTTTGTTTTAAAGTTATGAATTACAGTTGATATTGTTAAAATGTTGTGGTAAAATGGTAGTTACATAAAAATAAAATTTATCAATCATAAAAATTTACAGGAGAATATATGAAAAGGAAGTTTATATTGGTTTTACTGGCTGTAGTATCGGCTGTATGCCTGGCAATAGGTCTGTCCGCTTGCGGGGTATCCTGCAGCTCGTGCAGTTCATGCAGTTCGTGCAACAGCTCAGAAGGCGGTACCGCAGGCGGTGATACCGATGGGGACACCCCGTCTTCAGACGCAACGCACACCCATGATTTTACCAGAGTGGAAGCGGTACAAGCCACCTGCACAAAAGAAGGCAACATAGAATACTGGTACTGCTCAGGCTGCGGTAAATCTTACGCCGACGTAAACGGCACGGTGGAACTTTCCGCTGCGGATATAGTGGTGGAAAAGACCGCCCATACCGCGGTAACGGATGAAGCGGTGGCGGCAACGTGTACTTCAACGGGCTTGACGGAAGGCAGCCATTGCTCTGTATGCGGCACGGTAATCACGGAGCAGCAGGTTGTCGCCAAAACCGACCATACATATAACGGCTATGGGTTTGACGAAACAAGCCACTGGCAGGAGTGCACCGTCTGCGGAGAGAAGACTGAAAGCGTTTCCCACAGCATGCAGGACGGTGAATGTACCGTATGTGATTATGCGGAAGGAATGGACTTTACCCTTTCTGCAGATGAAAAATATTATACCGTAAGCGGAATAGGTACGGTTACGTCTTCTGCGTTAAAAATACCCGATACGTACAACGGTTTACCCGTAACAGCCGTAGATGACAGCGCCTTTAAGGACTGTACTTTAATTACAAGCGTAACCATAGGCGATAACGTAACTGAAATCGGAGACTACGCTTTTTATGGCTGCAGCTCGCTGGAAGAAGTTACGTTCGGTTCAGGTCTTAAAACGGTAGGCAAATACGCATTTGCAAACTGCATTAAGTTAATATTAATAGTATTCGGCGACAGCGTAACCACGATAGAAGATTATGCTTTTTACGGCTGCATTGCGCTTACAGATCTGACTATACCCGCAAATATAATCTATATTGGCATACAAGCCTTTGGCAACTGCAAGTATATAGTTATAATTATAATTCTGGGTAACCCCACCATATGTAAAGATGCCTTTGCGGGCTGCACGCTTGTAACCGATCTTACTCTCTCTGACGGACTGATGGAAAAATACAGCGAAGTAATAGAGACGGCGTTCCCCGACAGCTCTTCATTAACGGAAGTGAAGGATAGCGGCGGTACAACCTACCATGCGCATGAACTTACGCACACCGAAAGGACGGAAGCAACCTGCACCAAAGAAGGCAATGTGGAGTACTGGTACTGCCCCGCCTGCGACAAATATTTTTCCGACGCAAACGGCACAACGGTAATACTTATTATCGTGATAGAGATAACGGAACATACTTACGAAGCAGCAGTAACCGAGCCCACCTGCACGCAGCAGGGGTATACAACGTATACCTGCAGCGGTTGCGGTGATAGCTATAAAGACAACTATGTCGCCGCCAACGGCCATACATGGGATGACGGAGTTGTAACCGTTGAAGCAACCTGCACAGAAAAAGGCGTAATCACTTACACCTGCACAGTCTGCGACGAGGTAAAAACGGAAAGTATAGCAGCCAACGGGCACAATTACGGTTCCGACGGTGTTTGCACGGATTGCGGTGAAGAAGCTGTAGCTTCAGTAGGGCTGGAATACACATTGAGCGATGATGAAAATTACTATATAGTAAGCGGTATGGGCGATTGTACCGATACCGAGATTGTTATTCCAAATACTTATGACGGCTTACCTGTAGAGCAGATCGCTGATAAAGCATTCTACGGCAACACCGCAATAACAAGCGTATATATAGCGGGCAATGTAACTTATATAGGTGAAAGCGCCTTTTACGGCTGCACTTTGCTTGTTATTATAGTAATAGGCAAGGGTGTAACCACAATCGGCAACTATGCTTTCTATAACTGTACCGCTTTGACGAAAATAACCGTTTACGCTGCCGAGCTTGAAGATTTTACTTATAACAACTATGTATTTTATAAAGCGGGGCAAAACGGAGACGGAATAACGGTAACAATAGGCGCAAGCGTAACAAAAATACCCGCATATATGTTCTGTCCTTATTCGTCAACGGATAATGTGCCTAAAATAGTCAGCGTTGCATTTGAAGATAATAGCGTGTGTGAAAGTATAGGCAGTAACGCTTTTGCTTATTGTGTTTACATTATAAACATAACCATACCTGTCAGTGTAATTACAATAGGCATTAGTGCATTTACTTATTGTAAGTCGATAGAAAATGTTTATTATGGTGGTGCGGCTTCCCAGTGGGCAAGTATCTCTTTTTACCATATATCTTCGAACCCTTTAAATTACGCAGGTGGCAATTTATATCTATGCGGAGTTCTTGCCAAGAATATAACGATAGAAGGTATAACAACTATCAATGATTACGCTTTCTATAATTGTACATCGATTACAAGCGTAATAATATCAAAAGGGGTAACATCTATCGGCGGATATGTTTTTTATGGCTGTACTTCACTTAAAAATATAACAATATCAAATAGTGTTACTTCTATCGGCAGTTCTTCGTTCTATAACACGGCATATTATAATGACAGTAGTAATTGGGAAGACGGGGTTCTTTATATAGATAGTTATCTTATAGTAGCAGATTCGGATATTTCCGGAGAGTCTTCAATTAAAGAAGGAACAACCGTAATTGCCGATAATGCGTATAATCATTGTTTTGAACTTACAAGCGTAACAATACCAGATAGCGTAACGTTTATAGGTGAGAATGCGTTCTATTATTGTACATCTCTTAAAAGCGTAACAATACCTGATAGCGTAACGTCTATAGGTAAGTATGCGTTCCGTCAGTGCACATCGCTTACAAGCGTAACTATAGGCAATAGTGTAACTTCTATCGGCGGTTCTGCGTTCTATGATTGCACAGCGTTGACTGAAATAAACTTTAACGCAACGGCGATGGAAGATCGTTCTTCAGTTAGTTCTGGAATACTTTATAATGCCGGGCAAAACAGCGAAGGGATAACTGTAACAATAGGTGCGAATGTAACAAATATACCTGCCTGTTTGTTTGATCACTCATATTATATAACAAGTGTAATATTTGAGCAGGGCAGTGCCTGCAAAAGTATAGGTAGTTATGCGTTCCGATATTGCACATCGCTTACAAGCGTGATAATACCGGATAGCGTAACGTCTATCGGTGCTTCTGCATTCTTTAATTGCACATCGCTTACAAGTTTAACCATAGGTAAGAATGTGGAAACTATTGGCAGCGGTGCTTTTGGTAATTGCTATGCATTAACAGAGATAAACTTTAACGCAACTGCAATGGAAGATGTATCTGAAACTGCTGGTATCTTTAGTGATGCGGGCGAAAAAAGTGGTGGGGTTATTTTAACAATAGGTGCAAACGTAACAAAAATACCTGCATGTTTATTTGGCTCAAGCTATACTGGGTCTGCTCCCAGAATAATCAGTGTTGTTTTTGAAGATGGCAGCGTTTGCGAAAGTATAGGTGCTGGTGCATTTGATAGATGTATTTGGCTTACAAGTGTGATGATAGGTAATAGTGTAAATTCTATTGGCGGTTCAGCTTTTACAGGTTGCGATAAGCTTATAGAAGTATATAATTTGTCTTCGCTTGAAATAGTTGCCGGTAGCACAAATTATGGTTATGTTGCTTATTATGCGAAAAATGTTTATACTGCTACAAATGGAGAAAGCCATTTGGTATCAGAAGGCGACTATTTATTCTATATTGACAGTGATAACGATACTTATTATCTTGTAAGCTATATTGGCAGTGATACAGAACTTGTTTTGCCTGATCTAGTTGTAAATGGGGAAGCGGTAAATTATTCAATCTACGCAAATGCTTTTTATATGAATCAAATAATAACAAGCGTTTCTATACCTGACTGTGTAATTGCAATAGGAGATTATGCGTTTTATAGCTGTATCGCTCTTACATATATTTCTATCCCCGACAGTGTAACATCTATCGGCAGTTATGCGTTCCATGATTGCTCTATTAAAAGTATAACTATACCAGATAGCGTAACTTATATCGAAAATTCGGCTTTCAGTTACTGTTATTCTCTTACAGATATAGTAATACCATATAGTGTAATTTCAATAGGTAGTAATGCTTTCAGTTACTGTTATTCTCTTACAGATATAGTAATATCATATAGTGTAATTTCAATAGGTGGTAATGCTTTCTATAAGTGCACATCGCTTGAAAGTGTTTATTACACGGGAACGGCTGAAGAGTGGGAAGCGGTTACGATAGGGGCGCATAATGAACCGCTTGAAACAGCAACAATATACTACTACAGCGAAACGCAGCCGTATAATAGCGGTAACTACTGGCATTACAACAGCAGCGGCGAAGTTGAAGTGTGGAATGTTTAATAAATTTTGCCTAATATTTTTAACCCAAGGCGGCGCAACGCGCCGCCTTGTTTTATGTAAATACAACAAAAATGTTTACATTTGCTTGCAAATGTAAACAATATGGTATATAATAAAATAAAAACAGGAGATTTTATTATGGCAAATTCATTAGTGCAATTCAGGGCAGATGATACAACAAGAATAAAAGCGGCAAGTATTTGCGAAAGGTTGGGCATAGATTTACCTACCTACATGCGTATGTGCCTTTCACGTCTGGTGCAAGAAAACGGTGTTCCTTTCAGCATGAAACTTGAAGGTGAAGAAAGTGCTGCTGTTTCCGCAATGAAAAAGGCAAGCCGTATTGCAGAAGAAAACGGGATTTCAGATATGACATTAGAAGAAATCAACGCAGAAATTGCCGATTCAAGGAATTAAACCAGGCATGAAATATTACGCAGTGATAGATACAAACGTTGTCGTTTCAGCAATGCTGAAATGGAACTCTGTTCCCGGTAATGTTATGGAATTAGTATTTCAGGGTCTGGTTATTCCCGTTTTAAACGAAACGATATTAAACGAATATGCAGAAGTGTTAAGCAGACCTAAATTCCATCTTACTGAAGACATTATACAGGCGGTTATTGATGGTATAAAGCAGTCGGCTGTGTTTGTAAATGAAGAAGAATCTGATATAGACTTACCTGACCCTAAGGATAAGGTATTTTATGAAGTCGTAATGGAAGAACGTAAAGAAGAAGATGCTTATCTGGTAACGGGCAATATAAAACATTTCCCTGTAAAACCTTATATTGTTACACCAAGGCAGTTCATAGATATTATTTTAAATGATTCAAAAGATTGATTTTCTTTTCATCAATACCAAAAACATTGCCGAATTGAATATTTTTGCTTTACAAATAAACAATTCTCTGTTAAAATAGTAGGGCTGTAAAAATTCACACCCGCAAAGTTTGCGTTTCCGTGGCGGTAAAATCTATCAAATGCCGCCGTAAGCGCGCCAAAAAAATGTTTGCGGGGAGGTTAAACGGAGGAATTAAAATGGCAGTTATTACAATGAAGCAGCTTCTGGAAGCAGGTGTTCATTTCGGCCACCAGACAAGAAAGTGGAACCCCAAGATGAGCAAATACATCTTTGCTGCAAGAAACGACATTCACATCATCGACTTACAGATAACGGTGAACCTTATCGAAGAAGCTTACAACTACGTAGTTGAAAGCGTAAAAGAAGGTAAGAGCATCCTTTTTGTAGGTACAAAAAAGCAGGCTCAGGACGCTATTAAAGAAGAAGCTGAACGCTGCGGTCAGTACTACGTAAATTCACGCTGGCTGGGCGGCACGCTCACTAACTTTAAGACCATCCGCTCCCGCATAGACCGCATGGAAGCTCTTGAAAGGATGCAGGATAACGGCGAGTTCGACCTTTTACCCAAAAAGGAAGTTGCCAAACTCAAAGAAGAAATGGGTAAACTTCAGACCAACCTTAACGGCATACGCAACATGACCAAACTCCCCGGAGTTATGTTCATAGTTGACCCCCATAACGAAGATATCGCCGTAGCCGAAGCACGCAAGCTCAACATCCCCATCGTGGCTATAACCGATACAAACTGCGATCCCGACCTTATAGACTACGTAATACCCGGCAACGATGACGCAATAAGGGCTATAAAGCTCATATCTTCTGTAATTGCAAACGCTGTAATAGAAGCAAACCAGGGTGAAACGCCCGTTGTTGAAACAGCTGCAGAAGAAGCTGACGTAAACGTAGAAGAAGCCCTTGCAGAAGCCGTACCCGAAGAAACGGACGGCGCTGCCGAATAATTTAAATATATAGATAAGAGGTATAATATTATGGCATTCACGGCAAAAGACGTAATGGCACTGCGCGAAAAGAGCGGTGCAGGCATGCTTGACTGCAAAAAGGCGCTTACCGATGCTGACGGCGATATGGAAAAGGCAGCAGAACTTTTAAGGGAGCGCGGTATAGCAAAAGCTGTTAAAAAGGAATCACGCATAGCAGCCGAAGGCGCAGTAGGCGCTTACGTAAACGGCGGCACGGGCGTTCTTGTAGAAGTAAACTGCGAATCTGACTTCGTATCAAAGGGCGATAAGTTCCACGGTATAGTAGATACTATAGCTAAAATAGCTGCAGAAAACAATCCTGCAGACGTAGACGCTCTGCTTGCCTGCCCTGCAGAAGGCGGCACGGTAAAAGACTACATTACCAACATGACCGCAATTATAGGCGAAAAGATCTCTCTGCGCAGGTTTGTTGTTTACAAGACCGAAGGCAAGTTAGAAAGTTACATCCACATGGGCGGCAAAGTAGGCGTTATGGTAGAAGCCGTTAACTTTACCGCAGGCAGCGAAGAGACTCTTCACGACGTAGCTCTGCAGATAGCTGCAGCCCGCCCTTCTTACCTTACGGCAGAAGAAGTTCCCGCCGAAGTTATAGAAAAGGAAAAGGAAATCATGCTCGTGCAGATGCAGAACGACGAAAAGAACGCCAAAAAGCCCAAGGAAATTCTTGAAAAGATTGTTGCGGGCAAAATGGGCAAGTACTATTCAGAAAACTGTCTGTTAAAGCAGGCGTTCGTAAAGGACGACAGCCTTACCGTAGAACAGGTAGTTGGCAAGAAATTCACCATCGCAAAGTTCACCCGTTACGAAATGGGTGAAGGTCTTACCAAAAAGAGCGAAGACCTTTCTGAAGAAGTGGCAAAACAGGTTGCCGCTATGAAGGGCGAAAACTGATAAAAGCTTATTGCGGCGGCGCAGAGAATTCTGCGCCGCTTAACTTTTTTTTACAATGTTCCCTTTAATTTACAAATTTTTTTGATAATTTATTGTTTTTTATCGGGGATAGTGTTATAATTAAGTTGCAGGCAGGTTTAAACTTTCTGCAAGAGAATTTGTTATGAGTGTGGAAATAAAAAATATTGATACGGCAGATTCCGTTTACGAAGTAAAGCAGCTGCGTACCGAAAACGTATATAAGGAAGCTTATATAGACCGTTACCGCAGGCTGGGCTACAGCGAAACTGCCCGTGAAATACAGGTAGAAAACGGTAAAAAGTATGCCGTGATTACGCTTCAGCGGGATAAAACTTCGCCCGAATACGGCAAGCTGAGCGCGCTTGAAGGCGAGATTATGGAGCTTGTAAGCGTTAAAGAAGGGGAAGAAAAGCCCGTTCCGCAAAAGAAGGCTGGCGGGAGAAAGATCGCCCTGCGTATAATTTTTTGCGCCAGGGTAGTGCTTGCCGCGCTTGGCGTAGCCCTTCTTGTGGCGGGAATGTTTATCAACCTTATGATAGTGGCGCTTGCAGGCTGGGCTGTTGCCATAATAGGCGCAGCGTGCCTTATTGTATGGAGCTTTCTGCGTGAAAGCTGGCGGATGCGCAAAAAGGATGCAAAAGACGAGGCAGACAACCCCGGCTTTGGCGACGATGAAATAAGCAGGCAGGTAGAAGATAAATTATGTACCGCCGACAAGGTGCGTGCAGGCATGGCTGCGGACTGACGGCTTTTTGCGTGAGCGGCGCACGGCGGACGTTAAACGGCGGGCAACACCCGCCTTATTTTATGCGTACGGACAGTTTTGCACCAATACGCATAAATTTTAATTAAATACCATTTAACATATTGAAATTTACCGCAAGCTGTGTTATAATTGCACAAGCGGGCGGTTTAATACTGCCGACGGAGTATTTTTATGCAGGCTAAGTATAAAAGAGTGCTTATTAAACTTTCCGGCGAGGCGCTTGCCGGCAAACAGGGCCACGGGCTGGACGAAGGCGTAATTGCAGGCGTGGTAGACCAGATAGCC
Source organism: Clostridia bacterium (assembly GCA_021202395.1). Taxonomy (GTDB): domain Bacteria; phylum Bacillota; class Clostridia; order Christensenellales; family Borkfalkiaceae; genus Coproplasma. The sequence goes on along the minus strand of JAJQDC010000057.1, from coordinate 29,963 downwards.
GCCATCCACGAAATGGGCGTAGAAGTAGCCCTTGTAATAGGGGGCGGCAACTTCTGGCGCGGCAGGCAGGGCACCAATATGGACAGGACTACTGCCGACCATATGGGCATGCTCGCCACCGTAATGAACTCCCTTGCCATGATGGATGCGATAGAGCGCCGCGGTATACCCACAAGGGTGCAGACGGCTCTTATTATGACGTCGGTTGCCGAACCTTACATACTGCGCAAAGCTCTGCACCATTTTGAAAAGGGCAGGGTGGTAATAATGGCTTGCGGAACGGGTAACCCCTATTGCTCTACCGATACGGCTGCGGCGCAGCGCGCCTGCGAAATCCAGGCAGAAGTTCTGATGATGGCAAAGAATATAGACGGCATTTACGACAGCGACCCCAAGCTTAACCCCGCCGCCGTAAAGTATGACCATCTTAACTATATGGATATTATTAAAAACGGCATAAAGGCGATGGACGTAACCGCCGCCACAATGTGTATGGAAAATAATATCCCCGTGCTGGCATTCGGCTTAAACGAAGATAATTCGCTTGTAAGGGCCGTCTGCGGCGAAAAACTCGGCACGCTTATAGATAATGACTAAGGAATTCTGAATATTATCCCCTCATCCGCCACTACGTGGCACCTTCCCCCGTAGAAGGGGAAGGCAAGGGAAGTATCGCTGTTTTGCGGTAGCAAAAAGCGGCTACTATTCTAAAAATAATAGTGAGTTTTGGGCTTCACTTGTTATGCCCAAAACCCCTTAATATAAGGTAAAAGATTGAATTGCGGGCATTAAATAAAACGTACGCTAAGACGAATGCCCGCAAGAAAGAAAAAACAACCGCAGCTTTATGCAAGGTTGGTTTGTCTTTAAAAGTCGTGAATTTGTTTGTGCACAGCAATGCAAAAAGAAATTCACGAGAAAAAATAGGAGGAATATATGATAGAAAATGAACAGGCAGAAGAGATTATACTTGTGCTTGACGACAAGCTTACCAAAACGGTGAGCGTTTTAAAGGAAGATTACTCTGTTATACGTGCAGGCAGGGCTAACCCCCGCATACTCGATAAAATTCTTGTAGATTACTACGGCGCACCTACGCCCATCAACCAGACGGCTAACGTTTCGGTACAGGAAGGCAGGTGCCTTGTAATCTCGCCCTGGGATGTATCAATACTTAAAAATATAGAAAAGGCTATACAGACGTCTAACATTGGTATAAACCCCACCAACGACGGTAAAGTAATACGCCTTGTGTTCCCCGAACTTACTACCGAACGCAGGAAGGATCTTGTAAAGCAGATTAAAAAGATGGCAGAAGACGCAAAGGTTGCAATGCGCAACGTGCGCCGCGACGCCATGGAAGCTATTAAAAAGCTCAAGAACGACAAAGTACTTTCTGAAGATGAAGCGGCAGTATGCGAAAAGGAAGTAGAAAAGATGATGGCGGACGCTGTTTCTAAGGCAGACGCTGCCTGTGCAGAAAAAGAAAAGGATATAATGACCGTATAAAGTATGGCGGAAGAAAATCTGCCCGTACATGTGGGCATTATTATGGACGGCAACGGCAGATGGGCTAAAAAGCGTCTTCTCCCCCGCAGTTCGGGGCACGACGCAGGCATGAAGCGTGCCATAAAGCTTGCCCGCCACGCGCGGGACAGGGGCATTAAATACCTTACCCTGTATGCGCTTTCTACCGAAAATTTAAACCGCCCCAAAGAAGAGCTTGATGGCATATACAGCTTGTTCCGCAAGTACTTCGGCGAATATGCTTCGCAGCTTGCAGAAGAAAATATAAATATGCGCATTATAGGCGATATATCGGTACTGCCCGCAGACGTGCAGGACAAAATGCTTAAAGCATGTTCCCGCCGCAATGCGTCGCCTGATATCACGCTTGTATTTGCAATAAACTACGGCAGCCGTGCAGAGATTGTGCGTGCAGCCAACATTGCCGCAGAGCGCGGCAAAAAGGTAACCGAAGAAGATTTTACCCGCCTGTTGTACACGGGCGACATACCCGACCCCGACCTTATTATAAGGACGGGTAAAGAAGTAAGACTTTCTAACTTTTTACTGTGGCAGGCGGCTTACGCCGAACTGTACTTTACAGATATACTGTTTCCTGATTTCAACAATGCCGCATTCGACAGGGCGCTTAAAGATTATTCTATGCGCAGCCGCCGCTACGGCAACATTAAAGGTGATATATGAGTATTAAAAGAACTGTTACCAGCGTGGTTTACGTACTTGTAGTAATTGCGCTGTGCGTTGGCAAATGGCTTATACCTTCGGGCTACGGTGCTCTTATAATAGACGCTGTGTTCACGGCAATAGCCGTACTTGGCGCCCTTGAGCTTATACGCGCCCTTGGCTGCATCTCCTACATGCAGCGGGCTGTGGTTATAGTATTCAGCGCGCTGTCTGTTCCGCTTTACGTTATTTTTGAAATGGTTATGGGAGCGGGCTTTGCCGGTATGGCATACACGATGGGTGCGGGCATACTTCTGCTTGCCATTCTGTTTGTAGCCGACCACGAACAGAGCAATTTAAAGAGCACTCTGTCTTCTGCCTTCGTACTGTTTTACGCAGGTCTGCTTACCGCAATTTTATCTGCGGTAAACCATCTTGAAAGCAACTCTATGCTTGCGGTGATGGTGCTGTTTATATCGGTACCCCTTACCGACGCATGCGCGTTTATTGTGGGGCTTTTGCTCGGCAAAGCAATACCCTGCAAGCTTGCCCCCAAGGTTAGCCCCAATAAAACGGTGGTGGGCGCCATAGGCGGCCTTATAGGCGGCATCGGCGGCGCTGTTGCGGCGTACTACTTGTTTATAGCGTTCGGCGGTGTAAGCGCACTCAATACGTCCCTTCCCGCATGGGCAGTTATGATTATAGTAGGGCTTTGCATTTCCGTTATGACGCAGCTGGGCGACCTGTTTGAAAGCGCTGTAAAGCGCGAGTGCGGAATAAAGGATATGGGCAAGCTTTTACCCGGGCACGGCGGCGTGATGGACAGGTTTGACGGCACGCTGTTTGCAGGCGTAGTTGTACTTATTGCCTTTATATTTATGGTATAATACAAGCCGCATATGCGGCAGCAAAAAGACTCCCCCGTTTATCTCGGGGGAATTTTATTTATAAAAAAGACATTAATTTTATTGCTTACGGGTATAATACTTATGCAGGATAATAATTTTATTAAAAGCGGTAATACTATTAAAAAAATAGCATTGATAGGCAGTACCGGCTCTATAGGCAGGCAGACAGTGCAGGTGGTATCTGCCCACCCCGACAGGTTTAAAATTGTAGCCATTGCCGCTAACAGAAATTCAGAAGAATTTTTACGGCAGGTAAAAGAGCTAAAGCCCTGTTGCTATGCCGCCGCCGAACAAGACGGTCAGGCGGCGCTTGATATTGCTTCGTTTACGGATGCGGATATAGTGGTGGTTGCCTGCGGCGGCTTTGCAGGGCTTAAGTACTCGCTTGCGGCGGTAAATGCAGGCAAGACGCTTGCTCTTGCAAATAAAGAGACTCTGGTGTGCGGCGGTGAACTTATTATACCCCTTGCCGAACAAAAGGGTGTGGATATATTGCCCATAGATAGCGAACATTCCGCCATATGGCAGTGTTTGGAGTATGACCGCAAAAAGCCCTTTAAACGCCTTATAATAACGGCGAGCGGCGGCCCGTTCAGGGGGTATACAAAGGAACAGCTTGAAGGGGTTACGCCCGAAAAGGCGCTCTGCCACCCCACATGGAACATGGGAGCCAAAATCACCATAGACAGCGCCACCATGCTCAACAAGGGCTTTGAAGTTATAGAAGCCCACCATCTGTACGGTGCGGAATATGGCGCAATTACCGCCGTTATCCACCCGCAGAGTATAGTCCATTCCATGGTGGAATTTGCCGACGGAGCGGTGCTTGCACAGCTGTCTGAGCCGACTATGCACCTGCCCATACAGGCTGCGCTCTGTTACCCCGAAAGGTTACCTTGCGGCTATGTTCAGCCTATGGACTTTACCAAGGCGCTGTCGCTGGAATTTTTACCGATAGAGCGGGGGATGTACCCCTGTTATGATATAGCCCTGCAGTGCGGCAGGGCGGGCGGCACCGCACCCGCAATTTTAAACGCGGCAAGCGAAACGGCGGTGGGGCTTTTCTTGCAGAATAAATTGCCGTTCACAGGCATATATGCCGTAATCAATGACGTTTTAAGCGGTACGCCGCAGGCGGAAATAAACGGTTACGATGGCATTTCTGCGGCAGACACGCTTGCAAGGCAAAGGGCGCTTGCCGCCGCACAAAAATATAAGAGGTAGATTTGGCTTTACTTTCCCTTAATTCAGTTTTAAATACAGCGGCAGCCGTGCTGCTTGCGGTGCTCATCCTTCTGGGTATGATTACCGTGCATGAGTTCGGGCACTACCTTGCGGGCAAGGCGCTGCGCTTTAAAATAAACGAGTTTGCCATAGGCTTCGGACCAGCACTGTACAAAAGGACGGGTAAAAAATCGGGGGAAGTATTTTCGGTACGGGCGCTGCCCTTGGGCGGCTACTGTGCGTTTGAAGGTGAAGACGGCGTAAAGCCGCTTGAAAGCGGCAGGTACACAAACAGGTTAAAGTATAAAACTTTTAACGAACACCCGCCCTGGCAGCGGATAATAGTACTGCTTGCGGGTGCGCTGATGAACTATATTACGGCGGTAATAATAATCACCGCGTCATTTTTGTGCTTCGGGCAGATGGCTCTGCAGGTGAACGGCGTGGTATATACCGACGTATACACGCAGGCAAACAGCTTTGTAGACGGCGACGTTATTCTGCAGGCAGAAGGCAGGGATATTTACCTTACTTCTGACCTGCTTGCTTTACTTTACGGTAAAAAGGAAGGCGATACGGCGGCTTTTACCGTGGCGCGCAGCGGCGGTACCGAGACTGTTTATGTAACCCTGCGGCGGGACTGCGACTTTGAAAATTCTTCTGAAGTGAGCAAACTGTGGTCGGCGCTGGGGATAGATACCGAAGTGCGGCAAGACGGCAACGCCTACTGGACGGTGGGGGTTACCAATTACCGCTTTGGTTTTTTTAAGAGTGCTGGCAGGGCGGTATCATATTCCTTTAAAATAGCGGGCACTATTTTTAAAGTGCTTGGCGAGCTGTTAACGGGCAGCCTTGGGCTGGACGCGGTGGGCGGGCCCGTTACTACCATAATGCTTACATCGCAGATAGCTTCTCAAGGGGTGCAAAGTTTTTTAGAGATTGCGGCATATATAGGGGTTAATCTGGCGGTATTCAACCTTTTACCCATACCCGCGTTAGACGGCAGCAAGATAGTATTTTGCATTATAGAGTGGATATTTAAAAAGCCCGTTCCGCGTAAGGTAGAGGCAGCCATCCACGCCGCAGGCTTTGTTGCAATACTTGTGTTTGCCGTGCTGGTAGATATTTTGCAGTTTGTATAAGGTAAAAATTTCCCCATCGGGCGTTCCCGCCCGATGGGGAATTTAGTATGCGATAATATCTATATTATTATAAACGACAATGTCCACCGCTTTAAAATAAGGTGAACCCCTCAGGCGCGATGCGCCAGCTCCCCTAATAAGGGAGCCAAGAGCAAGACTACGTATTAATTTGCCATACCAGTCATTGTAAGCGTAACGTGGTAATCGTAGCATAGTTACAATAACCTTTGCCATTCGGCTGACCAAGTACGTCATTCTGAGCGTAGTCGAAGAATCTCGCGAGTACTCGCGGACGATTAATTAATTCCGCCGATTTAATGCTTTTTACCGCATTATAAATAAAACATTATTATTTTTGCTGTTTAAAGAAATGGTGGCTCGTCCTAACAGGGACGGCAAGATATGGTATTATGCTCCCGTTCCGCTTACACCAGAGCTTATACAATAAAACCTATGGCGGAGCCGATTATTATTGATGCGGCAAGTATAACAGCCTGCTTCCAGCCGATTTTAAGCGAACGCTTATAAACCGCCGTTATAAAGTAAGATATTACTATTATCAGCGCAAGCAGGGTGTATACCCATATCCCGCCCGTGTACCTTGTAATGTAAAAGCACAGCGACGCGGCGTAAAACGGTATCATTACCTTATATCCGAACCATGATTCCGATACCTGTTCGCAGTTTTCTGCCTTGCTGCGCCTTTCGCCTAATACCATTCCCAGCGTTGCCGCAGCCGACAAAACTACGTATATACACATGCTTACAATAAGGTTAACTGAAGCATAGTCAAGGGGTAAACTGAATAAATCGTTATTGTAGCCTGCGGTGCGGTCGGCAAACAGTTCGCAAATAAGGTTGAACGGCGCAAACGGCAGATAGCACTCGGGGTACACGCGGTAAACACGGTATGTGTAGTTGTACCATTGCCCGTCGATGTCATCGTAATAATATTCCGTATCTATGTAAGACGTAGCCCGCTCTGCAAAGGTAGATAATAGCATAAGTGCGAATGTAAAGAACAGCATAAACAGCAAGCCGTCTAACACGTTGTTCGCACGGGTGTATATAAAGCTGTAAAGGGAGTATATAATGTACAGCAGGGGTACGGATGCAAGGTACAGCCAAAGCTGGTTTATCGCCTGTAAATGCCAGGTGTGCCTGCAAACTACTATAATAAACCCTACCCAAAAGACTGCGGTATATGCCGCAATTATCGTTAAAAACCCTGTAATGTAATGCACCATAAACAGCTTTTCACGCTTAACCGGCAGCGAAAAGTAAAGGTCTGTACTGCGCTTGTTCATCTTGTAGCCGAACGCCCATACGGGCATAGCTATACATACAATAATAAAGGTATAGTCAAGGTTGATGGCGGCGTTGTAGTATTCTGAGCGGAAGCTGCCTGCCGCAATGCACATTGGCAGTAAATACATTATAACCGCCACCGTAAGTATTATGCCAAAGGGTATAAGGCACTTTTTTAAGCGGTAAACAAAGTAACTTGTTGCTTTGCCTGTTTTATTATCGCAAGTTGTTGCTGCAGTCATGGTTATCCCTCCTAAGTTATAGTAAATATATAGGCTGTAAAGCCCGCTGCCATACCCGCAAGTACGGCTACCAGATATATCAGCAGAGTTATTTTATCCAATTTAAAAGTGCGCTTCCACAATACCGTTGCAAAAAAACCTACAAGCGCGGTTACGCACAGCGCCAATATTTCGGTTACGGCTGCAAAGTAGGCACACATGCAGAACATATACAGCGGCAGCAAGATTTTGTAGCCGGATATGCTATCAGATACCTGTTCGCAATTTTCTGCCTTGTTGTTCCTTTCGCTGGCAAATAGCCCTGTTGTAGCCAGCACAGAAGCGATTGTAAGCAGCGGAACAGATATTAAAAAGTGTACTTCTTCGCTGCCCCACGTGCCGCCGAAAAGCAGTACGCTGTTACTGTAGCCCGCCGTTCTGTCGGCAAAGTATTCGTTAAGCACTGCAAAGGGTGCGAAGGTTAAGTAAAAGGTGCTGTCTTCGTTGTAAATATAATTGTCGTCTGCGCACTCTATAATCTCCTGCACGGCAAAGGCAACCACGCCCAGCGCAAATGCGTACGCAATAAGGAATATAAGACCGTCTATAAAGTTATTCCCGCGGGTGAACGCAAAGCTTGCCACCGAATAGATAATATACATACAGGGCAGTGCCGTAAGGTACATATAAAGCTGGTTTATCAAGGCAAAGTTTGCCGGAGCCTTTGCGGCAATTATTATAAAGCCAACCCAAAATACCGCTGTATATGCCGCAACTATTGTTATAAAGCCCGTTAAAAAGTGCGTAACGGCTATGTGTGTGCGGTTTATCGGCAGAGAGTAGTAAAGGTCTGCGCTGCGCTTGTTTGTGCGGTAGTCAAAGCACCATACGGGCATTATGGCGCATGCGGCAATAAATACCCATACTATGTTGTAAGACATATCTTCGTATTCAATTTTAAAGCGAGCCCCTTCGGCAATGGCAAGCGGCATTACGTAAAACAGCAGCCCCGCAAGCAGTATTACCGCAAACGGTATAAGGCACTTTTTCAGGCGGTATAAAAAATATTTTTTCATTTTAAATAGCCTTTGTCTTCTACTTCGGCAATAAATAAATCTTCAAAGTCCATGGGTATTTCGTCTATTACGGCAGGGCGCATTGCAGATATTCTGTCCATAATTTCCTGCTTTTCGCCGCGGGCAACTATGCGTACCACCCGCCCGGTGCGCTCAAACTTTACAAGGTTCAAAGGCAGCTCTTCACGCGATACTTCGCGGTCAAACACAATCTGCAGCTTTACAATCTTGTCTAACGCGCCGTCTATCTTGCCGTAAGACTTTACGCTTAAATTGTCTAACAGCGCAAAGCTGTCGCATATGTCTTCAAGCTCGCGCAGGGAGTGGGAAGCTATTACCACGGTAGAGCCTTCCTGCTGCAACTCTATAATTCCACGCTTGAATTCCAGCCGCGCAAGCGGGTCCAGCCCGTCGAATGCTTCATCCAAAAACAGGTACTTCGGCTTGCATGCAAGCGCTATAGAAACGAACAGCTGCCGCTTCATTCCCTTAGAAAAATTGCGTATATGCTTTTGCGGGTTGAGTGAAAATTTTTGCATGTATTCGTCAAAAACGCTGTCGTTAAAGGTGTAGAACTGTCTGTAAAGTTTTATAAGGCTGTCGCCCGTAACGCCAGAACCGTAGTAGGGGTCGTCGGGTAAAAAGAATATACCGTTTTTTACCTTTTCGTTTTCGTAAACGGGTTCGCCGTCTATAAGTATACTGCCGCCGTCGGCATTAAGTACCCCGCTAAGCAGGCGCAAAAGTGTGCTCTTGCCCGCCCCGTTTATGCCCACAAGGCCGAGTACAGAGCCGTCTTCTACGGTAAGGGTTACGTCCTGCAATACTTTTTTGTCTTTATAGCTTTTAAAAAGATTTTTAATTTCAATCATTTTTGTCTTCTCCGTAAACTTTATTTACTATATTTTGCAGTTCGGCTAAGGTAATGCCGCTTTGCTTAAGCGACTGAATTTGCCTTACCGCCTGTTCGGCAAGCGATTCTTTGTCTTGCGAAAGGGGCGATTTGTGTGCGTACGCACCCTTTTGCGGAATTACTTCTATAAAGCCCTGCTGTTCCAATAAAGAGTAGGCTTTTTGCACCGTGTTGGGGTTTACCCCCAGACTTAACGCCAGCTCGCGGCAAGACGGCAGTTTATCCCCGTCGGCAATTACGCCTATTTCTATATCCCGCCGTATTCTGTCGGCAATGTTTATGCAAACGCTCTTTCTTCCCTCTTGCATTTTATTCCCTCAAACTGTATTATCTGTATTAAAAATAACACACCTTTGCAGCTGTGTCAATACTTTTGCACAAAATTTTTTGTGAAAATTTTATAATTTATTGTAAACGGCAGCAATAATTATTTAAAATAATCTTCACTTTATTGCAAACGGATAACCAAGTTCGTCATCTTGAGCGAAACGTAGTGAAGCCGAAAGATCTTCGCGCGCGAGCGTAGCGACACTCTGCGCACCTTAATTTAAAAAATTTCAGATTATATGGCGCAGATATTCTTCGACTACGCTCAGAATGACGTACTTGGTCAGCCGAATAACAATAATTTGTCATTCAGAGCGAAGCGAAGAATCGTATAAAAGCGGTGCGATTACCGTACTGCAACAAAAAAAGCCGACGGGATGTCGGCTTAAAAATGTAAATTTTTAGTTGTTCAGCTATTTAATTACTCAGCTGTTTCGGTTGCAGGTATCTGTTCGGGTGTTTTCTTGCCGAAGTCGCCTAAACTTATTACCTGCTTTGTAAAGTTCTTGGAAGACAGCAATATCACGCCTACCACAATTACAATTATAACTTCAGGAATTACGTACATGCACTGGTAAACAAAGCTGTAAAAATAAGGGTTGGCAAGGGCAGAAATTCCGTATTCTTCTGCATAGCCCGAAGCATACATGCCGAATGCAAACACGCCCGAGAAGAAGTGGGATATAAAGCGCATTACGCCTGCAATTATTGCACCCAAAGTAAACTGTGTGCGAACCTTGCCCTTAAGCGCGGGAAAATTCCTTAAGCAGCCTGCAAGCCCTACTGCAGAGTAAGCTACAAAGTAGTCCAACGCAAACTGTGCGGGGTGAAGTATCCATGCGTCGGTAATGGCGTCAAGCACGCCGTAAACGAGACCTGCAAGCAGCCCCTTTTTGCACCCGAACATATAAGAATAGAGCATAAGGGGAAGCATGGATGCAAACGTAATCGAGCCGCCCATAGGCATTTTAAAGAACCTTATAAACGAAAGTGCGTAGCTAAGAGCAATGCAGACGGCTGCAAAAGTTATTGAACGGGTGTCAAAGCCCTTGCTGCCGCGGTCTGATAAAAAGCCTATTGCAACAATAACAACTATTACCGCAACTGCGCTTATGTAAAGGGCGGTGCTGTTTACGTCGTCTTCGCTTGCCCAATACCATGCAAGCGCGTCGCCAGAAGAGTAGTAAACTATCATACAGATTAAAGCGGCAACAAGTGCGGCTGCAGAAAGGGATATACCTGTAATTTTTACTATTTTGGTGGGCTTGAACACTGCGGCTATGGCAGATACTATTGCCACAAGCACGAAAACGAGCAGAGGATAGAACGTAATGGGCACAAGGTCGTCGTCGCCGTTTTTAACGTCTACAAAGTAGATTACGGTAAAAGCAACAATGGTAGTTACCACAAACGCGAGTGCGGCAAACAGCCCTGCGCGGTTCAATATGGTCTGCCTTTTGTCGGGTACGCTCTCTTCGCCTTCGGCAGGCTTGGGTGCCGTATATTTGAATACGAGTTTAAGTACTATAAAGGCAACTACCATAGCGATAGCTATCCATAAAAGTACGGTGCGGCAAGCATTGGTAGTTGAACTGAAGTTAGCAAAATAGTTTGTAACTTCGCTCATCATATCACTGAATGCCAGTAAATCAGATAACATAAAATATTCCTCCCGATATACCGCAAAGCGTTCCGCTTTAAAACGTCGCTGCCGTGCCCGCCGCTTAAGGACTAAAAAATAAACGCCCCCGAACGTGCGGGAACGCCTGATAAAAATCATATTCTTTGTGCTATCGCTCAAGTATTACCTTGCCGATTCAAAGGGTATAATCTCAGCCATGTAATAAACAGGGCACCCCCGACGGTATATTCTGTTGTGTGTCGGTAATTTTCTTACCGCAATTAAAATTATATTGCAATTTTACCTTTAAGTCAATTGAAATTGTAACGTTTTTGTATTATAATTATTTTGTTTTAAAGGAGATTGACTATGTCTTACGATTTTTACGCATTTTTAGACAGAATGAAGTACATAAAAAGGTGGTCGCTTATGCGCTCTGTGCGCGAAGAGAACATAATGGAACATTCACAGGAAGTAGCTTTGATAGCCCATGCACTTGCGGTAATAAACAACAAGTACTGCGGCGGCAATGCCGACGGCGGCAAGTGTGTGCTGTATGCCGTTTATCACGAGTGCAGCGAAGTAGTAACGGGCGATCTGCCTACCCCTATAAAGTATTTTAACAGTTCTATAAACGGTGCCTATAAAGATCTGGAAGGGCTTGCCTGCGACAGGCTTTTAACCATGCTGCCCGAAGAGATGAAAGAAGATATTGCTGAGTATGTAAAGCCCGACACGCAGAGCATAGAGTGGAAGCTGGTAAAGGCGGCAGACAGATTTTCTGCCTACATAAAATGTCTGGAAGAAAAGCGGTGCGGCAACACCGAATTTGAAAAGGCAAGAAAGAGCATAGAAGAAGACCTTATGGGGCGCAAAATGCCCGAAGTAACCAAGTTTTTTGAGCTGTTTATCGGCGGTTACGAAAAGACTTTAGACGAGCTTGATACCCCGTTAGATTAAGGATAGTAAGAGTTTTTTACCCTTAGCCTTCCCTTCAAGTAATCGATGATTAATTCAACATTACAAAATCTTGCCTTCCCCTGCGGGGTAGCGATAGCATACACAGTAGAAGCTGTCAACGGATAGGGCGAGCGTTTGCGAAACTCTGCTCACCGCATTATAAAATGTTCTATAAATGGCGCAGATTGGTTCACCTTATTACCACCCGAAAAGCCCGTCATCCTGAACGAATGTGAAGGATCTCGCGTGCGAGAGTAAGCGACACTCTGCGCACCTTATTGTAAAAGTTTTCAGATTATATTGCGCAGATTACTCGCGGAAAGGCAAGCTGGACGGCTTTCAGATGCTTTCTCACCTTATTAAAACGGTAAAAATAATTCTCTCATCCGTCAACTTCGTTGCCACCTTCCCCTCAATGTGAAGGCTATATTGCGGTTTACGTTATTATTTCAGTTTTTACACCTTTGATTTTACTTTCTGCTTTGGCAAAGTATTTAGCGTAAGATTTCTTGCAGAAATTTTTATGGCTTTGCGTATCGTCTTCTTCGGTATATTTAAAGCTATATGCGCCGTTTACTTTCCACCCTTCAAAAAGGCCAATTTTTATTGCATTTACGGGGCAGCTGAAGGAGCAGCGCATACACATGATGCAGTCTTTGCCGAAGGTTATTTTGCCGTCTTTTACCGTGATGTTGTTAACAGGGCAGTTATTTACGCACTTATTGCAGTTTATGCAATCTTGCGTAACCTTGTATCTTTTGCCGTTTACCTTGCCCGCAAAGTATTCTATACGCATTATCCACGCTATAAAACTCCCCAAAAAGACGTATCCAAGGCGAGACTCTTTGCCGCTTAAAATCTCTTTACAGTCTATGGGTATAAGCTGTTTTGCGGTGTTCCACATTCTGTAAGCCATTGCGTCGGAGTGGCGGAAAATTATGTTGTACGGCATTACGTAGTGGTATTCATTGGTAAGTATGTAATTTTTCTTTTTAAGAATTTTCTTTATTTTAAGCGAAGATATATTGTTTAGTTTAAGCGGTTCGCCCGATGTCTTCATTATAAATACTTTCTTTTTTGTATCGGAAGGGGCTAACTTTTTTACAAAGTCAAGTACTATTACGGGTGCGTTAAATGCGTGTACGGGGTAGAATATGCCCAATATATCGCAGCCCGTTACGTCGGCTTCGCCGCTGTCTATATTGATAAGTTCTGCCGTGTGCCCCAGCTGCGTAAAGACCTTTGCAGCTTCTTCGGCAACCATCTTTGTATTGCCGGTACCTGAAAAATAACATGCTGAAATTTTCATTATTCACCCAAAGCGGCGTTAAAGCCGTCGTCTAAAACGTAAGTATAATCTTCATCCTGCGTATGGCTGTCATACCACACCTGCGCAAATATTTTATCTTTTTTGCTGAGTCTGTCAAATTCCCAGATATTTTTTTCGTATATGCCGCTGTACCAATGCCCAGCCCGCAATACGGTGTAAACGCTTGCTGTAAATTTTTCGCCGTCCTGCGTAAGCCAGTCCATCTTCTGGTAAATATCGCCGCTGTAACTGCCCGTTAAAAGCTTTCCGCCGTGCATATCTGCAACGTTTTGTATATCCTGCAGCGTTATCTCGCTGTCGCTTTTTTCGTAGTCAAAACCGAGATCCAAAAGCGCTGCGTTACTTCTATTTTTTAAAGAATTATAGTCAATGCTGCCGTTTTCTGTGCGCCCTTCGGCAAGCAGGGGAAACTTACTCCAGTCGCTGGTTACGGAATCGTACTGCTTTTCACTGCCGAAAAAGGCGGTAAGTTTAGCGGTGTCGCCGTTCTTTTTCCAGTAGGCGGGGGAGTTGCTGTCTTTGAACAGCCGCTGTATTGCAAATTTAGCTATCAGCTTTTTGGGTACAATGCGGGCAAGAGCGTATATTTTATGAGTTTCTTTCATCTGTGCCCAGTAATCGCTTACGCTCTGAGTCTGGTAATTGAATAAATCGTTGAGCAAACCGCCGTCGTAAAACCACACACCGTGGAAATTTCGCGCTGCGTTGTATGTGGGCTTGAAGTAATCTTTTGCTCCGCCGCCGATAAGTTTAAACCCATCGTTTAGCGTATCAAAGCCCGTTACCATATTCAGGCTGCCGCCGCCGATATTGAAAACTTTTTTCCAGAAGATATTACTTAAATCGCATCCGCTGTCTTTTTTTATTATATTGGCAATCAACAGACCGCTGTCGTAAGCCGTGGCCCATTCAAGCGGAGCGTTAAAGCAGGTATGGAACATGAGCCCGTCGCTCATATTGTCAGACAGCATGTTTTCGTGCAGCATAGCCGTCTGCCTTAATACTACCCACGTGTTTATTTTGCTCTCAAGCACGCGGAACTCACCGCGCAGTTTGGTTGCGGAGTAAATATCCAAAGGGCTTACGAGAAGGGGATCGCCCACCCTGCCCCAGTGGTGCCTGTAATTGCGGTTGCCGTACAGTGCCACCGTAGATATATGTATATATTTCGGCTGGCGTTCAGCGATTTCTATACAGCTTACCAAAGTATCCACGCCGTGCTGGTTGCACTTTGTTGCGCTGCGCGGGTGCTTGTCAGAACTGGGCGGAATGACGGACGCAAGATTTATTACGTAATCGGCGCCGTTTACAAGCTTTTTGCAGGTCTCTTTTTCATTTAAAGAGCCGATTATTATTTTTACCTTGTTTTTTATGCTTTTAACCTGCTTTTTAACGGTTTTTATGCGCTTGTCGCAAGGCAATATCAAAAGGCGCAATTCGTCTATATTATCAGCCATATTACATAGGTGAAATAACGTCTGCTTGCCCATATTGCCTGTAATGCCCGTAACTGATATTACCATATTTGTGCTCCCTTAACGGCTTAAATTTCGGCAACATAATAGCATTTATTGTTGTTTATTTCAAAGATTTATCTGTAAAATCCGCAAAAACAATAGTATTTTGATAAAACAGGCATTATTTTGATATGGCAGGAAATATAAAGAGCAAAGTATTCTTTCTCCAAAGGTGGGTATAGATTATTTAAGAAAAAACATATTATTTTTAAACAACTTGCGTGCCGTTTGGGCTCCGCCATCCGCCAGTTCTGGCGAGATTGCCACGCGGTAGAGACCGCTCGCAATGACGTTTACGCTACTGCCGTTATAATGCGGGAAAAGAACATAAGCAACTATCGTTGCTTTGGAAAAATAGGCGTTGAAGGGTAGGAGATTTCCAAACCATAAAAGTACAATGTATTGATTTGTGCCACGCGCGCAAGTGTTGACAAATATCAAACTAATTTATCGCTCAAAACTATTGCACGCGGTGTAAAATTATGTTAAAATAAAAGGGTAATATATTTTTACGGAGATTAAACAATGATTGATATTTCCCTTATAGAGCAGACCGACCCCGAAGTGGCAGAAGCGCTGCGCCTTGAACTTTCCCGCCAGCAGGGCAATATAGAGCTTATCGCAAGCGAAAACTTTGTTTCCCCCGCGGTAATGGCGGCGGCAGGCAGTCATCTTACCAATAAGTATGCAGAAGGCTACCCCGCACACCGCTACTACGGCGGCTGCCAGTATGTAGATATAGCAGAAGATCTTGCCCGCAACAGGCTTAAAGAGATATTCGGCTGTGAACATGCCAACGTACAGCCCCATTCCGGTGCAAGCGCCAACCTTGCGGTATTCTTTGCAATGCTTCAGCCGGGCGACACGGTAATGGGTATGAATCTTGCCCACGGCGGGCATCTTTCCCACGGTTCGCCCGTAAATATATCGGGTAAATATTTTAACATAGTTCCCTACGGCGTAAGCAAGGATACCGAGCTTATAGACTACGACGAGATGGAGCGCATAGCGGTAGAGTGCAAACCCAAGATGATAGTATCAGGCGCAAGCGCCTACCCCAGGGTAATAGACTTCAAGCGCATACGTGAAATCTGCGATAAAGTGGGTGCGCTTATGATGGTGGATATCGCCCACATAGCGGGGCTAGTAGCCGCAGGTCTGCACCCTTCACCCGTGCCTTATGCAGACTTTGTTACTACTACCACGCATAAAACGTTACGCGGTCCGCGCGGCGGCGTTATAATGTGTAAGGAAGAGTATTCCAAACAGATAGATAAAGCCGTATTCCCCGGCATACAGGGCGGCCCCTTGATGCACATTATAGCCGCTAAAGCTGTTGCCTTTAAAGAAGCGTTATCCCCCGAATTTGCCGTTTACCAGCAGCAGATAGTAAAGAACGCCGCTGCAATGGCAGATGAATTCAGCAAACTCGGCGTAAAGATGGTGTCGGGCGGAACGGACAACCACCTTATACTTTTGAACCTTACCGAAAAGGGCATGACGGGCAAAGAGCTTGAGCGCATGCTCGACGAAGTGCACATTACCGTAAACAAGAATGCAATACCTTTTGATACACAAAAACCTTTCGTAACTTCCGGCATCCGCCTGGGTACGCCCGCAATGACTTCCCGCGGCATGAAAGAGCCTGAAGCGCGCAAGATAGCAAGCCTTATTGCAAAGGTTATAGACGAAAAGGAAGAGTGCTTTGGTTACGTTACCGAAGAAGTTGCAAAGCTCTGCGCTGCCTTCCCCCTGTATGCAGATTGCGTAAGGTAAGTTGGTTTGTAAAATTTATTTTGTATGATTATAAAAAGGAGTACGCCAGCCGTACTCCTTTACTTTTGCCATATTACGGGGGTAATCGGGGTGGGTGTATACAAACGAGTGAACATTTTACGTCATCCTGAACGTAAGTGAAGGATCCCGCGGGAGCGGTATCGAGCCGCGGTCTTCGCGAGCTTGTAGCCTTGCGCACTTTGTGCGCAAACCAGCAGGCAGGGCGGCAGAAGAGATGTTTAAAAATATAATGGTTATTTCTTAAATAATATGCACCGCATTGGAGACTCCACTGCAAGGGGAGCTGGCTGCGTAGCAGGCTGAGGGGTTTCTTCTATAATACTTACTTTATTAAAGCGGTGGGCATTATTATCTGAATAAACCCTTCCCCCGCAAGCGATCCCCCGTCTCAGCGGCTGTAAGGTAATCAGCCGCTTTTGCGCACATTTATCTGAAACCTTATTGTAAAAGGCTTCAGATTATATGGCGCAGATATCCTTCGCTGTCGCTCAGGATGACGTACTTGGTCAGCCGAATGGCAGAATAAGGAAAGGCAGGAGTATCCCCTCATCTGCGCAGTTATTATCTGAAACTTTTTTATAATGTGGTGCGCAGAGTTTCGCTACGCTCACGCAGTCAACAAGTTGACAGCTTCCCCCATAGAAGGGGAAGCCAAGAGCGGGACAACGTACTTGATTATCTTTGTTTTGCAAAAACCAACAATGATTTCTGTTGACACAAAGCAATTAATCTGATATTATTTGCTCAACGAAATTGAACATTTACGGGTAATATCAGATGCTGACTTATGAACTCAGAAAAAATAAATACTACTCGCTTTATTCGCACATATGCAGCGATATTTTAAGCGGCAGGCTGAAGGCGGGCGAAAAGCTGCCTTCTAAACGCACCCTTGCGCAAAATCTTGGCGTAAGCGTGATAACCGTGCAAACGGCATACGACCAGCTTTTAGCCGAAGGATACATAATCTCTAAAGAGCGCAGCGGCTACTTTGTTGCCGACGTCAACGTAGATTTTTACGGCAAAAAGACAGTTGAAACGGTTACAACCGCACCTAAAAAGACGTATGCGGTGGACTTTGTAAGCGGCAGTGCGCCCGCAGAGCTGTTCCCCTTTTCTTACTGGGCTAAGCTCATGCGCGGGGTGCTTTCTGACTGCGGGGAACATCTGCTGGAAAGGGTACCGTGCGACGGCGACGGGGAGCTTAAATCGGCAATATCTGGCTACCTTTACCGAGCAAGGGGAATTTCTGTAGACCCAAGGTATATTGTAATAGGTGCAGGTGCAGAGCAGCTTTACGGCGTAATAGTGCAGCTGTTGGGGCGGGATAAAGTGTACGCGGTAGAAAACCCCGGTTACCGCAACATAGCAGACGCCTACCGCCTTAACGGTGCAAAAGTAGTCTGTGCCGACGTGGGTGCAGACGGGGTGGACCCCGCCGGATGGGATAACTGGGGTGCAGACGTGCTGCATATATCCCCTTCCCACAACTTCCCCACGGGGGCGGTTACGCCCGCTTATGTGCGCACAGCGCTTATAGCAAAAGCCGACGCCTGTGGCGGTTACATAGTGGAAGACGATTACGACAGCGAATTCCGCCTGTTCGGCAGACCTTTGCAGACGATGTACGGCATCAGTCCCGACAGGGTAATCTACGTAAATACATTTTCTAAATCGCTTGCGCCGTCTATGCGTATGGGGTATATGGTGCTGCCGCCCGCACTGTACGGCGAATACGTGCGTATATTCGGCAGAAATGCAAGCGTAGTACCGCTGTTTGAACAGAAAGCTCTTGCCCGTATGATAGCAGAAGGCGGCTTTGAGCGGCACATAAACCGCCTTAAAAACTATTACCGCGGAGTAAGGGATATTCTTCTTGATAAAATAAAAGGGCTGGATATACCCTGCAACGTAAGCGAAACGGGCAGCGGCTTGCACTTTACCGTAAAGTTCCCTTCGGCGGGCAGCGACGGTGCAATTAAGGCTGCCGCCGCACGTGCCGGTATAAACTTAAGGTGCCTTTCTGACTACCTGTTATCGCCAAGGGAAGACTATGCGCTTACCGCCGTAATCAACTATTCGGGCGTTACGCGCCAGCAGGCGCAAAACCTTGATATCAATTCCATTATATAAATAAAAAGCATGCTTCGGACGTCAAGCCCGAAGCACGCTTTTGTTAATTGGGTAGGTAGTATGCTTTAATTAATTGTTTTTTAGCGGTTGCAGCCGAGTGCAACATAAGATAAGGGGTTAACCCCTATTACAGTTTCTTCTTCATCTATAGTATTTAAATTATCATATATCAACATATTATTATATCTCCTTAATTTTAATTGCGTTTTTTATAAGGTAGCCGCTAACCATTTTCAAAATAAAGTTTATGTCATTGCGAACCGCTTTAGCGGTTGCAGCCGAGCGCTACGTAAGAAAGAGTGTTTACGCCTGTAGCGTTTTCTTCATCACTCAAGCTGTTTAAATTTTCGTATATTAACATAATATAAAACCTCCTGTGGTTATAATTATCAAGGGGACGCACAATATCTTTGTACATCCCCGTCTGTAAGTAAAGTAATTTGTTAATCAAGCGGGGACCGCTAATTTAGCGGTTGCAGCCGAGTGCTACGTAAGAAAGAGTGCTGACGCCTGTAGCGTTTTCTTCATCACTTAAGCTGTTTAAATTTTCGTATATTAACATAATATAAAACCTCCTGTGGTTATAAT
>JAJQDC010000057.1:0-10608 GCA_021202395.1 Clostridia bacterium | reverse complement strand
AGCGGGGACCGCTAATTTAGCGGTTGCAGCCGAGTGCTACGTAAGAAAGAGTGCTAACACCTGTAGCGTTTTCTTCTTCGTATATTTTATTAAGATTTTCGTAAATCATAATTGTTAAACCTCCTTTTGGGTTTATAGATTATATCGGGTAATCTGTTCTAAGCTTTTACATTTTTAAAGCTCATTAAATGCAAAACCTTAAACAGCTTGGTGCAAATTCATTGCACAGGGTCATTCTTCAACTTCGTGCGTAAGATAATAATTTTTACTATTATTTTATATAGATCACCTTGCGCAGTTGAGAGCGACGTATGAAAGGGGCGAGACCGCAAGTTCATAGTCGGCATTCTCAAATTTGTTTAAGTTATCGTACATAAACATGGCTCACATCCTCCTGTGGCAAATTTGGTTTCAATCGGTTTTCCCTGATTGCATTATCAGTATAGCATCTAATTTTTTGTTAGTCAATAACATTTCAAAAAATTTTTAAAATTTTAAAATTGTTATTTTATAACATTATTCTATGTTTTATCCGTTAAAAAATGTTAATTTTCTTTTTGTTCGTTTAAAAACTGTGAAAAGTTTTCACTAACGACACAAATTAACATTTTTCTTACATCTTTAATATAACCTGTTTACAACCGCTTAAACAAAGATTGTAAAAATATTTTTTTGCTGCAGATGGCGTGGTATGTTATAATCGGTAAAAAGCATTGAACGGGCGGAATTTGTTTACTGCCGCCCGAGATTGTCTTCGCTGCTGCTCAGGATGACGTAGGTTATTTAGCCGAATAGCAAAAGAACAAGGAAAGGCAGGAATATCCCCTCATTCGTCAGTTACGCTGCCACCTGTCTCAGCGGCTGTAAGGTCATCAGCCGCTTCGGGCACCGCAAACGCTTTTCACTATGCGTTTGCTCATCTCGACGCCATAAACAGCGCATAAGTGCTGTTTAAAGATATGGCGGCTCGTCCCATAAAAGGGGAAGGCAAGAGAAAAAAACGGCAGTAGTTTATATGTTATTGCGCGTGAGCGTAGCGCTACCCTGCGCACCATACTATAAAAGGTTTCAGATAATATGGCACAGATATTGCCGCACTACGCTCGCAATGACGTACTTGGTTAGCCGATGGTGAAGGGTAACCAAGAGCACCACACCTTGCCTTCCCCCCATCGGGGGAAGGTGCCCAACGGGCGGATGAGGGGATAATAACGTTGACCTTATTAATAAACGCCACTACGTTCTCCCCCAACCCACACAACTCAAATAAATTTAACCTTGACTAAACGGGCGGCGGGCGGTATAATTATTACAAGATTACAGGAGGTCTGTATGGATAACAAAGTAAAAGACTGTGCCGATTCGGCGGCCAAGCTGGTTATGGCAGCCAAAGGCGAAATAAAAGCCGACCTGGTTATAAAAAACGCAAAGTACCTTAACGTGTTTACCGGCGAAGTAAACAGCGGCGATATCGCCATCTGCGGTGGTAAAATTGCAGGTATCGGCAGTTACAGCGGCATAGAAGAGATAGACGTGGGCGGAAGCGGTATTTTTACCGCAGGTCTGTGCGACGGACATATGCACATAGAGAGCACCCAGCTCACCCCCGAAGAGTTTGCCGTGTGCTGCATGCCGTACGGTACTTCGGTAGTTATTGCCGACCCGCACGAGATAGTCAACGTATGCGGCATAGACGGCGCAAGGTACATGGCAAGAGCCGCAGCCCGCACACCGCTTGAAGTAAAACTGATGCTTCCGTCATGCGTACCATCAACCGCGTTTGAAACGAGCGGCGCTGTAATCGGCGCAGACGAAATTGCAAAAGAAATTAAAGATCCGCTGTTTTATGGCTTGGGAGAGATGATGAATTACCCCGGCGTGGTAAACTGCGACAGCTCCACTCTGCAAAAGATAGCTGCATCCGCTTGCTGCGGCAAGGTGGTAGACGGCCATTCCCCGTCGCTTACGGGCAAAGAGCTTGCCGCTTACATCTCTACGGGGATTAAGACAGACCACGAATGCGCCACCTGGCAGGAAGCGGCTGAACGTGTTTCTATGGGTATGTACGTACACCTGCGGCACGGCTCGGCTTCTCACGAGCTTGCTAAGCTTGCACCTGCGGTAAACGGCTACAATTACCGCCGCTTTCTGCTGTGTACCGACGACCGCCACGCAGACGACCTTATAACGGAAGGGCACATAAACAACGCCCTGCGCGTTGCGGTAAAGTGTGGTATCCCTGCGGCGCAGGCTGTTGCAATGGCTACGCTTAACGCCGCCGAATGTTACAACCTTAAAGGTAAAGGTGCCATAGCTCCCGGTTACGACGCCGACCTTGCGCTGTTTGATAACCTTACCGACTTCAACTGCAAGCTTGCCATAAAGGGCGGCAAAGTGGTAGCCAAAGACGGCAAAGCGCTTTTTAAACCCGTAAAAATGTTTGATAAATGCGTAAAAGATACCGTGCATATGCGGGAAGTTACTCCCGATAATTTTATTATTAAATTAAATGGTACGCACGCGCGCGTGATGGGTATAGAAGGCGGCAGCCTTGTTACAAAGAATACCGTGTGCGAAGTCGCGTCCTGCGGCGGAGATGTGGATATAAAGGGTACGGATATTTTAAAGGTAGCGGTGGTAGAACGGCACCACACTACGGGCAATATCGGTCTTGGGCTTATAAAGGGCTACGGGCTTAAGGGCGGAGCAATAGCAATAAGCGTAGGGCACGACAGCCACAACATTACCGCCATAGGTGATGATAACGTGGCTTTGGCAAGGGCGGTAAACGAACTTAAACGCATCGGCGGCGGCATGGCGCTTGTAAACGGCGATAAAGTTTATTCCCACCCGTTAGAAGTGGCTGGGCTTATGAGCGGTGCAAGCGCCAAAGAGCATGTCGCGGCTTCGCACGACCTTGCAGAAAAAGCTTACGCCATGGGCGTAGACAGGCAGTTTGACGCATTCATAACGCTGTCTTTCCTTTCCCTTGCCGTAATACCCGAACTGCGCGTAACCGACAGGGGACTGTTTGACGTGAACAAGTTTGCCTTTACGGATATAAACGCCTGATAACTTATTATTATATAATAGGTGTAACAATAAATTTTACGTTTATTTTACAAGACAGGGGGTAAATTTTTTACAACTTTGCGGTAAAATATAAACGATGCAGGGGAAGGTGAGCATATCCCCGCTTACTTCCCCGAGAAAATTCATTTTTCTCCACGCGGAACAGATGCAAGTCTGTTCCGTTTCTTTGTGTAATCTGGTATTATTTAATTATATTCAATTGGTTATTTATTTAATATCAGTCTGGTGTATAATGGTACTTGTAGAAATTTGTTCACGGAGATGGATATTATGAGTACTAAAAAAATTCTTGCGGTGCAGGACCTGTCCTGTGTGGGGCAGTGTTCTCTTACCGTGGTGCACCCCATTATGTCTGCCTACGGCTGGGAAACGTGCGTGCTGCCCACGGCTGTACTTTCTAACCACACTATGTTCCCCAAGTGGAGCTACCTTGACTTAACGCCCGAAATAGAAAATATTTACTCGGTCTGGAAGGAAGTAGGCATAAAGTTTGACGCTTACCTTTTGGGCTACCTTGGCAAAGCTTCTTTGATGGAGCTTGCCGAAAAGTGTTTTGACGAATTTTCCAACGACGGAAGGCTTATTGTGATAGACCCCGTTTTTGCCGACAACGGCAAGCTTTACGGCGGCTTTGACCTTAATTACGTCAAGGATATGGCTCACCTTATCCGCAGGGCAGATATAATTTTACCCAACGTAACCGAAGCATGCTTTTTAACGGGAACGGAGTATAAAACCGTACACACAAAAGAATATATAGAAGGAATTTTGCATAAACTGGCAGACCTTTCGCCTGCTGCGGCAGTTGTAACGGGGGTAGAGCTTGACGGCAAAATAGGTGAAGCGATATTGAGCGGCGGCAAGGTAAGCTACGTTATGGGTGATAAAATACCCGTAAGCTTCCACGGTACGGGCGATATATTTGCAGCGGTGTTTACGTCGCACTATCTTGCCGGTAAGGGGCTGGAAAAGTCTGCCGACCTTGCTTCGGTATTTGTGCAGGACTGCATCCGCGCCACCGATAAAGAGCACTTTTACGGCGTCTGCTTTGAAAAAGTTTTAAGCAAAAATTTGTGAGTACACATTATTGTAAACGAAAGCACACTATTTGTCGTTGCGCGAGAGCGTAGCATTAATACTTTATTATAATCGCCAGTAGCCTATATGTCATTGCGAGCGGGCTCTACCGCGTGGCAATCCCGCCAGAACTGGCGACCAGCAGGCAGGGCGGCACACAAGTTGTTTAAAGGTAATAATGTTTATTCTTGATTGAATTTGTCCTTATTATAATGCGGTGATTAAGCATTGAATGGGCGGAACTACGCTACTGGCGCCCGTTTGGGCGAGATTGCCACGCTTACGTTACACTACGCTCGCAATGACCAGCTTGGTAAACCGAATGGCTTACTTTTGCGAATAAACCCCAAAACTAAACCAACAAAAAAACTCGGCGGAGCCGAGTTTTTTACTTAATAAATAACCGTTAATTCAGATATATTGCGGGGGCAATTTGTATTTATAAGGGGTATTCAAAGCGTTTATGTTCTTCAAGTTCGCTTTTGTAACGGCTTACGTAATACTTTGCCATCGCAAGGTTCTGTTCGCTGTAGTTGCCGCACTCTTCGGGCTTTGCCCCGGGGATATCCCCTTGGCAACCGCAGATAAAGGTACACATATCCAATATATAGCCGTACACGTCCTGCGGCGAAAGGTCGCCGAAAAAGATGGCGTAAAAGCCCGTACGGCAGCCCATAGGTCCAAAGTAAATCACTTTGTCTTTAATTTTGCTGTTCCTTAGGTACGTTGCCCCAAGGTGCTCTATCGTGTGCACCGCAGGCATATCCATTACGGGTTCACGGTTGGGCATGGTAAAGCGCAAATCAAAGGTGGTAACGGCGGTTGCCCCGCACATATCCCTTCGTGAAACGTACAGCCCCGCCATTAAATTTAAGTGGTTTACTTTAAAGCTTGCTATTTTATCCATAAATTATCCCTTATAAATCAAAGGCTATAGCCGTAATATCGTCGGCAAACTCACCGCAGAAGTTCTTTAAATTACGCTGTAAATTCTTGATATAGTCGTCTGCCGATTTGCTTACAGAAAGCGTTTTAATGGCACGCTCCGCGCCGAACATTTCGCCCTTAGAATTCCTGCCTTCGGTAACGCCGTCGGTAAGTAAAACCAAAATATCCCCGCGTGAATAGGGTATGGTATCTTCAAAGTAGGCGGGGTTTTCAAACCAGTTGGAAACGGGAGGGGAGTTGAGCGTAATTCTTGTAATGCCGCCCGCACTCTTTAACAGAATGGGCACGTTGTGCCCCGCCATAGAGTAGGTTATGCTGTCTTTATCTATGCGCACGGCGGCAACGGTAATGTAATTTCTTTCGTCTAAGTTTAGTTCGCTGAACTTTTCGCAAAGGCTTCGTATAGCCTGCGCGGGGGAATATTCCGTTTTGTCGTACGCCGCCTTTACAAAGGCAGAGAGCATGCCTGCAGCCACACCTTTGCCCGATACGTCTGCAATCATGCCAAAGGCAGAATCGCCTATGGTGTAAACGTCGGGCAGGTCGCCGCCGATGCCGCGGCAGGGTATATACATGTAGCTGTAGCGGTGCGTTCCCGCCCACGTGCCCGCAGGCAAAAGCCGCTGCTGTATGTTCTGCGCTGTCTGCAGTTCACGCGCTATTTCAAGCTCGTAGGCGTTGTCTATTACACCCATATATATGCCGTCGCCAAGGGGTTTTACGTTTATGTTAAAGGCTACTTCGCGGATGACGCCTTCTGTTTTTACGTTTAAAAAAATACGGCGGTTAACTTCGCTCCGTGAATAAAAGCAGTCTTCAAACGCTTCGCGTATGGTGCAGCTTTCGCTGCAAGGGGCTATGCCGCATTTATCCGCATTATTTGCGCAACACAAAAGTTTACCCATCTTGCCCCGTTTGTAGGGGGAGGGGAACAGCTCTCTGAATTTTGCGTTTACAAAAACGACTTTTAAGTTTTTGTCCGCCGCAATAACGGCGGCGGGAATGCCGTCAAGCATCCGTCTGTAAAATTTTTCTATCATTGAGTATTTTGTTTTTTTGATATATAGTAAGTCAGCCGTTTTAATGCTTATTACCGTATTACAGCATTCCCCTTGAGGGGAAGGGGGACCACGAAGTGGGGGAAGGGTTTTGTATATTTTAAAATAAGGTGAACCCATCTGCGCCCATTTATCTGAATTTTATATAATGCGGTGCGCAGTGTTTCGCTACGCTCACGCAGGCGCTATGCGCCAGCCTTCTCAACGGCGGCAAGGATAAACCGCCGTTTCGGGCACCGTTTGCGCTTTGCACTATGCGCAAACTCATCTCGTAATGCTGCAATAGCGCATAAGTGCTATTGCAAGAACTGCATTACTCGTCCTAATAAGGGAGCCAAGGGTGGGACTACGTATTCCAATCTCACAAAATAATTATTTATAATAATCTTTAACTACACTTCGGGTAAATAAAACTTTAACCCCTTTTCTACTATGTGGGTGTCTATTTCGTGGCGGTCGTAAATTTCACCTTCTGCCTGTATGCTGCACGGTTCTTCTACCGTAATTTTTGCCGCTTTAACTTTTATTGCCGTAACTTCTTTTATCTTGTTTATTTTACCCGCCATAAGCTTTATAAATGCCTTAATGGTCTTCCAGCCCGATATGTAGTCTACTAAAAGTAAATCTAAATAGCCGTCATCTAACACCGCTTCGGGGAACAGTTTTATACCGCCGCCAATCTGCCTGCCGTTGCCAAGCGCAACAATAAGCCCGTAGCGCTTTTCGGTTTTGCCGTCAAATTCAACTGTGTAGTTGCAGCTTTTAAAGTGGGCAAGGCAGTAAATAAGGCTGGTCAGGTAGGTGATTTTTTTACCCGTATTTTTTTTGTAGGTGCGCTTTAATACGTCTACGTCTATACCCATCCCCACGGCGTTTATGCTTTTAAGCCCGTCGGCAAGCTCTATGTAATCTATCTTGCGGGGCTGTTTATAGGCGATGGTTTGGGCTGCAAACTTAACGTCTTTTGGTATTTTTGCTATTGCGGCAAAGTCGTTGCCCGTACCTTCGGGTATAAGCCCAAGGCTGCAGTGTTCAAAATCTTTTATTCCGTTTAACACTTCGTGCAGGGTGCCGTCGCCGCCCATTACGGCAAGCGTACAGTCTTTGTCGGTAAGGCTCAGCTCTTCTGCCAATTCTTTGGCGTGCCCCTTGTAAAAGGTGGGGTGAAGGGCGCACTCTTTACCTGCATTTTTAAAAACACTTAATACGGTGTTGATGTCTTTACGCTTTATGCGCGCTGTGTTTGCAATAATGTGAATCATCGGCGTTATTCTCTCTTATAGCGGAAGTAAAAATTCTCTCTTCATAATTATATAATAAAAATTTTATATTTGCAATTATTTTGAAATATGGTATAATAAGTTGGCAGCGGTTATTTTGTATTATTGTGCGTAACGCTTGTGATGAAGGGTTTGATTTGCTGATTGGCTTTTTATAAGGTGGTAAGTTTTATAAAGTGGTAAGCAGCGTAAAGATGACGGCAGCCTTATTATAAACGGCATAAAACCAATGTAACGGCAAGGGGAAGATATGGTAGAGACATTACCTGAAAATTTAATATCTCTTGCAAAAAAGTGTAGCTTTCCGCTGTATGTTGTCGGCGGCACCTGCAGAGAATTTATCTGCGGGCAGCATCCGCTTAAAGCCGACTACGACATCTGCGCCCCCGTTACGGCAGAAGAGTTTATTGCGGCAGCGCAGCGCTGCGGCTTTGAAATTTGCGGAGTGTTCAAAAATACCGGTACGGTAAAACTGCGCAGCGGCGGCAATGAGTACGAATTTTCCTGCTTCCGTTCGGATAAATATGTAAGGGGAGTGCACCGCCCCGTAAAGATATATTTTACCGATGACATTATGCTTGACGCAAAAAGGCGTGATTTTAAGTGCAACGCCGTTTATTACGACATATCCGCAGGGCAATTTGTAGATCCGCTTGGCGGCATACCCGATTTAAAGGCGGGTGTGATAAGCACCGTGGCTCCTGCAGAAAAGGTGTTCGGTGAAGACGGTTTGCGCCTTTTAAGGCTGTGCCGCATAGCCGCCCAGACGGGGCTAAAACCTGCGGAAGAGTGTTTTGAAAGAGCAAAAGTAAATGCACGGCTGATAAAGGATATCACGCCCGAAAGGGTGTATGCAGAGCTTACCGCCATACTTCACGCCGACGAAAAGTACGGGCATAAGTACGGGCAGTACGAAGGGTTAAAGCTTGCATGCGAGCTGGGCGTTGCCGACTACATTATACCCGAACTTACGGCAGGCAGGGGTATGTCCCAGCGGCAGGACTTCCACGCGTACGACGTTCTTGAACACAGTTTAAGGTGCGTAAAGTACTCTGCGGGCGATATCCGCCTTGCGGCAATGCTGCACGACGCAGGCAAGCCGTACTGCAAAATCACATCGGGCAATTTTTACGGGCATGAAGAAGAAGGCGGACGCATAGCGCGCGAAGCGCTTGCACGGCTGAAGGCGCCCAAAAAGATTACAGAAGAGACGGTAAGGCTTATTAACCTGCATATGTACGACTGCAATCTTGCCGCACGCGAAAGCAAGGTGCGCCGTATGATAGTAGCCAACAGAGATATTTTTTATAAGCTGTTAGAGCTTAAACAGGCAGACTTTTCTGCCTGCCGCGACGACATGTCAGAGGCGCCCGCTGTTAAAAAGTGGCGGGAAATATACCAAAGAATGGGCGAAGAGAAGGTGCCTTTTACCCTTAGGGAGCTTAACGTAAGGGGCAACGAGCTTATCTCTGCAGGCATACCTGCCGAAAAGACGGGTGTAATTTTAAACAAGCTTTTGCTTGAATGTGCGGTGGTTCCCGCTATTAACGAAAGGGGAAAATTAATTGCCGCCGCAAAAAGGATATACAAAGAATTATGACAGATATTTTGATTATTTTGGCTATAGTAGTGGGTGTATTGTGTCTTGCTGCAACGCTTGCGGTGTTTTTTAAAGTAAAGCGCACATCAAACGATACAGCCGCAAACAAGCTTGAAGACGTAGAGCGGCAGCTTGCCCGCCTTGAAGGGCAGATCGCAAATATTACCAAGGCGAGCGACGGCATGGAACAGCGTGTGGGAAGGAATATAGAAGCTCTTTCTTTATCTACCGAAACGCGCATAAACGAGCTTAAGCGCAAGCTTGACGAAGATCTTAAATACGTAACCGAAAGCAACGCCGTTAACCTTGAAAAGATAAGGCGCACGGTAGATGACCGCCTTGCCACTACGCTTGAAGGCAAACTTTCTGAAAGTTACAAGGTTATAAACGAACAGCTTGAAAAAGTTTACAAGGGGATAGGTGAAGTAAACAGTCTTGCTACGGGGGTATCCGATATCAAAAAGATGTTCTCTAACGTAAAACTCCGCGGTGTATGGGGAGAAACGCAGCTGAACACTTTGCTTGAACAGATGCTTTCGCCGTCGCAGTATGCGTCGCAGGTAAAGCTTTCTTCTAAAAGCGAGTGCATGGTAGACTTTGCAGTAAAGCTCCCTTCGCGCGATGACGAAACGGTATGGCTGCCGATAGACAGTAAATTCCCCATAGAAGAGTATATGCGCCTTACCGATGCGGAAGATAAGGAAGCGGCTGCGCAGGCTTCCAAAAAACTTGCGCAGGCGGTAAAGGTACAGGCAGACAGCATTGCAGAAAAATACATAAACCCGCCAGTAACAACCGATTATGCGCTTATGTACCTGCCGCTTGAAGCGCTTTATGCCGAAGTGGTAAAAATGCCGGAGCTGGAAGCACACCTGCGCAAAAGGCGGGTTATACCGTGCGGACCTACAAATTTAGGGGCGCTGCTTTCTACTTTGCAGACGGGCTTCCGCACCGCCGCCATAGAAAAGCGTTCGGGCGAGCTGTGGCAGCTGCTTTCTGCATTTAAGGCAGAGTTTGAAAAGTTTGAAGCCGTGCTTGAAAAGACGGGTAAAAAGCTGCAGGAAGCGCAGGATATCGTGGAGCAGGCAGGCAAAAAAACCCGCACCATATCTCGCAAGCTTAAGGGCGTAGCCGACATAGACGGCACCGAAGCAGACCGCCTTCTTGAAGATTAGTTGCGCCATATTTTGGGGGTAATGTGTTTTGGTAATGGCTTGTCCTGATAATGACTGCTACAATGCGGTAAAAAGCATTGAATCGTCGGAATTGCTATTCGGGCGCCAGCCGCTATGCTCTGGCGGGATTGCCACGCTGCGCTCGCAATGACGTAATTGGTAACCCGAATTACATAAGAACAAGGGGGAGCCAAGAACGGGACGACGTGTCGGCTTTATTATCACCTTATTATAGACGACCGAATATACCGTCGTCCTGAGTGCAAACGAAGGATCCTGCGCGCGAGCGAAGCGACACTCTGCGCACCTTATTTATAGCCGTCCCTGTAAGGACGAGCCGCCATTTCTTTAAACAGCACTAATGCGCTGTTTATGGC
>JAJQDC010000003.1:8186-51926 GCA_021202395.1 Clostridia bacterium | reverse complement strand
TTTGCGCATAGTGCAAGGCGCAAACGGTGCCCGAAACAGCGGTTGTCCTTACCGCCGTTGAGACAGGTGTCCCGTAGGGACGGATGAGGGGATAATCTGGCTTTCCTTATAAAAAAAACTTATTCCACAATACCCAATCACAGTCTATACTTGCATTATAACTTAATTCAAACAAAACGCCCACGCAAAATTTTGCGTGGGCGTTTTGTTTGAAACTTGCCGTAAATACTATGCGGGGCACACATTCGTGTGCCCCGCATAAAACGGAAGTTATATACTGAATTATTCTTTGCCTGCAAGTTTCTTATAGCCTGCAAGTCTTTCCTTAGCGCTTTCTTCTGTCTTCTTGAACAGCTCGTTAGCAACGTCGGCGCCCTGTGTTTTTACAAGGGAAGCATAACGTGTTTCGCCTGCAAGGAATGCCTGGTAGTCGCCTGTGGGATCCTTGCTGTCAAGGGTGAATACTTCGCCATCGGGGTTGTACCTGTAAAGCTGCCAGTAGCCGCAGTCAACAGCCGCCTTTTCTTCAAGCTGGCTCTTTGTCATGTTAATACCATGGTTGATGCAAGGTGCGTAGCAGATTATAAGTGAAGGTCCGTGGTAAGCTTCAGCTTCGGTAAGTGCTTTAAGCAGCTGTGCGGGGTTAGAACCCATAGCGCACTGTGCTACGTAAATGTAACCGTAGCTCTTAGCTATCATGCCAAGATCCTTTTTCTTAACTCTCTTACCTGCAGAAGCGAACTTGGCAACTGCACCGATGTTGGTAGACTTGGATGCCTGGCCGCCGGTGTTGGAATAAACTTCGGTATCAAGTACAAGCACGTTAACGTCTTCGCCGCTTGCAAGTACGTGGTCAAGACCGCCGTAACCGATGTCGTATGCCCAGCCGTCGCCGCCGAAGATCCAGATTGACTTCTTAGATAAGCAGTCTTTGTCTGCAAGAATTTCTTTTACCAAGCCGTCAGCTTCGCAGCCGCATTCATGGCAGCCTTCAAGCAGTTTAAGAAGTTCTGCGCTTGCAACCTTAGAAGGCTCTCTGTCGTTAAATGTCTCTATCCACTTAGCGCATGCAGCTTTGCCTTCTTCGCTTGCCCATACTTCTGCAAGTTTTTCAACCTTTGTCTTAAGGGTATTTCTTCTTGCGCTGTATGCAAGGTTCATGCCGTAGCCGAATTCTGCGTTGTCTTCAAACAGAGAGTTAGCCCAAGCGGGACCTTTGCCTTCTTTATTGGTAGTGTAGGGGCATGTAGGTGAAGAACCGCCGTAAATGGATGAACAGCCCGTTGCGTTTGCAATAACCATGTCTTCGCCGAAGAGCTGGGTTATAACTTTAACGTAAGGCGTTTCGCCGCAGCCTGCGCACGCACCTGAGAACTCAAACAAAGGTGTGCAGAACTGGCAGCCCTTAACGGTTTCTTTCTTGAATTTAGAAGTATCAACTGCGGGCAGGTTAACTGCGTATTCCCAGTTTTCAGCTTCGCCCTTTGCAAGTGAATCTGCAAGGGGTATCATCTTTATAGCGCCGCCATCCTTTACAGGGCAAACGGTAGCGCACACGCCGCAACCCATACAGTCAAGGGGAGATACCTGCATCTTGTAGCCGTAGCCGGGGATGCCTGTAGCTTTCTTGAGTTCCAATGTAGCGGGTTTGTCTGCGCCGTCGGCAACAAGTGCGGGGCGAAGGCAAGCGTGGGGGCATACAAACGAGCAGGTGCCGCACTGTATGCACTTAGACTGGTCAATTTCAGGTACGGTAACTGCAACACCGCGTTTTTCGTACTTGGTAGTACCTGTGGGAACGTGGCCGTCTGCGTTGAACTGAGATGATTTAAGAGTATCGCCCTTCATATACATAATGGGCTTGATTATTTCCTGATAGTATTCGTTGTCAGCGCCCTTAATCATTTCTGCGCCCGTGGTAGCGTTAGCCCATGAAGCGGGTACGTCAATTTTAACAAGGTTGTCGCCTGCAGCGCTGTCTATAGCGTTGTAGTTCATCTGAACAACTGCGTCGCCCTTTCTGCCGAAAGACTTCTTAGCCATATACTTCATGTATTCTACGGCTTTGTCATAAGGCATTATCTGGGGGTTAACGCGGAAGAAAGCAGACTGTAAAATGGTGTTTGTCCTGCCCTTAAGGCCAAGGCCGCCTGCAATCTTAATAGCGTCTATAACGTAAAGGTTGATGTGCTTTTTAGCGATATCCTGCTTAACTTTTGCGGGCAGGAATTCTTCAAGAGCTTCAACCGTGGTTGCATTTGTATTGATAAGGAACGTGCCGCCTTCTTTTATAGCGCTTGTCATATCGTAACGGGTTACGTAAGAAGGGTTAGAGCACTGTACAAAGTCAGCCGAGTCAATAAGATATTCCGACTGGATAGGGGTATCGCCGAAACGAAGGTGAGAAACGGTGATGCCGCCCGATTTCTTAGAGTCATAGTAGAAGTATGCCTGTGCATGCTTGTCTGTATGGTCGCCTATGATCTTGATGGAGTTCTTGTTTGCGCCAACGGTACCGTCTGAGCCTAAGCCGTAGAACATACAAGATGTTGAGCCTGCGGGTGCGGCGTCAAACTTTTCGCTGAAGTCAAGCGACGTGTTGGTAACGTCTTCGTATATACCGATGGTGAAGTGGTTCTTGGGTGCTTTCTGTTCTAAGTTCTTGTAAACTGCAAGTACCATAGAAGGGGTAAATTCCTTTGAACCTAAGCCGTATCTGCCGCCTACTACCGTAGGGGTTAAGCCCTTTTCAAACAGAGCTGAGCAAACGTCAAGGTAAAGGGGTTCGCCAAGGCTGCCCGGTTCCTTAGTCCTGTCAAGCACGGCAATCTTTTTAGCTGTCTTGGGAAGGGCTGCAACAAATGCGTCTGCTACGAAAGGTCTGTAAAGGCGTACTTTAACAAGGCCGTATTTCTTGCCCATTGTGTTTAATTTGTTGATGCTTTCTTCTATGGTTTCGCAAGCCGAGCCCATAGCTACGATAACTTCTTCTGCGTCGGGTGCACCAACGTAGTCAAACAGGTGGTACTTCCTGCCGCACTTAGCAGAAACTACGTCCATCATCTTCTGAACAATGGCAGGGGTAGCCTGGTAGTAGCTGTTGGCAGTTTCCCTGTTCTGGAAGTATGTATCGCCGTTCTGTGCGGTACCTTTCTGTATAGGATGTTCGGGGTTCAATGCCCTTGATTTAAAGTCTGCTATATCGGCAGCGGTGCCAACTTCGTCGCATATAGCTCTGATTTCTGCGTAGTCGTCAGCTTCATCCCAGACGTCAATTTTAGCAACTTCGTGCGAAGTCCTGAAGCCGTCAAAGAAGTTGATAAAAGGAACTTTAGCTTTAAGTGTAGAAAGGTGTGCAACTAAAGCAAGGTCCATAACTTCCTGTACAGAAGAATCGCAAAGCATTGCAAAACCTGTCTGGCGGCAAGCCATAACGTCTGCATGGTCGCCGAAGATGTTAAGCGAATGTGCTGCAAGGGCACGTGCGGATACGTGCATAACCATGGGCATAAGTTCGCCTGAAATCTTGTACATGTTGGGGATCATCAAAAGAAGTCCCTGCGACGCGGTGTAGGTGGTGGTAAGCGCACCTGCGCAAAGCGAGCCGTGAACTGCGCCTGCTGCGCCGCCTTCCGACTGCATTTCAGAAATTTTAACTTTCTGTCCCCACATATTGGTTCTGCCTGCGGTTGCCCATTCATCTGCTACTTCTGCCATAGGGGAAGAAGGGGTGATGGGGTAGATTGCTGCTACCTCAGAAAAGGCATACGCAACGTGGCTGGCGGCGGTATTACCGTCGATAGTCAACTTTTTCATCAAATAAACCTCCGTTTAAATAAATAAATTGTTTCAAAATGAAAGAATGTGTTACTATCACACAAAATTATTATAACCCAACTGCTTTAAAATGTCAATACCATTATTAAAAAAAATAGCAACATTTAAAGTAATTAATTTATATATAAGGTTAAAGTAATTATTACCATATTGTAAACGGCTGTAGCACAGAATGGCAGGAGAACCGCTTGCGGTGGAAAGGGTTTATTACCGTATAATAAGGTGAACCCCTCAGTCAACTTCGTTGACAGCTCCCCTAATAAGGGAGCCAAGACCAGGACGACGTATTTACCACACCTTGCCTTCCCCGTGGGGTAGGGAGCACATTACCACACATTAAATTCTTGCCGTCCGTACAAAAACGCCAAGGTGCGTATAACATTATTTTTTATAAAGCATCAAAAGTTAAAATTTAGAAATTTACGTGAACAATTTAAATTTTTACCTTTAATTTGTTGTTAAAGCCCGTTCGGTCTGCTATAATTAGGCATATCAATTAAAGGTTTATAATTAATGGATACAAACAACAACGCTGCGACAGATGCGCAGACGTACAACAAACAGGATACCGATAACGACGCAGTTATTTTTGATGGCGTTACTTTTTCTTATAACGAACAGCCGTCCCCCGCGGTAAACAACCTTTCTTTTACCGTAAAGCGCGGTGAGTTCCTTGCCGTAATAGGGCACAACGGCAGCGGCAAATCTACCGTAGCCCGCCTTACAAACGGGCTTTTAACGGCAGACAGCGGCAAAATTACCGTACTCGGTTTAGACGTTGCCGAAGGTAAAAATTCGGTAGAAGTCCGCAAACATGCAGGCATAGTATTCCAGAACCCGGACAACCAGACGGTAGCTTCCATAATAGAAGACGACGTGGCTTTCGGTCCCGAAAACGTCGGTATAGAGCGTGAAGAAATAGGCAGGCGTATAGACTTTGCCCTTGACGCCGTAGGTATGCAAAAGTACCGCACGGGCACCACATCACGCCTTTCGGGCGGGCAGAAGCAGCGCATAGCCATAGCAGGCGTTCTTGCGTTAAAGCCAGAAATTATAATTTTAGACGAATCTACCGCCATGCTTGACCCCAAAGGCAGAAAGGAAGTAATGAGTGTAGTAACCCGCCTTAATAAGGAAGAAGGCTTAACGGTAATTCTTATCACCCACTTTATGGAAGAAGCCCTTCTTGCCGACAGGACTATAGTTTTAAACAGGGGCGAAATTGTAATGCAGGGTACCCCGCAGGATATTTTTATGCACGCCGACAGGTTAGAAGCGTACAACCTTACCCTGCCCAGGATAGGCATCATATGCAAAAACCTGCAAAAGGCGGGTATAGAAGTAGACAACTGCCTTCACCCCGAAGAACTTGCCGATGAAATTTTTGCGGCGGCGCAAAAGCACAATATAAAATGTAACAGCATAGCGGCAGACCCCGTAAAAGAAGTTGAAAGCTCCCACGAATGGGACATAGATATACGCGATTTAACGTTTACCTACTCGGCTAAATCGCCCTTTGCAACAAAGGCGTTAAAGGGCATTAATCTGCACATATCCCAAGGGGAATTCTTCGGCATAATAGGGCACACCGGCAGCGGTAAATCAACCCTGGTGCAGCACCTTAACGCACTTATAAAACTTCCGCAGGCAGAAAAGCATTATCATCCGCCCAAGGTAAAAAAGGGGCAGACTCCCCCGCCGCAGCCGCAGATTACTGTGGGCAAATTCAACCTTGCCGATAAAAAGTGCCCCTTCAGGGAACTGCGTGAAAGTGTCGGTATGGTATTCCAGTACCCCGAATACCAGCTGTTTGCCGAAACTGTGTTTGAAGACGTAGCCTTTTCTTTAAAGAATTTCCACAAGGATATGCCCAAAGAACAGGTAGAAGAGAGCGTTAAAAACGCACTTGAAATGGTCGGGCTTGACTATAACGAAGTAAAAGAAAAATCGCCGTTCGACCTGTCGGGCGGGCAAAAGCGCCGCGTTGCAATAGCGGGCGTAATCGTAGGTAAACCGCACATACTTATACTTGACGAGCCTGCCGCAGGGTTAGACCCCCTTGGCAAGCAGGAAATTATGGAACTGCTCCATAAAATATATGCAGAGTGGTGCAGCACGGTAATAATAGTGTCGCACGATATGGACGAGATTGCCGACAACTGCACGCGCGCCGCGGTAATATCCCAGGGCGAAGCCGTTTACGTGGCGGCACCTGGCGAACTTTTTGCCGACGGCAACAAGCTTGAAGAGCTTGGTCTTGATATTCCGCTTACTGCAAAGGTTACGCAAAAACTTGCATCGGATGGCATATATGTAGGCTCCGATTTTACTGTAGAAGATTTTTCTGCCAAGGTAATAAAGCTGTTTAACGGGGGTGAAGCCAATGCTTAACGACGTAACCTTCGGGCAATATTACCCTTCGGAATCATTCGTCCACAAAATGGACCCCCGTACAAAACTGCTATTTTTAATAGGTTTTATAGTAGCAATATTTATATCGGATACGTTTTACGGCATGCTTTTATGCGCACTTGCGCTCATGATAATAGTTATTGCCGCAAGGGTGCCGTTCGGCAAAGTACTCCGTTCGGTAAAAGGTATAATATTTATACTTATATTGACGTCGATACTCAACCTGTTTTTCCACGGCGGCGACCACCTTATAGCGCAGTGGGGCATAATTAAAATTTACCGCGAAGCGATAGTTTACACAATATTCCTTTTGTTAAGGCTGTTTTTGCTGGTAATGGCTTCTGCGGTGCTCACGCTTACTACAACGCCCGTACGGCTTGCCGACGGCATAGAAAGTCTGCTTTCGCCTTTAAAGGTAATACACTTCCCCGTGCATGAACTTGCGCTTATAATGTCTATAGCGCTGCGGTTTATACCCATACTTATAGACGAAACAAACCGTATTATATCCGCACAAAAGGCAAGGGGTGCAGACTTTGAAAGCGGCAATATATTCAAGCGTATAAAGGCTATAGTGCCCATTCTTATACCGCTTTTAATAAGTGCATTCAGGCGGGCAGAAGAACTTGGCGACGCAATGGACGCCCGCTGCTATTCGGGCAGCAAAAACCGCACAAAGTATAAAAAACTTAAATTCACCTGGCGCGATCTTGTCGGCGCGCTGGCGCTTGCCGCATTAATAACGGGGGTAGTGCTGTTTAACATCTACGGTTCTCAGATATTCCCCGAAATTTACGAATATATAGTGATAGCTTAATATGAGATACGTTTTAAAGGTCGCATACGACGGTACAAACTACGGCGGCTGGCAGATACAGAATAATGCGGTTACGGTTCAGCAGCTGCTGCAGGACGCGGTAAAAAATGTCTTCGGCTGCGAAGTGAATATTACGGCAAGCGGCAGGACGGATGCAGGCGTGCATGCCGCAGGGCAGGTATGCCACTTTGATGCAGACCTTACCATACCGCCGCAGAATATCGCGCTTGCATTGAATACGGTTTTACCTGACGGCATATCTGTGCTTAATTCGGCAGCCGCCCCTTCGGGTTTTGACGCCAACCATAGCGCAAAGCAAAAAACTTACGCATACCGTATGTATGTATCCCGCATGCGCAACCCGCTTAAAGAGCGCTATTCGGTAAATATTCCCCGCATGCCGGACGTACAAAAAATGAGCATTGGTGCGGGAATATATTGCGGTGAACACGATTTTAAGGCTTACTGTGCAAGCCGCTCTTCGGTAAAAACCACAGTGCGTACAATCTATTCCTGCATCGTAAATTTAAGCGAGAGCAGGGGGAGTGCAGATATAACGGTAACCGTTTGCGGAAGCGGCTTTTTATATAATATGGTACGCACCATTGCCGGCACACTGTTGTACCTTGGCGAAGGTAAAATTTCTTTACAGGATATAACCCGCTCGCTCGAAAACCCCGACCGCTCTTTGGTTGGCAGAACAATGCCCGCCAAAGGCCTTACGTTAGAAAGTGTAGATTATGGCACAAAAATATTTTAAATCAGATTGCACGCTCGCAAAACTTAACTCTTATAAGGGAATATAAAATTTTTGTTTATAAATATTGACATTTCAAATTTTATGTAGTATAATAAAAGCACAAAAAGGGCATAACCTTAAACGGTTAGCCTTCAGTAATTTTCAAAATAACCGTCGGCTTCGTAAATGGGCGGTTATTTTTTTATGTTAATGACAATTCTGTTGCCATAAATAGTGTACGATGATACAATTCCAAGCTCAATCAAATGGTTGAGCAGAGCAATAATAATATCGATACTCATAAAAAATGTACCTCCTTTTAGGAATAAACTTATCGCATTCTATCCCCTTTTAAGAAGGTTAACCGCTCCAAGGTATGCCCTTATTGCTTAAAAAAATTATATCATAAAAAAACATTATTGTCAACACGAATTTAAACGTGTGTTTTAATTTTTACCACCGCCCTAAAAAATATTCTCAATTTTTATTGCATAGCCGGCGGGCAGGTTTATTGCAATCTCTTTAACTACTTCAAGGTTGCCAAGCGCAAGGTCGTATTTACCCGTTTTAATAAAAGAACACGCTTCATTAAGCCAGTAATCTATATAAGAAATATCGTTGTGCGGAACAAACGCCTGCAGCCTGCTCTTTTTATTCCGCCACATTATGCGTACAGCTTCTCCGTCGGCAGTGGTAACGTTGCCTTCTTCCGTCTTTTCATACAGCGCCGTAACCGCAATATTGAATTCATCAAGCTGCTTTTTGATATAAAAATCGGTAAATACAAACAGCGCAACGCACAGTGCCAGAGCGGCAGCCGTTATCCATACAGACCTTACCATGTTTCACCAAGTTTCATCTGCAATATTTTATACGCTTTTCCGCGCTGTTGAAAGTAAACCCTTCCGTTGCCGTCTACCGTCATAACAAGCACTTTTTTAAGTTTAACGTTCTGCTCCTTCAAAAAATTTTCCACGTCGCTATAAGTAATTTTGCACACCTGCAGGTTGTGCTTATTTATCTTACCGCCGTCTATAAGCGTAACGGCAAGCGACGGGGTAACGTTCTCTTTCGGCAGAGCAGAAAAACTGCCGTTGGCTTCATATAAACCGTAGTAAACGTCGTCAAGGTTAAAGTACCCCGCCGCACGCATGCTTTCTATCAGGTCAGAAACGTCTAAATTATTCTTTTTAAGCTGGTATTCATCCAGTCCGTCTTTAGTAATCACCAGCGACGGTCTGCCGCAGATAACAGCCTTTACGGGGCTGCACTTCATATCAAGCAGCATAACAACCTGATGCAGAATAAAAATAGCCACAATGGCAACAATTCCGTATAAAAGGGGGATGGTAGTATCAGCCATTGGTATACATGCAAGCTCTGCAATCAAAAGAGTAATAACAAATTCAAAGGGCTGCATCTCGCCGATCTGGCTTTTGCCCATCAGCCGCATTACAAAAAGCAGAGTGATAAATATAATTGCCGTACGTATGAAAATAAGAGCCATATATATTTAAGTATCATCTAAAATACCGTTAAATATTCTTGCAAACCCCGCCATTTGGTGATATACTATACAAGTAAATAAAAATTATTTACAATATATTATAAACGCCCGAACACAATTCGTCATTGCGAGCGGGCTCTACCGCGTGGCAATCTCGCCAGAACTGGCGGACGACCAACTATGTCGGCAGAAACGTTGTTTAAAAATAATAACGTTTATGATAATATACTTTTTCACCACATAAAAATAAAACAAGTGCAGTCGCGTTAAGTGTTGGCGGATTCAGGACGTCTTCCAAACGAAAGGCTATTTTGCCTGCGGTGGCTGTGCGCGTCCATAAACCAACGGGCGCTTTTACAGCGCTTTTTGTTTTTTAAGGGCGCCTTAAAGGGGGCTTTTTTAAATTGAGTAACTATCCCGCAACGCAGTACGTGCGTACCCTGCAGCAAAAGGGCAGCAAGTACGGTCTTGAAAGGGAGCGCGAGCTGTTAAACAGGCTTGGCTCGCCCGACAATAAACTTAAAATAGTCCACGTGGCGGGCACCAACGGCAAGGGTTCTGTGTGCGCCTACATAACGTCGGTGCTGATCGCCGCTGGCAAAAGTGTGGGTACTTTCACTTCACCCGCAGTCTTTTCTTACGAAGAGCAGTTTATGGTAAACGGCGTAAAGTCGGCAGACCTTACCGAAGAGTACCTTGCAAAAACGCTTTGCGCGGCGCGGGGTATGGAAGATAAACCTACTTCGTTCGAGCTTGAAACGGCAGCCGCCCTTTTAATGTTTTTCGGCGAAGGGTGCGAATATGCCGTGGTGGAGTGCGGGCTGGGCGGCCTCTGTGATTCCACCAACGCAATAGCCAAAAAAGAAGTCGCCGTAGTGAATTCCATTTCGCTTGAACACACCGCCATCTTAGGCAATACGGTGCTTAAAATAGCAGAACAAAAGGCTGGTATAATAAAAAATTGCCCTGCGGTAATAAACGGGCTGCAGCCGCCCGAAGTACTGCGTTATTTAAGGGATATTGGCGGGGTAATTGCCGATGATGTGCAAATTTTAACTGAAGATAAAAACGGCTGTAAATTCCTGTGCGGCGGTAAAGAATACGAAATTTCTATGCACGGCAACGTGCAGCCGTACAATGCGGCTGCCGCTATAAAAGTATGCAAACTGCTTGGC
Source organism: Clostridia bacterium (assembly GCA_021202395.1). GTDB lineage: Bacteria > Bacillota > Clostridia > Christensenellales > Borkfalkiaceae > Coproplasma. The sequence goes on along the minus strand of JAJQDC010000003.1, from coordinate 41,439 downwards.
ATACAGGATGAATTTATAGCGCAGGGTTTAAAAAATGCAACCCTTGCAGGCAGGATACAGATTATAAATTCTGTCAAAACTTATATATTGGACGGAGCGCACAACCCATCAGGTTTTGTTCCGCTTGCAGATTATCTTAAAAAATATTACAGCGATGCAGACATCACCATTATTTACGGCTGCTTGTCAGACAAAGATATTAGCGGCTGTCTGCGGCATTTAAGCGGCGTAAATGCCAAAGTAATAGCCGTATCCCCGCCAAGCTACAGGGCAAAGCCGTGCGGCGAAATTTACGGCGAATGTAAAAAGTTTTTTACTGGCGTAACTGCGGCGCAGTCGGTAAGCGCAGCTCTGTCTGCGGCAAAAAGCGGCGTAGTAGTGGTATGCGGTTCGTTTACCGTTTTAAAGGAGGCTGAAGAATGGATAGGCAAAAGGCAATAAATGCGGTGGCAGATTTTCTTGCCGCCGTAGGCGAAGATCCAACCCGCGACGGGCTTAAAGATACCCCTGCCCGCGTGGCAGACATGTACGAAGAACTTCTCAGCGGGCAAGGCAAAACGGCGCAGGAGCATCTTGCAAAAACCTTTAACGTAAGTTCGGGCGATATAGTAATAGAAAAAGATATAGCCTTTTCTTCTGTGTGCGAACACCACCTTATGCCGTTCTTCGGCAAAATAGCAATAGCTTACATTCCTGACGGCAAGGTAACGGGGCTGTCTAAGCTTGCACGCACGGTAGAAGTTTATTCCCACAGGCTGCAGCTGCAGGAACAGCTTACCAGCCAGATTGCCCAAGCCGTTTACGATTACCTTTCGCCCAAGGGTGTAATGGTTATCTGCGAAGCCGAACACACCTGCATGACCTGCAGGGGCGTAAAAAAACCTGGCAGCAAAACGGTAACTTACGCCACCCAGGGCGACTTCCCGCAGCAAAAGATAGCGGAGGTGTTTGCTCTTTTAAAATGATTATCGGCAATAAAACTTTTACGGGCGGCACCCACGTAATGGCTATAATAAACTTAACGCCCAACAGCTTCTGGGCGGGCAGCCGCGCTACGGCAGACAGTGCCCTTTTTGCGACGGAAAAGGCTGTAAAAGAAGGGGCGGAAATTCTTGATATCGGCGCCCAGTCTACCCGCCCCGGTTACAAAGAAATTTCTGCAGAAGAAGAGATTGAACGCTTTGCAAAACCTGTACGGGAAATTAAAAAACGTTTTGATATACCCGTTTCTGTAGACACATATTTTTCCTTTGCCGCACGCGCCGCATTAGACGGCGGAGCCGATATGATTAACGACGTATGGGGCTTGACGCACGATAAAGATATGGCAAAGGTAGTGGCAGAATACGGCGCTTCCGTCTGCATCATGCACAACGCAAAAGAGCGTTTGTCGGGGGATATATGGGCACCAATTTTAAAATTTCTGCAGAATGCCGCAGACCTTGCAACAGATTGCGGCATAGATAAAAATAAAATCTGTTTAGACGGCGGCATCGGTTTTGCCAAAGACCGCCAGCAGAATCTTGAACTTTTGCAGGGCTACGACAGGCTTTCCGTGCTGGGCTATCCGCTGCTTTTGGGCACCAGCCGCAAATCGCTTTTCGGCGGCGACGTTAACGACAGGCTTGAACCCACGTTGCAAAGCACCCGCCTTGCGGTAAAAAAAGGTATAATGTTTGTGCGTGTGCACGACGTAAAAGAAAATGTGCAGGCTATAAAGGAGGCAGAGTATGAATGTGGTCAGCGTTAAAAAACTTACGGTAAAAGCCTGCCACGGCGTCAACGATTTTGAAAAGAAAGAAGAGCAGCGCTTTGTGTTTTCTGCAGACGTTGTAACCGACTTCCGCCTTGCCGCCGCCGAGGACGACGTTACGCAGACGGTAAACTATTCCACGCTCTGCAAGCGCATAACGGCAATAGCGCAAGGCAACACCTTTAACCTTATAGAAACGCTTGCCTACCGCTGCGCATACGATATAATGGATAACTTTCCTTCCGCACAGGAAGTAACCCTGCTTGTAGAAAAGCCTGACGCCCCCGTAAAGGCAGACTTCAAGTCTGTTTCGGTAAGCGTTACCTTAAAGCGGCAGACGGCGTACCTTTCTATAGGTTCCAACCTTGGCAACAGAAAGGGCTACCTTGACTATGCTGTAAAAGAACTTTCGCTAACCCGCGGCATACAGGTAAAAGCCGTTTCTTCCTATTTAGAAAACGCACCATACGGCACCGCCGCAAAGGGCAACTTTTTAAATGCCTGCGTAAAGATAGAAACTTACCTTGAACCGCTTGCTTTGCTTGCCGAAATTAACCGTATAGAAAATGACGGCGGCAGGGTAAGGGGAGTAAAGTGGGGCGACCGCACTTTAGACATAGATATTATTTTTTACGGCAGGGAAGTTATAAATTCCGACGCTCTTACCATACCCCACCCCGACTATATTAACCGCGATTTTGTGCTTGAACCGCTTAAAGAAATAGCCCCCGATTTTGTCTGCCCCGTATATTTAAAGCGCATAAAAGATTTAAATGCACCCAAACGCTAAAATTTATATGTGTATTCTGCATAAAAATTTTTAAATCGTATGTACAAAAATTTGGAATTATGCTATAATTTCAATACATTGGGGTGCTGTTATTATGTTTAAAACTTCATAAAAACAGCGTTCGTCTTTGTTGCTTTGCGTAAAAGTTTACGCAGGCGATTTTACATTTTGCGGCATACATACCGCCGCAACTGCAGGGAGTATATAATTTTGGAAAAAATAGGCATCATCGATTTAGGTTCAAATTCAGCAAGGCTCGTCATCGTTAACCTTTTTGAAGATGGGTATTTTATGGTCGTAGACGAACTTAAAGAAAGCGTCCGCCTTGGCCAGGATATGGAAAGGGACGGCTTTTTAAAGCCCCAGCGCGTGGCAGAAACTATAAGAACGCTTAAAATGTTCCGCAAGCTTTGCGACGCAAGCGGCGTAAACCGTATAATAACCGTAGCTACCGAAGCGGTGCGCAAGGCAAAAAACCAGCGAAGTTTCTTAGATGAAATACAAGCCAACTGCGGCTTAAAAATAAAAGTTTTAACAGCCGAAGAAGAGGCTACTTACGTTTACCGCGGCGTTATAAACACTATGGATATCCCCAAGGGGCTTATCTTAGAAATCGGCGGCGGCTCCACAAAAATAGTCTACTACAACCGCCGCAATATGCTCAACTACGTAACGCTGCCCTTTGGTGCGGTAACGCTTACAGATATGTTCGGGCAGGACGGTTTAAAGCCCGAAGAGCAGGCTAACAAGATAGAAGAGTTCTTTACCGAACAGTTAAAGGCAATAGACTGGCTTGCCGAAGTAGATCCCGAAGTCCACATGATAGGTGTGGGCGGTTCCTTCCGCAACCTGTTTAAAATAAACAAGATGGTGCATAAGTACCCCTTAGACACCGTTCATAACTACAATATGTTAACCGAAGATTTTCTTCCCCTTTACGATATGATAAAGGTTCTTGATTTAGACAAAAAGAAGAAGATCAAGGGGCTTTCTGCCGAGCGTGCAGATATCCTTCCCGCGGCGCTTGCCGTAATAAAAGCATTTACGTCCTATATGGCAATGGAAAGCTTCACTATATCGGGTGCCGGTTTACGCGAAGGTATCATGTTCAACCAGGCGCTTCCTTCCACTATAGAAAAACCCGTTTCCGACGTGCTCACCTATTCTTTGACCACGCTCGTAAAGTGGTACGGCTGCGACGAACATCACGTAGAGCATGTGGTAAACCTTTCTATACAGCTCTTTAAACAGCTCCGCGTTCTGCATAAATTCCCCAGGCAATACCTTAAGGTGCTTAAGGTTGCAGCCACTTTGCACGACTGCGGCATGCGCATTAAATTTTATAACCACCAGCGCCACAGCTGGTATATGATACTTAACGCAACGCTGTACGGCGTAACGCACCGCGAAATCGTGCTTGCCGCTTTTGTTGCGTGCTGCCACAAGAAGGAAGATATTAACCCCGCCGACTGGGCAAGGTTTAAAGACATCCTGCGCGACGAAGATATAGAAATTGTAAAGCGCCTTGGCGTAATGCTCCGCATAGCCGAAAGTCTTGACAGAAGCATGTCGGGCACCATAAAGGGTATCAACTGCGACATACTTGGCGATTCTGTTATCATGAAAACAGAAGTGGAAGGGGATGCCGCCCTTGAAATAAGGGATGCAATGACCGCCGCTGCCGAATTCAAAAAATCATTCCACAAGAATCTTGAAATTTTATAAAAAAAGTGCCGCCGCGTGCGGCATTTTAACCGTTTGCGTGTAAGTAAAAGGCAACGGCGCGCAAGCGGTTATACAGCGTTGCCTATACCGTAAGGTGAGTTATGCAGTTAATACTTGCAAGCGGCTCCCCCCGCCGGAAGGCGCTGTTGTCGCAGATAGTCCCGGAATTTATAGTTGAACCCGCACGGTGCGGCGAAGAAGTAAATATATCTCTCTTCCCCGAAGATATCGCCTGCGCTCTTGCAGAAGGCAAATGCGAAGACGTATTTTCACGCCATTCGGGCAGTACGGTAATCGGCTGCGATACGATAGTGGTTTTTAACGGCGAAATATTGGGCAAACCCAAGGGCGAAACCGACGCCTGCGGTATGCTTAAAAAATTATCAGGCAAAACGCACTGCGTAATAACGGGTGTGTGCATAAAAAACAAGTACAAAAAAATTGTACGATACGAAAAGACAGAGGTTAAATTTAACGTATTGGCCGACGGGTTTATAAAAGATTATGTCGCAGGCGGCTCCCCTATGGATAAAGCGGGCAGCTACGGCATACAAGACGGCGGCATAGTAAAGCAGTACTACGGCAGCTATACCAACGTAGTGGGGCTGCCCGTAATACTTGTAAGCAATATGTTAAAAGAAATTGTTTCAGACTTATGATTAAACTTGCAATCGATTTAGGTTCTTGGGTAACCAAAATTTATATGGAGGGATGCGGCGTCGTGCTTTCAGAAGCTACCTGCGCCGCGGTGGAAAAAATTCCCGACGAAGACGGGTATGCGGTAAAATTCCTTGGCGACAAGGCAAGGGCGCTTTCTGGTAAGGCTGCCCGCAACACGCATATCATCAACCCCGTGGTAGACGGCGACATCGTCCATGAAAATCTTGTCGCACCCCTTCTTGCGTTCTTTCTTGAAAAAATAAGCGTAACCCGCAGCAGGGCGCGCCGCACCGAAGTGCTGTTTATTTTACCTTGCGGCAGCAAAGCCCAGCTTAAAGAAAAGTATCTGCACATTGCCGATTACTGCGGGATTGGCAAGGTGAGCTTTACCCAGACGCCGTTTGCGGCTGTGCTGGGTGCAGGTATACCGCTCAGCGAATCTACACCTGTATTTTCGGTAGATATCGGCTACGGCCTTACCAACATTGCGGCTGTTTCTTTAGACGGCATAATTTCTGGTATGAGCCTTAACCTTGGCGGCGGCAATATAGACGTACACCTTATGGACCTGCTTGCAGAAAATTACAATACACGTATAGGCGCACTCACCGCCGAAAGGCTTAAAAACGCCGTAGCAAGCTTTTTAGAAGGCGACAACAAAATGGCGGTGATAGACGGGCGCGACGTGCTTACGGGAATACCTTCTTCTATGGCGGTTACAACCGAGCAGATCCGCGATGTTTTAAATCTTTATATAGATAAAATTTCAGAATACATTCTGCTTATAATATCAAAGCTCCCTGCCGAAGTGGCATCTTCGGTTATGCACACGGGCATATATCTTTCGGGCGGGCTTTGCAAAACAGACGGCATTGCAGGCTATCTTTCAGAAAAGCTCTCTATCCCAGTCAACCTTGCCGAAGAGCCGCAGCTGGCTGCGGTAATAGGCGGCGGAGCAATTCTATCCAGCGAAACGTACAAGGGTAAAGTAACTACTTCCGACTGATTATTTACGGCATAGTACTTTAATTAATTGCGGCATATTCCCGCACCAATTTAAATTTATCCCCGAAAGTTTTCCCCTTTCGGGGTGATTTTATGTTTTGCTTTATTAATATCCGCCGCGGCACACAAGTTATTTAAAAATAATAGCGTTTGTTCTTAAATAAAAATGTACCGCAATAAAAGCCCCCCCTAATAGTAATCGATGATTAATTCAACTTTACAAATCTTGCCTTCCCCTATTATGGGACGAGCCGCCATATCTTTAAACAGCACTTATGCGCTGTTTATGGCGGTGAGATGAGTTTGCGCATAGTGCAAGGTGCAAACGGTGCCCGAAACAGCGGTTGTCCTTACCGCGGTTGAGACAGGTGTCCCGTAGGGACGGATGAGGGGACATTTTCTACCTTATTTTAATAAAAATATTGTAAAACAACCAAATTATCCCCTCATCTGCGCCATATTATAGAACAATTTATAATGCGGTGCGCAGAGTTTCGCTGCGCTCACACAGTCGGCCTCTGCCGCCAGCTTCCCCCGCAGGGGGGGGAAGCCAAGGAAAAGAAATACAGAATTAATCAATGTTTACTAATAAGGGAGCCAAGAGTGAGACAACGTTTCTCAAAAAAAACTTATTATCTTATTAAAAAGTTCACAATGTTTTTGTTGCCAATTTTGCGGCAATTATTTATAATAAATAGTAATAAAAATATATTCTGGTAAAAGATGAAAAAACCAAGCAAATTTATACGCAATTTCTGCATAATAGCCCACATAGACCACGGTAAAAGTACCCTTGCCGACAGAATTATGGAACTCACCGGCCAGGTGTCAGAAAGGGATATGGAAGAGCAGCTTCTCGACTCTATGGATATAGAGCGGGAAAGGGGCATTACAATAAAGCTTACCCCAGTAAGAATGTACTACAAGGCAGACGACGGCAACGAGTATGTATTCAACCTTATAGACACCCCGGGGCATGTAGACTTCACTTACGAAGTATCCCGCTCCCTTGCCGCCTGCGAAGGCGCCGTTCTTGTGGTGGATGCTTCCCAGGGGATAGAAGCACAGACTCTTGCAAACGTTTACCTTGCGCTGGAAAACGACCTTGAGATTCTGCCCGTAATAAATAAAATAGATTTACCTTCTGCCCGCCCCGAAGAAGCTAAAAAAGAGATAGAAGACGTAATAGGGTTAGACGCATCATACGCACCCCTTGTTTCCGCCAAAGAAGGAATAAATATCAAAGAGATTTTGGAAGATATAGTAAAGTACTTTCCTTCCCCCGACGGAGACGAAGACGCCCCTTTAAAGGCGCTTATATTTGACAGCTATTACGACAACTATAAGGGTGTTATTCTGTTTGTCCGCCTTAAAGACGGCAAGGTAAAGGTGGGCGACAGAATAAAGACCTTCCAGTCAGATAAGGTTTACGACGTTACCGAAACGGGCATATTTGCTCCGCAGCTTAAGGTAAAAGACGGTCTGGCTGCAGGCGAAGTAGGCTACATTGCGGCGTCTATAAAGAGCATACAGGATGTTGCCGTGGGCGACACCGTAACAAATGCAGACGTTCCCGCAGCGGAACCGCTGCCCGGTTACAAAAAGGCTCAGCCCGTAGTCTTCTGCGGTATTTACCCGTTAGACGGCAGCAAGTTCGGCGACCTTAAAGAAGCTTTGATAAAACTGCAGCTCAACGACGCGTCCCTTGTTTTTGAAGCAGATAACTCGGTTGCTCTCGGCTTCGGCTTCCGATGCGGCTTTCTCGGGCTGCTGCATATGGAAATTATACAGGAGCGTATAGAGCGGGAGTTCAACCTTGATATTATTACAACCGCCCCTTCGGTAAGTTACAAAGTGGTAAAAACCGACGGTTCAGAGCTGTTTGTAGACAACCCTTCGCACCTGCCGCCGCAGTCAGAAATTGAGCATATGGAAGAGCCTATCGTAAAGGTAGATATCTATTCCCCGCCCGAATATCTTGGCGCTATAATGGACCTTTGCCGCGATAAGCGCGGTACGTTCTGCGAAATGAACTATTTAGAAGCTAACTGCGTACAGCTCATCTACGAAATGCCGCTCAACGAAATTATATTTGACTTTTTCGATTCCATAAAATCTCGTACCCGCGGCTATGCCAGTTTTGACTACGAGCTTACCGGTTACCGCCAGAGCAAGCTTGTAAAGCTTGATATTATGTTAAACGGCGACGTCTGCGATGCGCTCTCTATGATAGTGCACGAAGATTCCGCTTACACCCGCGGCAGAACGCTCTGCGAAAATCTTAAGGAAGCCATCCCCAGGCAGCTGTTTGAAGTACCCGTACAGGCGGCAATCGGCGGTAAAATTATCGCAAGGGAAACGGTTAAGGCGCTTCGTAAAGACGTATTGGCAAAGTGCTACGGCGGCGACGTAACCCGCAAGAAAAAACTTCTTGAAAAGCAGAAAGAAGGCAAAAAGAGAATGCGTACCATCGGCACGGTAGAAGTACCTTCCGAAGTCTTTATGCAAATTTTAAAGACCAATAAAGATTAACCACCCTTGCCTTCCCCTTTTATGGGACGAACCGCCATATCTTTAAACAGCACTTATGCGCTGTTTATGGCGGTGAGATGAGTTTGCGCATAGTGCAAGGCGCAAACGGTGCCCGAAACAGCGGTTGTCCTTGCCGCCGTTGAGAGCTGCGTAGCAGACGGATGACGGAGCTTATCTCAAAATTCCTTGGTAATCAAAAAATGAACTTCAACCAAAAGGTATACGAATACGTAAAAACGGTGCCGCAGGGTAAAGTAGTAACCTACGGCCAGGTGGCGGCTGCCATAGGCTGCCCGCACAGCGCAAGGCAGGTCGGGTGGGCGCTTCACCGCAACCCCGCCTTTGGCGTTATCCCCTGCCACAGGGTGGTATTTGCCGACGGTTCGCTTGCACCGGGTTTCGCCTTCGGCGGGCAAAACGTACAGATGCAGATGCTTCAAGCCGAAGGCGTGCATGTTACTGATTACAAAGTAGACCTTAAAAAATTCAGATGGGAGGGCAATTAAATGGAAAAACACGCAGGTATATACGTACACATTCCTTTTTGCGTACATAAATGTTCTTACTGCGATTTTACGTCATTCCCCGATAAAATAGACCTTGCCGAAAGTTACATGGCGTGTGTGTACCGCGAAATGTCTTTCCGCAAGCAGGAACTTAAAGATTACACTTTTAATACCCTTTACATCGGCGGCGGCACGCCGTCGGTAGTGGACGAAAGTTATATAGCAATGCTCGTTGCGTCCGCCAAAAAGAACTTCAACCTTACCAAAGATGCCGAAATTACTATAGAGCTCAACCCCGGCACTGTAAACGCAGATAAAATTTCTTTATATAAAAAGGTGGGTATAAACCGCTTTTCAGTCGGTTTGCAGTCTGCGTCAGACAGCCAGCTGCAGGATATCGGGCGTATACACAACACGCAGGACTATATTGACTGCGCAAAACTTTTAAAGGGATGCAACTTTAATGCCGACGTAATGATCGGGCTTAAAAACCAGACTGCGGCAGACGTAATTGCCACAATAGATTTAGCGGTAAACAGCGGTGCAAGCCATATATCTATGTACGCACTCACGCCCGAAGACGGCACGCCCATTTACACGCAGTATCTTAACGGCGAGCTGCCCGACAGCGACGAAGTAGCCGCCCTGTACGACGCAGGGTACAACCGGTTAAAGCAGCTCGGTTTCAGCCGCTACGAAGTATCCAACTTCTGCAAAGCGGGCAAAGAGAGCCGCCATAACCTTAATTACTGGCACAGGGGCGAATATATCGGCTTCGGAGTTTCGGCGTCGTCCTGTATAAACAACGTAAGGTTCACCAATACGTTTGATCTGGATGAATACTTCAAGTGTATTTTTACAGAACACCTTCCCGTTGTAAATTCCGAAGAGATAGATCTTGAAGGGCGTAAATTTGAAACTATAATGCTTGCTCTGCGCACTGCGCAGGGGCTTGACACGGTAAAATTCAACCTTGACTTTGCTACAGATTTTTATAAGGAATTTGACTCAGTTTTAAAAAAGGTGGGGCAGTATCTTCAAACTAACGGTAATTTTATAAAGATTAAAGACGAATATCTGTTTGTACAGAACAGTATCATAATGGAATTTTTACAGAGCTGAAAATATTACACTAAAGTTAAACCGCCGATTGCAATCGGCGGTTTTAAAATAAATTCAATCTTACTTTCGTCTTAATCTTCTCTTTCGTCCATGGGAACATAATCAGAATTGTCTTTCACACAGCGGTAAGAAGGACGTATTATCCTGTTGCCGTTTATAAGCTCTTCCATGCGGTGCGCGCTCCAGCCCGCAATACGCGAAATGGCAAATATCGGCGTATATAAATCGGTGGGCAGGTTAAGCATAGAATACACAAAGCCGGAATAGAAGTCAACGTTGGTGCATACGGGTTTAGAAAGTTTTTTCTGCTCACGTATCAGCTGGGATGCAACGTCTGCAACCGTTTCGTAAAGTTCAAATTCCTTCTCGCGCCCCTTTTCTACGGCAAGCTTGCCTGCATAAAGTTTAAGCACTTCTGCCCTGGGGTCAGATACGGTGTACACTGCGTGCCCCATGCCGTAAATCAATCCCGTGCGGTCAAACACTTCTTTGTTCAACATTTTATTCATATAATCGGTTATGCTTGCCCTTGACCAGTCGGGCACGTTTTCTTTAATGTTCTGGAACATCTGCATAACTTTTATGTTTGCACCGCCGTGTTTGGGGCCTTTAAGCGAACCTAAAGAAGCCGCTATAGAAGAGTAGGTGTCTGTACCGGAAGAAGATACAACGTGCGTTGTAAAGGTAGAGTTGTTGCCGCCGCCGTGGTCTGCGTGCAGTATAAGGCTTATGTCAAGCACCTTTGCCTCAAGGTTAGTAAAAGAGCTGTCTTTGCGCAAAAGGTGTAAAATGTTCTGTGCGGTAGAGTATTCGGGTACGGGTTTATGGATAATCAGCGAACCGTCGTTGGTGTTGTAGTAGCGGTACGCCCTGTAAGAATAACTTGCCAGCATGGGGAACTGCGCCATAAGCTGCAGGCACTGCCTTAAAACGTTAGAAGGCGATATGTTATCGGGGTCGGGGTCGTAACTGTAAAGGTTCAAAACGCACCGCGACAGCATATTCATAATATCCTTGCCGGGCTGTTTCATAATAATATCGCGCACAAAGTTGCGCGGCAGTACCCTGAATTCAGAGAGCATTTCAAAAAATTCGGTATATTCCTGCTTGGTGGGCAGTTTGCCGAACAGCAAAAGGTAAGCCGTCTCTTCAAAGCCGAAGCGGTCTTCTTTTACGCAGTTGCTGATAATGTCTTTAACGTTAATACCCTGGTAGCACAAAATACCCGGAATCTCTTTTCTTACCCCGCCGGATTCATCCCAGGAAGTAACTTCAGAAATTTCGGTAAGGCCGCACAATACGCCTTTGCCGTTGCTCTCCCTTAAACCGCGCTTAACGTCGTACTTGTCGTACAGCGAAGGGTCTATCTTTTTCGTAAGGGCAGATTTTTCGGCAAGTTCGTATAATTTATGCGAATATTTGACTAAAAGGTTGGCTTCATTAAAATCCAAAATCTTGCTCCGATAAGGTTATTTAAAGGTAATTACTTGCATTTTAACACAAAAAAGGTAAAATGTCAAAGGAAAAACCGTTTGTAGCCGCAGCCGCCCGCAACCGTTGACAATTAACACAAAATAATGTAAAATGATAAAAAGATACATATATTCAGCCGCAAAAAATTTACAAGAGCGTTTTTTGCGGCGCGGCAAGGTTTATAAATAATTATAGAACGCAAAGGAGAATTTTAACTACAATGCAAAACGTAAAACTTATATCTGCCGAAGAAAAGCTTGTAATTGCTTTATACGGCGAAATAGATTCCTCTTCTTCAGAAGATTTTTATGCCCAGGTAAACGCCATATACAGCCACGACAAAAAGGATATAGAGTTTGACTGTACAGCGCTCACCTTTATAGACAGCACCGCCCTGGGCACGTTTGTAAAAATATTCAAGCACGTTAAAGAGAGCGGCTATAAACTTTCTTTAAAGAACGTGCAAAAGAACGTAAAAAGGGTATTCCACGTTTGCGCCCTTGACACCATTATGGAGATAGACTGATGAACGATTTGGTAATAGAGTTCGATCTGGCAGACGATAAATATTTTACCGCATTGCGCCTTGCGGCGGGCGCCGTATGCACCATTGCAGAAAAAGATGTAGACGCAGCCGAAGACTTTAAAGTGTGCGTAAGCGAAAGCGCGCTTATATTAAAAAACAACGGCTTTAAGCATATGAAGGCAAGCCTTTGCGTAAACGGCGGAGTAAAGGCATGCGTAACGGGCGAAGGGGGCAGTGCGCTTGCAGAAGGCGACAACGAACTTTCGCTTGCGCTTATAGGTGCTCTTGTAACAAGCTGTTCTTTTAAAAAGAGCGGCAACGTAATAAGTTCGGTAACCTTAGAATTATGATGACTAACGAACAGGCAGAAGAACTTTTCCGCGAGTACCGCAAAACGGGCGACGTAAAAATACGCAACAAGCTCGTGGAAAATTATTTATACATTGCCGAAATACTTGCAAAAAAGTTTGCCGGCAGGGGGGTGGAATATGACGATCTGCTTCAGGTCGCTTCAGAAGCCCTTATTTTCGGCGTAGAAAAATTTGACCCCGATATGGGCAACCGCTTTACCACGTACATAACCCCCACAATCACGGGCATGATAAAAAACTACTTCCGCGATTATTCCCGTTCGGTAAGGCTCCCCCGCAGGATATACACGCTCAATTCAAAAATAAAAGCGTACACCAACGACTATTATAAAGAAAACGGCGCAAAGCCCACCGTGCACCAGATAGCGGCGGCGCTCGGGGAATCGGAAGAAAGCGTTATGGAGGCTATGGAATGCCATACCCCCGTAAGCCTTGATGCAACCGTACAGGGCGAAGACAGCGACGGGCTTTTATACGACGTTATACCCGACCCCGAAAACATGTACGAAAAGTTAGACGACGCCCAGGCTCTTAAAGAAGAGATTAAAAAACTTGATCCCATAGAACAGCAGGTGGTAAATCTGCGCTTTGTGCAGGGCAAGTCTCAGGCAGAAGTGGGCAGGCAGCTTGGCGTAAGCCAGATGTTTGTGTCCCGCGCCGAGCGTAAAATTATAGAAAAATTAAAGGACGCATTGTCGCAATGATTACTTTCAGCGTTGACAATTTAAAAGATATGAACGACAGCCTTAAGGCTTTTTCAGATTTTTTAAGGCAGTCTAACGTGGGTGAAGACGATATTTTTGACAGCCGCCTTGTATCCTGCGAGCTTATATCAAACGTGCTTGTGCACCTTGGCGAGCGTGCAGATTTCTGCGGTAAAATCAGCGGAAAAAATATTATAATTACCGTTTCGTCGCCGCATACTGCGGGGGCAATAGAACCGCAGTCCGTTCCCGACGTGTTTGCCGAACGCGGCAGGGGGCTTTATATAGTAAAGACCATCAGCGGCGGTAACGTGTCTTTCCGCGACGGCGCGGTAGAAGTCCTTTTAAAGATAAAAGATAATAAAATATAAATTGCGGCAGCGGTGCAACCCGCTGCCTTTTTTATAAGGGGCGGTACGTATTTTGCCTTGGCGGCTGCAAAATATATGTCATTCAGTTGCATTGTTGCTATGTAAGTGGTATAATAAATTACATAAATATATATGGTGATTTATGGAAACTTTACAGGCAATATATTCACGCCGCAGCGTAAGGCAGTTCAGCGGCAAACCCGTAGAACAGGAAAAGACAGATAAAATTCTTAAAGCCGCAATGAGCGGACCTTGCTGCGTAAACGCAAGGGAGTGGGAGTTTATAGTAGTAACCGATAAATCTGTGCTGAACAAAATGGCGGATGCAAACGGCAAGCCTGCACAGCCCCTTCGCAGCGCGCCCATGGCGGTGCTTGTGTGCGGCAACCTGCAAAACAGCTTTAAGCCCGCCCCCGATTACTGGGTAATAGACTGCTCCATAGCCATACAAAATATGTCTCTGGCGGCGCACGATATGGGGCTCGGCAGCGTGTGGCTTGGCACATGGCCGCAGGCAGACAGGGTAAAAAACCAGGCAAAGCTGTTTAATTTACCAGATTATATCATTCCACATTCGGTTATCGCCTTCGGCTACCCGTTAAACGGTGTGGGGGAAGAAAGAGATTTATACGACAGTTCAAAAGTCCACTATGAAAGGTGGTAATGTAAAAGCAGGGGGGTAAAGCAAATTGGGTGCTACATATGCCGTAATTACTGCACAGCAGGCTAAGCAAAAACTTGTAAGCGGCAACAAAAAATACATAAATTCAAGTGCGCCTTCTGGCGACGTATCACGGGAAATAAGAGCAAAAACTTTGCAGTGCGGGCAGCACCCGTATGCGGTTGTAATCACCTGTTCCGATTCCCGCGTTATACCCGAAGCTATTTTTTCGGCAGGGATAGGCGAGCTGTTTGTCATCCGCAATGCCGGCAATGTTATAGATAATACCGTGCTCGGCAGTGTACAGTATGCCGCAGAGCACCTTGGCTGCAGACTTATACTTGTATTGGGGCACACTAACTGCGGTGCGGTAGGTGCCGCCATGCAGGGGCAGCAGCACGGCTATGTCCGCTTTATTACAGAAGAGATTGCAAAAGTTATCGGTCAGGAAGCCGACTATAATGCCGCCGTAAAAAAGAACGTTGTGCACAGCGTAGAAGTCATTAAAAACGCTTTAAGCCAGAACGTTGATAGCGGTTTATGCGTTGCGGGCGGCATCTACCGCCTTGAAGACGGTATGGTTGAATTTCTGGATATCTGAAAATAAAAATAAATTTCACAGGAGCAAAAAGATGAAAGAAGAAAATACTTTTAACTACGAAGTCGTTGAGCATATCGCAACGCTCAGCGAAAACGGATCCACAACAAAGGAACTTAACAAGGTATCTTACAACGGCAGCGCCGCTAAATACGACCTTCGCCAGTGGAGGCATATAGATGGCGAAGTAAGGCTTTTAAAGGGCTTGACCTTGACCGACGAAGAAGCAAAAGCTCTTAAAGACGCTTTAAATTCTATAGAAGATCTTTAATTTAACGCAATAAAATTTTTACAGCCGTATTTCCGATACGGCGTTTTATGCTTGCTCTTAAAATAAAATTATTTATAATAAAAGCGGCGGGTGTGCCCCGCCGCCTTAAATTTTGTTTTTAAGTGTTGCATTTGGCAAGCCGTTTTTTTATAGAGCGTATATTTTCTTTAACGCACTTCGGCGACGCCCCGCCGAATGAAGTTCTTGCTTCGGCACACGTTTTGCCTTTTACCGTTTCGCAGATGTCTATGTCAAACCGCTCGTCAAAACTCTGGTATTCTTCTATAGTCATGTTCTGCAGCGTGCGGCCCTGTTCTATGCACCAGCGCACAATTTTGCCCGTAACGCCGTGCGCCGTGCGGAATGGTACGCCCTTTTTGGCAAGGTAGTCGGCTACGTCCGTCGCGCATGCAAACTCGCTTTCTGCAGCCTTTTTCATCCTGTTGGTCCTGAACGTAATGTTGTCTAACAGCTCAGCCATAATTTTAATGCAGTTTATAAGCTGTTCTTCGCAGTCAAAAAATCCTTCTTTGTCTTCCTGCAAATCTTTGTTGTATGCAAGCGGTATGCCCTTAAGGGTGGTAAGTATAGCCATAAGGTGCCCGTATATCCTGCCCGTTTTGCCGCGCATAAGTTCTGGTATGTCGGGGTTCTTCTTCTGCGGCATTATAGAAGAGCCTGTTGAATACTCATCAGAAATTTCAAAGTAACCAAACTCTTCGGTAGAATAAAGTATAATGTCTTCACACAGGCGCGAAAGGTGGCTCATCACCATGCTGGCGTTAAAGCAGTATTCGGCAACAAAATCACGGTCAGACACGCCGTCAAGCGAGTTGTCGCAGGGCTTGTCAAAATCTAAAAGGGTGGCGGTCATATCCCTGTCTATAGGGTAAGACGTCCCTGCAAGCGCACCGCTGCCAAGCGGCATTACGTTCATGCGCTTTCTTGAAGAGTAAAACCTGTCTATATCCCGCAAAAACATCTCTGCATAGGCGGTAAAAAAGTGCCCCAGGCAAATGGGCTGCGCCTTGCGCAGATGGGTGTAACCGGGCATTATGTATTTAAGCCCGTATTCTGCATTGGTCAAAAGCACTTCGCAAAGTTCGGTAAGACTCTCTGTAACGGAATCTATAGAGCTTCTTACATACAGGCGGAAGTCGGTGGCTACCTGGTCGTTGCGTGAGCGGGCGGTGTGCAGCTTTTTGCCTGCGTCGCCGATGCGCGATACAAGCTCGTTTTCTACAAAAGAATGTATATCTTCCGCACCCGTTATTTCAAGCTTTCCGTTATCTATATCGTTGTAAATAGCTTCAAGCCCGCCGCAGATAAGCACGCTTTCGTCGGCAGAGATAATGCCGCACTTGCCAAGCATCCTTGCGTGCGCTACCGAAGCGGTTATATCGGCTTTCCATAGTTTTTTGTCAAACGGCAAAGAATCGTTAAAAAGATCTGCGTCCTTAGCGGTAGGAGCAGAAAATCTTCCTTCCCATAGTTTCATATTATTTCACCTTATAATTAATTTGACTTATTGCTAAATTTAATCTAAAATAATTCTATAATAGATTATAATAGATTTTTATAAATTAATCAAGTTAAATTTGAAATCAAGGTCATATTTATGATAATTTTAGGTATAGACCCCGGTCTTGCCACCATGGGCTACGGCATAATAGAAAAGCGCCCCGCAGGCGACAGCGCAGCGGTAGATTACGGCGTGGTGCGCACCCCTAAAGACGAAACGCTGCCCGTCCGCCTTGCCATGTTAGAAGAAGGCGTAAACAAAATACTCAACAAGTTCAAGCCGCAGGAAATTTCGGTAGAAGAGCTGTTCTTTGCAAAGAATATTACAACGGGTATCCCCGTAGCGCATGCGCGCGGTGTAATTTTGTTGACCTGCATAAAATACTGCGGCAGGCTGTACGAATATACGCCCATGCAAATCAAACAGGCGCTTACGGGCTACGGCAGGGCAGACAAGGTGCAGATGATGCACGTTGTAACAAGCCTTTTAAAGTTAGATAAAATACCCCGCCCCGACGACGCTGCAGACGCATTGGCAGTAGCATTGTGCCACGCCCACACATCCCGCTTCGGCAAAATGTTCGGCATAAAGTAAAAATAATAGTACTTGTAAACGCCAGAATAGTTTATGTCATTGCGCGTGAGCGGTGGCAGAGTGTTGCTTGCTCCGCTTGCAATGGCAACCCTTCGGGTTGTACAGGCGGCATCGCCGCCTGTCATCTCGACTGGAGCGAAGCGGAATGGAGAGATCTCCAACCGTATGAGTAACTTGTACAGTGCACCGTTAGTTGCAATCATTACAACCACATAACAAAACAAAATCAACAGGTAATGTAAAATGATAGGTTATATAAAAGGAAACATAATGTCGGTGTCGGCAGACGGCGTGCTTATAGAAACAGGCGGAATAGGCTACGAAGTATTGTGCTCGGCTTCGGCACTCAATTCCCTTTCGGGCAAAAAGCAGGGCGAGCTGTACACCTACCTTCAGGTAAGGGAAGACGGCGTCAGCCTTTTCGGCTTTTCTTCGCTGGAAGAAAAGAATATGTTTTTAAAGCTGATCACCGTATCGGGCGTCGGTCCCAAACTCGGCATTGCTGTGCTTGCAGGCATGGACAGTTCGTCTCTTGCAGTCGCAATAGCTTCTTCCGACGTAAAGCGGCTGAGCACCATAAAGGGGCTTGGTAAAAAAACGGCGGAGCGCATTATACTTGAACTGCGGGAAAAGGTGTCAGAAGATTTACCTTTACAAAAGGGGGAAGCTCAAGCTGCGGCTGTACCTGTTTCCGACGGCGACGAAGACGCTATGGTTGCCCTTATGACGTTGGGTTTCACCCGTGCAGAAAGTTCCCGCGCGGTAGAAAAAGCCAAAGCAGGCGGCGCAGCCACGTTAGAAGATATCATACGTGCAGCATTAAAAAGTATGTAATTTAAGGTAGCTTTATGTATTACGATGACGAAGATTACGGCGAAGAATTCGGCGAAGAAGAGAACAGGCTGGTAACAAGTACCAAGGGCGAATACGACGTAGAAGAAAACATACTGCGCCCCAAAACTCTTGCAGACTATGTGGGGCAGTCCCGCCTGAAAGAAAATTTAACTGTATATATGTCGGCAGCCAAGCAAAGGGGGGAAGCATTGGAGCACGTTTTGCTGTACGGCGCCCCCGGTCTTGGTAAAACCACGCTCGCCCACATTATAGCCAACGAAATGGGCGGGCAGTTAAAACTTACGTCTGCACCCGCCATAGAGCGCAGCGGCGACCTTGCTGCTATTCTTACCAATTTAAACGACGGAGACGTGCTTTTTATAGACGAGATACACCGCTTAAACCACACGGTAGAAGAAATTTTGTACTCGGCTATGGAAGATTACGCCCTTGATATTATAGTAGGCAAGGGGCCCAGCGCGCGCAACATACGCTTTGCGCTTAAAAAGTTTACGCTTATCGGCGCAACCACCAAGGCGGGCAATATATCAACGCCTTTAAGAAACCGCTTCGGTATCACCTTCCGCCTTGACATGTACACGCCCGAAGAGCTTAAACTGATAGTCCTTAAAAGCGCAGCCAAGCTCGGCGTTACGGTAGAAGACGATGCCGCTACAGAAATTTCCCGCCGTTCGCGCGGGACGCCCCGTATAGCCAACAGGCTGTTAAAGCGGGTAAGAGATTTTTCTACGGTAAACGGCGGCGCCGCCGTTACGGTAAAGGACGCACGCTTTGCCCTTAACCGTATGGAGATAGACGACCTTGGGCTGGACGAAACAGACCGCAATATATTGCGGGCTATGATAGAAAAGTTTGACGGCAAACCCGTCGGGTTAGAAACGCTTGCCGCCACCGTAAACGAAGACGCAAACACTATAGAAGACGTCTACGAACCGTACCTTCTGCAGCTCGGCTTTATTGCACGCACGCCGCGCGGCAGGGTTATTTTAAAGGGCGGCTACGAACATTTAGGATATAAAATTTCAGAAAAACAGGCGGCACAGCTGTCCGTTTTTGATAAAGACGACCAATAATTATGCAATTAAAAAAATCTGACTTTTATTACGAATTACCGGAAGAATTAATAGCGCAGACGCCGGCAACCCCGCGCGATAGCTCAAGGCTGCTTGTTTACCACCGCGATACCGATACGGTAGAGCACCGCATTTTCAGGGATATTACCGATTACCTGCACGCAGGCGACGTTCTTGTTATAAATAACACAAAGGTGCTGCCTGCAAGGCTGTACGCCCATACGCAAAACGGCGGCAAGGTAGAAGTGCTGCTATTAAAGCGTATATCGCAGCTGCGGTGGGAAGTGCTTGTAAAACCGGGTAAAAAATGCAGACCGGGCACACACTTAACGGTAGACGAAAGCCTTTCTCTCACCGTGGCAGAAGTAACCGAAAGCGGC
Source organism: Clostridia bacterium (assembly GCA_021202395.1). Lineage (GTDB taxonomy): Bacteria > Bacillota > Clostridia > Christensenellales > Borkfalkiaceae > Coproplasma. The sequence goes on along the minus strand of JAJQDC010000003.1, from coordinate 21,947 downwards.
GAACGTATTGTTGACTTTGAATGCGACGGCGTCTTTGAAGAAGTATTAGACAGGGTGGGAGCAATGCCCCTTCCGCCTTATATAAAGACAAAACTGCAGGATAAAAACCGCTACCAGACTGTCTATGCAAAAACAGACGGCTCTGCGGCGGCACCCACGGCAGGTCTGCACTTTACACCAGAGCTTTTAGAAAAGATAAAGGGAATGGGGGTAGAGATTGCCGAAGTGCTCCTTCACGTAGGGCTGGGTACATTCCGCCCCGTAAAGGAAGACGTTATAACCGACCATAAAATGCACAGTGAATACTATGCAATAGACGATAAGGCGGCTGATATAATCAACAGGGCTAAAAAAGAAGGCAGAAGGGTTATAGCGGTAGGAACCACGTCTGTTAGAACGTTAGAGAGCGTTGCCGACGACAACGGCTTTGTAAAACCCTGCAGCGGCAATACCGAGATTTTTATTTACCCGCCGTATAAATTCAAGTGCGTGGATGCCCTTATAACAAATTTCCACCTGCCCGAAAGCACGCTCATTATGCTTGTTTCCGCCATGTGCGGCAGAGAAAAAACTTTAGAGCTTTATAACATAGCCGTTAAGAAAAAATATCATTTCTTTTCCTTTGGCGATGCATGTTTTTTTGTTTGAATTATAAAAAGTTTTTACTTAATAACTCTTGACATTATAGGATAAATCACATATAATAAAAATAAAAAGAGACCATCTTGAAATGAAAATATCGTATTCTAAAAACGCTTTAAAATTTCTTAACAATCTTGATAAAAAATCGGTAGAAAGAATAAGAAGCGCCATTGAAGGACTTACGCTTGAGCCGCCTGTAGGTGATATTAAACTAATGCAGGGCTATAGCGACGGCAGAAAAAGACTACGCGTCGGCGGTTGGCGGGTGATATACCGAATTGATGACGGCGGCGATATTAAAATTCTTTTGGTAATCGATATAGGCAACAGGGGCGATATTTATAAATAACGGAGGTGAACTATGTCTAATTTAGTAACGCGTACAACTGAATTATTAGAAGTGCTACCGCAAAGCGACCAGCAATTCGCATACGAATTTGTCAAAAAACTTGTGTTGGCGTGGGATCCTGATTTTACAAAAGTTACAGAAGAAGAGAAAAAACGTATCGAATCGGCAGAAAAGAGCGGTTTTGTGGACAGTTCAGAAATCGATTGGGATAATATAGGTGTTGACTGATGGATGACGTTGAAATTGGTGAATTAACTAAAATGGACGGCTTGTTAGAAGAACAACTTAAAAATCCTGATTTTAAGGCGGGATATGATACGCTTGAACCAGAATTTATTTTGAAACGTACAATGATAGAAGCCCGAATTTCAACCGGTTTAACGCAAAAGGAACTTTCCGAAAGAACGGGAATAGCGCAGGCAGACATAAGCAGGATAGAAAACGGATGTGCTAATCCGTCATTAAGAACCCTGCAGCGTCTGGCAGAAGCCATGGGCAAAACGCTACAAATTCATTTTGTGTAAAATTAAAAATTATTATATGAAGTAAACCCATTTTTTCACCAAGACTAAATGGGTTTTTCTTTTTAGCACGGTAAAAATTACTTAAATATTTTTTTATTCCTGTAACAGCTTGCAACAAAATTTTTTTTATGTTATATTAAATGCGTCAGCTTATATTTTAATGGCAATAAGCCAAAGGTAAAACATTACAAAAAAACACATTAATTCAAGCATACTATGGCACCAAATTTTTATTTTGAACTTCAACACGTAGAAAAATATACCGGCGCAAGGGCGGGCGTGTTCCATACCCCCCACGGCGATATTTTAACGCCCGTGTACATGCCCGTAGGCACGCAGGCTACCGTTAAAGGTATGCTGCCGAAAGATCTTAAAGAAGCCGGCAGCAGCATCATCCTTTCCAACACCTACCATCTGTACATGCGTCCCGGCGACGAACTTATCAAAAGGGCGGGCGGTCTGCATAAATTTATGAACTGGGACGGACCTATCCTTACCGATAGCGGCGGCTTCCAGGTATTTTCACTTTCCAAATTAAATAAAATAACCGACGAAGGCGTTTACTTCAATTCCCATGTAGACGGCTCGCGCCACCTGTTCTCACCCGAAAAATCGGTAGCAATACAAGAAAATCTCGGTTCAGATATAATTATGGCGTTTGACCAGTGCAGCGAGTACGGCTATACCCACAGCCAGGCGCAGGAGGCTATGGAGCTTACTTCCCGCTGGCTTGAGCGCTGCGCCGCGGCTAAAACAAGGGACGACCAGGCTCTGTTCCCCATAGTGCAGGGTAATTTCTATAAAGACCTGCGCGGGGAAAGTTTAAAGCGCTGCCTGCCTTACGTAAAAGACGGTATAGCCATAGGCGGGCTGTCTGTTGGCGAACCGAAGCCGCTTATGTACGAGATGCTCGATTACTTAAAACCCATCCTGCCAGAAGGCGTTCCCCGCTACCTTATGGGCGTCGGCAGCCCCGATTGCCTTATAGAAGGCGTTATGCGCGGCATAGATATGTTTGACTGCGTGCTTGCAACAAGGGTAGCCCGCAACGGCACGGCATTTACATCCAAGGGTAAAGTGGTTGTGCGCAACGGTGTATATAAAGAAGATTTTACCCCGTTAGATGAAAAGTGTAACTGCTACTGCTGTAAAAATTACACAAAAGCGTATCTGCGCCACCTTATAAACGTGGGTGAAATGCTTTCAGGTATGCTGCTCTCTATGCACAACATAACATTTTTGCATAAACTTATGTCAGATATAAGGGAAGCAATCTTCGCAGACAGCCTTACCGAATTTGCAAAACAGTTCTATTCTGAATATGGAGAATGAAAAAAATTTTTGAAAGTTAAGTGAAAGTTGCACTTATTTAACAAAATAAGGTAAAAATCACTTGCAAATTTCAGTCGGAAAGGCTATATTTTATATATACTAATTCAGTAAACAGGAGATTTATAATGCAGACAGGTTTATTAGCTGATTCAAGCACTATTCTTACCTACGTTATTCTTGCGGTGTTCATAGTAATCATAATAGTATTCTTTGTGATATCTTCAAGGAACAACAAAAAGAAGCAGAAAGAAGCAGAAGAACTTATCGATGCCGTTAAACCCGGCAATAAGGTAAAAACAATAGGCGGCATTTGCGGCATAGTAGTAGAAGTAGACAAAGAAGAAAATACCTTTGTACTTGAAACGGGCACTGAACTTTCCGGCAAGTGCTATATCAAGTTTGATAAGCAGGCTATTTACCAGACCGACGCCGTGGTAGAAAAGAAAGACAAAAAGTCAGAAAAAGAAGAAAAGGCAGAAGAACCCGCAGAAGGTGCAGAAGAGCCTTTTGAAGAGACTGCCGATGCAGATACCGAAAAAACAGCAGAAGCTGCAGAACCTGCAAATGCAGAAGAAACGGCAGACAAAGAGTAAAAACTTAAGTAATAAAAATAAAGCCCTTCGCATAGGTTATCCTTAGCGGAGGTCTTTTTTATGGTCCAACATGTTTTACAGATAACAAAAGCAGTGCTTGCGGCGGTAATATTTTCGCTTGCCTGCGTGCTTATATTTTCTTTGGTAACGTCTTTTGTCTCCTGTACGGCTTCGGTAATAAAAGCGGTAAACCAGGTGCTTAAAATTTTATCAGTCGCCTTTGGCGGGCTGTTGTTTATCCGCGGGGAGCGCGGTCTTATAAAGGGTGCGCTGTATGGCATGATAGCAATTCTGTTTACATATCTGCTGTACGGCATTATTGCGTCGTCGCTTGTCTTTACGTGGTGGTTTGTGTTAGAGCTTTTGCTCGGCGCCATAGCAGGTGCCGTCAGCGGCACAATAGGCGTTAATATCAAAAAGTAAACCCCTTGCCTTCCCCTTTTACGGGACGAGCCGCCATTTCTTTAAACAGCACAAACGCGCTGTTTATGGCGGCGAGATGAGTTTGCGCATAGTGCAAGGCGCAAACGATGCCCGCGCGAGCGTAGCGACACTTTGCGCACCTTATTGTAAAAGGTTTCAGATAAATGTGCGCAAAAGCGGCTGATGCCCTTACAGCCGCTGAGACAGGTGCCCAACGGGCGGATGAGGGGACTACTTTAAACCGCATTAAAAAACCGATTAGCAGAAAAATAAGGAAAGGCAGGAATATCCCCTCATCTGCGCCATATTATAGAACAATTTATAATGTGGTGCGCAGAGTTTCGCTACGCTCACGCAGTCGCTACGCGCCAGCTTCCCCCATAGAAGGGGAAGCCAAGGGAGAAAAAACGGCAGTAGCCTTTACGTCATTGCGTGTGAGCGTCAGCGCTACTTTGCGCACCTTAATTTAAAGGTTTTAAATAATTACGGCGCAAAGCGGTCTCTACCGCGTGGCAATATCTGCGCCCATTTATCTGAAGCTTTTATATAATGCGGTGCGCAGAGTGTCGCTTCGCTCGCGCGCCAGGACTGGCGACCAGCAGGTTGGGCGGCAGAAGCGATGTTTAAAAATAATACGTTTATATCCAACAATTTATTACTTTACTAAAAATAAATAAAAATTTCTCTCCAGATAAAAACAGTAAAAAATAAAATCTGTTATATTTTTGCTTGATTTTTCGTCTTTCTTATTTTATAATAAATAAAAAGTACTTCAAGGAGATAAAAGTTTATGATTAAAACAATAGCTAAACCCTCTGAAAGAAAGGTAACGGGCTGCGGTGAATGCAGAAGCACCTGCCAGTCTGCATGCAAAACAAGCTGCACGGTAGGCAACCAGAGCTGCGAAAGAATTACAAGAGAACAAAATCCCGATAAAGAAACAAAGTAACGTTTTATACAACGCATTTTCAGTAAGGAGCAGGCGGTTTTACTGCTCCTTATTTACTGTATAGCGGCAATAAATATGATACATGTTTTCAGTTACAAAAATTACAACTACATATACGACACGGGCAGCGGCAGCCTGCACGAGTGCGACAGCCTGACAGCGGCTTATTTAAAGGGGGAAGGCGGCATTTCACCAGAAAAGGTGAAAGAAATAAAGTCCGACGTAGATACCCTTACCGGGCAGAATCTTCTGTATGCCGAAGAAGTAAAAACTTACCCCGCAAAGTCTTCAGAAGTAAAAGCGCTCTGCATACACATCTGCCACGACTGCAACCTGCGGTGCCGTTACTGCTTTGCCGACGAAGGCGCTTACCACGCACAGCGTGAGTTCATGAGCCTTGAAACGGCAAAAAAAGCTATAGATTTTCTTATATTAAACAGCGGCAACCGCAAGGTGTTAGAAGCCGACTTCTTCGGCGGCGAACCGCTTATGTGCCTTGATACCATAAAGCAAACCGTTGCTTACGCCAGGGAACAGGGTAACAAATACGGCAAAAAGTTTCTTTTTACCACCACAACCAACGGCGTGCTTCTTAATGCCGATGCCGAAAAGTTTTTCAATGAAGAGATGGAAAACGTGGTTTTAAGCTTAGACGGCAGAAAGGAAGTGCACGATGCCATCCGCAAAACGGTCAACGGTAAGGGCAGCTTTGACGTGGTGTTCCCCAACATACAGCGCTTTGTCCGCTCGCGGGGCGATAAAAATTACTACGTCCGCGGAACGTTTACGGCAAAGAATCTTGACTTTTCCAAAGACGTACTGTTCCTTGCCGACAGCGGGTTCGACAGCATATCTATGGAACCTGTGGTAACGGATATACCCGATCTGCAGATAAGGGAAGAACACCTGCCGCAGATCTGCGCCGAATACGAAGAGCTTTGCGAACGTTACCTTGATTACCTTAAGGCAGGTAAGGGCTTTAACTTCTTCCACTTCAATATAGATCTTGAAGGGGGACCCTGCCTTTCTAAAAGGGTATCTGCCTGCGGCGCGGGCAACGAATATTTTTCGGTAGCGCCCAACGGCGACCTTTATCCCTGCCACCAGTTTGTGGGCAATAAAAAGTTTTTGATGGGCAGCGTTTACAGCAACACGCTTGACGCAGATGTAAGGGGCACGTTTGCAAATTCCTGCCTGTTCACCCGCAAGGGGTGTGAAGATTGCTTTGCAAAGTTTATCTGCAGCGGCGGATGCAGCGCAAACAACTACAATTTTATGGGCGACATACAAACGCCCTACCCCATAACCTGCGCTATGATGAAAAAGCGTATAGAGTGCGCAATGCACATTCTTGCACAAAAAAAGCGCCTTGGTTTAAAATAATAAGCAAAAAAATTGCAAACCTGCCGTAAAATTTTTTCTTTAAATACATAATTAATTGACGGCTCGCAGTTTTTTTTATATAATATAGAAGTTAATTTTGTTTAGCACTATTCGGTTGTCCGTGCCTTTCACGGACGCAAGAGAAGGAGATTACAGATGGGCAAAGTCAAAGCGACAATAATAACCGTCATAGTAACGCTGATAGTAATAACTCTGTTAGGGTTTACCGTAATATCCTGTCCCCTGCCCGGCGGGGTAGAAAGATATAATTCCATACTTTCTAACCTTCACCTTGGCAGCGAGTTTACGGGCGATGCGTACACAACGCTTCTCCCCGACGGGGTAGTAACGGCGGAACAGTATACTTTAAGTATGCCTGACAGCGATAGCGATGATTACGCTGAGTATATAGACAAATATACACAGCTCAGCAGCAGCTATTATATCGAAACAGAAGTCCTTGAAGACATTTCTTCAGACACAGAAGAAGCTATAAGCCAGCTTAAATCTGACGTCCAGAGCGACGCAGAAATTTTAAGCAAGCGCTTCGGCTCAATGGAATATAGCTCTTATTCCGTTTCGGTAGTAGACGGCGTGGCTATCAAAGTAGCAGTTCCCACTAACTTTACTTATGCGGCATATGCCGGCAACGACAACGATTCGTACACAAGCGATCTTTCCGTTGCTTCTACAACTATAAGTTATCTTTCGCTCGGCGGCGAACTTACGCTCAGGAATACCGATTCTACAATAGACGGTATAGGCAGGCTTGACGAAGATTACGGCTCTACGGGTACGCTGTTAAACGTGCGTGCCAACGTATCCGATTACTTCAAAAGTATAACGGCTTATTCAAGCGGCGGTTCTTACGCCATCAAAATAAAGCTCACTTCCGAAGGGGAAGACAGGCTTTATAAAATATCGCAAAAGGTAGCCAATTCCGAAGATACGTATATAAGGTTCTACGTGGGCACAACCAACGTCATAAACCTTACCTGCGAAAGCACTATAGACGATTCTACGTTCTATATCCAGGTAGACGATTACCAGACGGCTAAAAACTACGCAGCGCTTTTAAATTCCGTTATATCGGGCGATACGCTCTCTACAGAATACAGCTTTAACGAAGTAACTTCAGGTACTTCGGCATACGGCAGCAACACAGCCATTTTAACGGCTATAGCGGTGCTCGTTATATTAATAGGTATAGCGGCGTACTCAATCATCCGTTACAAAAAACTCGGTCTTGTGCTCACCCTTATGATGGTGGCATTCCTGCTTGTACCCATAGTTGCCATGTTCTTCCTTGAAACGCAGCTTTCGGCAACAGGTCTGTTTACCCTGCTGTTGTGCCTTGCCGTTTTTGCGGGCAGCAACTACTGGTCTTACGAAGCTATCAAAAAGGAAGTTTCAGTGGGCAGAACGGTACAGAATTCCGTAAAAACCGGTTACAAAAAGACTGTTGCAGGCATACTTGACCTTCACCTTGTGCTTCTTATAGTCGGCATACTGCTTACGTTTATAGCGGTAGGCGAAGCTTCTGCCTGCGGCGTAATCCTTATAATATGTTCTATCGCTTCATATTGCCTGCACTGGTTCGGCAGGTTTATGTGGTACGTAACAATGTCCTTCGCAAGAAGCGAATCAGATAAACGCAGGTTCTTCGGCGTAAAAGCAAAATCTTTCGAAGAGATGGAAGAAGAATATGAACGCGCCGAACAGCTTAAAAAATCTTCGGGGGAGGTGTAAGAAATGAAAAAGAATTTTTCTTTCTCCTCTAAAATGCACCTGTTTATAATAATCTCGTGCATAGTAGTTGCAATAGGTCTTGCAGTAGGGCTGGTTTGCCAGTTCTGCGCAGACGGCTTCTTTAACTGGGGCGGCGATTATACATCTTACCAGAGCGTAACGGTAAATTATTACGACAACGTAATGTCTACCGACGACGTTAAGGACATCTGCGACGATGCGTTTGATGCGGCAGGCGTAAGCTATTATTCAAACACCTATGCCGACACAACAAACGGCAGCGCGCTTGAATACAGATTTTCAACTTCGCAGGATGCGGAAGCAATACAAAGCGCAGTAACGTCCATAAGCTCTCAGGTCAGTGCAAACTGGTTCCTTGGCGGCGCTTACTACTCTTCAGCCGAAAGTCTGGTCGGCGGCGGCGAAACGCTTATGTGGGTAGGTATAGCTCTTGCCGTAGCAGTTGTGGCTCAGTTCCTTTACTTCCTTATAAGGTACAGGCTTATGATGGCTTGTGCGGCGTTTATAGCCGACGTACACAACCTTGCGCTTTACCTTGCGCTTCTTGCCATAACCCGCGTGCAGGTAGGTTCTTCGGTATTCGCCCTTGGCGTGTTCGTAGTTCTTTTAACTATGGTTTCCTGCGCAGTATTGTTCGACAGAATGCGCAAAAACTTCAAAACAGACGAATACAAGGCTTTGCCTTCGTTTGAACAGGTAGACAAATCTGCCTGCGAAAGCTTCTCACTTATAACCACTATGAACGTGGTCGTTGCTGCGGTAATTGCCATTGTTATGGTATTTGCAGCCATAGGCGCGCTGTCTGCGTACAGCCTGCTTATGCCCTGCATCGCCGCAATTCTTGCCGTGCTTGTATGTGAATACGGTACAATGTTCTTTATCCCCTCGGTGTATTCAAGGTTCAAGCTAAAGGCAGACGCCCGCGCCGCGCAGAAGGAAAAGAATATCCGTACAGGAAAGTCTAAAAAGAAGTCTGCGCCCGCAGAAGCAAAATCAAAATCTGCGGAATAATTAAGTTACAATCACTTAAGGCGAGGGTATTCCCTCGCCTTTTGCAATTTTAAAATAAAACGGTAAACTGTATGAAAAGAATCTTACCCGAATGCACCTTTTCGGAAGCACAACTTAATACAATAAAGGGGCTGGCTGAAAGCTGCAACCTTACTAAAGAGACGGTAAGTATTCTTTACGGCAGGGGGGTAACCACGCAAGAAGGCATACAAAGCTTTTTAAACCCCTCGCGCAGCCACTTTATATCGCCCTTTAAAATGAGCGGCATGCAGCAGGCAGCCGAACTTATCACCCGCGCCCGCGACGAAGAGTGGGACGTGCTTATTTACGGCGACTACGACTGCGACGGCATCTGCGCCACCACCATAATGAAGGGTGTGTTAAACGACTTCGGCGTGCGTGCAGCTGCATACGTCCCCGAGCGTAAGGGCGGCTACGGGCTTACCAAAGCGGCGGTAGACGACATATTAGAAGAGTTTTTCCCCCAGCTGGTAATTACCGTAGACTGCGGCATCAGCTGTGCCGAAGAAGTGGAATATTTAAAGGAGTGCGGCTGCGAAGTAATCGTAACCGACCACCACGAGCTGCCTGCAGACATCCCCGGCTGCATATGTATAAACCCCAAATTCAAAGACGATTACCCGTACGACAATCTTTGCGGTGCGGGCGTTGCCTTTAAAGTAGGCTGCGCTTTGCTTGGGGAAAAAGCTTACTCTTACCTTGACTTTGCCGCGCTTGCCACAGTGGCAGACAGCGTTCCGCTCACTGGCGAAAACAGGGATATAGTGGCAGAAGGTCTTAAACTTATAAACAGCTCCCCAAGGGCAAATTTTTCTAACTTCATTGCAAAATCTCAGGAAGAGGTAACCGCCCACACGCTGGCATTCACGCTTGCCCCCAAGGTAAACGCCGCAGGCAGGATGGGCGACGCCGCAGCAGCGCTTGAACTTTTTTCTGCTACCGACGAAAAGGAGATTTTTGATTTATCGGCTAAGCTAACCGCCTACAACCAGGAGCGGCAGCTGCGCTGCGACGAGCTTTACGCTTCCGCCAAAGAAAAGCTTGCTTCCCGCGGGGCATACGGCAAAATAATAATGCTGTCAGACGACAGCTGGAATTCGGGCTTTACTGGCATTGTCGCCGCCCGCCTTGCCGATGAATACGGCAGACCTACTATACTTTTTGTAAAAAACGGCGATACTTTAAAGGGCTCCGCCCGCAGTATAGAAGGGGTAAACATATTTGACGCCTTAAAAGCATGCAGCGGCTACATATCAGAATTCGGCGGACATTCCCAGGCAGCGGGCGTAAATATAGACTTCGATTGTTTTGACGCCCTTGAAAAAGCCCTTAACGAATATCTTGATAAAAATTACACGGCAGAAGATTTTATTCCTACCATATATATAAACGGCGAACTGAACGCAGAAAATTCCGCCCGTATAGCTAAAGAGCTTACCTTGCTGGAACCTTTCGGCGTCGGCAACCGCAGGCCGCTTTTCAAGGCGGATGTAACAAGCTGTGCAGTACACCCGTTAAAGGCGGCATCGCCCCACCTGTCGTTCAGGTACGGCGGGTTAGACTGTATGTACTTCGGCGGCGCAAAAAACATCAGGCTCATGCAGTGCCCCGCCCGCAAACAGCTTGTGCTTGAATACAACATTTCCCGTTTCCGCGGCAGGGAGTACGTAAAAGGCTTTGTCCGCGACGTCATATATCCCGCCGAAAGCGGCGCTTCTGCACAGGACTACATAGCTGCAAACGCAGTGTTTTATGCGGCAATGCCGCCCGTAAAGGCAAACGTAATGATGTGCAGCGGGCAGCAGATAGACGATATGCTTATAAACAGTACGGCAGGCTACGGCACGCTGCTGATAGCTGGCGAATACTCAACGGTTTCCCGCTACAAGTGCGCAAATAAATACGGCGTAGACTTGTTTACGCTGTCTGCCCGCAACCTTGCAGACGTTATTCTTGTAGCTCCCCAGGCAGACTGCGACTTTTCCGGCTACAACAAGATTATCTTTCTTGACAAGCCGCTTAACATAAACTTCCCGTCGCTTGCGGGTAAAAACATAATTGTCTGTTCCGATATTTGCGGCTATACGTCGCTTACACAGGTAGATACCGCCAGGGAGCGCCTGTTGGAAGTTTTTTCTTACCTTTCGGCGAACAGCGGCGTTATAGAAGGCTCTTCTGCCGAAGAAGCGGTATTTTACGCAAACTACCCGTACAGCAAAAGTTACTTCGCCTTTGCGTTAAAAGTTTTTGAACAGCTTGGGCTTATAGCATTCAACGGCGGGCTTGTAGTGTACAGGGGAATAAAAACCGACCTTAAAAATTCACCGTTGTACGTAACGGTAAACAGCTTAAAAGCATAAATATCAGGTAGAAATATGAAAAACGTTCTTGACAAAATTTATGAAAATTATGCAGAAAAGGAGCGCGAATTGCTGCTTGGCGCCTACAAGTATGCCGAGCAGATGCACGCCAACCAAAAGCGCGCTTCGGGTGAACCGTACTTTACGCACCCCTGCGCTGTGGCAGAAATTTTAATAGATTTGGGGTTAGACGCACCTACCGTTGCAGCTGCGTTCCTTCACGACGTAATAGAAGATACCCCCGCCACAAAAGAAGATATTGTGCAGCAGTTCGGCGAAGAAGTTTACACCCTTGTAGACGGCGTTACCAAGCTCGACAAAATTCATTACCAGACGCACGAAGAAGAAGATATAGAAAATTTCCGTAAAATTTTTGTGACAATGGCAAACGATGTGCGCGTTATTATTATAAAGCTTGCCGACAGATTGCACAACATGCGTTCGCTAAATTACCTTTCTACCGAGCGCCAGCAGCGCATCGCCAAAGAAACGTTAGAAATTTACACGCCCCTTGCAGGAAGATTGGGTATATCCCAGGTAAAGTGCGAGCTTGAAGATCTCTGTCTAAAATACCTTGACCCTACGGCTTACGAATACCTGGTAACAAACATACACCAGAAGCTTGCCGAACGCCGCAGCCTTATAGATACCTGCGTTACCGAACTCAACGAAATTCTGGATGAAAGCGGCATAAAGGGCGAAGTGTTCGGCAGACCCAAACACTTTTACTCCATATACAAAAAGATGAAAAATTCTGGTAAAACGTTAGACCAGATTTACGACCTTTCGGCAGTGCGCGTTATTGTAAACACTACCGAAGAATGTTACGAAGTATTGGGTAAAATCCATAAAAAATGGAAGCCCGTCCCCGGGCGCATAAAGGACTATATCGCCACCCCCAAGCGCAATCTGTACCAGTCGCTGCACACCACGGTAGTAACCGACTTCGGGCAGATTTTCGAAATTCAGATAAGAACTTTCGAAATGCACCACATGGCAGAATACGGCATTGCTGCGCACTGGCGCTATAAAGAGCAGAAGGGCGGTACCGATAACAACTTTGACGCCCGCCTTTCGTGGATAAGGGACGTTATGGACTGGGAAGGCAGTGCAGGCAGTTCCAAAGAATTTGTAGAAAGTTTAAAGACAGACCTTTACACAAACGAGCTGCTCGTCTTCACGCCCAAGGGCAAAGTTATTTCACTGCCGTTAGAGGCTACGCCTATAGACTTTGCTTACGCCATCCATTCCGAAGTAGGCAACAAATGTGTGGGTGCAAAGGTAAATTCAAAAATTGTACCCTTAAATTCCACGCTGCATACTGGCGACGTGGTAGAAATTTTAACGTCCCCCAACAGCAAAGGTCCTTCGTGGGACTGGCTCAAATATGTAAAATCGGGTTCTGCCCGCGGCAAAATAAGGCAATTCTTCAAAAAAGAGATGAAGGAAGAAAATGCCCGTACAGGCAAATCTATGCTCGATGCCGAAGCAAAGCGCAAGGGGTATAACTTAAACGACATCCTTACCGACGAATCGTTTGAAAAGTTGTCTAAAAAGCTTGTATTTGCTTCTCAGGAAGAGATGTTTGCTTCCGTAGGCTACGGCGCGGTAAGCGTAAACCAGGTAATTTATAAACTTATAGATTACTATAAAAAGGAAGTACCCAAGCCTGTAGATTCGTTCCCCGATAAAAACGGTGCCGGCAATAGTGCAAGCAGTGTAACCATCCGCGGTATGGGCGGGCTTGCCGTCCGCTTTGCGCACTGCTGCAATCCCGTCCCGGGCGACGATATTGTGGGCTTTGTTTCCCGCGGCAGGGGCGTTATAATACACCGTAAAGACTGCCCCAACCTTGCCGATTACGAAGAAGACCGCATACAGCCCGCCCAGTGGACGGCTGATACGGGGTCAGAATTTATAGTCGGTCTGCGCGTTACGGCAGAAGACGATTCAGGTCTTTTGGCTTTTATCACGGCAGAAGTGGCGGCAATGCACCTTTACGTAACGCAGCTCAACGGCAGGTTAGATAAAAATAAGCAGGCGGTAGTAGACTTAAACGTACGCCTTAACCGCCGTTCCGACCTTGACCTTTTAATAAACCATTTAAAGAAAGATAAAAGAATTATAGACGTATACCGCACTTCCGGTTAATGCTATATTATAACCGCCATCCTGATAAGTGGAGCCAAGAGCGGAACAACGTAGTATTAGCTCACCTTGCCTTCCCCTTGTATGGGGGAAGGTGTCTGCATAGCAGACGGATGAGGGGATAATATTAAAAACTCCTTATTATAGTCTTCCCATTTTATGAAAAGGGAGCACATTGCACCCCGCCTTGCCTTCCCCTTATATGGGGGAAGGTGTCTGCATAGCAGACGGATGAGGGGATAATATTAAAAACTCC
>JAJQDC010000003.1:0-8086 GCA_021202395.1 Clostridia bacterium | reverse complement strand
TTATTATAGTCTTCCCATTTTATGAAAAAGGGAGCACATTGCACCCCACCTTGCCTTCCCCTTGAGGGGAAGGTGTCTGCGCAGCAGACGGATGAGGTGTACACAACAAAAAGGTATTCATTATGCAGGTAATTAAAGTATATCCCGCAGGCTTTGCGTCAAACAGCTACATCGTAACGGGCAACGGCACAACGTGCGCCGTAATAGATTGCGCCCAGCCAAAGGTTTTAGATAAATGCAAACAGCTTAACTTGCAGCCCGAATGTGTTCTTTTAACCCACGGGCACTACGACCATGTTGGCGGCTGTGCCGCTTTCCAAAGCGCAGGCGTGCCCATCATGTGCGGAAAAGGTGAAAAAGATTTAATTTTTTCAGACGGCTATATGTCGCTCTGCGCAGGCTCCGTTCCCCGTTTTACGGTTGATAAAACTTTTTCTGACGGAGATGAGTTTGAAGCGGCGGGTGTAAAGTTCAAAGTGATTGCCACCCCGGGGCACAGTGCAGGGGGAGTAACATACCTTGCCGAAGACTGCCTGTTTACGGGCGACACGCTGTTTTGCGGCAGCGTCGGCAGGACAGACCTTCCCACAGGCAGCAGCTCACAGCTTGTACGTTCAGTAAAAAAACTTTACGCTTTAAACGGCGACTACATAGTTTACTGCGGGCACGAAGACGACACCACGCTTCAGGCAGAACGCTTTGGCAATTACTACATACAGGACGACAATGCTCAACACTAACTGCGAATTTTTGCGTGCCGACGTAATGGACGTTGTCCGCATGTTCGGCTGCGAACAAGAAAATTTTACCCATGCAATGGTATACGAAGGCGGCTCCTTTGTAAACACTATAATTTATTGCGGCAACACTTATTGCGAAAGGGAAGGCTGCGTTTATCATGGCGGGATAGAGTACAAGCGCTACGCAAGAAGGTACGCTAAGCTCGCCTTTTACAATGTCCTTTCTAAGGTAAAGGGGGTAACTTTCCCCTGGGGTGCGTTAACGGGCATAAGGCCCACAAAAATGGCTTATTCCGAATTGGGCAGCGGTAAAGATTTTGCACCCCTTTTCAGTAAGCTTAAAGTAATTGAACCCAATATATCCCTTATCCAACGTATTATTACCGAGCAAAAAGATATCTATAATAATAACAAGGGCAGCGGCACAGACCTGTTTATCAGCATACCGTTCTGCCCCACAAAGTGCGAATACTGCTCATTTATAACAGCGCCCATATCTGCAACAAAGCAGTTTGTAGAAGATTACGTAAACAGCCTTATCAAAGAGATCTATTCCATAAAACCGTACGTTGCAAAACTCAATTCAATCTACATAGGCGGCGGCACGCCCTTTGTGCTCGACTGTGATAAATTGGAGCGCATATATGCCGCAATTAACGATGTTTGCGGTACAGATTGCGAGTTCACTGTAGAAGCCGGCAGACCTGATGTTTTTACTTCAGACAAGCTTAAACTTTCCAAAGATTACGGCGTAAACCGTATATGTGTAAACCCGCAGTCTTTCAGCGACAAGACGCTTGAAGCGATAGGCAGAAGGCACACTTCAGCACAGACGTACGCCGCATACGAAATGGCTGCAAAGTACGGCTTTGAAATAAACGTAGATCTGATTGCCGGTCTTGCAGATGAAACTATAGTTGAATTTTCTTCTTCGGTAAAAAAAGCTGCAGAGCTTTCCCCCGCAAATATCACCGTGCACACCCTTTCGTTAAAGGCTGGCGCAAAGCTTAAAGAAAACGTCTCCCGCCTGAACGTTAGCGGAATAGGGGATATGGTAGCTCTCTCCCGCGAAATTTTAACGCAAAGCGGCTATGCTCCCTATTACCTGTACAGGCAAAAGTACCAGGCTGGCGGCAACGAAAATGTCGGCTGGGCAAAACACGGCAAAGCCTGCGTGTATAATGTAGACGTGATGGAAGAGATCTGTTCAAACATCGCCGTAGGTGCAAATGCCATCTCTAAACGTGTGTATGGCGGCGGTGAACGAATAGAGCGTTACGGTTCGCCCAAGGATATAAAGACCTACCTTTCCAAAACCGAAGAAATCATCTCCCGCCGCAACGAATTATTTGCGTAGATTTTTGTTACTGTGGTTTTTAATAGATGATGATGGTGTATCACCATATCTTGCCTTCCCTGTGGGGTAGGAAAGCAATGACGCCATCCCTTGGCTTCCCCCGTCGGGGGAAGCCAAGAGAGAGCAAACGCCAGCACGCTTTACGTCATCCTGAGTGCTAACGAAGGATCCCGCGGGAGCGGCATCGGGCCGCGGCTCGCGAATGGCGGAGTATGTCGGCAGAAGCAATGTTTAAAATAATAACGTTAATTTCTGATAATAAAGTCAACCTTATTTTAAACGCCAGTACACTTTTTGTCATTGCGAGCGGGTTCTACCGCGTGGCAATCTCGCCAGAACTGGCGACCAGCAGGCAGGGCGGCAGAAGCGATGTTTAAAAATAATAACGTTTATTTAAATGCGGTGGTAGGCATTGAATCGGCGGAAATGCTATTCGGGCGCCAGCCGCTACGCTCTGGCGCGTGAGCGATAGCGCTACCCTGCGCACCTTACTATAAAATGTTTCTGATAATAAGGCGCAGATATTGCCACGCTTCGCTCGCAATGACGTACTATGTCAGCCGAATAGCAATGACACCACCCATGCCGTCCTTATCAGGGCAAGCCGCCATCTTTGCATAACAACAACAAAATTATTGACAAAATTTTAAAGATGTGGGATAATGCATCACGCAAGAATTAGTTTACGAGTGAGAACATTTTGCGACAGAGCAGCAAGCTGCAAAAGTGCAAAAAAAGTAGAGTTTGTAAGATTAAGTTCTTCTTATGAGGATATTTGCAGTCTGTCTGGGAAAGGGCCCGGTTGAAATCCGGGAGCTTGCAGCGGGGCGCTTTATGCGCCCTGTTTTTATAGAATTTTTTAACCGTTACTGTTAAACAGCAGTAGCGGTTTTTTTGTTCAGCAACAGACATAGTTTTAAAGAAAATAAAAGAACTCGCCGACAAGTGCGAAACTATCGACGAGTTCAGGCAAGCGTTAGCGAACATTCTCGCTAACAGAAAGTAACTTAATCCGTTCGGCTCGGTAATTGAGAAAAGTAGCCGAACGGTGAGGCGCAGCGAGGGGAGTTTGATTTGCCTTTACCCCTCAAAGCCCTTTCATTTTAGCACAAGACGGCTGAAATGTCAAGATAAAAATTTATCAGGTAAAGTAACCAATAAACCAAGAAAAGCACAGAACATTGTCTGTGCTTTTCTTGGTGGGAGGGGGTGGATTCGAACCACCGAAGTCGGAGACGTCAGATTTACAGTCTGATGCATTTGGCCACTCTGCAACCCGCCCGTATTAAGTTTATATCTCGTCCGCAAAAGCGGATAGATGTGTGGAGCTGGCGATTGGAATCGAACCCACAACCTGCTGATTACAAATCAGCTGCTCTGCCAATTGAGCTACGCCAGCAAACCAAACGAAGTGGTGCCTTGGGGTGGAATCGAACCGCCGACATATGGATTTTCAGTCCAGCGCTCTACCAACTGAGCTACCAAGGCGTATGCGCTTTTTATATAAAAAGCGCTGTAAAAAGAATTTGGCGACCCGAAACGGGCTCGAACCGTCGACCTCCAGCGTGACAGGCTGGCGCTCTAACCAACTGAGCTATCGGGCCAAAACTTATTGATAATAAGGGTGGTGGGCCTTCACGGACTCGAACCGCGGACCGATCGGTTATGAGCCGACTGCTCTAACCAACTGAGCTAAAGGCCCTTAATATCAGGTGTTTGTGCTTCTCACAAGCACGCTCATATATAATAAAATACAACTACCTTTTTGTCAAGTAATTTTTAAGCTTATTTTCAGTAAATTTTTAAATTTTTTTATGCTTTTGCTTTTATAAGTAGTCAAAGCATATTCCCCGTTATTCTTTATTTTTCGCCATAAGAATTTAAATTTTGATATGCCTTTTGCGGTATTATTCTTAAAAACCTTAGGGGCAGACCAACATGACAGTTTCAGGTAATATTCAGGGCGGCGCTCTTAAAATTACGCTTTGCGGCGAGCTTGACGAATGTTCTTCGTCTTCTGCACGGCAGGTGAGCGACAGGCTTATAGAAAACAGTCCGCAGGTTTCAAAGGTAGTATTTAACCTTGCTGGGGTAAAGTTTATGGACTCAACGGGTATCGGCTTTCTTATAGGCAGGTACAAAAAGGCTTCCCGTATGGGCATACCCGTGTTTATAGAAAATCCCGACTTTGCGGCAGACAAAATATTAAATTTAAGCGGCATATATTCGCTTATACCAAAGGCGTAATTTTTATGGGTACAAATATGGCAAACAACTATTTAAAACTTCAATTTTTATCTTTACCGGAAAATCAGGCTTTTGCACGCGACGCTGTGGCGGCGTTCTGTCTGCCGCTCAACCCTACGCTTTCGCAGTTGTCAGACGTAAAAACCGCCGTTTCAGAGGCGGTTACAAACTGCACTGTGCATGCGTACCGCGGCGGCAGGGGAATGGTTACGGTAGAATGTTCGGTAAACGGCGATATGTTACATATTACGGTCAGCGATAACGGGGTAGGCATTGCCGACGTAGAAAAGGCGGTACAGCCCTTTTTTACTACCCTGCCTTCAGACGAGCGTTCGGGAATGGGCTTTACCATAATGCAAACTTTTATGGACGAATTTTCCGTAAGCTCCAACCAGGGCGAAGGTACGCGCGTAGATATGACAAAACGCTTTTTATCGGAAGTAGAGAATGCTTGACGTCCAACAGACAAATACTTTAATAAGGCAAGCTAAAGCTGGCGACAACGCCGCCAAAGAAAAGCTGTTAACCGAAAATAATAACCTTATAAAGTCTATAGTGCGCAGGTACCTTGGCAAAGGGGTAGAATACGACGACCTGTACCAGCTTGCGGGGATGGGGCTTTTAAAAGCCATTAACGGCTTTGACGAAAGTTACGGCGTAAGGTTTTCTACCTACGCAGTGCCGATGATAGCGGGCGAAATAAAGCGCTTTATGCGCGACGACGGTAGCATAAAGGTATCACGCGCTATAAAGGCAGAAGCTAAAGCTATCAATAAGTTTATAGAAGAATTTTCCGCCCAGCACGGGGCGCAGCCCACGGTTAAGCAGATTGCAGAAAAATTTTCTATGCCGGAAAGCCAGGTGGTGTTTACCATGGGTTCGTCCTGCATGCCTGTATCGCTTTACAGCCAGGGGGAGTATAAAGACGAAAGTACCGGCGAGCTTCTAGATAAACTTCCCTGCGAAGACAGGCAGGAAGAGCTTATAGAGCGGCTTCAGCTTAAAACGGCGATATCAAAACTTTGCGAAAGGGATAAAAAGGTAATAATGCTGCGCTATTTCAGGGATATGACGCAGAGCGAAGTAGCCGCCATGCTGGGCGTTTCGCAGGTGCAGGTTTCCCGCATAGAAAACCGCATTATGGAAACCTTCCGCAAAGAACTAACAGGGTAGGAGATTTCTCCATTCCGCTACGCTCCGGTTTGCGCCGTAATTATCTGCAAACCCTGCCACCGCAGGCGGTTCCCCGTCTCAGCGGCTGTAAGGTCATCAGCCGCTTCGGGCACCGCAAGCACTTACATATGTGCTTGCTCATCTCGCCGCCATAAACAGCGCATTAGTGCTGTTTAAAGAAATGGCGGCTCGTCCTTGCAGGGACGGCTATAAACAAGGTGCGCAAAGTAGCGCTATCGTTTATGTGAAATGACAGCCCTGTGGGCTGTACAGGCGGTACCGCCGCCTGTCATCTCGACCGTAGTGGAGGGATCTCCAACCAGAAGCGCAACTTGTACATTACCACCCCTTGCCTTCCCCCTGCGGGGTAGGGGAGCACATTGCCACCCTTGCCTTCCCCCTGCGGGGTAGGGGAGCACATTGCCACCCTTGCCTTCTCCCTGCGGGGGTAGGGGAGCACATTACCACCCTTGCCTTCCCCCTGTGGGGGAAGGTGCCACATAGTGGCGGATGAGGGGATAATAAAGTATACCTTATTATAACGCCCGAGAACATCGTCATCCTGAGTGTAAACGAAGGATCTCGCGAGAGCGGCATCGAGCCGCGGCTTGCGGACGACCAACTACAGCGGCACACAAGTTGTTTAAAAATAATACGGTTATTTGTAATGCGGTAAAAAGCATTGAATGGGCGGAAATGCTCTATCGTTCGCGAGTTCTCGCGAGATCTTTCGACTTCACTACGTTTCGCTCAAGATGACGCACTTGGTAAGCCGTATAGCAGAAGAATAAGGGAGTCAAGAGAGAATAAACGACCGAATACTAACCGTCATTGCGCGTGAGCGTTAGCGCTACTTTGCGTACCTTATTATAAAAGGTTTCAGATAATATGGCGCAAAACGGACTCTACCGCGTGGCAATCCCGCCCGCGAGCAAAGCTACACTCTGCGCACCTTAATTTAAAAAATTTCAGATAATAAGGCGCAGATGAGATGTAATGTAATAATAAGAGCAATACCTTATCCCCCGCAATATAAAAACCGCTTGCTAAACGCCATTGGCGGTGGTATAATATTTTATGAAATATTATTAAAGGCAGGCATACGTATGATTAACCAGACAAACGTGCAGCTCGGCGAAGTCCGTTCTGTAATAAGGGAGCTGTTTGAATACGGCAAAAAGCGTAAAGCACAGATCGGCGAAGAAAAAGTTTACGACTTTTCTTTAGGTAACCCCAGTGTTCCGCCCCCCGAAGAAGTCTCTTTAACGCTTGAAAAACTTATAAAGGAATGTGATCCCGTGTTCCTTCACGGTTACACATCTGCTCAGGGCGACGGTGCGGTGCGCTGTGCCATAGCCGACTACGTAAATTCTCAGTTCAATGCGGGTTTATCACCCGATTTAATTTATATGACCTGCGGTGCGGCGGCAGCGCTTACTATAACTTTAAATGCTCTTTGTAATAAGGGCGACGAAGTGCTTACATTTGCACCGTTCTTCCCCGAATATACCGTATTTGCACAGCATGCCGGCGCAAAGCTTGTACCCGTAAAAACTCAGGACGGCACTTTCCGTATAGATTTTGACAGCCTTCGTTCGGCGCTTTCCCCTGCTACAAAAGCGGTAATAATCAACTCTCCAAACAACCCCAGCGGAGTAGTCTATTCTGAAAGCGAGATGAAAGAACTTTGTTCAGTTTTAACAGAGTACGGCAAGCAGCATAATACAGAAATTTATCTGATTTCAGATGAGCCTTACCGCGAACTTGTTTACGGCAACGTAACCGTTCCTTATGTGATGAACTATTACGCACGCAGTATAGTCTGCTATTCATATTCAAAGAGTCTTTCGCTCCCCGGCGACAGAATAGGTTACATAGCGGTAAACCCCAAAATGGCGGAGTGCAGAAAAGTATATTCCGCCCTGTGCGGCGCGGGCAGAGCGCTCGGCTACGTGTGCGCACCCAATTTATTGCAGCAGCTTGTAGCAAAAATGCAGGGTAAAACGTCTGATATTTCCGTTTATGAAGCCAACCGCAACAGGCTGTGTACTGCGTTAGAAGATTACGGCTACAATGTGGTAAAGCCCGAAGGCGCCTTTTACCTTTTTGTAAAAGCGTTAGAAAGCGATGCCAACGCCTTTGCTGAGCGTGCAAAACAGTACGAGCTGTTACTCGTCCCCGGCGACAGCTTCGGGGTGAAGGGGTATGTACGTATATCTTACTGCGTATCGCCCGAAATGATAGAGCATTCTTTACCCGCCTTCAAATCTTTAGCAGAGAGTTATAGGTAATAGTAAAATTAGTAGAAAATTATATATTTTTGGTAAAAAAGAGAGCCAGCTGGCTCTCTTTTGCGTATAATATTGGTAATTTTATAGTGTTTTTTATATGTTTGTACTTGTACACCTTGAAATTAGCTATAAAATATTATATAATATTTTTAATATGTTTTAAGGTAAGTAATATGTACGAAAGAATGTTGTATTTTAATGCGGAAACGTTAGATATATTAGATGCAAAGCAAGATACAGAAAGTCTGTATAAAAGGTGTAAAGGTTATATTTTTTTC
>JAJQDC010000036.1 GCA_021202395.1 Clostridia bacterium | reverse complement strand
TTGTTAAAAAATCACAAAAATTTATCGTCCAAATTTTTCTTGAAATGCGGACGAGATGTGGCCGAGAGCCCTTCACCAAACATATGTTCGCGAATAAATGTATAAAAATATATTCGGGCTTTCGCCCGAATGTCTAAATGTTGTATTAAATTTGGTTTTAAACACAATATCTTGTGGTTTTTATTTTGTCATTCCTTCCTGAACTGCAACCGCAACGGCTACAGTTGCACCGACCATGGGGTTGTTGCCCATGCCGATCAAGCCCATCATTTCTACGTGGGCGGGAACAGAAGAGGAACCTGCAAACTGTGCGTCAGAGTGCATTCTGCCCATTGTATCGGTCATGCCATAGCTGGAAGGGCCAGCCGCCATGTTGTCGGGGTGGAGCGTTCTGCCCGTGCCGCCGCCCGACGCAACCGAAAAGTATTTAACGCCGTTTTCGTTGCACCATTTTTTGTAGGTGCCTGCAACGGGATGCTGGAAGCGGGTGGGGTTGGTGGAGTTACCTGTAATAGAAACAGAAACGTTTTCAAGCTTCATAATGGCAACGCCTTCGGGTACGTTATCAGCGCCGTAGCAGTTTACCTTAGCGCGGGGACCGTCAGAAAAAGGAACCTTGTCGGTAACGGTTACCGTTTCGGTATAGGGGTCAAAAACGGTCTTGCAATAGGTAAAGCCGTTTATCCTTGAAATAATGTAAGCGGCGTCTTTGCCCAAGCCGTTAAGAATAACCCTTAAAGGCTTAACGCGCACCTTGTTTGCATTTTCTGCAATTTTAATGGCGCCTTCTGCAGCGGCAAACGATTCATGCCCTGCAAGGAAGCAGAAGCAGTCGGTCTCTTCAGAAAGAAGCATTGCGCCCAGATTACCGTGCCCTAAGCCAACCTTTCTGTTTTCTGCAACAGAACCGGGGATACAGAAGCTCTGTAAGCCGATACCTATAGCGGCAGCGGCGTCAGAAGCCTTTTTGCAGCCCTTCTTTATGGCGATAGCTGCGCCTACGGTGTAAGCCCATACTGCGTTTTCAAAGCAGATCGGCTGCGTGCCGCGCACGATTTTATCGCAGTCAACGCCCTTTGCAAGGGTAATGTCTTTGCATTCTTCTATAGTGTTAATGCCGTATTCTTTAAGTACGCCAAGTATCTTGGCTTCCCTTCTTTCGTAACTTTCAAACAGTGCCATAGTAATCAGTCAACCTCCTTATCCGTTCTGGGGTCGATATGCTTAACGGCTCCCTGTTCGGCGGTGTATCTGCCGTAGGTGCCGATAGACTTGTTGTAGGCTTCGTCGGGGGTAAGACCTTTTTTAATAAAGTCGGTCATTTTGCCAAGCGAAACAAACTTGTAGCCACAAACTTCGTTGTTTTTGTCAAGTGCCAGAGCAAGTACGTATCCTTCTGCCATTTCAAGGTACCTTACGCCCTTAAGCTTTGTGCCGTACATGGTACCTACCTGCGAACGTAAACCCTTGCCCAGGTCTTCAAGCCCTGCGCCTATTACCAGGCCGTCGTCAGAAAAGGCAGACTGCGTTCTGCCGTAAACTATCTGTAAAAACAGCTCTCTCATGGCGGTGTTAATCGCGTCGCAAACAAGGTCGGTATTCAAAGCCTCTAATATGGTCTTGCCGGGCAGTATTTCTGCTGCCATAGCGGCAGAGTGCGTCATGCCGGAGCAGCCTATGGTTTCTACCAGAGCCTCTTCTATTATACCGTCTTTAACGTTAAGCGACAGCTTGCACGCGCCCTGCTGGGGAGCGCACCAGCCTATGCCGTGCGTCATGCCTTTAATGTCTTTGATTTCTTTTGCCTGTATCCATTGCCCTTCTTCGGGGATGGGGGCGGGGCCGTGTTCAAACTTACCCGAAACGCCCTTGGCAACACAAATCATATTTTCGACATCTTTTGAATATTGCATTATGTGTTCCTCCGATTTTATTTTATACGGCAGAAAAACCGTTACTTTAAGGCGGCGGGCAAAGTAACCTGTCTTCCGCACAGCCTTAACATTGACATTATATCACGGCAAAAAAATTTTTTCAATAGTAATTTAATAAAAATACAGACTAATATACAAAAATTTTAACCGCGGCGGGAATTATTTTTGTTTACAACAAGAAATAAAGTATTATAATTAAAATAGAAATGCACAACGCCGTTACGGTTAATTAAGGAGACAGTTTATGCTTTGCGAACGCTGCAAAAAAAATATGGCTACAGTTTTTCAGGAAGAGGTTATAAACGGCAAAGCGGTAAGCTATTGCCTTTGCAAAAGCTGCTATGCCGAAATGTTCGGCTCGCTCAACTCTGCGGTATCGGGCGATATCCTTGCGGGCTTATTCGGCAGCGCTACCAAGCGCCGTAAAACGGTTTGCCCCGTATGCGGCATGAGCTATGCAGAATTTGAGCGCACCGGTCTTTTGGGCTGCCCCGCCTGTTACGACGTATTCAAAGACGAGCTTTTGCCTTATATAGAGCGCATACAGGGCAAGGTAGAACACGTTGGCAAAGTCAACGTAAACAGCAAAGAGCAGGACCTTACGCAGCAGTTGCGCGGCCTGCAGGAAGATCTTGAAAAGGCTCTGCGCAACGGCGAAAATGCAGAAGCGCAAAAGATTTATGCCGACATGGCAGACGTAATAAAACGCATGCAGGGCAAAGAGGAGCAGTAAGAATATGGAAAAGATTTCTCAGGGTACGCTTGTTTCTACCCGCATACGTCTTGCCCGCAACATACTCGGCATGCCCTTCCCTGGGCACCTTAACGAAAAACAGGCAAAAGAAATTATAAGGCTTGTATCTTCAGGCATGAACAGCCTGGCAGACTTCAAGCTGTATTATATGGATTCAATAACCGACTGGGATGCAAACTCCCTTATGGGCAACCACCTTATAAGCCCTAATCTGCTTTCCCGTAAAAAGATGTCGGCAGCGCTTATAAGCGAAGATTCAAGCATTTCGGTAATGATTAACGAAGAAGACCACCTTCGCGAACAGTGCATTGTAAAGGGGCTGCAGCTCAAGCGTGCTTACGATAAACTTTCTTCAATAGACAGTAAAATCGGCAAAAAAATACAGTTTGCATATGACGAACAGCTCGGCTACCTTACTGCCTGCCCCACAAACCTTGGCACCGGATTAAGGGCAAGCGTAATGCTTTTTCTGCCCGCCCTTACAATAAACGGGCTGATGCGGGAAGTTATAAGGCTGCTGTCTAAACAGGGGCTCACCGTGCGCGGCGTATACGGCGAAGGCAGCGAAGCGGAAGGGTACATGTACCAGGTAAGCAACGAAGTAACGCTTGGCGTATCCGAAGAAGAGATAATAGCCCAGGTAGACGAAACCGCCCGCAAGCTTACAGAGCTTGAATGTACCGAAAGGCGCAACCTTATAAACGGCGTAAATTCTCTTGCGGTAAAGGACAAGTGTATGCGTGCTTACGGCGTTGCAACCAACTGTGCGCAGCTGTCTTCGGGCGAGCTTGTAACGCTTTCCGCTGACATAAAACTTGGCGCCTGCCTTGGCTATGTAAACATAAGCGACGTGTCCGCGTTAGACGATATAGCGGCAAAAATGCAGCCGTACAACATCAACAGGGCGGCGGGGCGCAGTTTATCTGCCGCAGAACGGGATACCTACCGCGCGGAATATGCCTGCTCCCACATAAAAAAATTAGTGCAATAAATTTACAGCGCGCTTACAATTTTAAAGCGCAAAAATATAATTGGTGCGGTAATATGCCGCAACTATTTGCAGGAGGTAAATTCTTATGGAAGAAAATGCAAAATTTACAACCAACCTTAGAACAGTGCTTGCAAAGGCAGAACAGCTTTCGGTTATGTACAACGTAACGTACGTCGGCAGCGAACAGGTTGTGCTTGCAATGCTTAACACGCCAAACTGCACGGCGGGCAAGCTGCTTGCTTCTTTTAACGTAGACGAACTTGAATTCAGGGCATACTATGGCAGATCTATTGATAAAAATTCCACTATAAAGGGCTTTACGCCCAGAACTAAAAATATGCTTATGCAGGCGGTGGACCTTGCCGTAACGCTCGGCGGCGACGACATGCTTGCCGGCACCGAACATCTTTTGTATGCGGTAATGGCTGAACCCAACTGCCTTGCCATGCGCATTTTCCGCGCCATGGGCGTAAACATAACGGCGCTTGTCGCAAAGCTTGAAATTATAGTGCACGAAGGCTCTTCGGCAGAACTGGACGACGGTGCGTACCAGCAGCAGAATCCTTTTTCAGAAATTTTCAATATGTTTTCGTCTGCGCAGCCCCGTCCCCAGCAAAAGCGTGAAGCGCGCAAAACCGAAAGCCTTGGCGAGATAGAAAAGTACGGCGTAAACCTTACGCAAAAGGCGCGTGAAGGCAAAATCGACCCCGTAATAGGCAGAAAGAAAGAGATTGATAAAATAATTCAGATATTGTCCCGCCGTACAAAGAACAACCCCGTTCTTATCGGCGAACCGGGCGTCGGCAAATCTGCCGTGGTAGAAGGTCTTGCCCAGGCTATAGTAAACAACCGCGTGCCCGACCTTTTAAAGGATAAGATAGTATTTTCGTTAGACCTTGCCAGCATGGTTGCCGGGTCCAAATACAGGGGCGACTTTGAAGAGCGCTTAAAGAACGCCATAGGCGAAGTTAAAAACAACGGCAACATAATATTGTTTATAGACGAAATCCACCAGATAGTGGGCGCGGGTGCAACCAGCGACGGCAACATGGATGCAGCAAATATATTAAAGCCCATGCTCGCCCGCGGCGAACTGCATACCATAGGCGCAACCACGCTAGAAGAGTACCGCAAGTATATAGAAAAGGACGCCGCGTTAGAGCGCCGTTTTACCCCCGTACAGGTAGAAGAACCTACGGTAGAAGACACTATAGAAATTTTACGCGGTTTAAGGGATAAGTACGAAGCCCACCACAAGATAGTAATCACCGACGAATCTATAATTGCGGCAGTCACCCTTTCAGACAGATACATTACCGACAGGTACCTTCCCGACAAGGCGATAGACCTTATAGACGAAGCTGCTTCCCGCGCTCGGTTAAACAGTTACACCACCCCGCAGGACGTTAAGGAGTTAGAAGACAAGTTAAAGCGTTTAACTGCCGAAAAGAACAAGGCAGCCAAAGACGAAGATTACGCCACGGCGCAAAAACTTGTAGATGAAATTAACGGGCTCCAGGGTAAAATCAACGCTGCCAAAACGCAGTGGAGCGGCAGCACGCAGGCGGGCTCTGCTTCTATCGGCAGCGAAGAGATTGCAGCCATAGTAAGCGACTGGTCGGGCGTGCCCGTAACAAAGCTCACCGAGCAGGAGAGCGACAAGCTTTTGCACCTGGAAGAAAATCTGCATAAACGTATAGTCGGCCAGGACGAAGCGGTATCCGCCGTATCGCGCGCCATAAGGCGTGCAAGGGCGGGGCTGAACGAACCCAACAAACCCATCGGCTCATTCATATTCGTAGGCCCCACCGGCGTAGGTAAAACAGACCTTGCCAAGGCGCTTGCAGAGTGCATGTTCGGCGACGAAAGCCTTATGGTCCGCCTTGACATGTCAGAGTATATGGAAAAACATACGGTGTCTAAGCTCATCGGTGCGCCCCCGGGATACGTCGGCTACGACGACAACAACGGCGGCCAGCTTACCGAAAAGATTAGGCGCAAGCCGTACAGCGTAATACTCTTTGACGAAATAGAAAAGGCTCACCCCGACGTGTTCAATATCCTTCTGCAGATCCTTGACGACGGCAGGCTGTCAGACAGTAAGGGCAGGGTAGTCAACTTTAAAAATACAATAATCATAATGACGTCTAACGTGGGTGCCAGCCAGATTAAAAAGATGTCTAACTTCGGCTTCCGTTCAGAAGATGACGATGGCTATGTAGACATGAAAGAAAATATTACCGAAGCTCTGCGCGAACAGTTCAAACCCGAGTTTTTAAACAGGTTAGACGACATAATAATCTTCCGTAAATTAACGCGCGAAGAGCAGGGCGAAATCTGCGGAAAGATCATACACAATCTTTCGGCAAAGCTTGCCGCAAAAAGCATATCTTTAAGCGTAACGCCCGCCGCAATGGATAAGCTGTTAGAAGAAGGCTACAGCGAAGAATACGGCGCCCGCCCGCTTAAAAGGGTAGTTCAAAAGCGTATAGAAGACAGGCTGTCAGATGAAATTCTGGCAGGGCACGTCCTTGGCGGCGAAGCCGTAACCGTAGACGTAAACCCCGAAGGCGAGCTTGCCTTCCGTTCAGAAAAGAAGAGTTAATATTTAATGTCTCATTTATAAAAGACAGCGGGAGTGGAATAAAACCACGCCCGCTGTTTCCTATTCAGATATATATTCAAACGCAATATTTCCCCTGACGTACTCATAATCGTTCAAGGCAATTTCTTTAAAACCGAATTTTTTGTAAATATGCAGAGCCGCTTTAAGTACGCTGTTAGAGATTATAAACAGCCGTTTTGCGCCGTGTCCTGTCGCCCAGTCCATAGCGGCTTTAAACACCGCGCTGCCCGCGCCCTTATGTTCAACGTTTTTATTTGAAGCAAGTTTGCATATCTCCCAGGTCGTTCCCTCCATAGGCATAGCCATACAGGTAGCAAGCGCAATGCCGTCTTCCACGGCAAAGAAGATCATCGCGCCTTTTTGCAGCTCGCCATCTATTCCTTCAAAAGTATCTATATCGTGCTGTTCTACAGAGCCGAAATAAGTTACTATCCAATCGGTATTAAAGTCTATAAAGTCCTGCCTGTAGCGCTCTTCAAACTGAATAATATCCATAGATGTATCCTTTCCGTGAATTCAAGTTACCGTTTACAATTTACCATGTACCGGTGGTCTTTGTTATAGAAGTGGAAGAAGAATCGGTTGCCGTAATAGTAAGGCTGCTTGACGAAGTTCCGACAAACGCAGTATAGCCCGATAAACTTTGATTAGTAAGGCTCACTGTTGCTTTTCCGCCGTTGCTGCCTACGCTGCCCCATTGATTGGTTTCTTCACAGATAAAAAGGTAGTCCGACGAAGAATTTTGCGTAAAGGTATTGTTTTCAAGGGTAATTACGGCGGTTATATTGGTAACGTAAAACATAGGCACGCCCGAAGTTGTTACCGTAAGAGAACAGTCCGTTGCGGTGAAGTAGTCTGTTCCGTCTTCCGCGTCGCCTGATGCGCTTTGGTAGATAAATATGCCTGCGGCATCTATAGTATGTGAAGAAGAATTGCTTTCGCTTGTGCCCGTTCGGTTGCCGCCGCCCGTGCAAGAGAATGTGCAGCTATCCAGCGAAGCGCTGCTGCCGCCTTCAACAACGACCATCTGCGCTTTATTTGCCGTTCCTGTTGAATTTGTTACACTTATAGTACCCGTTGAATACACAAGCGGACTGCCCGAACCATTAGTTTCCAGCGTCATATTTTCGGCTGTAATCGTACCGCCGCCCCTGTCTGTCGCCAAAGAAGCGCAAGAAGAGCCGCTTGTTGTTATTGTAACGTTATCAGCAGTAATAGTTCCGCTATATGTGGCATGCAATCCGCGTGCTCCCGCACTGCCAGTTGTAGTTATTGTGCTGTCTGAAATAGTTATACTGCCGCCGTTTGTGGCAACTACCGCGTTTGCCCCGTTTGCCGATGTGGTAATATCCGCATAAGAAATCGTCGCGGAAGAATTACCAGCAACGACAATGCCGCTGTTTATCCCGTAAAAATTATAGTTATCGTCTACCTGTCCGCCCGAAGCCGCCGAGCCGCTTTTTGTAATTACCACGTTATCCGTATCGCTGCCCGTTATGGTAAGGCTTCCGCCGTTTATTACAAGAAAGACAGTCTGGTCGGTACTGCCTGAAGCGGAGTAATAAGTCCCGCTTGTAATTTCCACATCCACGTCGTCAATAAGGTAGGCGGCGGAAATTTCAACGGTGGTAGTCTGGCTGCCGTACTTAAAACTTACATTAGCACTGCCGCTTGATATTGCGTTGCCGCTTGTATCGGTGAGTGCTGTTGTTCCGTTCTCCGTGCTGTCATCAGTAGTACTGTTAGACGTGCTGCTATCGGACGAACTGCTGTCTGACGTGCTGCTGTCAGACGTACTGTTACCGCTGCTTACAGTGCTTTCTTCCGATGTTTCGTCATCCGAAAAACAACCTGCAAATGAAAATGCAAAAGGAACAGCAAGCAGTATTGCTACCATACCTACAAATAAATTGCGCTTCATATTTTTTACCTCACAGATTAATTTATTTGCTTAAAAATATAATTAATATTCTTTAAATAAAATTTAAAAAGCGCAAAATAATATAAAAT
>JAJQDC010000030.1 GCA_021202395.1 Clostridia bacterium | reverse complement strand
AAGCAGCAGAAGAACCTGCTGAAGAAGTTGCTGAAGAAGCAGCAGAAGAACCTGCTGAAGAAGTTGCTGAAGAAGCAGCAGAAGAACCTGCCGAAGAAGCAGTTGAAGAAGTAACTGAAGAACCCGTTGAAGAAGAGGAAGAAGAGCTTATTAAGGTAAGCGACATCGTAGACGAAGACGAACTTGAATCTGCAGACGACAGCATAGCAGAACTTCTTGAAGACGTAGACGAACAGACCGCACCCGGCGAAGTTATTCCCGACGGCATAGAAGGAATTTCTAACGAAGGCGTAGACTTCGCAAACATGATGAAGTACAACCGCTCGTTCATCGCAAGAATCATACAGGGCAGCGACGACGTTAAAAACTACTACGGCCAGGTTAAAAACGCAATGCTTTCTTACAAGAAAGTTAACTCCTCTATCGCATGGGGCGCAGAGCGCTTTAACAAGGGCAGGGAAACTATAGCTAAGTTCAAGATCAGGGGCAAGACGCTTTGCTTGTACCTTAACCTTGACCCCAACGAATATAAGACTTCTGTTTATCACCACGTAGACGTATCAGATAACAAGTCTATGCACGGCACGCCTATGATGGTTAAGATCAAGAGTCCTTTGGGCGTTAAAAAGGCTATAAGGCTTATAGATGAAATGCTTGCTAAACGCAACGGCGAAAAGCGCGCTATCCAGGAAAGGGATTACGCAGCAATGTATCCTTACGAAACGATAGAAGAGCTTATCGAAGACGGGCTTGTAAAAGACGTAAGCAAGAAATAATTAAAACATAAGAACGCATTTACTTTGGGGGTTGATTTTTCAGCCCCCAAAAATGTGTCCGCAGAAATTGCGGCTATTAAAAAGAAGGTCAGGAAAATTATTTGGAAAACGAAGAAAATAAAAAAAGAACAAGAACCGCAAAAAATACCAAAACTACAAAAACTACAAAACCCACAAAAAAACTTCGGGTAAAAAAAGTAAACAAGCCTGCCGAAGGCACTCCGCTTGACATGGCAAAATACCGCGAAGAAGGCAAGCCTTCTTCTGCAAAAGATACAAAGCCTGCCAAAATAAAGCAGCCCGCAGTGCAGGCAAAACAAGCACCTAAGCAGGCGGCTAAAAAGACTATACACAAGGCGCAGAAAAAATCTTCCAAAAAAGAAAAATCTGTAAAAATATCCTTCCTTGGCGGCGTCGGCGAAATCGGCAAAAATATGACCGTAGTGGAATACGGCGAAGATATTATAATCATAGACGCAGGCATCATATTCCCTTCAGAAGAGTTGCCCGGCATAGACCTTGTTGCACCCGATATATCCTACCTTGTTGCAAACAAGCACAAAGTAAGGGGGCTGCTTCTTACCCACGGGCACGAAGACCACATCGGCGGCGTACCTTATTTTTTAAGGGAGATAAACGTCCCCGTAATAGGCACCAAACTCACCCTTGCCCTTGTAGATAACAAACTGCGTGAACACCGCATAAACAACGCCAAAGAGATTGTAGTCGCCCCGGGCGACAGGCTGAGCCTTGGCGTATTCGATATACTTTTTGTAAACGTGAACCACTCTATTGCAGGTGCGCTTGCTCTTGCAATTTACACCCCGCAGGGCGTAATATTCCACAGCGGCGACTACAAAATAGATTTAACCCCCGTTGCGGGCGAGCCGATAGATTTAAAGACCATATCAGATATCGGCAGCGAAGGCGTGCTGCTGTATATGGGGGAAAGCACCAATATAGAGCGCCCCGGTTACACCATGAGCGAAACGGTGGTAGGTACCACGTTAGACAGGCTGTTTGCCGAAAATCTTACCCGCAGAATCATTATTGCTACGTTTGCGTCCAACGTTCACAGGCTGCAGCAGATAGTTGACCTTGCGGTAAAGTACAAGCGCAAGATAGCCCTTTCGGGCAGAAGTATGCTCAATGTAGCCGACGTTGCCGAAGGGCTTGGCGAACTTAAAATACCCGACGGCGTGCTGTTAGATATCTCACACACAAAAAAACTTGCCGACAGCGAGCTTGTAATAGTTTCTACCGGCAGCCAGGGTGAGCCGATGAGCGCGCTTACGCGCATGGCAAACGGCGACAATCCTTCGGTTACGGTGGGAGAAAACGATACTATAATAATATCTGCAAACCCCATCCCGGGCAACGAAAGGGATGTGTACCGCGTAATAAACAACCTTTACCGCAAGGGTGCAGAAGTCGTTTACGAACAGCTTGAAAATATCCACGTTTCAGGCCACGCCTGCCGCGAAGAGCATAAAATTATGCACCGCCTGTTAAAGCCAAAATTCTTTATCCCCGTACACGGCGAATACCGCCACCTTAAAAAGCACGCAGAGCTTGCCCTTGAACTCGGAATGAAAAGGAGCAACATATTTATACCTGATATCGGCAGCAGCGTACTGCTTACAAAAGATACGTTAAAGCAGACCGACAGCGTGCCTTCAGGCGCAAGACTTATAGACGGCGACGGTATAGAAGATGAAAAGGCAAGCACGGTGATGGCAGACAGGCGCCAGCTTGCCGCCGACGGGCTGTTTATCGTTTCGGTAGTAGTGTCCGGCGGAGAAGTAATAGGCGAGCCTGCAATCAACAGCAGGGGCTTTATATTCGGCTTCCATAAAGACTATAACGAAGAGATAAGGTCGGTTATAAAGAACGCCATCTACGGCTACGATTTAACCGTAGGCAGCGTAGACGAGCTTAAGCGCGCCATCAAAAAGACGCTTAAAAATTATATTTACAAAAAAACAAAACAGTCCCCGATGATTGTACCAGTAGTAGTGGAGTTATAGTTTTTGTAAGCATTCATCGTGTAATACTGTGTTGCGCTTACGTTTTTACGCGGTCATTTACATCTTTGTAAACTCCATTGTAAAAGCCGCGCGCCTTGTCTTACGCGCGACTGCTTGCAAAAACGGCCGCGGTAACTTCAGGGGACAAACCAATCTTGCATAAATGCTGTGATGTGCTCTCTTTTCTCTGTCTTGTATATTAACACATTACTACGCCTTGCCGTCCTTATTAGGGAAGGGGGACCACGAAGTGGGGGAAGGGTTTTGTACCGTAAATAAGGTGAACCCCTCAGCCCTACGGGCAGCTCCCCTAATAAGGGAGCCAAGAGTGGGACAACGTATTTACTGATTTTGTAATGGTAGTAAATTAACACATCTATCATCCCCCACTTAGAAAGTGGAGATATGTTTTGTAAAATTAATAAAACACTATGCCAGAATATAATTACGCCCACAACAATACGCAGGGCGGGGAAAGAAAAACCCGCACGGCACAATTCAATAAATATAAATGTAGCGGCAGCCATATTTCACAGCTGACAGAAAAACTGCGCTTACATGCAAACGAGCGGGAAATTCCGACCGCGTGCGACGAAACGCTTAATTTTATATGTAATTTAGCGCGCATAAAAAATGCAAAAAACATTCTGGAACTGGGCACGGGAATTGGTATATCGGGCATATGTCTGCTTGATGCGTGCCCCGATGCGTCGCTTACCACCATTGAAAAAAACGAGATGTTCTTTTATGAGGCACGGGAAAATTTCGGCTGGGCAAATATGGAAGGCAGGGTTGTTCAGATTTTCGGCGACGCCGGTGAAGAGATAGAGTGTCAGACGGAAGACAGTTACGACTTTATTTTTATGGACAGCGCAAAGGTGCAGTACGTAAAGTATTTACCCCGCCTTAAAAAACTGTTAAAAAACGGCGGTGTGATTGTTGCCGACGACGTGCTGCTTTACGGCTGGGTAACGGGCGAAGAGCAGCCGCCCCAAAAGCGTGCCGCCCTTGTAAGGCATATACAGGAATATATCAATGCGGCAACAGCCGATGATGAACTGTTTACTACCATTGTAGACATCGGCGATGGAATTGCGGTGTCAGTTAAGAAATAAACAAACACCTTATTGCGCCCGCAACTCTTTGTCATTGCGAGCGGTCTCTACCGCGTGGCAATCTCGCGAGAACTCGCGAACAGCAGGCACGGCGGCACACAAGTTATTTAAAAATAATATGTCTATTCTTAAACAAATTCATACCATAACATAAACATATACATATACAACTATGAACGTTGAACTTCTTGCCCCGGCGGGCAATTTTTCTAAACTTAAAACAGCACTTTACTTTGGCGCCGACGCCGTGTATGCCGGCGGCAAAAACTTTTCTTTGCGCTCGTTTGCAGATAACTTTTCGCGTGAAGAGATGGAGCAGGCAGTCTTTTACACCCACTCGCAGGGTAAAAAGATTTACGTAACGGCTAACATATTTGCACGCAACTACGACTTTGCAGAGCTTGAAGACTACTTTGTATTTTTGCAGAGTATCGGGGCAGACGGAGTTTTGATTTCTGACCCCGGTGCGGTGTATGTTGCAGCCAAGGCTGCGCCAAAGCTTGATATTCATATTTCTACGCAGGCAAACGTAACCAACAAATATTCTGTAAAGTTCTGGCAGGAACAGGGCGCAAAGCGGTGTGTGCTTGCAAGGGAACTCTCTCTTGAAGAAATTTCCCAGATACATTCTTTTGTGCCTGATATGCAGCTTGAAGCATTTGTGCACGGCGCAATGTGTATATCCTATTCGGGCAGGTGTCTGCTTTCTGACTACCTTGCAAACAGACCGTCTAACCGCGGAGAATGCGTGCAGGCTTGCCGCTGGAACTACACTATAAGAAAGCACGACGAGTTGAGCGACAGCGGCGAACTGCCCATACAGGAAGATGAAAGGGGTACGTTTATTTTAAACTCTAAAGACCTTAACATGTCTCCGTATCTTGACGATATGCAAATGGCGGGTATATGCTCCTTTAAAATAGAAGGCAGAATGAAGAGTGAATACTACCTTGCAACCGTAATAAACGCCTACCGCAGGTGTATGGACGGCGGCTTTAACGATGTGGTGGCAAAAGAGCTTACCACCGCCGCCCACAGAGATTACACTACGGCATATATGCTGGGTAATAACAGCGCTACGGTAAACTATTCCGACAGCCAGGCTAAGGGCGACTGCGAATATATCGGCAATGTGCTGGGCTGCGATAAGGGCTTTGCGCAGGTAGAAATGCGTTCACGGTTTTATAGCGGCGATTTACTTGAAGTTTTATCCCCCACGCAGAATTTCGGTAAAAGTTTTACGGTGGGCAGAGTGTACGATTCTTTGGGCAGCGAAGTAACCGACTGCAAGCGCGTGCAGGAAAAGTATATGGTAGAGTGCCCTTACAATCTTTCCGCAGGCGACATTCTAAGAAGAAGAAAAAAGTTTTTATAAACTTTATAATGCGGTGTCGCGCTTTTGGGTGATAGAGTACAGACACTCTTCCTTGCCTTCCCCTTTTTATGGGACGAGCCGCCATTTCTTTAAACAGCACAAATGCGCTGTTTATGGCGGCGAGATGAGCAAGCACATATGCAAGTGCTTGCGGTGCCCGAAACAGCGGTTGACCTTACCGCTGTTGAGACAGGTGGCTGCGTAGCAGACGGATGAGGGGATAATTCTATCACAGCTTTTTAGCCAAAAAGGTAGAAGAATAAGGAAAGGCAGGAGCATCCCCTCATCAGTCCTTACAGGACAGCTTCCCCCGTAGGGGGAAGCCAAGAGTAGGTTTTTGTTATTCAGAGCGTGAGCGAAGAATCGTATAAAAGTGGTACGACCACCTATGCTGCGATTGTCAGCCGATTAATAAGTATATATTAACGCAAAAATTCACAAAAAATCATATGCTCTGGTGTGCACTTGTAAAGGTGTTAACCGTGGCATATTACGGGGGTAATTATGGATTACGCTGTAAAAAACATAGACGGCAAAATTATAAACAAAAAGCTTACGGTTTCCGTCCCGGGGTCCAAAAGCATCACCGCGCGCGCACTTTTGCTTGCTGCTATGGCAGACGGCGATTCAACTCTTTACGGTGCGCAGACGTCAGACGACTGTACTACATTTTTAAACTGCGTAAACGCCCTTGGCGTAAAAACAGAAATTAACGGCACTACCATAAACGTAAGCGGCTGCGGCGGCTCTCTCCCCGTAAAGTGCGGCGAAGTGTACGTCGGCAGCGCCGGCACTGCGGCAAGATTCATTACCGCCCTGTTAGCCTTTTCTGGCGGCACGTTTACCGTAACGTCTTCCGCACAGATGGCTGCCCGCCCCATAAAGCCGCTTATTGACGCGCTCATATGTGCAGGTGCACAGTTCACCTTTAAAGGCGAGCCCTATTGCTTCCCATTTACGGTAACGGGTACCCGTACCCCCGCGCAGGAAATTTATGTGGACGTATCCCAGAGCAGCCAGTTTCTTTCGGCTGTACTTATGGCTGCACCCTGTACGGGCAAAACTATAAAAATAATACCTTCTGGCAGCCACGGTATGAAGTATGTAGATATGACGCTGGATATGATGTGGTCTTTCGGTGTAGACGTAAAATATGACGGCGGCGCATACATCGTAAGCGGCAGCTACAAGGGTAAAAAGTACGAAATTGAACCCGACCTTTCGGCGGCGTGCTATTTTTATGCAATAAACCGCATACTGGGCACAGACATTACCGTAAACGGCGTTATGCCCCGCAGCATGCAGGGCGACCGCCAATTTATTTCACTTATGCAAAGCGGCTTTAACGGCGGTGAAGCGGATATGTCTACCTATTCCGATCAGGCGCTTACGCTTGCAGCAATAGCACCGTATTTACAAAAACCCACGCACATATGCGGCATTGAACACATACGCAGGCAGGAATGCGACCGCATTGCGGCTATAGTAAAAAACCTTACCGCCATGGGCGTTGAGTGTAAAGAAGAAGCAGGCGGCGTTACAATTTACCCCTGCACGCCGCACGGGGCGCAGATAGAAACTTTCGGCGACCACCGCGTTGCCATGAGCTTTGCTATAAGCGGGCTTAAGACCGACGGCGTTGTAATTAAAAATGCAGAAGTGTGCTCCAAAACCTTTAAAGAGTTCTTTGACGTATTAGACGGCGTTATAAACAAACTTTGCGAGTAAATACATTTATAATGCGAGTTAAAGCATTTGCAACTTAAGTTGCACATTAAATTTTAGGTAAAAATCATATGTACATTTGCCGATTTGTAATATATATTTATTACAATCGGCTTGTTTTTATTTGACAATAACAAGCTGATGCTATATAATTTTTATATTAAATTGCAGTGCCATTGTAAACCGCTGCATCAGTTTTTACTTTAAGGATAACAATATGACTCTGGAATACGGAAGTTTATTTTACTTTT
Organism: Clostridia bacterium; assembly: GCA_021202395.1. Taxonomy (GTDB): domain Bacteria; phylum Bacillota; class Clostridia; order Christensenellales; family Borkfalkiaceae; genus Coproplasma. The sequence goes on along the minus strand of JAJQDC010000030.1, from coordinate 1,100 downwards.
TATATCCTGCGTTGTGCGTAGTGCTGTTTTTTGTACTTTACTTCGCCCTGCGGCATGCAAATAAAAAGGTACAGTTCTGGGTGCTTTGGGGCATAACAATGCTCAACTTTATTCTTCACTTTGTAAAGCTTGCATTTTCGCCCTATGTAGAAGAATTGCCTGCATCCATCCGCAAGGTTACTTTCGAAAATATCTGTGCGGTAAGCACGCTTGTATTTCCCTTTTTTATGCTTGCAAAAAAACATACCATATTCAGGGACTACATGTTTTATCTTGGTACAATAAGCGGTGCGGCGGCAATGTTTATACCGCTGAATATAGTAGGTTTAAATGTATACGATTTTGAAACTATCCGCTTTTACGTCTGCCACGGAAGTTTGTGGATAGTGCCGCTGTTAATGGTAATATTCGGCTTGCACAAGCTTGACTATCACAGGATATGGAAGGTGCCCCTTATGTACTTCCTTGTGCTAGGGGTAATTCTTATAAACGAAGTCGTGCTTATGGTAATCGGCTGGGTTGCAAATGATGAAGACATGATAGAAGCCTTTTTGGAATACGGCATAACCAACCGCTGGGATTACTTCCTTTCTACCGAAGTAAGAAATTCCGCCTTCATCTTCGGTCCGCCCGAATCTATGGAAAAGGTAGCGCAGTTCCTGCTTATACTTACGCCGTCGTTCTTTAAACCGGGCAAGTATATAGATTGCTATATGCCCATTCTGTGGGAAGTTGTACCTGTGTACATATACGGCAGTATTGGCATGATACTTATGTGCCTTTACTGGGAACATGAGCATATGGCAGACGATATGCACCGTGTGCACGATAAATTTTATTACAAGGCTAAAAAAGCAAAGATAAAAAATTGTAAGCGCAGCCGGTACGTGCGCCCCGCAAGGTATTACGGGCACACCAAACGCTATAAAAAGTAATACTTATTCCCCGTTCTTTTAAACCACGGGGAATTTTTTTGCTAATGTGCAGAGTAGTGGAATTTAAAAGTAATAACGTTTTATAATGCGGTAAAAAAGCATTGAATCGTCGGAATTGCTTTTCGGGCGCGAGTACTCGCGCGCGAGCGTAGCGACACTCTGCGC
>JAJQDC010000001.1 GCA_021202395.1 Clostridia bacterium | reverse complement strand
TTTTTATATTTTGAATATTCACGCCTTATCAGGAATAATTATATTAAAGATTATCGTACCAGAGGTGAATATGAAATTTTACGGCATGCCTGCAGATAAAACCCTTAAAGTGCTGAACACATCCCCGTTGGGGTTAAGTAATAAAGAAGCTGCCGCAAGGCTGCAAAAGAGCGGAGCAAACTCTATAGAAAAGAGCAAGCAAAGCGGCATTGTAAAGCTGTTTTTATCGCAGTTCAAAGACGTAATGACTGTGCTTTTGATTGCGGCTGCGGCGGTGTCTGCCGTAATAGCATTTTTATCGGGCGACAGTTCCGATTTAACCGATACATTCATAATTTTATTTATAATCTTCCTTAATGCGGCGGTGGGCACGGCGCAACAGTTCCGTGCGGACAGGGCTATAGAAAATCTTAAAAAACTTTCGGTATGCAAAGTAAAGTGTCTGCGTGATGGCAAAGATATTCTTGTAAACAGCGAAGAGCTGGTTGCGGGCGACGTTATTACCCTTGAAGAAGGTGATATGGTGCCGGCCGACTGCCGTATACTTTCCTGCGCTGCGCTTAAATGCGACGAGAGTGCGCTAACCGGCGAAAGCGTGGGTGTAGAAAAGGCTGTTGCCGCCGTAAACAGAGAAAGCGTTCCGCTGTCTGAACAGACGGATATGCTCTTTTCTTCCTGCTATGTTTTAAGCGGTACGGCTTGCGCGGTGGTAACTGCCACGGGAATGGATACCGAAATCGGCAAGATTGCGGGTATGCTTCAGGAAGCAAAGCCGACGCCGACTCCGCTTGAAAACAGCCTTAACAAACTCGGTAAAATAATCACTGCGTTCGTTCTGTGCGTTACTGCGTTTATATTCGTACTCGGCATTGTGATAGGCAGGGTGGGCATATTGCAGAATTTTATGACTTCGGTAGCCATAGCCGTAGCTGCCATACCCGAAGGGCTGCCCGCGGTGGTAACGATTATTATGGCTATGGGCGTGCAGCGCATGAGCGGCAAGAATGTTGTTATCCGCAGACTTAAGTCGGTAGAAACGCTTGGCAGCTGCAACTTTGTATGTACCGACAAAACGGGCACTCTTACCGAAAATAAGATGAGAGCAGCGGAAGTAACGCTTGGCACAGACGGGTTTACAGATAATTCCCCCGCAGCGCAAAGAATGCTTGAATGTATGCACGCCTGTGTGAACGTAAAGGGCGAAAGGGGCGGATATATGGGCGATCCAACCGAAGTAGCCATCAAAGAATTTGCCGCAAAAAAAAGTGAATTTTCTGCACAGCGGCTGGCGGAAAAGCCGTTTACTTCAGAGCGGAAGATGATGTCTGTAGCCGTACGCACGCAGGACGGCGATTACATATATGCAAAGGGTGCGCCCGACGTCTTGCTTAAAGCCTGCTCTTACATTCAGGACGGCAGCGGCAGGCGTCAGCTTACGTCAAACGAACGAAAAAATGTTATTGCAAAATATGAAGAAATGTCTGCACGCGCGCTGCGGGTAATAGCGTTTAGTTACGGCATATATGCGGGTCAATTACAGGAAGAAGGGCTTACCTTTATCGGGCTGTGCGGCATGGCAGACGGGCTTAAACAGGGCGTAAAGCAGGCGGTGGAAGAGTGCGTAACTGCTGGCATTACCACCGTGATGATAACGGGAGACCACAAAAAGACGGCTTTTGCTATTGCTAAACAGGCAGGCATTGCGCAGAGCGAAGAGCAGGTTATATCGGGCGAAGAGTTCGACCTTTTAGACGGCGGCAGCCGCCGTGAAGCGGTAAAGCGCTGTACTGTGTTTGCAAGGGTAACGCCCGCCCATAAAAACGAGATAGTCCGCTGCCTTAAAGAAAACGGCGGCGTGGTGGCGATGACGGGCGACGGGGTGAACGACGCACCGTCTATAAAGACCGCCGACATCGGCATTGCGATGGGCAGAAGCGGAACTGACGTTACAAAAAACGCTTCTGATATGGTTATCACCGACGACAATTTTACTACAATAGTAAGCGCCGTGCGAGAAGGAAGGCGGATATTCGCCAACATAAAAAAGACTATAAAATTTTTTATCGCCACCAACCTTGCCGAAGTGCTGTCTATACTTATTGCGACAATCGCCTTTTATAACTGCGTATTTTTGCGCTCTACGCAGCTTTTATGGATAAATCTTATAACTGACAGCTTCCCCGTGCTTGCATTGGGTATGGAGCGTGCCGACGACTACGCAATGCGGCGGCCGCCCGAGCGGGCAGAAAAGTCTTTATTTTCTAAACAGTCAATGCTTTCGGTGCTCATATTTGGGCTTTATATGACGGCGGCAACGGTAGCCGTTTTTGTAATTGCCCTTAACATATGGGGCAACGAAGCTGCAAGCACCATGACTTTTTTGACCATTTCTTTTTTGGAACTATTCCATGCGTTCAATATCCGTTCAGAAAGGGAGCCGTTCTACAAGGGGCTGTTTACAAACAAAATTCTTATTGCCACGGTAGCGGCGGCGGTTGCCGTAAACGTGCTTTTATGCCTTGTAAAACCGCTTGCAAACGCATTCGGGCTTACATCATTAAACGCCGTTCAATGGGGCATAGTATGGGGTGTATCGCTTTCTGTAATACTCTTCGGCGAGCTGTATAAACTTGTTTTACGTAAAAGGGATAAAAAAGGTTATAATGGTAAACGGTAGCACATCGCCGCACCTTGCCGTCCCTGTGGGGTAAGTGCGCACGAAACCCACCCTTGCCTTCCCCGCATTGGGGGGATGTGGCTGCGTAGCAGACGGATGAGAGGATAATACTCTGCATAAAAAATAATTTAAACTTTTATCGTCAAGCATTTTACAACGGCGGCGTAAAATGCTAAAATATACGGGTAAAAATACACTGCGCTGTTTTGCGCACAAAGGATGAATAATTATGAACGTAAGAGAAGAATCTTTAAAAAAACATGCAGAGTGGCGCGGCAAGATAGAAACCGTTTGCCGTGTTCCCGCCGACAGCAGGGAAGCGCTGTCTTTGGCGTACACCCCGGGCGTTGCCGAACCCTGCCTTGCAATACAAAAGGATGAAGAAAAAAGTTTTGAACTCACCCGCCGCTGGAACACCGTTCCCGTAATTACCGACGGCACCGCCGTGCTCGGGCTGGGCGATATCGGCCCCGTTGCAGGCATGCCCGTTATGGAAGGAAAATGTGCGTTATTTAAGGCATATGGCGGGGTGGATGCCTTCCCAATCTGCATTAAATCTAAAGACACGGAAGAGATTATAAATACCATAAAATTAATATCTGGCTCTTTCGGCGGAATAAATCTTGAAGATATTTCTGCCCCCCGCTGCTTTGAAATTGAAACCCGTTTAAAGCAAGAGCTGGACATCCCCGTCTTCCACGACGACCAGCACGGCACCGCGGTAGTAATGGCTGCTGCCGTGATTAACGCCGCAAAGGTGGTAAACAAGCAGATCTCCGATTTAAAGATAGTAATCAACGGTGCGGGTGCCGCAGGTATCGCCATTGCAAAGTACCTTATCAAGTTCGGCGTAAACGACCTTATTTTGTGCGACAAAGCAGGCATACTTTGCGAAGGCGAAAGCTGGATGAACCCTGCCCAGGCGCAGGCAGCTTTGATTACCAACCGCCGCAAGCTTAAGGGCACCCTTGCCGCAGCAATGAGCGGCGCCGACGTGTTTATCGGCGTTTCTGCCCCGCACTGCGTAAGTAAAGACATGGTGCGCAGCATGGCAAACGGCGCCATAGTTTTCAGCTGTGCCAACCCCGTACCCGAAATCACCCGTGCAGAAGCGCTTGAAGCAGGTGCGGCGGTAGTTGGTACCGGCTCTTCAGAAAATCCCAACCAGATAAACAACGTGCTCGTCTTCCCCGGGCTGTTCCGCGGCGCGTTAGACGTACGTGCTACCGATATAAATACCGAAATGATGATGGCGGCGTCGTACGCCATTGCGTCCAGCGTGGGGGACAAGCTCAGTAAAGATTTTATTTTGCCTTACGCTTACGACAAGTCTGCGCACAACGCGGTGGCAAAAGCCGTTTCTGCCGCAGCGGTAAAAAGCGGAGTTGCCAAAATTAACCTTTAACCCCCGCCCGCCGTATTATAATATATATTATTAATAATATGGTAAAGAATGTGGTGATAGCGGTGCAACAATATGGCGATGGCGGTGGCAGCAGTAAAGTAAAAGCGGTTCCCGCCCGCCCATTTATTTATAATGCAGAAGCGTTGTTTAAAAATAATAACGTTTATTATAATGCGGTAATAAGCATTGAATTGGCGGAATTGCTTGTCTGTCCGCGAGTACTCGCGAGATCCTTCGCTGTCGCTCAGGATGACGAACTTGGTAAACCGAATTGCAAAAATATTTTTACCTTATTATAAACGCCAGCAGCCTTAACGTCATTGCGAGGGGTCTCTACCCCGTGGCAATCCCGCCCGAACGGGCGACCAGCAGGCAGGGCGGCGGAAGCGATGTTTAAAAATAATAACGTTTATTATAATGCGGTAAAAAAGCATTGAATGGGCGGAAACGCTATTCGGGCGCCAGCCGCTACGCTCTGGCGCGTGAGCGATAGCGCTACCCTGCGCACCTTAATTTAAAAAGTTTCAGATGATAAGGCGCAGATATTGCCACGCTACGCTCGCAATGACGAACTTGGTAAACCGAATTGCAAAAATATTTTTACCTTATTATAACCGCCAGCAGCCTTAACGTCATTGCGAGGGGTCTCTACCCCGTGGCAATATCTGCGCCCATTTATCTGAAGCCTTTTTATAATGCGGTGCGCAGAGTGTCGCTTCGCTCGCGCGCCCGAACGGGCGACCAGCAGGCAGGGCGGCAGAAGCGATGTTTAAAAATAATAACGTTTTTTATAAATGCGGTGATAAGGGAGCCAAAAGCGGTAACCCGCTCAACTTATCCACAAATTCCACAACTTATCCACAATTCCACAATTTCGTACAAACAGTCCGCAGAAAAAATCTGCAATTATTGCGTTAAAACATTGACACATCAAAAAATCTGTGATAAAATAACTTCGTAAATAATAGCTTGCATTATATACTTTACCCCAAAATAATGGTTTTGGGGCATAAAGCATTAAGGCAAAAGGCAAAGATTGCGGCTTTGTCCCGATGCCCACAAGCGCAAAAGGTAGTTTAAATCTCAAGCAAAAACTGCCTTTCTCCGCCCGTGATGCCTGCGGTTTACAAAATAAAATCTCAGGAGATGTAGGTTGCTTATAATAGGATATTGTAAAGCTGTAATATATATTACCAAGCGCTTCATATCCTGATTTTTTATTAAGGCTATTCCGCCGCAGGTTTGGCGGTAAGCTCGCTCAACAAATTTAAAACCAAATCTAAATCTAAAAAAATTCTAAAAAAGGAGAATAAAAAATGTTACAAACAGCAAAATCATGGTTGATTAAGCTTTTGATGGTCATTTGCATCGTCTGCTGTTCAGTAGCTCTCTGCTTCGGCATTTCCGCTTGTACGGGTGCTGACGGTGCAGACGGCGAAGACGGCGTTGGCGTTTCTGCTATGTCCTATTCAAACGGCACGTTAACCATAACCTTGACTGATGGCACCACAAAATCGGTAGACATCTCAAGTGCTGCCGAAGACGGCGTAAGCGTTACCGACGCATATGTCAGCGAAACCGACGGCCACCTGTACATAGTTCTTTCTAACAGCACAACTGCTGTAGACTGCGGCTCTGTACTCGGTTCAGACGGCGTTGGCATTGCTTCTGTTTCTATAGACAGCGGCGTTGCTACTACCGACGGCTCAAGCACAGTCTACACACTTACCATCAAGTATGACGATTCTACCGTAGCCGATACTACTCTTACTTTTACAGTTGATATCACTCTTGATCCTGCAACAGGCCACGCCTATGTAGCTTACAGAACCGATACAGACATTACAGAATATGACTGGTATGATTTATCAGCCGATTACGATGACTACGCTAACGAAGCAGCTACCTGCACAACTAACGAAGTTCTGTATGTATTCTGCTCAGTTTGCGGCGAATTCTATGAAGTAGTTCTTGATACTACCGATGAAGAAGAAATCACAGCCAGCCAGATTACAGAATCTGACGCTGGTTACGAGCTTGACCTTGCAACAGGCCACACCTACGTTGTATTAAACGCAGTACTTGGCACCGGTGATGATGCTGGTTACGTAATCTTCACGCTTACCTGCTCAACAGACGACTGCATAGCATCTGCTATAGAAGTATCAGTTGCTCTTGACAGCGAAGATCTTACGGTTGAAGGTCTCGGCGACGACACCTGCACCAACACAGAATCTGTTAAGTACACCTACACAGGTTACGAATACAGTGATGAAGCTCTTGCAAACGACAGCTCTGTAACAACCCTTGTTTACACAATAGAAGGCGTAGAACTTTTAGAAGCTTCTCATACCTATGCAAAAGATTCTGATGGTGCAGACATAGTTGATTGCTACTCTGTAACAATTAACGGTACATACTACAAGTATTACTACAAGCAGTGTACAGTCTGCGGTGCTCTTGAAATTGTAGAAGAATCTACAATCTATCAGGCAACCGAAGTTGAAATCACCGAAGGCGCTGGCGAAGACGCTGGTACATTCACCACATCAATCAATTTTGTTGATGATTACACTTCTTACTACGGCGTAGAAGAAGACGGCCTTAGCATGGTAACAGGTACTTTAACCATAAGCACCGCTGGCTACTATAAAGTAGAAGTTTCCACAGGCGCAACAGTTACTATCTACGACGAAAACGGTACATACTACTACAATGAAAAAACTGAAATCGATTATATAGCTACTTACGAAAATAACTATATCAATTACTTCGATGCAGCAGCAACCGTTGCAGAAGACACAGTTCTTTACTTCGTAGTATACTACTACGGCGATGCATACGGCGACGATGCAATAGTTCTTACTATCAGCCTTGATAGCAGCTACGTAGCAGAAACAGCAGCTGACTACTTTGAATATACAGTAGACGAAGATGGTTTTGTATATGACGACCTTGACGAAGATATTGATATCCTTGTAGAAGTTGCAGGCGATTACACAATAATAATCACCGGTGAAGACGCTGATATAACTATCGCTTATCTCAACGCTTCTACAGGCAATAACTATACATTGTCAACTCCCGATGCAGTAACAGTTGTAACCAAAGCAGCAGAAGGCGACATAATCACCCTTGGTGTTTATACTGCAGGCAATGTAGTTATAATCTACGAAGCATTAACCCAGAACAGCACCTTAGGCGGCACAATCGCTGACGATGATGAAACTGAAGAGGACACCACAACCGGTAGCATAACGTTGACCGTTGTTATTACCGAAGCTGGTTACTATGCAGTATCTTACACAGGCGACGGCTATGCTGTAATCTATGATGAAGATTACAACTACTATTATGGCCGTAATACCGAAATCGCTTATGTAGAAGACTATAACAATGTTTATGCTGATTACTATTCAGCAGCTGCATACATCCCTGCAGGCACAATTCTTTACATAACGCTTGTCGGCACAGAAAACAGTGCGGTATCTGTAACCTTAACTGCAGACGATACTTACGTAGCACCCGTAATCACCGATTATGTAGACTACACATTAACTTCTGACGTATTTAGCGAAGAACTTGCAGAAGACGGCGACGGCAGCATATGGACTGCAGCTGAATACATCGTATATGTAGCTGAAGACGGCGTTTACACAATCTATGTAATCTCCGGCGACGTAAGCGTTCAGTATAATGATGAATACGGTAGCACTACAGAAGCTATTTCTGGCAGCCTTCCCCTTGAATTGAGCGCAGGCGACATAATCGTGCTTGAAGTATACGAAGATTCAACTGTTATCATAGTAGAAGGCGACGTTATTACTGAAGGCGAAGAAGCAACTATTGCTCTTGACGAAGATAACTACTCTGCAAGTTATACGCTTGTTATTACTGAAACCGGTTACTACAAGGTAACAACAGATGGTTATGTAGTAATTAATGATGGGACGTACTATTATACACCTAGTATTACTGTAGACTACATCATCGATTATAATAACTTTAGCGAAGATGCACCTATATCTATAACTGCAGGCACAGTATTAACTGTTTATGTAAGCGGTACCGAAGATATAACCCTTCTTATTGAACTTGATGAAGATTATGAAGCAGCAAGCGGCGGCAGTACGTCAGACTATGACTTCACTCTTACAAGCGCTGGTTTAGAGATTACGTTTGATAACGTAACTTATAGCTACAGCTCTTATGGTACAATAAGCTATACCGTATATGTTGAAGAAGCTGGTACATACGCTCTTACATCTAACACATATGATGGTGCTACATTAGTAACAGAAGATGCTTATACTGTAAACCTGTATTCATATGACGGTGATGCAGATTCTACATATATTGAAGCAGGCACAGTTCTTTACCTGTATGTATATGATGCAGATACAATCACCATCAGCGCTGTTACAGAGTAATCACTAACAAACTTTCCCCGCCGAAACTTGACTTCCTTCGGGAGCTGAGAATTTGATTCCTTGACTTCTTAAGTGAATGACAATTTGGCAGGAAATATAACGAACCATAAAAGGGGGCTCCGCCCCCTTTTATTTTTTTACCCTGACAATGTACCCCGAAGAGAGACAAGGTACCCGCC
>JAJQDC010000025.1:2453-8908 GCA_021202395.1 Clostridia bacterium | reverse complement strand
TGTCTTTCTTTTTACTCTTTTCCTTTCGTGTTGCACTTCATATTATAGCCTAACCACCTTCCCCCATAGAAGGGGAAGGCAAGGTGCGTAAATACGTCGTTCCGCTCTCGGCTTCCCCCTGCGGGGGAAGCTGTCAACTTGTTGACTGATGAGGGGATAATCTGGCTTTCCTTATTCTTCTGCTAATCGGCTGACAAAGTACGTCATCCTTAGCAAGGCTCAGGACGACGGTGTGTTCGGTCGCTTTTTTTCTCTTGGCGTCCCTTGGGAGCGGCAAGGGGTGATAGTATACTCATCTACCCACACACGATAAACAAGGCATAGTAACGCGTCAACTGCTCATTTTACACCATTCTCTGGGCTTGGATAAAGTAGCTCCAGCGCTGGGAAGAAAGAGCTTCTATTTTAGCGTAATCTGACGATGTGTGCAAAATAAGGTTGTCGCCAAGGTACAGCGCAACATGCCCGATGCGCTCTATTCCGCTGTTGTTGCTGCGGGAAGAGTTGGTAAAAAACATCAGGTCTCCGCGCTGCAAGCCGCCGTCCGCCACCGTTATGCCCTGATATACCTGCGTGCGTGTTGTTACGCCAAGCAAAAGCCCGTTTGCGCCTTTATAAAATATGTACTGTGTGAGTGATGAACAATCGAACTTTGTATCGGTAAAGCCCTTATTCAGGTTGCCGCTGCCGTCGTGATAGCGCACCGCACCGTAAACGTACTGCGTACCCAACAGTTTTGTCCCTTCCCGTATAACGCTTTCTACCATCTCATTTTCAGACGCTTCAATTTCGTAAATGACAGAGTATAGTTTGGATATATATGCGTACGAATTAAGGTAACGTATCTTGTACCAGCCGTCCGTTTCGGCTACGTAGGCATAGTAAGTATCCTTTTCGGCAGAGCCGAGTACAGTATAACCAGTCCCCGCACCGCTGCGCAAATTGACATTCGCGGCGGTAACTTTTACGTAGCTTACATATACAGCTACCCCTTCTTGCTGTTCCTGTTCTGTTTCCTGCTGTTCTTCTTCCTGCAGCTGGCTGTCTGTGCCGTAATCGGGTTGCTCTTCCTGTAATTGAGCGTCGGGCGATGGTACTTCTTCCGTTATATTTGCAGTGCTGCAGGCAGAAATAGCAAATGCCGCCAGTGCGGCGGGCAATATTATTAATTTTTTATTCATAACTATCCTTTGTTTAAACTCCCGTAAATGGGTAACAAAACCATTATAACAAAGGCATAGTACCGCGTCAATGGCAAAATTCTGGAAGATTTGGTAAATAAAGTAAATAAGGCATATATTCGGGGCAATTTAATTTACCCCGCACATATGCCTGAAACATTACTATTTTAACTGTGAAAAAACTTCGCCTATTTTGCCGTCTATGTAAAGTGCGCCAGCCGTGCTTTTTGCAGGCATACCCTTATTTATCACCACAAGGTGATCGCCGTTAAAGTAATCTACCAGCCCCGCCGCAGGGTACACGTTAAGCGAAGTACCGCCGATAATGAGCACGTCTGCTTCGCTGATATGTCTTATCGAATCGTTTAAAATATCGCCGTTTAACCCTTCTTCGTAAAGCACTACATCGGGCTTGACTATGCCGCCGCAGCTGCATTTCGGGACGCCCTTAGAGTGCAGAATATCTTGCACCGCATAGGGCTTGCCGCAACGAGTGCAGTAATTGCGCCATACGCTGCCATGCAGTTCAAACACGTTTTTGCTGCCCGCCTTCTGGTGGAGCCCGTCTATGTTCTGCGTAACCACAGCCGTAAGCTTACCCTGCCGCTCCCATTCGGCAAGCTTTAAGTGGGCGGCGTTGGGCTGAGCGTCAAGATACAGCATTTTGTCGCGGTAAAAATCGTAAAATTCCGACGTTTGGTAGCAGAAGAATGTGTGAGATAAAATCTGTTCGGGCGGGTAGGCATACTTTGTGTTGTACAGCCCGTCCTGCGAACGGAAGTCGGGTATGCCGCTTTCGGTACTTACGCCCGCACCGCCGAAAAACACCATCCGCTTTGCACCGTCTATTATGTTTTGTAATTTATCCAAATTTTCCATAGTTACATTATACCACACCCGCACCGCCTTTTCAAGAGTGAAAATTGAAATGTTTTTGCTCTAATATTACGCTCTTGGCTGCCCTTCACCGTCGGCAGACAAAGTATTATAGCATTCCCCTTAAGGGGAAGGGGCAAGCCAACATTTCTCCAAACAGCACTTATGTGCTGTTTGGGTTGGCGAGCAGAGCAAATGCAAAATGTAAGGCATTTGCGATGACCGAAACGGCTTTTTTCCCTTACCGCCGTTGAGACCCGCTTGCGGTGGATGAGGTGTTGTCTTGTTATTATCTTACACCTCATCAGTCAGCTTTGCTGACAGCTTCCCCTCAAGGGGAAGCCATTATTGCGGTTAACATTATTATCAAGAATAAAACATTATTATTTTTAAACACCGCTTCTGCCGCCCAACCTGCTGGTCGCCAGTACTGGCGGGATTGCCACGGGGTAGAGACCCCTCGCAATGACGAAAAGGCTACTGGCGGATACTCTCTCTTGCCTTCCCCTTCTATGGGACGAGCCGCCATTTCTTTAAACAGCACATATGTGCTGTTTATGGCGGCGAGATGAGCAAACGCATAGTGTAAAGCGTTTGCGGTGTCCGAAACAACGGTTGCCCTTACCGCTGTTGAGACAGGTGTCCCGTAGGGACGGATGAGGGGATAATCTGCCTTTTCTTATTCTTCTGCCATTTGGATTACCAAGCTGGTCATTGCGAGCGTAGCGTGGCAATATCTGCGCCATAACATCAGAAACCTTTTACAATAAGGTGCGCTAAAGCTCACGCACAATGACGTATAGTTATCGGTCGTTTAATAATATGGTTGACGTTATGTCCACAGCAAAAAGCGCACGGCTCCGCCGTGCGCTTTGATGTCTGTTAAAATTAAGCAGTTAAGCTTCTATGCCTTCGTTAAGTTTAGCAAGAAGCTTATCAAGGTCGTTGCCGTGTACGTAAACAGCCTGCTCTATCGTTTCGCCGTGAGCCATAGCACAGCCTATGCAATGCATCCCCACAGCCTGAAGAATTTCTGCACTGTTGGGGTTTATTTTAAGGCAATCTACAATAAGCGTATCCTTTGTTATCTTTGCCATAAGTCGTCTCCTTATATTTAAAGTAATTATTTACGTTATTATTATACCACGGCAAAAATATTTTTACAACACTTTAAAGGCTTAAAGATTTACTTATTTTTACTTTTTAATGAAGCGATATGTCGTCTGCCGTAATTGTGTATTCCGCCGATTTATACGAAGTACCGCTGCGGTCGTATGATACATACACTACCGAACCTTCAAAAATTATCAGCTCAAGGTCGTCTATATCATAAGTGTTGTTTATTGTGTAATTAACGCCGTCTATGGTTATCGCCGTAATAACGTCGCCAATTTGCAGCCCCATTGTATCTGCCGCAGAACCGCTTGTAAGGGAAGTGATTTCTACCGTTTCTACTATGCTGCCCGTAAGCGACTGCTCGTCGTAAACGTATTTAGAAGATGAAGCTTCTACTTCCGCACCAAGGCTTGCCGTATACATTTTGCCTGATGTGTATGTTCCGCCGTCGGCAGCGTTTTCGTAGTAGTACATTATATTTGTAATGCTGTTTTGCACTACAACAGCAGGAATGGCAAAGCCGTAATCATAGAACAGGTATCCGCTGGAAGACGTTTCAAAGAACTTATCCATTGCATTTACCATACCTATGTAATAGCCGTTTGAATCGAACAGACCGCCGCCCGAATTGCCGCTGTAAACGTCTACGTCAAGCCGCATAACGCGGAATGTATTTGTTGTGCTGCCTAAGGTAAGGTCTATCTCTTCACTATAGACTGAAACGGAACCCTTGGTTGCAGATATGCCTTCACCTGCGTAGTTGCCTATGGTTATTGCCGTACTGCCCACGCTGTAGTCGGTTGAAAACTGCACTTCCCTTACGGCGTCGTTAATGGCAAGCACGTCGTCTTTATCCGCCTTTAAAACGGCAACGTCTTCTGCCCACGAACCGCCTACAAATTCACACTCTATAGCCGTATCGCCGTAATCGTATAAATATCCGTATGTATCCTTTTCAGAAGTCTGTCCAACGTCGTATTCACTGCCGTACAGATATACATATATGCTTTCGTTGGCTACTGCTTCAAGCGTTTCGCAATACACAACGTGGTAACAGGTTACAAAATAAACGTAATCATCTGTAATTTCGTAAATTACTGCAGAGCCGGTATAAACTTCACGGTCGTAAGTGGTTGTGGTGGACGTACCGCCGCCCCAGCCGCCCCAGCCCATACCGCCGGTGTTGGTTGTTGTAGTTGTTGTTATGGTAGACGATGCGTAAACGGTTGCTACCGATAAAAGATTTTGCGCCACGGTGTACTTTGAATCGGTGGTGGTTACCGTATTGGTGCTTGAGTTATCTACCGTGGTAGAGTTATCGGTATAAGTGCTGTAATCGTTATACGTAAGGTACGCCGTAAGAAAATCTGAATAGGAATAATCATCCGAAGTAAGCCCTTCAGCTTCTAAGTATGCTTCATAAATATCCTGTATCGTAATGGATACAGACGTTTCTGAAGAAGAGCCGCTCGATGAATCATCTGAAGAAGCTGACGTATCTTCGCTCTCTACGGTAAATTCTGAAGTGCTGCCGTTTGAGTAGGTAACTATAAACGTATTGGCAGAAGTTGAAGACGCCGTTATGCCCGTTACGTAAACTGTAGTTTCCTGCGTTGTTGTGGTGCCGGTATCGTCATCGCCGTTGTCAGAAGAAAACGAGCAGGCGGTAAACAGCGCCGTACACGAAACAGCCGCAGCCGTTGCTACGCATAAAAATAATTTTGTTATTTTTTTCATAATAAACTCCGTTATGGTTTTTTTGTTATAAAATGGGTAGTTTTTCCCTTTGCACAAAAACTTTAAGCTTTTAACTTTAAGCGTAGTTTAAATGCTTTATAAAAATGTGTGAAAACGAAATTATTTATTTTTGATAGTATTATAAAATAACTTTTTATACAGCTTGCGCAAGAAATAAAAGGCGTAAATAACAACCACGCCCAGCGCGCAAATACAAAGATAATATACTATTAAATAGGGTATCTGGCCGAAAGACTGGCGGAAGCTTTCTAACAACGGGATATAAGATACCGTAATACCTGCAAAATTGAGCCCGCTGCTTATGGCAACAGGTGCGGCGATAACGCCGTATATTGCTACGAATACGGCAAATACAGCGGGGTCGTACAGCTTTGGAACATACTCTCCCCTGGCAAGGATGACGGCAAGTTCAAGCAAAACAGCCATATGAAAGAAGTAACCGTGCGTGCTGTCTGCCACGGTAAAAATTTCTGACGGCTCTACGCCGAATATAGATTTGGGGGTTACAAGAATCATTACGGTGAGCATCAGACCGCTTACAAACAGAACGGGCTGGCCGATACGCTTTAGCCTTTTGCCGCCGAGCAGGCTTAAACCTATTGTTATATAGAATGTAGAAGAAAAATGCAGCGGAGCCTTCCATAAATCGTAGCCGCCTTCTGCCGTTGCCGCCACTATCTGCTTTACTACTTCGGCAACAAGCATTGCGGCATATATTGCTATTGTTACAATGCGTACAACTTTTTGGGGCACATAGCGGGAGCAGCCCGCCAACACGGCTATCAAGATATATACGAATATAATGGCAAAAAAATAAGATAACGTCATACCCCGCCCCCTTTTGTGATGTAAATAATTATATCACACCCTTTTATTTATTGCAACCATTGGATAAGCGCTACTGCTACCTTACCAGAAAAGCAATTATGTTGTCCTGCTCTTGGCTTCCCCTTCTATGGGACGAGCCGCCATTTCTTTAAACAGCACTAATGCGCTGTTTATGGTGGCGAGATGAGTTTGCATATAATGTAGGTGCAAACGGTGCCCGAAGCGGCTGATGACCTTGCAGCCGCTGAGACAGCTGTCCTGTAAGGACTGATGAGGGGATATTTCTGCCCTTCCTTATCCTTCTGTTAATCGGCTGACCAAGCACGTCATTACGAGCGTAGCGTGGCAATCGTTGTACGGGTATCGCACCACTTTAATACGATTCTTCGCTTACGCTCTGAATGACAGGCGGCGTTACCGCCGGTGCAGCCCACGGGGCTGTCATTTCGACCAAACGAGCAAAGCGAGTGCGTGGAGAAATCTCCCACCCTTCTGCGCCCTGTACAACGCAACGCAAGTTGCAAATGCATTTTACTGCTTTTAACGTGGCAATCGTTGCACGGGTATCGCACCACTTTTATACGATTCTTCGCTTACGCTCTGAATGACAGGTGGCATTACCGCCGGTGCAGCCCACGGGACTGTCATTTCGACCAAACGAGCAAAGCGAGTGCGTGGAGAAATCTCCCACCCTTC
>JAJQDC010000025.1:0-2353 GCA_021202395.1 Clostridia bacterium | reverse complement strand
TGCGCTTTGCTACCATGCAACGGCAGTTGTAAATGCTTTTTAACCTTTTTATAGATGGCTAACCAAACCCCTGCCGACCGATTCTACTATAAGTAGAGTCGGGTTTTTGCCCCGTAGAGCGGCTTTTACGGGCGATAGAAATGGCCTCTGCCGCCGTTTACCGCAGCATAAAACCGTTAGAGCGGCGGCAAAAACAGTAGGTTGATTTTTACCCGTTACGGGGCATAATATTGATATAGAAACAAAAAACCGCAACACGGCGACATTATATATGAGGTTTATTTATGGATAACGGAAACATACTTGCGGCAGAAGGCTTTTCTGCTAAAAAAGAAAGACGGCGCACAAAGCAGCTTACACGTGCTGCACTGCAGCCGAAGTACACCCTTGGCGAAGAGCTGTTTAACAGTATATCACACGGGCTGGGTGCATTGTTCGGTATATTTGCCCTTATATATGGCTGCATTACGGTATCAAAAAGCCCTTCGGCAAACGGCTACGCCGCCGTAGTTATTTATGCGGTGTCTATAATAATACTGTACCTGATGAGCTGCCTGTACCACGCCCTGCGGCAGGGCAAAGCAAAGCGGCTGTTCCGTATATTTGACCACTGTACAATATTTCTGCTTATTGCGGGCACTTACACACCCTACTGCCTTATCGCGCTTAACGGCACATTAGGCTACGTTATTTTGGGCATACAGTGGGGTGTAGCGGCAGCAGGCATCACCTTTAACGCAATCAATATGTATTGGAAGCCTGTAAAAATAATCAGCATGGTAATGTACTTTGTAATGGGCTGGTGCATTATCTTTGCCCTGCCCGCACTGTTAAAATCGCTAAGCTTAACTTCGCTTATATACCTTTTGTGCGGCGGTGTAACCTACACCTTGGGTATAATTTTTTACGGGGTAGGCAGCAAAAAGAAGTACTTCCACTGCGTATGGCACATCTTTGTGCTTGCAGGCACCGTTCTGCAGTTTATGAGCATATACTTTATGCTTTAAATAAGGCATATGTGCCGCCTTATGATATATATAAATATTTTACGGTAAAACGAACATATCCCGCGCCAAATTTTAATTCGGTGCGGGATATGCCTTAAATAATTATCAGTCTTCAGATTTTTCAAATTCACTTTTACCTACAAAGCAAAGCGGGCACTCAAAATCTTCAGGAACTTCTTCCCAAGGTGTGCCGGGGACAATGCCGCCTTCGGGGTAGCCCTGCTCTTCGTCGTATTCCCAGCCGCAAACGCTGCATACATACTTCATAATAAATTACCTCTTTGTTTTATTTGCTTACCTTAAGCGGACATATTATATCATACCGCAAATAAAATTCAAGTACTTTTACTAAAATTTCATAAAAATTTTTATTTACGCCGTATACCGCTATTATATCGCCGCCGCAATTATTTTAAATAAAATTGTTACAAAAGTGTTTGACAAAAGAAAATAGATTTTATATAATATATAGGCTCTTAACAGAGAGATAAAATAGATTGTCATGCATAATTAGCTTTGGTTGATAGAGCGTTGGTCGCCAGAAGCTGTGGTATAAAGGCTTGCAGCCTTTGGTAAAATTTAATATTGTTGTTATGCATCATTAGCTCAATTGGATAGAGCGTTGGTCGCCAGAAGATATGGTATAAAGGCTTGCAGCCTTTGGTAAAAATTTAATATTGTCAGTCATGCATCATTAGCTCAATTGGATAGAGCGTTGGTCTACGGAACCAAAGGCTGGGGATTCGAGCTCCTCATGATGCACCAGTAAAGGGATATAGCTTTTGCTATATCCCATTTTTAATCGGCTAACCAAGCACGTCATCCTGAGCGACAGCGAAGGATCTCGCGAGTACTCGCGGACGATTAAGCAATTCCGCCCGTTCAATGCTTTGCTACCGCATTATAATAAGGTGCAAATAATTTAAGAATAAACGTTGTTATTTTTAAACATCGCTTCTGCCGCCTTACCTGCTGGTCGCCAGTCCTGGCGCGCGAGCGAAGCGACACTCTGCGCACCGAATTATATAAAGGCTTCAGATAAATGGGCGCAGATATTGCCACGCGGTAGACCCGCTCGCAATGACGAATAGGCTACTGGCGTTTACAATGAGGTTTACAAAGTAGCGCTAACGCTCGCGCGCAATGACATGTAGGCTACTGCCGGTTACAATAATGTTAAGCTAATACGTTGTCCCGCTCTTGGCTCCCTTATTAGGGGAGCTGCCCGTAGGGCTGTGGGGTTCACCTTATTTTATGGTTCAAAACCCTTCCCCCACTTCGTGGTCCCCCTTCTCAGCGGCTGTAAGGGCATCAGCCGCTTCGGGCACCGCAAGCACTTGCATATG
>JAJQDC010000022.1 GCA_021202395.1 Clostridia bacterium | reverse complement strand
ATTGCGAGCGTAGCGTGGCAATCTCGCCAGAGCGTAGCGGCTGGCGCCCGAAAAGAAATTCCGCCCATTCAATGCTTATCACCGCATTTTTTTAACGTTATTATTTTTTAACATCGCTTCTGCCGCCGTAGTTGGTCGTTCGCAAGCCGCGGCTCGATGCCGCTCTTGCGGGATCCTTCGCTAATGCTCAGGACGACGGAATTTTCAGTCGTAAAAAACAAGGTAGTTACAATTTTTACTCATATTCATCGTAATTGCGGCGATCGCGTGCGGCGCCGTATTGCTCATTGCCCTGCGTAAAATTCTGGTTATTGCTTTGCGGCGGGCAGGGCAAACGGTTTTTATCTCGCTTGCCTTTTTGCGGTATGCAATGCTGCATATCGGTAAGAATAACGTCTTCCCCCACCCTTATTATTGCAGACAGCGGCAGAAAAATATCTTGCCGAGTTAAATGCAGCCCCTTGCCGCCCGTTACGTAAAAACCCTGTATGCGGTTTTCTGGGAACAGAAAAACACAGTCGCATACCCTGCCAAGGTGTTTTCCGTCTGATACGTTTACCACATCCATCTTTTTTATAATGTTATAAGAATATTCCATAGCGCCACCGATAATAATATTTTTACGTATACAATATCTTATGCAAAGCGGGCAAATTTGTTTACTTATAAAAACTTAAACCGCCCGCAGGCAAGCCTGCGGGCGGTTTAAAAGAGAAACCAATTAGCTGAATATTGATATAAGCGGATTATTTATGCAGAGCTTATCTAACAAAAGCGCACTGCCTTCAAGATTTGACAGGAAGTTGTCGTACGTTTCCCCGCCGATCATTTCAAATACCTGGAACACTATAAGAAGTATGGCAAACATAACGGCAAGCATGAATACTATGCCCAAAGTTGAATTTATCACCTTTACCGCTTTATTATCTATTTCCATTATGCTCTTTAAAATTTGCACTACCAGCATACGTAAAAGCTGTATTATTATAAACAGCACTACTGCCACCACTACCTTGCCGATACCAATATCTGCAAAGAAGGTGCCGACGCTGCCGCTTGAATACAGCCACTCGTCAAAATCGGCAAGAAGGTTCTGTACAAACGATATATCGAGCACGAAGCCAAGTATAAGGTAACATATGAAAGCGGAAATTATAATGCCGAAAATACCGCTCGTAAAAAATTTAAGCCCTTTGCCGAAGCCGAGCAGCATGCCGAGTACTACACAAATTACGATAGCCGCAATAAAAATCCAGTCCGCAGTAAGCATATGCCTTTTACCCCCGTTTTGTTATTTTAGAGATACCGCTTAAACTTTTTATGCCCAAGCAATACTTCCAATGATATTATACCATCAGACAAGTAAATTTGCAACACAAAATATAAAAATATATTTTTTTATTTGCTTATAAAGCAAAACCGCATTATCCTGTAAATTATTGACAGTGTTAAAAAGTTTTATTTATTTTTTTGTAAAACTTGTGTCCGATAATTTACTTTAAATTTTCTCTTGCAGTGGCGGGTCCCGAAAAAAGGAAGGCCCTCCTTTTACGCCATTTTTGCCGTTTTTTGCACATTTTTAGTCGTTTTTGGGGCGATTTTATAGTAAATCTGGATTTCCTGCGGCTCACCGTTTTGCGATATATTTCCGATGACAATTTTATCAATAAGCTCAAGACAAAGTTCCCTTGTTACAGAAACGTCATTCATATACTTCTCAACTTTTCTGATAAAACTATCCGAATCGGCTTCTTCCTGACGGAAAGAGTTAAGTTCCTCTTCAAGTCCGTTTATTTCCACAGATAGTGTCTGTCTCTCCGTTGAATACTTTTCAATCAGTTTAACACACAAGTCTGCGGGAATTTTGCCTTCGATTTTTTCTTCAAAGGCTGACTCTATCAAAGAATCGAGCTTTTTACTCCTTTCCATTTTCACGTTAAGTTCACTCTGTATCTGCGCCCGTTTCTGTTCGCCAATCTGCATTTGCCTTGCGGTAAAATTATCCCTGACTGACGCTTCATTCAAGGTAATACCTCTTGACTGACGCTTTATGTCTTCGAGTATAAATTCCTCTACAACCGACGCTTTTACATAATGGCTCGTGCAGAATGTCTTACCATAACGCTTACGACCGCCACAATCATATGAATAGACAATACCATTCGGCTTGCCGTCTTTCATCAGATGATAATAGCCGAGTTTCATTTTACAGCCGCAGTCTGCGCAATACATAAGTCCTGAAAACGGATGAACTATGCCGCTCCGCGTCTTTTTGCCCTGACTTACCGACTGCTCTACATCCCTTACCCTGTCCCACAACTCCTTGGAAATTATGGCAGGATGGGCATTTTCGGTTACTATCCACTCTTCTTCAGGTCTGTAAATCACCTTATGGTTTTTGTATGATACAGTAGTTCTGCGATGAAGTGCAAGATTTCCTATGTATGCCGGATTCTGCAAGATTTTTCTGATTGAAAGCTGCGACCAATAGTGATTGGTTTTAAGCGAAGTATATTTTCCCGTCTTCTTTACAAGATAGTCAAGCGGCGTTAAAATCTTTTCTTCGTTAAAAGCATCCGCAATCTGTGCGGGAGAATACCCCTTTACCCGCATATCAAATATACGCTCGACATTACCGCTGACTTCGTAATCTATTACATAAGTACGCTTGCTGTCATTGCCGAACAAATATCCGTATGGCGCGTGTGACAGGTTACTTTTCCCCATTTTTGCATTTGACGTAAACACTGACCTTACTTTACGGCTTGTACTTGAAGCGTACCACTCGTTAAACACATTGGTAATAGGCATCATATCCATTGCCATTGTGTTGTCACCTGCCGTATCAATATTATCGCTTAAAGCAATAAACCTGATATTGTACGACGGGAATACATAATCAAGATACTGTCCAACCTGAATATAGTTTCTGCCGAAACGGGATAAATCTTTTACCAATATAGTATTGATAATCCCGGCTTTGGCATCTTCTATCAGACGCTGTACACCCTCGCGGTTGAATGTCGTTCCTGACACACCGTCATCGACATAAACGTCGTGAAGTTCCCATCCGCGCTCCGCTACATATTTTGTAAGCATAAGTTTCTGGTTTTCTATTGAGAGGGAGTCGCCGGCGCGTTCGTCGTCTTTGCTTAACCTTGCATAAATTCCAACAATAATTTTAGTTTGCTTTGATTTCAATTTTTACCTCCCGAAACCATTGCAAACGTAATGCTATGGTTATATTTTATCATATTGCCTCCCTCTTTTCAATTGTTTGATAACTTTTTTCTGAATTTTTTTCCTTATCTTCTGCTGAAGATCCGTATGCTTTCGCAATTGCTATATTTGTTAATATATTTTCTATATTTTTATCTCCTGTAAAATAAGTTGTTACTTTATATTTTTTATTATCTGCCACCCTTATGCTTTCTTCGTAAGGATAGCTGATTTCATTTGTTATTAGTTCCGTAATGTCATTTCCCTCTTATAATTAAATTAGTTGAATTGTCTTATAAATTTATCTCCTTTATCCGTTTAACGGACACACCTATATGTGTAGATTCATACTTTTTAACTTTCTGTCGGCTGGGTACACTAATATCAACTCGGCGGCTTATTTATGCGCCATATTATGTAAAAAACAGCCATAACAGAAAGGCTCTGTAGTGCCGTATCAACTTACTATGGCAGTACAACTAATATTTTTATTTGCCCCAATCCCAGCGGCGGGCGTTAGCTTCGAGGCGTTGCTGTTCTTGTGCGGCTTCCTGTAGTTCCTGCTCGTGTTCCGCCTGCATTTCTTCTTCTATCTCCCGCAAGCGATTGCGATGGGAATTTAATTCAGGCGTAAATAGCCGCACCAACGAAGTAAAAAAGCCATCCATTTCGCGCTTTATCTTTTTGTTGGATATAGCAATGCCTCGTTTCAAAAATCTGTCGTTGGTCTTATACTTTTTGCTCTTATCATAAGTAAAGGTGTTTTCTTTTATATATTTTACCTTTTTAAGTACGATATTGCCGAGTCGGCGTTTATAATCCCATTCAGGTTTTTCTATCGTGTGGATACGCGGCAAGTCTATTTCCACGTTGCAGTCCTGCCCGTCTTTAATAAGGCTTTCATCATCTTTAAGTCTGTCCTTATAATAATCGCTCATTATAGACTGTAGTGCCTTTTTCTTGCGCTCAAGTTCGTTTCTGAATTTTAAGTCTGCATTGAAAAGGTCAGTATCGGTCATTATCATAAAGTCTACTATCTCGTCTATCTTTCCGCGATAAGGTTTCATATTCTTGCTTGCGTACCACCAAGGTTTATCTTCGGGCAACTCTTTTGCAAGTTCTTTCATCATAGACATAGCTTTGTCTTTAAACCTTGCGTGGGCAAAATCTTCTCTCTTATATAGCGCGTATACGGCTTCATCCCTGCGTTCCTTCAAATCGTCGGGAATGGTATAGGCGTTAAGCCGTTCCATCATCTTATCAATGGCATCCATTTTTATTTTGCCTTTGGCTCTGTACTTATAACCCGCCGCGCGTTTATTTTTTACTTTCGGCTCTTTCTCCCAAAACTCGTAATGTATATGCAAATGCTCGGGTTTATCCAGGTGCAGGGCGCACATCAGATCTATATTGTCCACGTCAAAACCTGCGTCTTTTAAAAATTCCCCGAAAGTTTGCTTTATAAGTTCTATACATTTATCGGGGTCATCAATCATTTCAGAGTGTTCCTTATCGAAAGATATAAAACCGTACCATAGATTTTTCGCACCCGTCTGCGCCCGCTTTTTCATCGCTTTAATTTCTTCTTTTGAAATCATACCGTCCTGGTTGAACACACCCGTGTTTTTCTGTAAGTATTCGAGCATTGTGAACTTCCTGGCTTCTTCGCCTATGAGTTTGCCTTCGGTGGTTATGTACTTATAGAAGTTATTGCCACCCGAAGACATATCATAGAATTCTCTGTTTCTTTTATGCTCGGATACTTCGTCCGCCGTGGCATTGCTCTTTAGTCTGTACGGTACGTACTTCAAATCAAATATTACTGGTTGACCTATAATTTTTTCCTCCTATGTTTGTATATATTTTGTAATAAATACGACGGCACGGCGGGCGAAAGAGTTAGGTATCCCAATCTTCCGTCCGTCGCAAATTCTGGTTAAATAATAGTGTCCAGCCGCCGCTGAAAATGCTGTTTTACTGCATTTTCTTTTCCTGCTTGCTTTTATGTTGATTTCGCTTGATTTTTGCTTCCGATATTGCTTCAGGGTTTAATTGCCCTTTATATATGCCGCAATTATTCATTTTCAATCTCCGCTCTGTGCATTAAAAACTGATACAGGCTTGTGCAATTTTTGTATTTCTCATTCTCCTTTAATTTCCATCCGAGAAGCTCCCAGTCTACGCCTTCCAACAGATATTTGCTCTTTTCATAGATGTCATTCTTTATGTGCGTAAATTGATTCATAAAGTCATCGAAAGGATGGTTTCCCCCGTCTTTAGTCATTCCCGCAATTTGCTCGTCCGTTACCTTTTTACGCTCTGCCTTGCCGCCTTTGCGACCGCTGTTTTGGCGCGCTTTAGATTGGTTTAGTTTCAACTTTGCTAACTCGTAATATTCTGTTACGGGCGGCTTGATTTTGGCAGGTTCCTCGCCGTCAAACATATAGCCGCATATCGCCTTTATGTACGAGCCGCTCTGCTCGTCCGTCATCAGCTTTATGGCTTTGTAGTAACTTTTATCGAACGCAAAGTGTGCGAATTTTGAGTTAAAGGTTTTAGGCGTTTTGCCTTCCGTTTCTTTGGCTTTTGTTTTGCACAGATATTCTTCCGTAATGCTCCATATAAAATCCTGCTTGTCGTCCTGCGGTGGTTCTATAGGATTATCTGTAAACATATAGGCGCAGGCGGTCTTTATGAACCAGCCGGCTATGTTGTCTTTTTCTTGTTTTATGAGTTTCCAATATAAATCATAAAACGTAAATTGCTTTTGTTTTTCTATTTTAATTTCCCCCCTGTTATGAATTTCTTTTACGGACGGTTTATAGGCTTGTCCGTTTCGCCTTTGTAGTTTTTTGTTTTGCTTTACACCTCCATATATTTATTTAGTGGTAACGACGGAATTGCTATGCTTATACTGTATGATTCCTGCACATACAGCCGCATAACAATTCCCGATATGTTCTCTTAAAACTATACCGTTGCCGTTACATAAAAAAACAGCCTACCTCTTAGGTAAACTGTCTGTATAGTTGCGCGCGCTTTGCAGGCTCCGCGCTAACATAAAAGGCTCAGCCGTTCTTTAACAGCAGAGCCTTTAATTATTGTGTTTTTATATACTCCTCCATAACGACGATTAGCAAAGGGCAATTCTGGTAAATTGCAAATCGTCAAAAACAAGCCATTTTTTAGTGTTTTTGGCGTAAAAACCCGTTGTTTTGAGATGATTTTTATTTCAGTAAAAAATCGCCCCAAAAAACCAATTCCCATTTTTTAAAGAATTTTTGTAAATTTCGTTCGCTGTGGATAGAAATATAAATCACACCCTTCTATATATCAAGCGGTTAAAACGCCTGAATTATTCCATTTTTATAAAAGTTTTTTATTTTTGTGCATATTAACTAATACACTTGCTGTGGATAGACTTATAAAATCCCTTTCATATATCAAGCGTATAGAACACCCAAATTATTCCATTTTTAAGAAAATTTTTTAAATTATTTTTTCTTCTTGTCAAATTCAGGGTTGCGGAATACAGGGACGGGACCTTCGCCAAATATCTCTATTATCTGTTCCCGTATAGGGCGCGGGTCGTTCTCATCAACCACATACATATTTTTATGTTTCCTGCGAAAGTCGGTATATCTCTTTTCGAGCTGTTTGGCAAACTGCGGCATCGCCCGCTGTTCCCAGTACTGTTCCGCAGTCATTCCCAGCTTTGCCGCTATTTCTTCTATCTCCTTTAAAGCCTTTTCGTAATTTGATTGTGAAGGCGGCTCTTTTAATATCTTTTTACGGCTTTCAACTTTTTCGCATAAGGCAAGGTACAGCCACTGTAATTCGTCGGGCCAGTCGTATAGATATATTTCAAGGTAGTAGCGGTTATGGTAGGGCAGTTCGTTTTTTCTTGAACCGAACTCTAATTCATCGGCTCTATCAAACGGACGGAGTATAAGATACGAAAGGCAGAATTTGAAAAATTCTCTGAAGCTGTAAAACCACTGCGCAATTTCTATCTGTTCGTCCACAGGCAGGTAGTACCTGAACATATCAAATAAAATATCTTCGTCATCGTCCGTGCGGTGCTTATCCAAGTATTTTTCCCATTGTTGTTCCGCCCTGTCTTCGTCTATAGAGAGAGTATCCATAATTATAGCAAGATGCTTTGCAACGTAGCTTTGCGTTTTGTTCAGTCTTTCAGCGGCTTCGTCCTGCGTAAGCCCGCGTTCCATACATAGTTCGTAAATTTCTTTATCTTCGTCTGTAAGGGATAGAACGGCGACCGACCTGTCAAGATTGTTTTCAATATCAGACATTATAAAATTTTGCTGTTCGTCGGGGATAGATTCCTCGTCGTCCATTTTAGGGGCGCGTTTATTTTTCTCTTTTAAATACTTCTTAATTGTAACTTTATGGTCTTTTGTCCTGCGGTCGTTATTATAAAATTCGCTGTCCATAGCTACAAGTTTATCAAACTTTTCTTCCGTAACGGCTACGGACGTAAGTTTTCTGTTATCATAAAAGTAGTACAAATACATTCCGTCCTGACCTGCGGATAGTTTTAGCTTATTCATTTTATACGCCCGTCTTTCTGTCTTTTCTTCCATAATTGCACCTCGTTGGTTTGTTTACACGCATTATAACATATAAACCTGACACATACAGTCAGGTTTATAAAATTTCTAAAAAATTATTTTTTGTTAAGGGTAGTCTCCCTGTTTATTACCATTAAACTCACCCAAAAATTTCACTCATGGAGTAAATTTTTATAATTTTTTTTAAAATGTTCAATAAATTACTTTAATGCTTAGCATTATCTAACAGGTTTATTTGTAATATTTGCTCCCCTTTCAATATAATACATTTTCAAAAATTCATTAACTCTTATTGGCAGACAAATATTACCTGAACCAGTATCACAAGCAATGAAAGCAAACAACGTACCATCATTGCTACGATGAGCCGTACCATATAACATTATAGCATGCCCTTTACCCTCCTCACTCTTTTTTTTCCATAATATTCCAGCATCAACAGAAACGATGACTCCATAACCATGCTCTATATAATATTGTAATTGAATAATATCTAGTTGTTTTATATCAGATTCTATTTCATAAAGCTTTAACAGTTCTTTTCTTTGTATTGCTGAAGTTCCACCGTTATTGAACATTCTGCTATCGCCTAAACAGCATAAATTATTACCCACGGCAACACGAACCACATCATTTTCTGTGACCGTTTTACCTGAAAGAATAAGAATCTGTGTTACCGAGGCTACGCCGCAATCACTTTGCATACCTAGATTATTATTACCTTGACGACCAGTCATATCAAAAATTTCTGAGCTTTCCAAACCAAAAACATAGCATTCCGTACCCAATACATTTTCTAATGAACCAAGAAGGCATCCATCATTTTCATAATCGGAATCATTGACCTTAATTTTATTAAACAACTCACTCATAGCAAATATATACTTCTTTGATAAAATACTAGAATAATCTTCTTTCGGATTCAATAATACATATATATATAAACACAATGCATCTATCTGACATTGATACTTTGCCATGAGTTTACCAAGCATTTCAAATTTTTTTCTGTCATCACCCAAAAACAAACTAGAATGTCCTTCGCAGTGGCTGTATATCTTATTTAGCTCAAAAATAGACGCATCTTTTAATTTATTTATTTTTATAGATAGATGCTTTATAT
>JAJQDC010000042.1 GCA_021202395.1 Clostridia bacterium | reverse complement strand
ATATAATATGGTATAATAATATTATTAATAAAAAAAGTCAATTTTCAAAGGGGTAATATAATGCCTGAAAAAGTACAAAACAGTTACGACGCAAACTCCCTTGTAGCCCTTAAAGGGTTAGAGCCCGTCCGTGAAAATCCCGGTATGTATATCGGCACTACAGATGAAAAAGGTCTTCACGGTCTTGTAAGGGAAGTTATCGATAACTCTATAGACGAAGCTCTTGCCGGCTTCTGCGACAGGGTAGAAGTAACCCTTACCGCAGACGGCTGCTGCATAGTAAAAGATAACGGCAGGGGTATTCCTACCGGTATAAACGAACAGGAAGGTATAAGCGGCGTAGAGCTTGCCCTTACCAACCTTAACGCCGGCGGCAAATTCGGCGGCGGTAACAAGCACGGCGGCTACAAAATCTCTTCCGGCCTTCACGGCGTGGGCGTATCCTGCGTCAACGCGCTTGCCGATACGTTGATTGCCGAAGTCTGCCAGAACGGCCATAGGTATAAACAGGTATATCACTGCGGTATACCCGAAGAACCGTTAAAGATTATCGGCGACACTACCGAAACGGGCACGATGATCTCTTTCCATCCCGATGCAACGGTGTTCGAAACGGTAGAATTCAACTACGAAACGCTTAAAACCCTTCTTCGTGAACTCTCTTACCTTAACAAAGGTATAACGCTTGTCCTTACCGATCTGCGCGGCGAAAAGCCCCGTTCAGACAGTTTCTGTTACGAAGGCGGCGTAGTCCACTTTATAGAAGACATAAACAAGGGTAAGCAGGTACTGTTTGCTTCCCCCGTATATTTTGAAGATTCCGAAGGGGACGATAAATTCCTTGAAGTAGCCATCCAGTATAACGACAGCTATATAGAGCAGATTTTCCCCTTCTCTAACAATATCCGCCAGCCGGACGGCGGCACCCATCTTGACGGATTTAAGTCTGCCCTTACAAAGGTAATCAACGATGCGGGGCACCGCCTTAACATCCTTAAAGAAAACGACAAACTTTCTGGCGAAGACGTACGTGAAGGCATAACGGCGGTAGTATCGGTAAAGATTGCCGACGCCCAGTACGAAAGCCAGACAAAGGCAAAGCTCTGTTCTACCTACGTAAGGGGCTTTGTGTATAAAGCCGTATGCGAAAAGTTCGGCACCTATCTTGAAGAACATCCCGCCGAAACAAGGGAACTTGTAATGCGCTGCATAACAGCCCAGCGCGCCCGCGACGCCGCAAGGCTCGCCCGCGAAGAGACAAGGCGCAAGGGTATTCTTGAAACCACCAAGCTCCCCGGTAAACTTGCCGACTGCTCGGATAAGCGCCCCGAACTGTGCGAAATATACATTGTAGAAGGCGACAGTGCGGGCGGTACCGCAAAGCAGGGGCGCGACAGGCGCTTCCAGGCGATACTTCCTTTAAGGGGTAAAATATTAAACGTAGAAAAAGTGCGTATCAACCGCGTGCTTGAAAACGAAGAAATAAAAGCGATGATAACGGCTTTCGGATGCGGCATACAGGAAAATTTTGACGAAAGCAAACTGCGTTACGACCGCATCATAATCATGACCGATGCCGATGTAGACGGCAGCCACATACGTATATTGCTTCTTACGTTCTTCTTCCGCTATATGCGCCCTTTGGTAGAAAACGGGCACGTATACGCCGCACAGCCGCCCTTATACAAGGTATCAGGCAAGGGTATACCCGACACCTATCTTTACGACGACAAAGCTCTGGAAGATTTCAGAAATACTTACGAAGGCAAGTTTGAACTTCAGCGTTACAAAGGTCTTGGCGAAATGAACAAGGAACAGCTTTGGGAAACTACTATGGATCCTGCAAAGCGTACCCTTGTGCGCGTCAATGTAGAAGACGCTGTAGAAGCAGACAAAATGTTTGCCCTGTTAATGGGCGAACAGCCCGAACTGCGCAGGCAGTTTATAGAAGAAAACGCTAAGCTCGTAGCCGAGCTTGACGTGTAAGGAGAGTGTGCTATGGCTAAAAAAGAAACCAGCCCCGAACTTACCGAAGAGTTTAAAAAGACTCTTTCTATGACAAAAATGCTGGAAGTAGAGGTAGACGATGAGTTAAAGCGTTCCTTTATAGCGTACGCAATGGCGGTAAACGTCTCCCGCGCCATACCCGACGTAAGGGACGGGCTCAAACCCGTACACAGGCGTATTCTCTACTCTATGCACGAACTGGGGCTTTACAACGATAAACCTTTCAGAAAGTGTGCCCGTATAGTCGGCGATTGCTTAGGTAAATACCATCCCCACGGCGACAGCTCTGTCTACGACGCCCTTGTGCGCCTTGCGCAGGACTTTTCAATAAACTTCCCGCTGGTAGAAGGGCACGGTAACTTCGGCTCGGTAGACGGCGACCCAGCCGCCGCAATGCGTTATACCGAAGCAAGACTTTCTAAACTTGCAGCAGAGATGCTGCGCGACCTTGATAAAGAGACGGTAGATTTTTACCCCACGTTCGATGACACTGGCATGCAGCCCACCGTTTTGCCGTCAAGGTTCCCCAATATGCTCGTAAACGGCTCTGACGGCATCGCCGTAGGCATGGCAACCAACATACCGCCCCACAACCTTGGCGAAGTTATAGACGGCGTTATAGCCATGATAGACGACCCCGATATAGACGTAGACGGTCTTATGCAGTACATCCCCGCCCCCGACTTCCCTACGGGCGCAACCATAATGGGCAGGAGCGGCATCCGCAAGGCATACAAAACGGGCAGGGGCAATATCATTATCCGCTCTAAATGCGAAATAGAAGAATACCAGAGCGGCAACCAGACCCGTTCACGCATTATAGTAACCGAAATACCCTACCAGGTCAACAAAGCAAAACTTATTGAAGCAATGGCAGACCTTGTAAAGGATAAACGTATAGAAGGCATTTCTGACATACGTGAAGAATCTGACCGCGACGGCATGCGTATAGTAATAGAAATTAAGAAGGACGCCAACCCCCAGGTAGTGTTAAACCTTTTATACAAGCACACCAACCTGCAGGTTTCCGACGGGCTTATCATGCTTGCCCTGGTAGACGGCACTCCTAAACTTTTGAACCTTAAAGAGTTTATTTACTATTACCTTGAACACCAGAAAGATGTCATCGTCCGCCGCACCAAGTTTGATTTAAATAAAACCGAAGAGCGTGCCCACATACTGCGCGGTCTTGTAATAGCCCAAGCCAGCATAGACGAAGTGGTGGAAGTCTGCAAAACGGCAAAAGACAAAACCGACTGCGTTACAAAACTTATGGCAAACTTCGTGTTAGATGACAGGCAGGCAAACGCCGTTGCAGAACTCCGTTTATACAGACTGTCTCACCTTGAAGTAGATAAAATTACCGAAGAGTTAGAACAGCTTGAAGCGCAGATTGCAGACTATAAAGATATCCTTGCCAACGAAAGCAGGGTGCTCAACATAATAAGGGCAGACCTTCTTGAAATAAAGCGCAAATATCCTTCTGAGCGCAAGACGGAAATAGTTGCCGACTTCAACGATATAGAAGACGCTGATTTAATCCCCGTAGAAAACGTGGTTATATCCCTTACCCATTCGGGTTACGTAAAGCGCCTTCCCGTTTCCGAATACAAAGCCCAGCACCGCGGCGGCATGGGTGTAACAGCCCACAAGCCTAAGGAAGAAGACTTTGTAGAGCGCATGTTTGTATCGTCTTTGCACGACACGATACTTCTGTTCTCTGACTTCGGCAAGGTATATTCCGTAAAGGCTTACGACATACCCGAAGCAGCCCGCACGGCTCGCGGCAGGGCTATGGTAAATATAGTACAGATTGCCCAGGATGAAAAAATTAACGAGATGATCCCCGTAAAGGAAGGGGCAGAAGGCTACATTGCGTTTGCCACCCGCGGCGGTCTTATCAAAAAGACTAAGATAGAAGAGTTTGCCCGCATCAACCGCAACGGTAAAATTGCAATCAAGCTCAACGAAGGCGACGAGCTTATTTCCGTAAAATATACCACGGGCGAAGACGAGCTTATGATAGCTTCTTCCGAAGGCAAGTGTATCCGCTTTAACGAAAGTGCCGTACGCTCTATGGGCAGGGATACCGCCGGCGTAAGGGCAATGAAACTTGCCGAAGGCGACAAACTTGTAGATATGCTTGTTGTGGACCCTGAAAAGGATATCCTTACCGTAACAACCAACGGCTTTGGCAAGCGTACTTCACCCGAAGATTACCGCGTGCAAGGCAGGGCAGGCAAGGGCATCAAAGCAGGCGTGTTCAACGAAAATACAGGTAAGCTTGTAAATATGAAGCAGGTCTGCGAAGATGACGATATCATGATTATATCGGATGCGGGTATAATTATAAGGATGCACTGTTCCGATATCTCCCGCATAGGCAGGAACACCCGCGGCGTGCGCCTTATGCGCCTTAAAGAAGGCTGCGTGGCAACCGTGGCTGTAACTGAACGCGACGACGAACAAGATACCGCCGCCCCCGAAGAAACGGCTTCAGACGTCCCCGCAGAAACTTCAGAAGACAGCGAAGAATAATAAATATTAAAAAGCATTAAAAAAGACGGTCGCAAGACCGTCTTTTAATGTTACTTTAATTATTCTGTTTTGCCGTTTTTGGCTTTTCTTTGCCCGTAGAAGACGGCATTATAATTTCCATTATCTTTATCAGCCACGAAGATATTGGGAACGCCGCTTCCACAACAACCACTACAATAAGTATCTTGGAATAATCCCATTCAAGCTTGCTCCAGTTGTCGTACAGCATATCGCCAAGGAAGGGTACGCAGCAGCAGGTTACGGCGGCTGCTATCATCAGCACATATAATATACCGCGGTACAGGTTGAACGGCTGGCACACCCTGTAAAGCATTACCATGCCGCTGAACGTAAGCGCAAGCATGCACATCGCAAGGTAGTAATCGCCGAATTCATCAGGTGCAATCCGGTTGGTTAAATACATAGCCATTACGCATAAAACCATCAGCACCGCGCCTGGCACAGATCGGCTCATTACGTGCGATATAAATTTACCTTTAACCCTATCGTTATTGGGCTGCAGCGAAAGGAAGAAAGATGGTATACCTATAACCAGCATCTCAAGCATAAGCATATTCTTGGGCAGGAACAGGTAAGACGTATTCATAAATATGCAGAGCAGTGCAAGTATGCAGGTAAACAGCGTCTTCATCAAAAAGAGAGAAGAGGAGTTTTTAATGTTATTTATAACGCGCCTGCCTTCGCCTACAACCTTTGGCATATTGTTAAAGTTATTATCCATAAGTACAATGTGGCTTACGTTTCTTGCCGCTTCGCTGCCCGATGCAACCGATATTGCGCAGTCGGCTTCCTTCATGGCAAGTATGTCGTTTACGCCGTCGCCCGTCATTGCAACGGTGTTCCCTTCCGATTTTAAGGTACGTACAAGTATAGCCTTCTGTTCGGGCGTAACCCTGCCGAATACGGTATAGCTGTCTGCAACGCTTTCAACTTCCTTTTCGTTCAAGCCTTCAAGCGAAATAAACTTATCCGCATTGGATATTCCCGCACGTCTTGCCACTTCCGAAACGGTTACGGGGTTGTCGCCCGAAATAACCTTAACGTTTACTTCGTTGTCTTTAAACCATTTAATGGTGCTTATAGCGTCTTCACGTATGTTGTCTGCAATAGAAATTATTGCAACGGGGCGCATAACTGCGGGCGGTCTGTCGCCCTGTATAGCGGCGGAAGAGTGCGCAAGTACAAGCACGCGCATACCCATCTGCGCATACTGCTTTGTAATGCGCTCTACCTTGGCAGGCATCGGCCTTAAAACAAATTCAGGTGCGCCGTAGCAGAAAGTGCCTACGTCTTCAAATGTAACGGCAGAAAGCTTTCTTGCCGAAGAGAACGGTATTTTGGCAACGGGGTTAAGTTTGTCGTTG
The DNA here is from genome assembly GCA_021202395.1 of Clostridia bacterium. Taxonomy (GTDB): domain Bacteria; phylum Bacillota; class Clostridia; order Christensenellales; family Borkfalkiaceae; genus Coproplasma. Next base: position 3,091 of record JAJQDC010000042.1, on the reverse strand, counting down.
TAGCCAAAGTGGTTTTGCAGCGCTATAGAAGTCTGGTTGTTGTCGTCAAGCGCCGCAAGCATGCTGCCCATTATGTCGTTTACAGATAAATCTTCAAACGTATTTAATATAACGCAGTCGTTTACCTTCATCCGCCCGTCGGTAATGGTTCCCGTTTTGTCAAGGCAAAGCACGTTTACCCTTGCAAGCATTTCCAAAGAGTAAAGGTCCTGCACCAGGGTGTTTTGCTTTGCCAGCCTTATTACGCCTACCGCCAGCGCGATAGATGTAAGCAGCAGCATGCCCGAAGGGATCATGCCTATTACAACCGAACAGGTTCGCTGTATTGCATAGTTTATCTGTGCAGAGAATATCCAGTCGCTTATTTCCGCCGCCAGTGTAGAAGTGGGGTCGTAGTTGTGGTATGCCGTAAGGAATATGCCTATCGCAACGGGTATTATCAAAAGACCTATAACTTTAATTATAAGCTTTGTGCTGTTCATCAGCTCCGAATTGGGCTTTTTATATTTCTTTGCTTTGGAAGTAAGTTTTTGCAGATATGTCTCTTTGCCGACCTTATCCACGCGGAATTTGCCGTTACCGCTCGAAATAAAGCTGCCTGCGTAAAGCACGTCGCCAACCTGCTTTTTTATGGAGATAGATTCACCAGTCAGCAGCGATTCGTTCACTTCTACGCTTCCCGAAGCAAGTATACAGTCGGCGGGCACCTGGTTGCCCGTTTCAAGCATAATAACGTCGTCAAGCACAATTTCATTCAGCGGTACTTCGGTAACTTCGCCGTCCCGCATCGCCTTAACGGTATTTGCCGCCAGCAAAGATAGTTTGTCTATAGACCGTTTAGACCTTATCTCCTGCACAATGCCCACAACTATATTCGCCGTAGTCATTATAATAACAAGGTAGTTGGTTATGCCCGAAGTGTGCGCTATTATAAGGGCGATAAATGCAAGCAGGCACAGCAGGTTAAAAAACGTACATATGTTGCCTACAAATATGCTTGCGTAAGATTTAGAGTACTGCTTGTTTGAATCGTTGAATAAAAACTGCGAAAATCTTTTTTGCACCTGCGCCGTGTTAAGCCCCTTGTTTAAATCGGGTTTAAACCTTTCAACTTTGGTTGTAACGGCGTTTTTGGGGTGCTTTTTAAAGTATTTTAAAATCTTTTCCTTATCAAAATTTTCGTCCGGCACAAGGTCAGCCCCTGCGTCGGTTGCAACATCCGCCCCTGCGTCGGTTGCAACGTCCGCGGCAATTTCTTCTTCTGCAATCGGTGCGGCGGGCGGCGCTTCGGCTGGTTTTGCTGCCGCAGTTTTAACCGTTGCCGCCTTTGGCGAAGAACTTTTTGCCGTGGTTTTTCCTGCAGCAGCGGCTTTTGCCGTACCTGCGGCAGTCTCTTCTTTCGGCGGGCTGTTGTCGTCAGGTCCCGCTATGGCAGGCTCTGTTTTGCCTTCGGCATCTTCCGCAGGTTTTACAGAACCTTTTTTATAGTATATTTTGCTCATACATTTGCCTTTAATCAAAAAGTGTTTACTTCTGTATTATAACATATATGCTGATTTTTTTCAACAGAATACAACACTTTACTTTTTTTAATTGCTTTTAAATATATTTTGGGGTATAATTTTTATTGTATTTAAAACTATAGAATTTAAACGGCGGCAGTGCCGCTAAGGAGAATGTGCTTAAAATGATAGATATCAACCTTATAAGGGAAAATCCCGATAAAGTACGTGATAATATAAAAAAGAAGTTTCAGGACAAAAAACTTCCCCTTGTAGACGAAGTGCTTGAATTAGACGTAAAAAAGCGTGCTTTGCAGCAGGAAGGCGACAGCCGCCGTGCTATGCGCAATACCCTTTCAAAGCAGATCGGCGCCCTTATGAAGGAAAAGAAGGTTGCCGAAGCAGAAGAAGTAAAGCGCCAGGTAAAAGAAAATAACGACCGCATAGCCGCAATAGAAACGGAGTTTGCCGAAGTGGAAGCCCGCCTTAAAAAGGATATGATGGCTATACCCAACATCATAGCAGACGACGTACCCATCGGCAAAGACGACAGCGAAAACGTGCAGTGGAATACCTATCTTGAAGCCAAGCCCAAGCCCTTTGAAGTGCCTTACCACGTAGACATTTTAGAGCGCCTTGGCGGCATCGATTTAGACAGCGCAAGGCGTACAAGCGGCAACGGCTTTTATTACCTTACCGGCGACGTAGCCCGCCTTCATTCGGCTGTAATATCTTACGCAAGAGACTTTATGATAAATAAGGGCTTTACCTACTGCATACCGCCCTTTATGATAAGAAGCGACGTAGTGTCCGGCGTAATGAGCTTTGAAGAGATGGAAGGCATGATGTATAAGATAGAAGGGGAAGACCTTTACCTTATCGGCACCAGCGAACACTCTATGATCGGCAGGTTTATGAACACCGTTATAGACGAAGAAAAACTGCCTTTAACGCTCACTTCGTATTCGCCCTGTTTCCGTAAAGAAAAGGGCGCCCACGGGCTGGAAGAGCGCGGTATATACCGTATCCACCAGTTTGAAAAGCAAGAGATGATAGTTGTGTGCAAGCCTGAAGACAGCGATGCCTGGTACGAAAAGATGTGGTCTTACACGGTAGAACTCTTCGTGTCTATGCAGATACCCGTAAGAACTCTCGTCTGCTGCTCGGGCGATCTGGCTGATTTGAAGTACAAGAGTCTTGACGTAGAAGCATGGAGCCCCCGCCAGCAAAAATATTTTGAAGTGGGCAGCTGCTCCAACCTTACCGACGCACAGGCACGCAGGCTTGGCATAAGGTATAAAAATTCAAAGACGGGCAAAAACGAGTTTGCCCATACGTTAAATAACACTGTGGTTGCTCCCCCCAGGATGCTTATTGCCTTTTTAGAGAATCATCTGCAGGCAGACGGCAGTGTGTTTATACCCGAAGTTTTACGCCCCTATATGGGCGGCAAAGACAGCATTAAACCCGCAAAGTAATGCCGGATGATAAGTTGTCAACAGATTCTTTCTTAATATTAATTTCAGTAAAAACAAATAAAAATCCATCGGGCGGCGCAGCGCGCCGCCCGATGGATTTTTTTTCAATAT
>JAJQDC010000002.1 GCA_021202395.1 Clostridia bacterium | reverse complement strand
AGATGTGTAAGAGACAGGCCTTAGAAAGCTGGTCGGGGCAGGAAGTACCGTTACGGCACTGCACGCCTTTCAAAATACCTTCTACTTCATCAATATTTCTGCCTTCGCAAAGGCGGGCTACGCCCTGGGTGTTGCCCCTGCAGCCGCCGATAAATTTAACATTATGCAGATTATTATTTTCGTCAACGTCAAACTGTATCTCTGCAGAACACGTTCCCTTTGTCTGGTACTTATACATCATTTTCACCTTAGTCTATAAGATTATCGTATATAACTGAATAAACGTCAGAAGCTTTTTCTTCCCATTTTTTATAAATCTTGTTGGCGGACTTTCTGTCAGGAACAACAAACTTAAGCTCCAAAATCGGCTGTACGGGAGAGAGTATTTTAAGGTAAACGGTGTAGGTACCGTCTTTATTCTGATAGTAATCAGAGCGGCATTCCTGCCTGGTGCGGTAGCGGGCACTGTTCTTTTTTACAAACTGCGATATTTCTTCGCGGACGCTCTTGGGAATTTTTATGTAAAAGTTAGCAAGAGTTTCCCGTCCGTCGGGGGTAATGGTATACAGCGTGTCTTCATCTTCGTTTACTATACAGATAAAATTATCGTCCAAAAGTTTATGGATGACGTTAACGCAGTCCATGTAGCCCATCCAGTCGTTAGAAGAAGAGCAAATGTCTACTATCGTACGTTCCGATATAGCGCTTTCCATTTTATCAAAAACGAAGAGAATTATTAATTTGTTGACAGAAGTTTCGCCAATATTCAACATTATAATTTACAATCACTTAATTTAAACGTGAATACATTATACATAATTTAAAAATTAAAAGCAACTAATTAGTAGAAAAATCTTTATTTTAGCAAAATATGTGGTATAATAATTAAAAATAATTCAAAGGTGAAAGTTATGGACAGCACAAAAGAAGAAGCTTTAGCATTTTTAGATAAATGCAAACAGCTTAAAACAAGTAAATTTATTATGGCTACCGCAGGCATAAAGGATATTTTAAAATCTATAGTAAACAGCCAGACGCTTTACGAATTGTTCCACGAAGTTACAAAAAACTTTGATTACATAGCGGCAAAACGGGCATGCTTTGTAACGGTGCAAGACGGATTTTTAAAGCGCAGTTGCCTTAAGCTGCCCGAATCGGTTGGCGACAGGCTGGCATTTATATTCTGTCTGCTTGTGGAATTTGACAACGATACATTAAATTTTACAGAATTTTTACAGCAATTTTTTGCTGAAGACGGCAGTTACTTTGCAAGCTTCCATAGTTTTTGCGATAAGGTTATTGTAAGTTTAGAAGATATTATAAAAGAAGTATTTAAAGAAGAATTAAGCGAAGCCGCAGCAGAGCCTGCAGACGCTAATACAGAGCAGGATAGTGCGCTTGTGCAAAAACTTGCAGTAATATCCATGCTTATTGCTCACGAAAAAGAAATTGTAATGCAAAGCGGTATGCCGCCTGCAGACATTAAAGACGGGATCTGTATTTTAACAGAGCTTGACAGCGCCATGCAGGAAGGCAGGCTGCAATCGGTGGAAGCATCTTTATGCGGCTATGAATACTTTTCGCGCTGTCATAATAACTTTTCACGTTTCATAGATTTACTTACAGCGGAGATAAATTAAAATGGATCTTACCGAAAAGCAATTATCCTGTAAAAATATCTACAGCGGCAGGGTGGTAAAGCTTGACGTTTGCGACGTTGAACTGCCGCAGGGCAAAAGCGGAATAAGGGAAGTAGTAAGGCACAGCGGCGGTGCAGCAGTGCTTTACGTTAAAGATAATAAAATTCTGCTTGTAAAACAGTACAGGTTCCCTTACGGCAAAGAGCTTTACGAAATACCTGCTGGCAAGCTGAACAAGGGGGAAGATCCTATGGCTGCCGCCGCACGCGAGCTTACCGAAGAAACGGGCTGTATTGCCAAAAGCTTAAAACGGCTATGCGAAGTGTATCCTTCGCCGGGGTACACAGATGAAATTATCTACGTATATCTTGCAGAAGAAGTAACGCAGTCTGAACAGCATCTTGACGAAGATGAGTTCATAAATACCTGCTATATGGATATTAACGAAGTACTATGTCTGATAGAACAAGGTAAAATTTGTGATGCTAAAACGCTTGCAGCGGTGTATAAATACCTGTATAGCAATAAAATTTACTTAAAATAGTTTAAAGGGGCTGAACTAATCAGCCCCTTTGTTGGTATTTATTCAGTTGCAGCAACCGCCGCCGTCGTTGCCACACAAAATGCTGCTCAGCGTTCCGTTCCGCCACATAGTATATAAAAGAGCTATCAGAACGGGTGTGCAGCTGCCCGACAGAACCTGTTCCAAGCCGTTACCGCTGCAGCCTGCCGCGATAAGCAGAAGCAAAAGTATCCATAAACAGCTGTTGGATCCGCAGTTAGAAAAGATGTTCATATGTTCCTCCTGAATTTTACTTTTGGCAAGGCGGTATGTAAAGTAAGTAAATTTACCCTGCCCGATTTCACTTATAATAAATCATATTAATTTTTACGGAAAAATGTTACTCTATGCTGCTTTTGCTTGCATAATTTAACGCAAAATGTTATACTATACGATAAGTTTTGGTGCTTTTTAAGCATTCTGTTACGGTACTTATGGCGGCTGACATTGCTTTTAGTCTGACCGCTTCGGGTATAATTTATTTTTTTCTACGGATATTCTTTATGAAATCCGATGGAGGTATTTTATGGAAAAGGTTAAAAAAACAACCTTTTTTACGGCAAAGAACATTGCTTACTTTGCCGTGCTTGTGGCTCTTGTCGTTGTTCTTCAGATGTTCGGCGGCAACATTCAGATTGCTGGTTTAAGTTTAAACCTTGCGCTTGTTCCTATTGCGTTGGGAGCAATATTATTCGGTCCGGCGGGCGGGGCTTTGCTTGGATTTATATGCGGCTTTATAGTAACGATGTACGGCGTAACGGGCGCAGAAGCGTTTACTTTTTATTTGTTTAACTCAAGCCCTTTAGCTACAATCCTTATTTGCCTTGTAAAAACAACGGCTGCAGGTGCGGTTGCCGGGTGCGTGTATTGGCTTATTGCAAAAAAGAATAAAATTGTTGCCGTATTTGTTACGGCAGCTATTGTTCCAATCGTTAATACGGGAATTTTTGCAATTGGTTGCTTTGTAATATACGACGATATTCTTTCATATTTAGCTTTATACGGGTTAGATTATAGTGCGGAAAATGCGTTTTACGTTGTTTTCGTCGTCGTTATAACATGGAATTTCTTTATTGAGCTATTAACAAGTTTGCTGCTTGCTCCTGCTGTTGCAACTGTAACAAGGATAGTAGAAAAGCAGATTGCCAAAAACAGCAAAAAGAAAAAGGCAGCTAATGTTAACGATGAACCTGACGGAAATAACGGATAATTAAAATGATAATTTGTCTTGATATAGGTAACACTAATATTAAATACGCCGTTTTTAACGGAGACGATTTAAAGATGAGTTTCCGTGTGGCTACCGACGTCAAAAAAACTTCTGACGAGTACGGCGGGCAGCTGATTAATATCTTAAAAAACTACGGCGTGGAACCGGATGATATTAAGGGCGGCATTATGTCTTCGGTAGTACCGCAGCTTGACTACACGTTAGAGCGTATGTGTTCTACTTACCTTGATATTACGCCCCTTTCGCTTGCACCGGGGTTAAAAACCGGTTTAAACCTTAAGGTAGACAACGCCCGTGAAGTTGGCGCAGACAGGGTGGTAAACAACGTTGCCGGGTTAAAAAAATACGGCGCCCCGCTTATAATAGTAGACTTTGGAACTGCTACAACTTTTAATGTTTTAGATTCAAAAGGTGAATTTATCGGCGGAGTAATAGCACCGGGTATAAAGGGATCTTTAGACAGCCTTGTAAACGGTACGGCAAAACTTCCCAGGGTAGAAATAGAACGCCCTGCTACGGTAATCGGTAAGAATACTATAACCAATATGCAGTCCGGTATAGTGTTCGGTTTTGCCGGTCTGGTAGAATATATTGTTAAAAAAATCAAGAAAGAAATGAAGTGTACAGATGTAAAAACTGTCGCAACAGGCGGTTTTTCTGAAGTAATTGCAAAAGAAATAAGCAATATAGATTACGTAGACAAGCTTTTAACGCTTGAAGGGCTTAAATATCTTTATTACTTGAACAGTACGGAGGCATAACTATATGAAAAAGGTCGGAGTAGCTATTTTAGGTTTAGGCGTAGTAGGCGGCGGAACTTACCAGATACTTACCGAACACAGGGAGTTTTACCAGAAGACGCAAAACGTTGATATAGTAGTAGAAAACGTTCTTGAACTTCGCAAGGAAAGGGCGCTTGCTTTAGGCGTGCCCGAAAATAAAATAGCAACGAACATACAGGAAATTTGTTCCAACCCCGACGTTGATATAGTTATAGAAGTAATGGGCGGGGTAGAACCTGCTAAAACCTTTGTACTTTCTGCGCTTAACGCTGGTAAATCGGTTGTTACTTCTAACAAAGAGCTCTTTTGCAAATACAGCTACGAATTAGAAAAAGCAGCAAGAAAAAATAATTGCGGACTGTTTTTTGAAGCAAGTTGCGTTGGCGGCGTGCCCGTTATAAGGGCGCTGTTAGATAACCTTCAGGGCAATAAAATACTGTCTATGATGGGCATTATAAACGGTACTACAAACTATATACTTACAAAAATGTCTAACGAAGGTTCTTCTTATGAAGAAGTCTTAAAGGAAGCTCAAAAACTTGGCTATGCCGAAGCAAACCCTACCGCAGATGTAGAAGGCTACGATGCGGCATACAAACTTTCTATTCTGTCTAGCCTTGCATTCCATACAAAAATTCCTTTTTCTAAAATTTACAGGGAAGGAATTACGGGTATAACGGCGGAAGATATAAACTATGGCAAACAGCTTGGTTATGTATTAAAACTGCTTGCAATAGGCAAAAATACCGAAGACGGGATAGAAGTAAGGGTACACCCGACATATATTAAAGCAGGACATCCGCTTGCAAGCGTTAACGACAGTTACAATGCCGTTTATATAACGGGCGACAGTGTAGAAGACGTAATGCTTTACGGCAGGGGAGCAGGCGCATTGCCTACGGGCAGTGCGATAGTGGGCGATGTAATCTACTGTGCTACCCACCCCAACTTCAGGTATTCTACATTTAAAAATACCGAAGGGGCAGACCCTGCAACCAAGTTTATAGATAACTTTAAAAGTGCTTACTATATAAGGCTTGATGCCCACGACAAAGCGGGCGTTCTGGCAAAAGTTTCTTCCATCTTCTCTCGCCACAATATATCTGTTGCGCAGATGATACAGGAAGATACGTGTTCAAAGGACGGAAGGGTACCGCTTATATTTATAACGCATACCACAAAAGAAAAGAGTGTTAACAAGGCGGTAGAAGACATAAATGCAAGCGACGTTGCAAACGTTGTTTCGGTAATAAGGGTAGTATCTTAAGCAGTAAAAAAGGCAGGGCGGTTGAGCCTTGCCTTTTTTAAAATGTATTTTATTACATAAAATTTTATCTTCATTATAATCAATACAAAATTTTTTATTCTAAACGCATAAAAGCATTAAAATTTACTTTATTTCCCGATTTTTAAACGCAGATAAAAATCGTGGTAAGGTCGGAGCAAAACAAAAAGCCCTTCAAAATGAAGGGTTTTTTGCTATTTTTTGGCGCAAAGAGAGGGATTTGAACCCCCGTACGTATTCCTGCGTAACACGATTTCGAGTCGTGCGCGTTCGACCACTCCGCCATCTTTGCAAATAATTTAAAAATTAATCAAGCAATAAACCCTTCAGCTGAAGGGTTTATTGCCGATCTGGCGCAGAGAAGAGGATTTGAACCTCCGGAAGGGATTAACCTTCACACGATTTCCAATCGTGCGCCTTAAACCGCTCAGCCATCTCTGCATATTGCCGCTCGGCATTTTTCAGCCGAGCATTAATATATTATAAAATTTAATAAAAAAAATCAAGCGATTTTGGACTGATAATCAACTTTATCTTTAAATTTTTGCTTTACGGCTCTAAACAACAATTTAATAAGTAATAATTTAATTTAAAAAAGGTAACAGCAGGATACAACCCCGAAACGGGGAAAATTATAATCATTAACACAAAAATATAAATTTAGCTTATACCTTATATAAAAAATGCAAATACAAAACTGCACCCTGTGAATTTGGAAATTTGTTAAGCTTATGTTATAATCTGTATAAGTTTATTTTATACAACGTAAACCGTTGTACTTAACAGGAGCAATTTATGACATACGTTGAGAGAGTTTTAAAAAACTTAAAAAAACGCAACCCTAATGAACCTGAATTCCATCAGGCGGCAACGGAAATTCTTACTACGCTTGAACCTGTAGTAGAAAAACACCCCAAATACGAAAAGGCTGGTCTTTTAGAAAGATTTGTAGAGCCTGAAAGGGTGATAATGTTCCGTGTACCCTGGGTAGACGACAAGGGTAAAGTACAGGTAAACAAAGGCTACCGCGTGCAGTTTAACAGTGCAATCGGCCCTTATAAGGGCGGTTTAAGGTTCCATCCTTCGGTAAACCTTTCAATAATTAAATTTTTAGGTCTTGAATAGATTCTTAAAAACAGCCTTACAGGTCTTCCCATAGGCGGCGGCAAGGGCGGCTCTGACTTTGACCCGAAGGGTAAGTCTGACAGGGAAGTAATGGCGTTCTGCCAGAGCTTTATGACAGAACTTTACCGCCATATCGGCGACGATACCGACGTACCCGCTGGCGACATCGGCGTTGGTGGCAGGGAAATCGGCTATCTTTTCGGTCAGTATAAGAGAATAAGAGACGAGCATGTAGGCGTTCTTACCGGCAGGGGGCTTTCTTACGGCGGCAGCCTTGCAAGAACAGAAGCCACAGGTTACGGCTTGATTTACATCACCGAAGAAGCATTAAAAGCACGCGGTGATAGTTTTGAAGGCAAAACGGTTGTAATATCAGGTTCGGGCAACGTTGCAATTTATGCCTGCCAGAAGGCTCAGAGCCTTGGTGCAAAAGTAGTTGCAATGTACGATTCCAACGGTTACATTTACGACCCCGCAGGCATCAGGCTTGATATAATTAAAGACATAAAAGAAGTTAAGCGCGGCAGGATAAAGGAATATGCCGAAAGGGTAGAAGGAGCAACTTACACCGAAGGCTGCAAAGGCATATGGACCATTCCCTGCGACATAGCTCTTCCTTGCGCAACGCAAAATGAAATAGACGCAAAATCTGCACAGATTCTTGTGGATAACGGCTGCAAATACGTAGGCGAAGGCGCAAATATGCCTTCTACATTAGAAGCTATAGAAGTATTCCAGAAAAGCGGCGTGGTGTTCCTTCCCGCAAAGGCAGCAAATGCAGGCGGTGTAGCTACATCTGCATTAGAAATGGCTCAGTCTTCAGGCAGAATGTTCTGGTCATTTGAAGAAGTAGACGCTAAGCTTAAAGGTATTATGGTAAACATTTACCACAATATAGACGACGCTGCAAAAGAATACGGCTACGAAGGCAATTACGTAATGGGTGCAAACATTGCAGGCTTTAAAAAGGTTGCCGATGCAATGATGGCACAGGGCATCGTTTAATAAAATTCTTGCAAAATTATTCGGCGGTGTACCTTGGTTACGCCGCCTTTTTGCAATAAAAAAGTTAAAGGTTATTTATGCGACTTGTAGTAAAAGCAGGAACATCTACGCTTACCTACTCTACAGGTAAGGCTAATTTTAAATTTATAGACGGGCTTTGCAGGGTGCTTTCTGATTTAAAGAATGCGGGTAATGAAGTTATTTTAGTATCTTCGGGTGCGATAGCAAGGGGAATAGATAAGCTTGCTTTTGCCGCAAAGCCTGCAGACATACCCACAAAGCAGGCAGCAGCGGCGGTAGGGCAATGCGAACTTATGTACACGTACGACAAATTCTTTTCTGACTATGGTCAGACGGTTGCACAGATACTTATTACTGCCGACGACGTTTCAGACGACGTCCGCCGCACAAACTTCCACAACACGCTTGTACGCCTTATAGAACTCGGCATTATACCCGTTATTAACGAAAACGACACGATTGCCACCAAAGAAATTTCTTTGGGCGATAACGATTCGCTTGCAGCCATTGTTGCCGTAAGTGTGGGTGCCGATCTTATGGTGGTGCTCTCTGATATAGACGGCTTATATACTGGTAACCCCAAAACGGATAATAACGCTAAGCTTATACCTGTAGTAAACGAAATCACGCCTGAAATGTATTCCGCCGCAGGCGGTGCAGGAACATTTGGCACCGGCGGTATGTCAACCAAGCTGCAGGCGGCAAAAATGTGTATGTCAAGCGGAATAGATATGGTTATTGCAAGCGGCAAAAATGCAGATGTAATTTACGGTGCAGTAAACGGCGAAGACGTAGGTACCAGATTTATCGGCAAAAAAATTTAAACGGAGATATTTATGACTACGCAGGAAATTTTGCGGCAGGCAAACAGCGTTAAAACGCAAGCTTTGTTTCTTACCACAGAAAAGAAAAATCTTGCCTTAAATTTAATGGCAGACTGTATTCTTGAACAGAGTGCGCTTATTCTTGCCGAAAACGAAAAAGACGTTGCTGCTGCTAAGGGAAAAATATCTCAGGTTATGACAGACCGTCTGCTTTTGACGCAAAGCCGCATACAGGGCATGTCAGACGGCATAAGGCAGGTAGCCGAACTTCCCGACCCTGTGGGAATTGTTTACGATAAAATTACCAGACCAAGCGGAATAGTGTTAGAAAAAATCTCCGTTCCGCTCGGCGTTGTGGCTATAATTTATGAAAGCCGCCCCAACGTAACTTCTGATGCGGCGGCGCTGTGCCTTAAAAGCGGCAATGTATGCGTACTCCGTACAGGCAAAGAAGCCCATTTATCTGCCCAGGCTATAGTAAACGCTATGCGGTGCGGGCTAGAAAAAGCAGGTCTGTCGCCTTATTTTATAAACCTTATACAAGATACAACCAGGCAAAGCGCACAAGAAATAATGGTTGCCACTGGGTTTGTAGATTTACTTATTCCCCGCGGCGGCGCAGGGCTGATCAATGCCTGCGTGCAAAATGCAAAAGTACCCTGCATACAGACGGGAACAGGTATCTGCCATGTTTACGTAGACCAGTCGGCAAATTTAAATATGGCTTTGGATATAATAGAAAACGCAAAAACAAGCCGTCCTTCGGTATGCAACGCAATGGAAGTTTGCCTTGTAAACAAAGATATTGCGCAAAAGTTTTTGCCGCTTTTGTATAAAAGATTGGTAACAGACCGCGATAAAAACCCAGTTACTTTAAAACTTGACGAAGACGGTTATAAAATTATAGGCGGAAAAGAATACTGCGTTAAAGCAGGCGAAAATGACTTTGATACTGAATTTTTAGATTATATTATGGCGGTTAAAGTGGTAGGTAGCGTTGAAGACGCTGCAAAACATATAGCTGAACATTCAACGGCGCACAGCGACTGCATAGTAACGGAAAATAAAGATAACGCCGATTACTTTGTAAGCGCAGTAGACAGCGCCGCTGTATATGTTAATGCTTCTACACGCTTTACCGACGGCGGTGAATTCGGGCTTGGCTGCGAGATGGGTATATCTACGCAAAAACTACACGCCCGCGGGCCTATGGGGCTTAAAGAGCTTACTTCTTATAAATACGTTATCCATGGCAACGGACAGACAAGATAACACCCCATTGTAGATTGGCAATCTACAATAGCTTTCTCTCTAAATAATCTGCAGGCATAAATATTTGTCTGCAGATTATTATTTTATATCAAAATTATAACAATTTTTAATTTTCACAAACATTTTAAATTCTAATTGTCAATAGTGTTCGCTAAAAAAGTTGAAAAAAATTTTTAAAAAATTAAAATATGGTACATTTTA
>JAJQDC010000034.1:1631-10036 GCA_021202395.1 Clostridia bacterium | reverse complement strand
ATATATAGTAAAGCAATCTGCATACTTTATTATAATTCTAGTACAAAATTTATTTGTGGGCAAGAGGGTTATTATGGTAAATAGTTAGTTAATAAATTTTTAATTATTTATCACAACGTGCAAAAAATTAACAAAATTTTTGAACGATAAGAAAAATTTTATCCTGAAGTAAATATTTTTGTAAAAAGCTGCAAAATAAAAAAAGCCTTTGCAGTAAGCTACATAAAAGTAACCTATGACAAAGACGGCAACGTGAAAGAAAAGACCGTCAAGTACGCTGCAAAAGCTCAACCTGTAATTATTATAGCATAAAAAATTAATTTGTCAAGGGAAGCTCAACCACTTTTGCATCATTCACTTGCAAAAATATACAGCAAGGTATATAATACCTTATAAGGCGGTACAGGTAAAGGTCTTTTTATGGTAAAGCAAAAACTGCAGCATCTTGCGCAAAATAAAGTGATGCGCCATATAACTTCATTTTTTAACAGTTACGCTTTCCCTGCGGTGTATGCAGGGCTGGCTTTTATTTGTTCGCTGTTCGGGCTAGAAGTTGCCTTTTATGCGTTAACAGCACTTATTGCCGTCTTTTGCTGCCTTTTCTGCGAAGACAGCAAGCCGCTGTTATCTTTATTTGTAATGGCGGTATTTTCCACCAGCTGGAAGCACACTCCGCAATATCCTTACCTTTCAGAATTTTTTTATAACTGGTCGGTACGCATCTATCTTATAGTGATAGGCGTTATCCTTATTGCTTCGTTTATATTTAAAATGGCGGTGTGGGGCAACGGCAAAAACTTTTTTAAACACAGCCGCCTGCGGCTTGGCATAATACTTCTTACCGTTGCATTTTTGCTCAACGGGGTTTTTTACAGCGGTTATACAGTAAACAATCTGGCGTTCGGCGCGCTTATCGCCCTTTCCTTTTTTGCAGCTTACATTTTCTTTTTCAGCACGCTTGATATAAACGGCGGCACTGCAAAATATGTAGCCTACATTCTTGTGCTTGCGGCGGGGGTAGTGTTTTTACAGATAATCAAACTTTACATTGCCGACGGGGTAATTGCCGACGGCTCTATAGATAAAGATCTTATAAAGGTCGGCTGGGGCATGAGCAATAACGCGGGTGCGGTGCTTGCAATATTTATGCCTGCCTGCTATTACCTTGCGCTTAAAGTTAAAAGGGGCGGCTGGGCGCTTTACGTGCTACCTTTCGTCTATTTCGGCGGCATTTGCTTGACGCTCAGCCGTACTTCGGTGCTGTTCGGCGGCTTGCTGCTTATGTGTGCGTTTGTATTCTTCTGCATAAAAAAGACGCCCTTCCGCAAATTCGTTTGGATATTCAACGCCGCCTGCGTAGTAATAGGCGTGGTCGTTGCCGCCGTTTTGCGGGATTATTTAAAAGAGATTTTTGCCGTCTACTTTGAACGTGGTTTTTCCGATATGGGGCGGTTTGAAATATGGCTTGCGGGCTTAAAGAACTTTATAAAAGCCCCCGTGTTCGGCGTGGGTTTTTACGAGCCGATAGACCTTTACGATATAGAAAACTGGGTTTTCCCCGATATGTACCACAACATGTTTATACAGGTTCTTGCCTGCTGCGGCGTAGTAGGCATAATTTCCTTGCTTGTACATCTGGTACAGGTGGCAATGTGCGTAAACAGAAAGCCTGCTTACGAAACAGGCTTTTACGTTGCGGTAATTGTTATGATAATCTGCGTAAGCCTGTTAGATAACCACATCTTCCACGTTTACCCTGCAATGTACTATTCAATATTTATACTTTTATTAGAAGACGACGGCAGGCAGAGCCCGTTATGGCGCTGCCGCGGCATGCTCCGCGGTAAAAAATCTGCCCACATAGCTGAAAATACAGAAAAATAAACCTTTTTTACCTAAAAGTGTTGCAATTTATTTTAATGTATGGTATTATAATATAAATTTGTATAATGCGATGAAGCGGAATAGTAACCGCGCCTTGGGATGCAGAGATTTATCGGTTGGTGTAAGGTAAACAAAGGGGCAGGGTGAACTCGCCGCAGAGCAGATTTGCTGAAAATAAGTAGGCAAATACGGTATTCCCGCCGTACAAAGGGCAGGGCATAAATGTGCCTTAAAGGCAGCTTTCAGCTGTAAAGAAGAGTGGTACCACGCGGCGCGGCGTCTCTTTAAGACGTTCCGCGCTTTTATGTTTATTATAGTCATCAGTAATAAACAACTATCGGAGTATACTATGAGAAATTACGACAAATATTCAAAACAGTACTATATGCCCCCCGTGCGCTGTATGGACTGGGCGCAAAAAGACTGTATTACGTCTGCCCCCGAATGGTGTTCGGTGGACCTTCGCGACGGCAACCAGAGTTTAATAGAACCCATGTCGCTTGAAACAAAGGTAGAATTTTTTAAACTTCTCGTAGAAATCGGTTTTAAAGAGATAGAAGTGGGCTTCCCCGCTTCATCAGAAACGGAGTACGAGTTCCTTCGTACGCTTATAGAAGGCAACCTTATCCCTGACGACGTAACCATACAGGTGCTTACGCAGGCAAGGGAACATATAATTAAAAAGACCTTCGAAGCCGTCCGCGGCGCTAAAAACGTAATAGTGCACGTTTACAACTCAACAAGCGTAGCCCAGCGCGAGCAGGTGTTTAAAAAGGATAAAGAAGCTATAAAGCAGATTGCGGTAGACGGCGCCAAGCTTTTAAAAGAACTTACCGCTGCCGAAGGTGCAGATTACCGCTTTGAATATTCCCCCGAATCGTTTACGGGTACCGAACCCGAATATGCGTTAGAAGTAGTAAACGCCGTATTAGACGTATGGCAGCCCACCCCGAGCCGTAAAGCGGTAATAAATTTACCCGCCACGGTAGAAAACGCCATCCCCCACGTTTACGCCCAGCAGGTAGAATATATGCACAAATATATGAAGTACCGCAGCAGCGTGGTGATTTCTCTTCATCCGCATAACGACCGCGGATGCGGCGTAGCGGCGGCAGAGATGGGCTTGCTTGCAGGTGCCGACCGTATAGAAGGTACGCTCTTCGGCAACGGCGAACGTACGGGCAACGTAGACATCGTTACGCTTGCAATGAATATGTTTTCCCAGGGGGTAGATCCAAAACTCAATTTCGAAAATATGCCTTATATCTGTTCGCTCTATAAATCGTTTACAGGTATGGCAATATCTCCCCGCCAGCCGTATGCGGGCGAACTGGTGTTTGCAGCCTTTTCCGGTTCCCATCAGGACGCCATTGCAAAGGGTATGGACTGGCGCGCTAAGCAAAATAAAAAGATATGGGATGTGCCATACTTACCTATAGACCCCAAAGACGTCGGCAGGCAGTACGATGCTGACGTAATACGTATAAATTCACAGTCTGGCAAGGGCGGGGTAGGCTACATTTTGCAGACCAATTACGGTATAAATCTGCCCGCAGGCATGAAAGAGGCAATGGGCTACGCCGCCAAAGATGTGTCAGATAAAACACATAAAGAGCTGCATCCCGACGAAGTGTATAAGGTATTTGAAGACCGCTTTGTAAACAGCAGAAAGTTCTTTGACGTAACCGCTTACCACTACAAGCAGACGGGCGGTATTCACGCCACGGTAACCGTATTAAAGGGCGGCAGAATGACCGATATACAGGGCGACGGCAACGGCAGGTTAGACGCTGTTTCCAACGCGTTAAAGCAGCATCTGGGCATAGAGTACACTTTAACGTCTTACGAAGAGCACGCCCTTACGCAAAAGTCAACTTCGCTTGCAATAGCGTACGTAGGTATAGAGTCAAACGGCAAAACCTATTGGGGGGCAGGTATAGACGAAGATATTATAACCAGCTCCTGCAAGGCTCTTGTTTCAGCAATAAACAACATGCTTGCGTAAAAATAACCATGCCTTCCCTGA
This sequence comes from Clostridia bacterium, assembly GCA_021202395.1. Lineage (GTDB taxonomy): Bacteria > Bacillota > Clostridia > Christensenellales > Borkfalkiaceae > Coproplasma. The sequence continues at coordinate 6,126 of JAJQDC010000034.1, read as the reverse complement.
AAATGGAGCCAAAAATTAAGTAAATTTTACACCATTTTCACATAGCCATTTTATTAATTACATTAGATAATTATAAAATGTGGTTTACAAAGGAGTAAGGAACAAATAAGGCGCTTTGCGCCGTTCGGAGAATTATGGATATTTTTCAGTTTGCTTCGTTAGCTAATAACTTTACAAACGAATTGTGGATATGCCTGTTAGTGGGCGCGCTGTGTTTTGTAATAGTTTACATCTTCCAGGGGATGGGGCTGTACACCATAGCGGGGCACGAAGGTTACACTCACCGCTGGATGGCGTGGGTACCCTTTTTGCAGCTGTACTATATAGGTGTGTGCGCCCAAAAAAATAAAGTAATGAACAGTATGGATACCCGTATGTTCGCCATAGCTGTAGCCATTTTAGATATAGTTATGTTTGTCGGCTATACGCTGTATTACGCAAGTTACTTTCTTGTAGAAGATTACATTTTGTGGGAACCTGTGTATTACACAACGGGCACCGATGTTGCATATTATACCTTTGGCGGCTGGCTCAATACTATGCCCGAAGGTCTTGGCTGGGCACAGTGGATATATCAGTATTTATACAACTATATCCTTATCTGGTTTGAGCTTATATTCATAGTTTTAAAGCTGTTCCTTTATACGTCGTTCTACCGCACCTATTCATCGCGCAGGTACGTTCTGTTTTCGGTAGTGGGCGCACTGCTCCCCGTAAACGGCATAATAATCTACTGCGTAAGGAACAACAAGGGGCTTAACTATAACGACTATATCCGCAAGGTACGTGAAGATAATTACCGCAGGTATCAGCAGCAACAGCAGCAGAATATGTACAACCAGAACCCGTACAGCCGCGGTTACGGCGCACCGCCCCCGCAGAACGACCCGTACAATACCAATAACGTAAATAATAATGCTTCGCAGGGCAGCGCTGCATCCGACCCGTTTGAAGAATACGGCAATAACAACAGTAACAACAACAGTAACAACGGCAGCCCGTCAAACGATTCTCCTTTCGAAGATTTTTAATTCGTATTTAATTTAACGGCGTAAACGTAAAATTATGCGTTTACGCCGTATTTTTGTTTTATAATATTTGCTTATCTTATAGTTTTGTGCTACAATAATGTTGCAGGTATAAATTACGGTTATACTATGCAGTATTTTTTATTTTAAGAGCAGTTTTTTATGTATGAAAGTATAGCGGCAATAGCAACCGCGCCGGCAACGGGCGGCATAGCCGTAATAAGAATAAGCGGCAGTACGGCTGCAGAAGTGGCGGGCAAAGTGTTTACCCCTGCGGGCAAAAGGGCGGTAAAAGATTTTGCACACGGGCAGATGTACTACGGCAAAATTGCGGGCAGCGGCGTAACCGATTACGGCTACTGCGTAATTTTCCGTGCGCCCCGTTCCTTTACGGGTGAAGACGTAGCCGAACTGCACTGCCACGGCGGCGTGCAGCTGTCCCGTGCGATACTTAAAAATATTTTTGCAAACGGCGCCCGCCCAGCACAGGCAGGCGAGTTTACCCGCAGGGCTTTTTTAAACGGTAAAATTTCTCTGTCTTCTGCCGAAGGTATGGCAGATATGATAAACGGGCAATCTCTTGCCGAAGTGCGTGCAGGCAGTTTACTGTACAGCGAAAAGCTTACAAATAAAGTAAAGGATATACAGTCTGCCTTAACCGACGTATTAGCCCAGCTCGGAGCCGACGCCGACTACCCCGAAGAAGATATAGAAGCCGCCCATACCGACAATGTAAAAGCAGTTTTAATTGATGCGTTAAGCGGCGTAAACGGGCTTGTAAATGCCTACAGCGGCGGCAAAAAAATTAAAAACGGAATATCCGTAGCCATCTGCGGCGTGCCAAATGCGGGCAAAAGTTCGCTTTTAAATGCCATGCTCGGCTACGATAAAGCAATAGTCTCCGCAGAAGCAGGCACCACCCGCGACGTGGTAGAAGGCTGCATACAGATAGACGGCGTAAACTTTAACCTGTTTGATACCGCTGGCATAAGGCAAAGCGCCGGTTCTGTAGAAAGTATCGGCATACAGCGCGCCCGCCGCACGCTTGAAGGCAGCGATTTGGCTCTTCTTGTATTTGAAGAATTCGGCAAGGAAGAAGCAGATATACTTAGCGGCATTACCTGCCACGTTATTAAGGTCTGCAGCAAAACCGATTTGGGTGCATTTTCGCCGCAGGCGGATATATGCGTTTCTGCCGTTACCGGCGACGGGGTAGATAAATTAAAAGATATGATGCGTGCGGCCGCCCTGCCCGCAGGCAGTTTAGACGGTGCCTTTTTAATAGAAGAGCGGCATTACAATGCGCTTTGCCGCGCGCAGACAGCGCTTTCTTCCGCAATAGAGCATATAGACGGCTACCCGTTAGACGTAATTTCTATAGACATAAAAGCATGCTGGGATATTCTTGGCGAGATAACGGGTGAAACGGCTGGGGAAGAGGTGATTGACCGTATCTTTTCCAAATTCTGCGTCGGAAAATAATTTAGCAGACGTTCGTCGTACGTAAACTTGCCTTCCCCTTTTATGGGGGAAGGTGCCCTTTATGGGCGGATGAGGGGATAATTTTTACATTATTTCTTGCCTTCTCTCAGGTGTAGCGTAAGCCATACATAGTAGAACGTGTCGGCAAAGCCGACGGATGAGGGTAATTCCCTAAAAATCTTTACCTTATTAATTATACAAAAGGAGAGAGTTTATGGTAAATCTTGAATTATATCGTGTGTTTTACACCGTAGCCAAATGCGGCAGCCTTACCAGGGCGGCAGAAGAGCTTTACATCTCACAGCCGGCTGTGTCGCAGGCAATAAAACAGTTAGAAAATCAGCTGGGTACTTCACTTTTTAACCGCACCCACAAGGGTATGGAACTTTCCGTCCAGGGCGGCAAGCTTATCTTTAAGCAGGTAGAAGAAGCCCTTACCCTGTTAGACGGTGCCGAAAATATGCTTATAGAGCTTAAAACCACCGCTACGGGAACAATAAGGATAGGTGCAACCGACTCAATATTTTCTAACCTGATTGCAGATAAAATAGTAGAATTCCACGAAATGTACCCCGCGGTAAAGTTCGATCTTATCACAGGCACTACTATGGATACAATAGCCCAGCTGAAAGATAACAAGTGCGACATTGTGTTTATTAACCTTCCCGTAGACGATAAAGAAGTCGTACTTTCGGGCAGCGTAAGCCTTCTTTCAGATATTTTTGTGGCAAACGAAAAATTTTCTGAACTTAAAAACAGCGTTGTTCCCATTAAAAAGCTGCAGGAATATCCCATTTTAATGATGGAAAAAAATACCGTAGCCCGCCACGCAACGGACGCTTATTTAAGCTCTTTGGGCATAACTCTCCAGCCGGATATAGAAGTAGCCAACTGGGACCTTATGCTTAAGCTTGCTGCAAAGGGGATGGGTATCGGCTGCGTTCCGCGAGAGTACTGCAAAAAGTACTTAAACAGCGGAGAGCTGTTTGAAGTGGCAATTAACCCCACACTGCCCGTGCGCGGGGTAGGTATGGCTCTGCCAAAAAACGTCCCCGTTCCGTTCGCCCTGCGAGAATTTATGGCACTGTTTAAGTAAGATAAAATTTAAAAACTTTCCGTCATCATTATAAACGACAGTAGTCTATACGTCATTGCGAGCGGGCTCCACCGCGTGGCAATATCTGCGCCATATTATAGAACTTTTTATAGTGCGGTGCGCAGAGTGTCGCTTCGCTCGCGCGCCAGAACTGGCGACCAGCAGGCACGGCGGCAGAAGCGTTGTTTAAAGATAATAATGTTTTAGTCTTAAATAATTTTAATCTTATAGCCGTCCTTATCAGGACAGGCAAAAAGTAAATTGTTGTCATTTAGAGCGTAAGCGAAGAATCGTATAAAAGTAGAGCGACCACTATGCTACGATTGCCAAGCTACGCTTGCAAAGACACTCACACATCAAAAAATTTCACCCCGCATTGCGTTACGCAATGCGGGGTGAAATAAAACCGCAGGCTTACAGCCTGCGGTTTTAAAATTTATTATTCTTCTTCGTTTTCTTCGTTAAGCAAGTTGAGTTCGTCGTAAATCTTATTCATAAGTCCGCTTGACATAAGGGGGCGGAACTGGCTAAGATAAATAAACAGTGCCGAGAAGAACGCTTTGTTATTGCCGCCTACAATGTAATCGGGGATGTTGTCATAATCGCCGTTTACCTTTTCTATAAACAGTTTGGCAAATTCAATCTTTTCGCTTTCTTCAAGTTTTAATATAAAATCATCAGTAGGTCCGCAGTAAACCTGTTTTACTTTGTAAACGCTTTCAGGTGCTGCGGGTGCAGGTGCGGGAGCAGGGGGATATCCGTATCCGGCTGCTACAGGTGCGGGTGCAAAGTTCATGGGGTAAACGGGTATATAAACCATTGCAGGAGCGGGTGCAGGTGCGGGTGCAAAGTTCATGGGGTAAACGGGTATATAAACCATTGCAGGAGC
>JAJQDC010000034.1:0-1531 GCA_021202395.1 Clostridia bacterium | reverse complement strand
GGGTGCAGGTGCGGGAGCGGGTTCGGGTTCATATTCACCGTAGAAGTCGTCTTCGTAATAGCTTTCTGCAGGTTCTGCAATTTCAGGTTCCTTCTTGGGCTTTTTGTAAACGGCGCTTCTTACTATGCTTATGTCTGCGCAGATAACGGAAACAGCTACAAGTACATACAAAAGTATGCCCGGTTCAGCCTTGTATTCTTTTATTGCGAACAGAAGTATAATGCCTATAAGCGCACAAACAAATTCAAGAAGGTATCTTACGCAGTCAAATACCACGTTGCTCTTTCTGGTTTTGGTGCTCAATGCAAAGGTATCTATAATAAAGTTAATAATTGCTAAAAGTGCAGCGATTGCAATTATTATAGAAGCAGCTTTTGCCGTGCCCGATGTACCAAGCAGATAAACGGCTTTGTTTCCGCTGAACGTTACCTGTACAAAGAAATATAAGAAGTGGTAGCCCGAAAGGTGTGTTCCGTCTGCAACTGCAAACAGACCGCCAAGGTTGCCGTATTCTTCGCTGAATATAAATGATAAACCTGTGATGGTAAACAGCGAGTAAACGCCTATCATACCAAGCAGCCATATTACAATTTTAAGAGCGCCTGCGCCTTTATAATTGGCTACAGCCTGTATAAGCAGCATTAAAAGCGTACCTAAAAATGCGATACATATAACGCCCCAGTCAAAGGGGAAGTTGTTTGCAAAGTCAGAAGGGGTATAGTTAGTTAAGCCTGTGTTGCCAGTAATAAGTAGTACATAAATAAATAAAACTATAAATGCAGCTATTTCAACAGTGTAAGAACATACAGAAACGGGTTTCTTTTTCTTGCAGGCAAATGCAGGTATAAGCATTATTATACCAATTACGGTAATAACTGCGTAAAGCAGAATTGCCAGAGCGCCTATATCCAGTGTGATAAGCCCAAAGAAGTTTACGTCTACAGAACTGGCAAACGCATTACCGGGCACGCTTGTAATGTTCAGTGCGCTGAACAGTTCGGCAAAAGCCGAAGGAAGCGTGGTTATCATCATTTTTCCGTCGTGGTTAGGCAGAAGTAATCCGAGTATAAGGCAAACCAAAGCAATTATATACGTAATTACAGTCAGTTTCTTTTTGGGTTGTTCGGTATTAGTCATAATCATTACTCCGTCAGATAAAATTTTTAAGTCAGCGGCAGTCTGCCTCAGGACTGCAACAAACAGCCATACTTCTATTATATGGTTATCTAAGATATATTTTATTACAAAATCGGCTTTCTGTCAAGAGCAAATCTTAATATTTAGACGTAAAAATATATATTTTAAAACAATTTTACATCTTTAAATAAGATATTCAGCGGGTCCCCGTAGTAAATTTATTTATTTTGGCATGTTTTATTTTAAAGTATGGGCAACGCAATACGAAATTTTTCATAAAAATTTTTAAAAAGTTTTATAAATTCTTTCCATTTTTTATTGCACATTTAAGGTTTAAATGTTACAATTATATAAATTTAAAATTAAACTAAAGTAGAATAACTTTATGAACAGC
>JAJQDC010000044.1 GCA_021202395.1 Clostridia bacterium | reverse complement strand
TAGCGCTACTTTGCGCACCTTATTGTAAAAGGCTTCAGATAAATGTGCGCAAAACAGGTCTCTACCCCGTGGCAATCCCGCCAGGACTGGCGACCAGCAGGTTGGGCGGCAGAAGCGATGTTTAAAAATAATACGTTTGCTATAATGCGGTAAAAAAGCATTTGCAACTGTCGGAAGAGCTCTATCGTCCGCGAGTACTCGCGAGATCCTTCGACTACGCTCGCAATGACGTGCTTGGTAACCCGAATTGCATAAGAATAAGGAAAGGCAGGAATATCCCCTCATCAGTCGCTACGGGACACCTGTCTCAACAGCGGTAAGGGCAACCGCTGTTTCGGGCACCGCAAGCACATATGCAAGTGCTTGCGGTGCCCGAAGCGGCTGATGTCCTTACAGCCGCTGAGACGGGGGACCACGAAGTGGGGGAAGGGTTTATTCCAAATAAATAATGCCACCGCATTAGTCTATCCCATACGGGTTTCACATGAAACAAAAATTTAATTGTATAAAAATACGACGCAAAGGGCGTCGTATTTTTTTGCTTTGATTTAATTGTTTGCCGCATATGTTGCGGGCAATGCCGTTGCCGTAAAATTAAAGGTTACGGCTGCTTGCCGATGTATGCAAGTATACCGCCGTCTACGTATAAAACGTGTCCGTTTACAAAGTCAGACGCGTCTGACGCAAGGAACACAGCGGGGCCCTGAAGGTCGCTTGTTTCGCCCCAGCGTGCAGCGGGTGTTTTAGCTATAATAAACTGGTCAAAGGGATGGCGGCTGCCGTCGGGCTGCTTTTCGCGAAGGGGAGCGGTCTGGGGAGTAGCAATGTAACCGGGACCTATGCCGTTGCACTGGATGTTGTATTCGCCGTATTCAGATGCAATGTTCCTTGTAAGCATTTTAAGGCCGCCCTTTGCTGCAGCATAGGCAGAAACTGTTTCTCTGCCGAGTTCGCTCATCATAGAGCAGATGTTGATGATCTTGCCGTGTCCCTTTTTAATCATAGAAGGTATAACGGCTTTGGCTACTATAAAGGGTGCGTTAAGGTCTACGTCCACAACCTGGCGGAACTGGTCTGCACTCATTTCGCACATGGGTATTCTTTTAATGATACCTGCGTTGTTTACAAGAATATCTATAACGCCGATATTCTTTTCTATGTCGGCAACCATTTCGTTTACAGCCTGTTCGTCGCAGACGTTGCAAACGTAGCCGTGGGCTTTAATGCCAAGTTCTTCGTAAGACTTTAAGCCCTTGTCTACAAGTTCCTGTTTGATATCGTTAAAAACGATAGTAGCGCCAGCCTGTGCATAAGCGGTAGCAATGGCAAAGCCGATGCCGTAAGATGCACCTGTAACAAGCGCAATCTTGCCTTTTAATGAAAATTTATCAAGAATTTCCATAAACAAATCTCCTTACATTTAGTTTACGGTAATTATATCATCTATTTGTTTAAAAATCAAGTACCGCCGTTATTTTTAATATAAAAATAATAATGCGGAGTGTGGGTACAATATTTTAAACGACCGTAACTTGCTTTCCCTTGTGCTGGTAGGGGGAGCAACGCACTACACCTTGCCTTCCCCTTTTATGGGGGAAGGTGTCGGCGTAGCCGACGGATGAGGGGATAATAACGTTAACCTTATTATACGACAGCACACTACACGTCATTGCGAGCGGTCTCTACCGCGTGGCAATCCCGCCAGAACTGGCGACCAGCAGGCAGGACGGCAGAAGCGATGTTTAAAAATAATACGTTCTTTTATAATGCGGTAAAAAAGCATTGAATGGGCGGAAGAGCTCTATCGTCCGCGAGTACTCGCGCGCGAGCGGAGCGACACTCTGCGCACCTTATTGTAAAAGGTTTCAGATTATAAGGCGCAGATATTGCCAGCCGCTACGCTCGCAATGACCAGCTTGGTAAGCCGAATAGCATAAGAATAAGGAAAGGCAGGAATATCCCCTCATCAGTCCCTACGGGACAGCTTCCCCCATAGAAGGGGAAGCCAAGAGAAAAAAACGACCGAACAGTATTAGTCATTGCGCGCGAGCGGAGCGACACTCTGCGCACCTTATTGTAAAAGGTTTCAGATTATAAGGCGCAGATATTGCCAGCCGCTACGCTCGCAATGACCAGCTTGGTAAGCCGAATAGCATAAGAATAAGGAAAGGCAGGAATATCCCCTCATCAGTCCCTACGGGACAGCTGTCTCAACAGCGGTAAGGGCAACCGCTGTTTCGGGCACCGCAAACGCTTTACACTATGCGTTTGCTCATCTCGCCGCCATAAACAGCACATATGTGCTGTTTAAAGAAATGGCGGCTCGTCCCATAGAAGGGGAAGCCAAGAGAAAAAACGACCGAACGTATTAGTCATTGCGCGTGAGCGATAGCTCTACTTTGCGCACCTTACTATAAAAGGTTTCAGATTATAAGGCGCAGATATTGCTACGCCGCAATAGCGGCTCGCAATGACAATCACACCTTGCCTTCCCCTTTTATGGGGGAAGGTGTCGGCGTAGCCGACGGATGAGGGGATAATACGTTAACCTTATTATACGACCGAACACTATACGTCATTGCCGCGCTACGCTCGCAATGACCAGCTTGATAAGCCGATGGTGAAGTGTAGATTACCACATCTTGCCGTCCTTATTAGGGAAGGGGGACCACGAAGTGGGGGAAGGGTTTTGTACCGTAAAAATAATGTGAACCCCTCAGCCCGTTGGGCAGCTCCCCTAATAAGGGAGCCAAGAGTGGGACAATGTATTGACGTATCTTATTATAAACGACCGTAACTTGCTTTCCCTTGTGCGGGTAGGGGAGCAACGCACTACACCTTGCCTTCCCCTTTTATGGGGGAAGGGTGAGTCAACATTTCTCAAAACAGTGTAGTACACTGTTTTGGTTGACGAACAGAGCAAACGCATAATGCAAAGCGTTTGCGATGACCGAAACGGCGGTTTTACCTTGCCGCCTTTGAGAGCGGCGTAGCCGACGGATGAGGGGATAATAACGTTAACCTTATTATACGACAGCACACTACACGTCATTGCCACACGACGCTCGCAATGACCAGCTTGGTAAGCCGAATGGCAGAAGAATAAGGAAAGGCAGGAATATCCCCTCATCAGTCCCTACGGGACAGCTTCCCCCATAGAAGGGGAAGCCAAGAGAAAAAACGACCGAACACTATACGTCATTGCCGCGCTACGCTCGCAATGACCAGCTTGGTAAGCGTTCCCCCCAATTTATGCAATTTTACAATAAATAAATTACAGTTTTAAAAATTAATTTCAGATTGTGTTTGTTTTTCATCTGTAATAAAAATAAATATTGTTTTACCTTAACAAAATCTGTTTGTTATTTTCGGGTTTTGTATTGACAATGTGAAAGCCACGTGATAGAATAATTATGCAATTCTGGTAGTCAGAATTTTTTATCGGCAGCAAGCCGCCATGATAAAAAGAAGTAACCCCGCATTAAACGGGGTTACTAAAATGCTTTCTTAATATTTTTATTATATGGTAAGCGCAGATAACCTGTTTTGATTAACCACGAACAATAAATTCCTAAGGAGGGAACAATGAACAAACTAAAACGATTGTTGCCCGCACTCTTGCTTGCAATAGTGGCATTTGCCGCTATGTTTGCAGTTGCGTGCAGCAAAGCAACCTACACGGTTTCGTTTGAAAGCAACGGCGGTACAACCGTTGCCAGCCAGTCTGTTGAAGAAGGTAAAACAGCCACAGAGCCTACGGCTCCCACATACACGGGCTATACCTTTGAAGGCTGGTACTCTCAGGGAGAAAAGTATGACTTTTCTACAGCAGTAAATTCAAACGTAACGCTTGTAGCGCAATGGTCTATTAACAGTTACACCGTATCGTTTGACAGCGACGGCGGCAGTTCTGTAGCAAGCCAGACAATAAACTACGGCTATACTGCAACACAGCCCGCATCGCCCACAAAAACGGGTTACACCTTTGCAGGGTGGTATAACGGCTCAGCCGAATACGACTTTAGTACCGCTGTAACATCTAATGTTACATTAACGGCGCAGTGGTCGGCAAATTCTTACACCGTAACGTTTGAAAGCAACGGCGGAAGCACTGTTGCAAGCCAGACGGTAAGTTACGGCGGAACGGCTACCGAACCCACAACTGTATCTTTATACAAATTTTTAGGTTGGTATGACGCTGACGGCGAATTGTACGACTTTGACACAGCAGTAACTTCTGATATTACGCTTTACGCTTATTGGGACGCTAGTTCTGTAAAGACAGTAATGCTTGTTGATATGTCTGTAGATACAACCATTACAGAAACAGAATATTTAATAGGGGACAAACTTGACAGCTCTGGCGTTGTTCTTACGCTTACTTTGCGTGATGCAGAAGATAACTCAGAATTTAATTTAAGCAGTCTTAGTGTTTCCGGTACGGTAATCATAGACAGCAGCGAATACGACAACACCGCAGCAGGCACATATACAATTTACGTTGGCTATACGCTTAACGGAATCACCCGCTGGGCAAGCTATGACGTAACCGTTACTTCTGTAATAAGCGGTACGCACGGCATAGAGCTTGAAAAAACAACTACCGAATATACATTGGTAGAAACCGGCAAAGAAGCTTCTGTTATAGACCTTACCGACATTACCGTTTATTCTGTAAACGATGACGGCACTTTAGGTACAGCTATTACCGAAGGTATTTCTTACAAATATTATGAAGGCGCTACAGAAATTACGGCTGCCGACATAACCAACGGCAAGGTTACAAATTACCAGGTTTGGGCATATGTAGACTACACCGTAGGCAACGAAACATACGTAATGTCTGACTTTGTGCTTATAACCATCATAGGCGATGAAATTACCGCTCTTGAATGGGCAGACGGCACCAACAGCCAGGCACAGAGCCTTACAGACAGCATGTCTGCTACATGGACTCTTAACGCAACATATTCGCTTACAGGCGACACGGTAATTGATTTAAGCAAGTGCACAGTCGGCACGGATGCAGGCCAGTATACAGTAGATATCAAAACTACCGTTACAGGTTCTTACACCGCAGTTGTTACATACTACTACCAGCTTGGCAACGACGTAATTCCTGCAACCTGCGAAGTAGAATATAAGATTACAGAAAGCACAGTAGTAGAATCTTACAGCGTACTTATAGACGTTAACGTTGGTACAGACGATGTTGCTGATTCCACAGGCGTAACAGACGTTATATCTGCAGGCTTGTCAGACGGCGACGTTATTGTAGAAAACCTTGTTTATACATACGGTTCACTTTCTACCAACACAGAAAACAAAGCCGGTGCAAACGGCGAAGATAAGCTTTACGGCAGGGTACAGTTCAGCACGGCAAAGGGTATAACCGTATATCTTGGCGGTGCGGCAACAGTTACGTTATATGCACGCTACGGTTCTTCCAGCGGCGACGGTGCGTCATTTGTTGTTAAAGATTCCGAAGGCAACACGGTTGTAACTTCTGATCTTGTTTCTAACAAGAGCGCTTACGAAACTGTAACCCTTACAATTGAATCTGCAGGTATATATACCATAGTAGCCAGCACGGGTTTGCTCAACACGTTCAGGATAGCAATATCCGGTACTGTCGGCACGGCAGAAACAGCTGTATATAAGACAATTTCTTACAGCGCAAATTCTCTTACCGCTGATGACGTAAAGAGCAGCATAGCAGAAAGCGTAAAGCTTGACGATACGTTTACCCTTTGCGCAGATTCATCTAACGTAGTAGATATAAACGCACTTGACGAGACGTCAGCTGTAACAATAGAAGGCGTAACGTTTAACTATCAGATAAACCTTAAAGGTTCAAAGAAGACGAGCAGCAATGTAGACGTACGCTGCATAAGCTTTACTGTAACGGAAGAGATGGTAGCTTGCGGCAGCGCAACGCTTGTAGTATACGCAAACCACGGCGGCGATGCAACAGCAGAAAGAACGCTTGGCTTATATGCAACAGGCAAGACGGGTTCAAACTACACATACAGCGGCACAGTGTTGGGCAGCGGCTCAGTTGTAGAAATAGAGATAGACGCAGCGGGCACCTATTACATGGGTTCACAGAGCAGCGGCATAAATATCTACAGCATTGAACTTAAATATGAAATACTTACCCAGGAAGTAGCTCTTGCATACAGTGCAAATTCACTTACGGCAGACGATGTAAAGAGCAGCATAGCAGAGAGCGTAAAGCTTGACGATACGTTTACCCTTTGCGCAGATTCTTCTAACGTAGTAGATATAAACGCGCTTGACGAAACATCAGTAGTTACAATAGAAGGCGTAACGTTCAACTATCAGATAAACCTTAAAGGTTCAAAGAAGACGAGCAGCAATGTAGATGTACGCTGCATAAGCTTCACTGTAACCGAAGCAATGGTAGCAAACGGCAGCGTAACGCTTGTAGTATACGCAAACCACGGCGGCGATGCAACAGCAGAAAGAACGCTTGGCTTATATGCAACAGGCAAGACGGGTTCAAACTACACATACAGCGGCACAGTATTGGGCAGCGGCTCAGTTGTAGAAATAGAGATAGACGCAGCAGGCACCTATTATATGGGTTCACAGAGCAGCGGTATCAATATCTACAGCATTGAACTTTCTTACGCCATAGAAGTTAAAAATAACACCTTATCTTACAGCGCAAATTCACTTACCGCTGATGACGTAAAGAGCAGTATTGCAGAGAGCGTAAAGCTTGACGATACGTTTACCCTTTGCGCAGATTCATCTAACGTAGTAGATATAAACGCACTTGACGAGACGTCAGCTGTAACAATAGAAGGCGTAACGTTTAACTATCAGATAAACCTTAAAGGTTCAAAGAAGACGAGCAGCAATGTAGACGTACGCTGCATAAGCTTTACTGTAACGGAAGAGATGGTAGCTTGCGGCAGCGCAACGCTTGTAGTATACGCAAACCACGGCGGCGATGCAACAGCAGAAAGAACGCTTGGCTTATATGCAACAGGCAAGACGGGTTCAAACTACACATACAGCGGCACAGTATTGGGCAGCGGCTCAGTTGTAGAAATAGAGATAGATGCAGCGGGCACCTATTACATGGGTTCACAGAGCAGCGGCATCAATATCTACAGCATTGCACTTTCATATTTAACGGAGGTGGCTTAAAATGAAAAAGAATAAGACAAAATTATTATCAGCGTTAGTAGTTCTTGCCATTGCAGGCTCTTCGCTGAGCGGTGTTCTGTCAGCTTGCAGCACTTCCGAAGAGACCTTTGGTTCAGACACCGGTTCTACCGAATTATCAATAACAGGCAGCACAGCCGAAAGTACTTCTTATACCATAAGCTCGGTATTCGGCTCAAGAACGGTTACCACGTCGGGCACCACATACTATGTATCCCCTACGGGAACGGGCACCGGTACTTCAGAAGACCCCGCAGACCTTATGACGTTGGTAAACGGCAACGACAGTGCGCTTGAACCGGGCGACACCGTTATATTAAAGGACGGCACATATACCCTTACGAGCACGCTTTACATCTATGTAGACGGCACGTACGACCAGCCCATTACAATTACGGCAGAAAATGCAGGCCAGGCAATACTTTCCTGCTACGGCCAGGGCTGGGGTTCACGCGGCGTTAACCTTGGCGGCGACTTTATAAACTTTATAGGCATTAACGTATGCGGCGCGGGCGACAACGGCATGTACCTTGCAGGGAACTACAACTTAGTAGAAAACTGCGAATTTTACGATAACCGCGACACCGGCCTTCAGATAGGCAGGAACAGCGGCAGCACGGTAGATTTATGGCCGAGCTACAACCTTGTTAAAAACTGCACTTCGCATAACAACTACGACAACCAGACGTACGGCGAAAATGCCGACGGCTTTGCGGCTAAACTTACCCTTGGCTACGGCAACGTGTTTGACGGATGTATAGCTTACCGCAACTCTGACGACGGCTGGGATCTGTATGCAAAGAATACTTCGGGTAACCTTGGCGCTGTTTACATCTACAACTGCGTAGCATTTGAAAACGGCTACCTTGAATACACCCAGGAAGAGAGCAATGCCCGTTACGGCAGCACATATGACGCAGCTACTTATAACGAGGCAAACACCAACACCTATACCACGGCAGACGGCGACGGCAACGGCTTTAAGCTCGGCGGCGAAGCAATGGAAGGCGACGTATTCGTTTATAACTGCCTTTCGTTCGCAAACCGTATGCACGGCTTTACCGATAACTCTAACCCTGGTTACCTTTCGCTTAAGTACTGCACGGCAGTAGACAACGGCGCCGCTATAGACGACGATTCCACATCAGATACATTCGGCCAGATTATATGCGGCGGTTCGGGCACACACGCCAACTACGACGTATCCCGCCAGGACTACAGCTATAACCACCTTGACCACTGCTTGTCGTTAAAGACGGATATGGCTACAGGGCTTGTATACGACAAGTACCGCGGTTCCGTTCAGGACAGCATATTCTATATGACTGACGCAAGCTCTCTTGCAAAAGAAACTTCTGCCAAGGTAGAAGGCACTCTTGACGCAGACAGCAAAAACGGCATAATAGGCGAAGACGTAGGCAGCCTTATAAATGCGGAAGACGTATTTACAAAGCTCAACATAGAATATACCGCAGGCACGGCAGCAACCGAAACTGCCGAAGCAGTAGCCGCCAAATATGTTTATAACATAAGCGGCAAAGAGACGGTGGTAGCAGCAACCGAAACTACGGCGGAATATTCTTCTATACACGCAACGTACCGTAATGAAGACGGCTCCATAAACATGGGCGACCTGTTCGCAATCAAAGATCAGACCAAACTTCTTGGCGACAGCACACCCATAGGCGCAACGCTCAATTTAACAAGTTACGATGCGTACACCCACTACAACATGACCGACTTCACAACCTACGAAGATTCCGTTCAGGTTACATTGCAGGCTGCAAAGGATATGCTCTATATCCAGACAGACGAAACTGCAGTTTACCAGGATTTTGACGCGGTATCAAAGATCTACGGCTGCGTGGTTATGTGGGAATCAAGCGACAGCAGCATACTTGAAGTAAGCAAAACTTACACGGGCAGCGACCTTTCTAAGGCGGAATATGTGCCCATTATAGTAAACCGCCCCGATAGCGATACCGAAGTTACGCTTACCGCAACAATTTACTATTACGGCGAATCTATCACAAAGACGTTTACCCTTAACGTAATAGGCGACAGCCCTGTTATCGGCGACGTTATAGTAATAGGTCCCGACGGCAGCGAACTTACCAACGGGCAGTCTATAATAGTAGATAAGTACGAAGTGCTCTCTGACCCCGAAATTATAATTTACAACAGCGCAGACTACAGCGACAAAGTTATAACCGAAGAACAGGCTACGTTTGTAACAACGTATGAATTCGGCGAAGACATAGCTGCGCTTACATCAGGCGAAGGCGTAGAAGTAGCTAACTTCACCACCGCACAGGACGGCGCATTCAAAATAACGATGACCGTTACCTTAACGGTAGGCGAAAACAAGGGCGACAGCGTAAGCTTTACATACTACGTGCTTGTTGCGTCCAACACGGCTACAATTACCTTCCTTAACGATGAGTATGACGTAACGGTTATCTCTACCGGTTACAATATATCCGGCAGCCTTTCCAGCGCGATAGGTACCATATATTCTTACTCAACAACCGAAGCGCTTGCAGACGAAAACAAGACTGCAGATTATATAATGGCTAACGGCGAATCGTATACCTTCAGGACGACTACGCTTGACCTTGACTTCACAAATGCCAACACGGGTGCTTACTACATCTATACGGTATTCACCAACGGCAACGGCGAAGTAACGTCGCAGATTTACGAAACGCAGGTACAGCAGGTAGAAATTTCTACCCTTGACGACTTCTACAACCTTGCACAGCACGTAACCGAAACGACTTCCACCGTTATATACGTACTTACCAAAGACCTTGACTTTACTGATTATACATATAGTGTAACGGGTTCGTTCTCTGCCGATACCGATGGCTTCAAAGGCCTTCTTAACGGCAACGGATATACCATAAGCAACATCACTATAGATGCAGTTGAAGTTGATAAAACTGTTCCTACTTATGTAGGTATCTTCAGGTCTCTGTACGGCGGCACCGTAACAAATATTAACTTTGATAATATCACTGTAACGGGCTATACCGATAAGATCGGCGGTGTATTCGGCTCCATTATCTATGGTACCGTAAGCGATATAGTTATAACCAATGTAACCGTAATCGCAGGCTCTTCCGCTCAGCGTGTGGGCGCACTTGCAGGCCAGATATTCAGCAACAACAACGCAGTGCTTGTATCTAACGTTGCAGTTATCAACGATACGTCTGCCAATGAAGACGGCACATATACCTACCAGATAGGCGGCGCAAACGCTACAGCCAGGGTTGCAGCCCTTGTAGGCTTTGCCCAGACTTCATCTGCACAGCTGTATATGGATATAACCATTACCAACTGCTATGTTAAGGCTATAGTCGGCGGCAACTCCGCAGGCGACTACGTAGGCGGCATAGTCGGCAGGTACGACGACAGGAACGGCGACGGTCTTGACAATCTTGTTATAACCAACTGCTACAGCGACAGTGTTCTTATGGGCGCTAAGCGTACAGCAGGTATATTGGGCGGCGGCACGGGCAGCGGCAGCCTTACCGTAGACGGATGCGTATTTGTAGGCACCATACTTGACGGAAGCGGCACAGCCATTACTTCAAGCACCAGCGCAGGGCTTTCTACAATAATAGGCAGCTACTCAGGCGCAACCGTTACAAATACGGCTGGTTACATGACCGACAGGAACTATCCTTCGGCTCAGACAACGCTTACCGCAGACAGCGTTAAACTTGAAGCAACGTGGACGGCTCTCGGCTTTGATCTTACGATCTGGGTAGTGGATACCACAAACGGCGGGCTTACGCTTAAAATCGCAAACGGCTGAGCTTTAGGCAAAAAATCGCAAAACTGAATTTTCAGTAAGCAAAGCGGCGGGGTTCTCCCCGCCGCTAAGTTTGTTGTTTGGGAAGGGTGGTAAAGATGACAGCACACTATATGTCATTGCAATCGTAGTGTAACGTATGTTGCAATGCTTATTACCGCATTGTAGCCGTCCTTACAGAGGAGCCTTTAATACAGTGAGCAGGGTGTCGCTAACGCCCGCTCGCGATGACGTTAAGACTACTGTTGTTTACAGTAATATTATTATATCCAAATTTTGAATATAGATATCCGTTTTATGTATGGAATTATACCGCGCGCAAAGGTATAATAGTTATGTGTGAAATAATATACTGCGCCGCAGAAATATGGCGGCTGGGAGTGTGAAATTATGGCAGACGTAAAAGCTAAAATAGATGCCGTTGTAGAAGAATTTTCTAACATCGGTATTGTACCCGTAATCAAATTAGACAAAGTAGAAAACGCAGAAAAGCTTGCTAAAGCACTGCGCGACGGCGGCATCAACTGTGCCGAAGTTACATTCCGCGCCAAGGGCGCAGACGAAGTTATCCGCAGGATGGTTGCGGCATATCCCGATATGATGGTGGGTGCAGGCACCGTTCTTACCTGCGAGCAGGCGGATGCGGCATATGCTGCAGGCGCAAAGTTCTGCGTAGCCCCCGGTCTTAACCCCAAGGTAGTAAAACACTGCCTGGAAAGCGGCATACCTTTTGCCCCCGGTCTTTCGTCTGCAAGCGAAATAGAGCAGGCTCTTGAACTCGGTCTTGACTTTGTTAAGTTCTTCCCCGCAGAACAGGCAGGCGGGCTTGCCTACATAAAATCTGTATGCGGCCCCTACACAACAATGCGCTTTATGCCCACGGGCGGCGTAACGGCAGATAACCTTAACAGTTACCTTGCTTACAACAAAATCGTTTGCTGCGGCGGCAGCTGGATAGTTCCCGCCAAGGCCCTTGCCGAAGAAAACTGGGCAGAAATAACCAGGCTCTGCAAAGAAGCTATCGCAAAGATGCTCGGCTTTGAAATGGTACACGTCGGTCTTAACTGCGCCAACCCCGAAGAGGCGGAAGCAGTTGCCGATAAATTTGACGCAGCCTTCGGCTTTACAAAAAAGGTGGGCAACAGCTCGGTATTCGCTTCTACGTATATGGAGATGATGAAGACGCCTTTCAGGGGCGACCACGGTCATATAGCAATAGCTACCAATTCGGTAAAGCGTGCAGTATACCAGCTTAAACTCCGCGGTTTTGAAGCAGACGAAACGTCTTTCAAGTACGACAAAGCTACGGGCGAAATGAACGTTGCTTACCTTAAAGACCAGTTCGGCGGCTTTGCCGTTCACCTTGTAAAAAGGAAGTAAAGAGTAAAACGCATAATTGCGCAGGCAATTTGCGGCTGATTTAAAAAATAATAATGAGTTTTGGGCTTCACTTGTTATGCCCAAAACCCTGCAGTATTAAGGTAAAAGATTGAATTTTGCGCATTATATAAAATCTATGCCCCGAGCAAATGCGCAAAAGAAAGAAAAAACAATCGTAGCGTAAGCAAGATTGGTTTGTCTTTAAAAATCACGAAATTTATTTTTGCACAGCAATGCAAAAATAAATTTGTGAACATAAATTATTCATAACAGGAGAAATTATCTTATGAAAATCGTAACTATGGGCGAAATAATGCTTCGTCTTTCAACCCCGAACAATGAAAAGTTCATCCAGGCCGACGAGTTCGACATCAACTACGGCGGCGGCGAAGCCAACGTAGCCGTTTCGTGCGCTAACTACGGCCACGAAGCAGAATTTGTAACCGCAGTTCCCGACAACGAACTCGGCGAATGTGCTATTGCCGCTTTAAGAAAATACGGCGTAGAAACAAAGCACATCGCTAAATGCGGCGAAAGGCTTGGTATCTACTACCTTGAAACAGGCGCTTCTATGCGTCCTTCTAAAGTCGTTTACGACAGGGCTCACTCTTCTATAACCACAGCTACACCCGCAGACTTCGATTTTGACGCTATATTTGAAGGCGCTGACTGGTTCCACTTCACAGGCATTACACCCGCTGTATCAGACGCAGCCGCTAAACTTACCGAAGCCGCTTTAAAGGCTGCTAAAAAGCACAACGTAATCGTTTCGGTTGACCTTAACTTCCGTAAAAAATTATGGTCTTCTGAAAAGGCTCAGAAGATAATGACTCCTTTAATGCAGTATGTAGACGTCTGCATCGGCAACGAAGAAGACGCTAACCTTGTATTAGGTTTCAAACCCGGCAATACAGACGTAACTTCAGGCGAACTTGAACTTGCGGGCTACAAATCAATATTTGAGCAGATGTGCGCTAAGTTCCCCTTCAAGTATGCTATAAGCTCGCTCCGCGTAAGCCACTCCGCATCAGACAACGGCTGGTCGGCTTGCATCTACAGCGCAGCTACCAAAGAATTCTATCATTCAAAGACATACAGGATCAGCCCCATCGTAGACCGTGTAGGCGGCGGCGACAGCTTTGCCGGAGGCGTTATAACAGGCTTCCTTGACGGTAAAGACTTTAAGTCTGCACTTGAATACGGCGTTGCAGCATCTGCACTTAAGCACACCATACCCGGCGACTTCAACCTTGTATCCCGCAAGGAAGTAGAAGCTCTTGCCGGCGGCGACGGCAGCGGCCGCGTTCAGAGATAATGAAAATAGAGTTCCGCACGCACGACCTGGGCGTAAGGGGGTTAGAGCCCGCCGTAGCCAGAGTAAAGGGATGCGGCATAGACGGGGTACAGCTTGTTGCATATAAATTTATGGACGAGCTGAAGTACCAGCCCGGCCAGCTCAACGAAGAAAATTCCCGTTGGATCGGGGATACTTTAAGGGCAAACGGCATAGACGTAGGCTTAATAGGCGCTTACTTTAACCCCGTACACTCCAACCCCGAAAAGGTTGCAAACGGCATTGCCGTCTTTAAAGAATACCTTACATACTGCAAAAACCTTGGCTGCAATATAGTCGGCTCGGAGACGGGTTCGTTCAACGACGATAAGTGGACGTACAACCCCTTAAACCGCACCGAAGAAGCGCTTTCAAGGGTTACGGCTACCTTTAAGGAGCTTGCCGAATTTGCAGGGGAAAGGGGTGTAAATATCGGTATGGAAGGCGCAGCAGGGCATGTATGTTACAACGTACAGACGCTTAAGCGCGCTATAGACGGCATTAACCTGCCAAATATAAAGGTTATATTTGATATTTACAATTATCTTGACGCGTCTAACCACGCAGACTATCTTAAAATTTTAGACGAGGGGCTTGAAACCTTTGCAGGCAAAATATGCGTGTTCCACATAAAGGACTACGTGTTTGACGAAGCTGAAAACAAGGTAAAGCAGGTTCCCCCGGGGAAGGGCGTTTTTGACTTTGATGCGATATTAAAGCGCATCAAGGCATACGACAAAAACGCAAAGCTCGTGCTTGAAGGCACCACGGGCGAAAATATAGTACCTTGTTCCGCATTCCTGCGAGAAAAGTGGAACGAAGTATAAACTGAATCCAACGGTCCGTATGTGCGGCTTACCGCACATACGGGTAGCCGTTTGAGTTTTTGTTAAATGAAAAGGCGGAGAATTATTTAAGAATAGACGTATTATTTTTAAATAACTTGTGTGGCGTTGTTGCTCCGCCATCCGCGAGTACTCGCGAGATTGCCACGCGGTAGAGACCGCTCGCAATGACATAGACTTTTGTGCCGCTATAAGGTAGATTTATTTGAAAGAATTCAACCGTATTATAGCGTCAGACCAAACTCGTCATCTTGAGCGTAGTCGAAAGATCTCGCGCGAACGCGCGGACAGCCAAGTGAGGCGGCACATAAGTAAAAATTCGCATAATTGCGTAGCAATTTGCGGCTTATTAAAAATAATAATGAGTTTTGGGCTTCACTTGTTATGCCCAAAACCCCTTGATATTCAGGTAAAAGATTGAATTTTGCGCATTATATAATATCTATGCCCCTGGCAAATGCGCAAAAGAAAGAAAAAACATTCGAAGCAAAGCAGAGAATGGTTTGTCTTTAAAAATCGCAGCAAAGATTTTTGAACAGCAATTCAAAAAAGAATTTGCACGTGTAATGATAAAGGAGCTTTTTTTATGAAATTTGACGTTAGATACGCAAACCATCCCGACGATTCCAAGCACTACGACACTGCGGAATTAAGAGAAAAATATCTGGTAGAAAAACTGTTTGAAGCAGACGACATACTTCTAACATATTCCCACCAGGACAGAATTATTGCGGGCGGCGCAATGCCCGTTAAAGGCACGCTTTCGCTTGGCACGTTTAAAGAGCTTGCAACCGACTACTTTCTTGAAAGAAGAGAAATGGGCGTTATAAACATCGGCGGGGCAGGCACCATTACTCTTGACGGCAAGGTTTACCACATAGGGTTTAAAGAGGGTATATACATCGGTATGGGAACAAAAGAAATTGTTTTTGCTTCTGACGACGCTAAGAACCCCGCTAAGTTCTATATAAATTCCAGCCCTGCCCACAAGTCTTACCCTACGGTTAAAATCACCAAACCCGTAGAAGGCAAACAGCCCGAAGAAGGCACACGCTACTGCGTACAAAGGCACCTTGGCACTATGGAAGGCATCAACAAACGCACCATCAACCAGTTTATCATCGGCGACGTTTGCGAAAGCTGCCAGCTTGCGATGGGCATGACGGAACTTGCCCCCGGCAGCTCTTGGAATACCCTTCCCAGCCACACGCACGAAAGAAGGATGGAAGTATACATGTACTTTGAAGTACCCGAAGACCAGGCTGTAATACACCTTATGGGTACCCCCCAGGAAACAAGGCACATCATCCTTCATAACGAACAGGCTGTAATATCGCCCAGCTGGTCTATCCACACCGGCGTAGGTACCATGAACTACACGTTTATCTGGGGCATGTGCGGCGAAAACCAGGCGTACGACGATATGGATAACATACGTACGCAAGACTTAAGGTAAAAAATATGTCCGCATAAAGCGGCTTATATATAAAAATAAAGATAATTAAATTTAGGGGAAAATAAAAATGGCACATCTTATATTAAAAGACGTTAACAAAGTGTATCCTAACGGATTCCATGCCGTACACGACTTCAATCTTGAAATAATGGACGGCGAATTCATCTGCCTTGTAGGCTCTTCCGGCTGCGGCAAATCTACGACTCTTCGTATGATAGCCGGCCTTGAAGAAATCACTTCCGGCGAATTCTATATCGACGGCGTGCTTGCAAACCAGATGTCTTCAAGGGACAGGGGCATTGCGATGGTATTCCAGTCGTACGCTCTTTACCCTCACCTTACCGTTTACGAAAATCTTGCTTTCGGCCTTATGCTCGAAGGCATCGATGCGGACATAATCGAAGAAAAGGTACAGGCTACTGCTAAAATACTCGGGCTTACAGACTACCTTGAAAGATTCCCCCGCCAGCTTTCCGGCGGCCAGTGCCAAAGGGTAGCCGTAGGCCGTGTTCTTATAAGAAAGGTTAACATCTTCCTTATGGACGAACCTTTGTCTAACCTTGACGCAAAGCAAAGGGTTACGATGCGTTCCGAAATCAAGCAGATTCACCGCGGCGTAGGCGCAACAACCATTTACGTTACCCACGACCAGACCGAAGCTATGACGATGTCAGACAGGATAGTAGTTATGAAACTGGGCGTTGTCCAGCAGGTAGGTACACCTTTTGAACTTTACTTCTATCCCCGCAACCTGTTCGTTGCAGGCTTCATAGGCGAACCTCCCATGAACTTCCTTCACGGCAAGGTAGAAGGCGGCATGCTCAAGCTTGACGGCGAATCAGAAACCACGCTTGACATTTCGCCCATAGCTAACGATGTGGAAGCGCTTGAAGGCAAAGAAGTTGTATTTGCATTCAGGCCTGAAGCAGTTAACCTTGTAAAAGAAGGCGAAAAAGCGCCTAAAGACGGCTATACGTTCAGCTCTCAGGTAGAACTTACCGAGCTCCTTGGCGACAACACCAACGTATATGCAACGGTAGACGGCGTTAACGTTATACTTAAAATTAACCCTCACGATACCCCCGAAAGGGATACCGAGTGTGTGTTCAACATTCCTTACAAGAGCGCATACCTGTACGACAAAGAGACAGAGCTTGCCGTAGAAACCGATATAAAAAGACACTGATATACACTGCAAGGCGCAGCGCGGTTGCGCTGCGCCCGCATTGCTTAAAACTGAAAAATTACCGCCTTATGCAATAAGGCAAGGTATGTGTAACTACGCATAGCTCTGTTTGTTATGCAAAATTTTTAATTTAACAAAATAAATATAAACGTGAGGTAGTTTTAATATATGGAACAGCTTAGCAAAAAAATTTACAATAAGCCTGAAAGAAAGATAAAGATAATGCAGTTCGGCGAAGGTAACTTCCTGCGTGCATTTATAGAATGGATACTTCAGGATCTTAACGATAAGGGCGCGATAGACGCGGGAGTAGTAGTTGTACAGCCCATGCCTTTGGGCAGGGTAAAGGAACTTGAAGTGCAGGACGGGCTTTACACCGTGCGCCTTGAAGGCATAGATAAGGGCAAAAAGGTTAAGTCAAGCCGCATTATAGACGTAATAGGCGACTGCGTTAACCCCTTTACCGATTACGAAAAATATCTTAAATACGGCGAAAGCGAAGATTTACAGATAATAATTTCTAACACAACCGAAGCAGGCATTGCGCTTGATCCCACCGACACCGACCTTACGGTTACGCCCAAGTCCTTCCCCGGCAAGCTCCTTGCCCTGTTAAAAAGAAGGTACGACGCATTCGGCGGCGCTATGGACAAAGGTCTTGCCATAGTTCCCTGCGAACTTATAGATAACAACGGCGACGAGCTGTACAAAGTGCTTACCGAGCTTGCAAAAATAAACAACATGGACGAAAAGTTCATTAAATGGATGCAGACGGCAAACCACTTTACCAGCACGCTTGTAGACAGGATAGTTCCCGGTTACCCCAAGGCAGAAATAGACGCCATAAGGGAAGAGACGGGCTATATAGACAACAACGTTGTAAAGGGCGAAATTTTCCACCTTTGGGTGCTTAAAAAGGAACCCTATATACAGAAGGTTTTACCCGCAGATTCAACGGGGCTGAACGTAATTTTTGCCGACAGCATCAAACCTTACAAACAGCGTAAAGTAAAGATACTCAACGGTTCTCACACGGCTATGGTTCCCGTTGCTTACCTTTGCGGTATAGACACGGTAGGCGAAGCTGTAAACGATCCCATAATCGGCAAGTATGTGCGCGACTTTGTATTCAACGAAGTTAACCCCACAATAGACCTGCCCCAGAATGAAATGGTAGACTTTGCCAACAGCGTGCTTGAAAGGTACCAGAACCCCTACATCAGGCATGAGCTTATGTCTATAGCTTTGAACTCTACAACCAAGTTTAAAACAAGGATACTGCCCACCCTTTTAGACTATGTACGCATAAAGGGCACCCTTCCCGAACACGTTCTGTTCTCTTTGGCGGCAATGATAGAATTCCACAAAGGCAAGAGAGGCAACGAAGAAATAGCTCTTAAAGACGACCCTGCTTACCTTGCATTCTGGCACAGACTGTGGGCAGACTTCAACGGCGACTATGCCGCAATGGCTAAAAAAGTTCTTGCGTGGGAAGAAGCGTGGGATATGGATATGAATACCATACATCCCGAAATTACCGCAAAGGTAGCCGCTTATCTTGAAGACATAGACAAGAACGGTATGAATAAAGCAGTGGAAGGGTTTGTAAATGGCTAAGTCAACGATAATAATAAATCCGCTTGACAATGTTGCCGTTGCCCTGCGCGACCTTAAGTGCGGCGAAACGCACGAAGGGGTTACCCTTGCACAGGATATTACAAAGGGGCACAAGTTTGCCCTGCGCGACATTGCCAAAGGCGAAAACATTATAAAATACGGCAACAGTATTGCGTGTGCAACGGCAGATATCCCCAAAGGAACGCATGTGCACACCCATAACGTGCATACCAATCTTTCTGAAAATCTTGAATATACCTATAACAAGGTAGAGTGCCCCGTAAAAAAGGTAACTCCCCGCAAAGTAAACGTATACGAAAGGGCAAACGGTAACGTAGGTATCCGCAATGAATTGTGGATAATACCCACCGTAGGCTGCGTAAACGGCCAGGCTAAGGTTATAGCAGACACATATAAGGCGCAGTACGGCACAGAAGGGTTTGACGGCGTTTACGTATACACACATCCCTACGGCTGCTCACAGCTGGGCGACGACCACGAGCGCACTAAGCTTATATTGCAGAAGATGGTGCGCCATCCCAATGCGGGCGGCGTGCTGGTAATAGGTCTCGGATGCGAAAATAACCAGATGTCCGCCTTCCGCGAAACGCTTGGCAAGGTAGACGAAAGCCGCGTTAAATTTATGATATGCCAGGAAGAAGACGACGAAATCGCTACGGGCGTAAAGCTCGTTAAAGAGATTGCCGACGTGATAAAGAACGACAAGCGGGTGCAAAAGGATATGTCCTGCCTTAAAGTCGGGCTTAAATGCGGCGGTTCCGACGGGCTTTCGGGCATTACGGCTAACCCCCTGGTAGGGCTTTTCAGCGACTATATAGTGGCATGCGGCGGCACTACGGTGCTCACCGAAGTACCCGAAATGTTCGGCGCAGAACAGCTTTTGATGAACAGGGCCAAAGACGAAGAGACCTTTAACAAGACCGTTAAACTTATAAACGACTTTAAAGACTATTTCAGGCGCAACGGGCAGGTGGTTTACGAAAATCCTTCCCCCGGCAACAAGGCGGGCGGCATAACCACGCTGGAAGACAAGTCTTTGGGCTGCACGCAAAAATCAGGTTCTTCCGCAGTGCAGGACGTAGTGTTCGATGACGGATATGTTACCGCCAAAGGGCTCAACCTGTTAAACGGGCCGGGCAACGATATGTGCGCCGTAACCAATCTTGGTGCTGCAGGCTGCCACCTTGTGCTGTTCACCACGGGCAGGGGTACGCCTTTCGGCGGGTTCGTTCCCACCATAAAGATTGCTACAAACAAAGAGCTTGCGGCAAAAAAGAGCAACTGGATAGACTTCAATGCAGGTGCCATACTTGATACCGACTTTGATACCCAGCTTGAAAGATTAATAGACCTTGTGGTTGCAACGGTAAACGGGCAGCCTACCAAGAACGAAATTAACAATACACGTGAATTAGCTATATTCAAAACAGGAGTAACCTTATAATGAAAAAATTTATGGATAAAGACTTTCTGCTTGAAACAGAGACGGCTAAAAAGCTCTATCATGAACATGCAGAAAAGATGCCTATAATAGACTATCACTGCCACCTTCAGCCCAAGGAAATTTACGAGGACAAGCAGTTCAGAAACCTTGCCGAAGTATGGCTGGGTGCAGGCGACAGGTACGGCGACCACTACAAGTGGCGTTCGCTGCGCGCAAGGGGATATGAAGAAGATTCAATATCCGGCCCCGACGACGATTACAAAAAATATCTTCAGTTTGTAGAGTCCATGCCCTACTTCGTAGGCAACCCGCTCTATCACTGGTCTCACCTTGAAATGCAGCGTTACTTTGATATAGACGACATAATATGCCCCGAAAACGCTAAAAAGATCTGGGATAAAGCCAACGAAAAGTTAAAAACTTTGACCGCGCGCGAAATGATGTACAAGTTCAACGTTAAAACGGTATGCACTACCGACGACCCCGTTGACTCGCTTGAATGGCACGCCAAAATGAATGCGGACCCCACCTTAAAAGTCAAGGTACGCCCCGCGTTCCGCCCCGACAAAGCTATAAACGTAGAGCTTTCGTGGTTTGCAAGCTGGGTAAACCAGCTGGCAGGCGTGGTGGGCAAACCCATCAATTCGCTTGAAGACCTTTGCAATGCTCTTGCAGAAAGGATTGCATTCTTCGACAAAATGGGCTCAAAAGTTTCTGACCACGCCCTTGACGTGGTACACTATGCTCCCGCTACGTACGAAGAAGCCAACGCCATATTCCTTAAAGGCATGAAGGGCGAACACGTAAGCGACGAAGAGCAGGATAAGTACAAGGGTTACGTTCTTTTGTTCCTTGGCAAAGAGTATGCAAAGTACGGATGGGTACAGCAGTACCACATCGGCGCGCTGCGCAACAACTCCAAGACCATGCTTGAAAAGATCGGTCCCGACACCGGTTTCGACGCCATAGAAGACCAGGTTTACATGTCTAAACTTTCGGCGCTTCTGGGTGCGCTTGACATGGCAGACGCACTGCCCAAGACAATACTCTATTGTCTTAACCCCCGCGACAACTATGCGCTTACCGTTCTTTCGGGCTGCTTCCAGAAAGAAGGCGTAAAGGGCAGGGTGCAGGTAGGCACGGCTTGGTGGTTCCTTGACCAGCAGGACGGCATGAAGCAGAACCTTGAAACGCTTATGCAGGTAGGCCTTGTGGCTCAGTCCGTAGGTATGCTTACCGACAGCCGCTCGTTCCTTGCATATCCCCGCCACGAGTATTACAGAAGAATACTCTGCAACATGCTCGGCAACCTGGTAGAAAGCGGACAGTACCCCGAAAGCCAGCTTGACGTTCTTGGCAAGATTGTAGAAAACGTTTGCTACAACAACGCCCAGGAATACTTCGGCTTTTAATTAAATTAAACGTAAAACGCCGCACGGCATGCCGTGCGGCGTTTTTGCATTAATCGGGGCATATATGCCGCCCAATCATAAAAAACGGGCACGAAATAACGTACCCGTTTACCGTATTTTATTTGATTGATGCCCACATATGCCCGATTTATTGCTCTTTTATTTTTTTACGGTGCGCAGCAAGGCGCGGGGTATCACGTCAAAGCCGTAAGATTTTTCCACTTCGGAACACCTTGCAAGCAGCTTTTTTATCTCTGCCGCAGAAAGCTCGTGGCTCCATTCTACGGGAGCTACAGGCTCTGCCGTCTTCAGCCCGCCGTAATAGAACCGTGCCGTTTTGTTGCGCTCGGTGTCGTTCCACTTGTCAAACATTTCGGGGTGAAGGTGGGTGCCGGCTTTGCAGTTTACAAAGCAGCACTTGCCGAAGTCTCTCCACGGGCGCGCAAGGAACGTGCCGCCGTCTACCGCACCGCCGCTTGTTATGTTGCAGTTTGCAAAGGTAAAGCCGTATTTCTGCTTTAAACTGTGCGCGGGTGCGGCTATATAGCTTATATCCCTTACGTCGTCTAAAGATACGATTTCGCAGCCCGTAAAGTACGCTTCTGCGCAGCCGAAAATAAAGTCTACCGTGCCGCATATCCTGCAGTTTTTAAAAAGGTGCAGGCTGCCGCCTTCCATATACAATTCGTCTTCGGGTATAAAACCGCGGTAGCGCACCACCAGGTCGTCGGGGAATGGTGCCACAAAAAGCGTGTCCTGCATAGATTTAAGCGTCATTTTGTACGCAAGAAAGCGCTTTGCGTTTACCGAAAGGGCTACGCACTGCCCCACCTGCGAAGGGCTGGTATTGTAATTTTCTATGGTAAAGTTTTCAAGCTTTACATTTTCGCCCGTAACGCATACCGTGTAGGTGCGGAAAGTGTTATATTCTTTTCCGTCGGCGTGTATCTTGCGGGCGTAGTCGCCGTACGATATCACCGTTGTTTCACGTTCTTCACCCACAATTTTTACGTTGGAACAACTTATTTTTATTTTTTGATTATAAACTCCCTTTGCCAGATATATTGTGGAGGGGGCGGTGATGCCGTCCAATATCTTTTGCAGGTCATCGTCGGGAGTTACATAAATTTTTGTCATAACGGGTACCTCATTTAAATGTATTTTAATTTTATCATAAATTTTTTTGTGAAACAATTAAAAAAGGTATTGATTTTTAAAAAAGTGTATGCTATAATAAGAAAGCTAAATGTGAAAATGTAACACAATGGCATCGGTAAATTACAAAATTTTCAATGTTATTTTGTTGCTTACGATAAAGTATGGGTAAATTAAACGCAAGAGTTATTTCTTTCGGCAGATACCGTTTTACAGATATGTTTCTGTTTGCAGTAATTCTTGTAGCATTTGAACTTATCAGCTATTATGCCTTTGCTTCCTGGTTCACAGATTATGCCGACTTTATATTTTCTATAGTGGTGCCTGTAACGCTGCTTATGATGTTAAGGTGGGGCTGGTACGGTATGTTTTATGCCGTGTTCGACGGGCTGTTCTACTGCATGCTCTACCTGCTGAACATGGACGGGGTAACGGGCACAGACGTGTGGCATAACCTTTTAATATACGGTATAGGCAATGCGTTTATCGGGCTTGATTACCTTATGGTTCATTTTGTCGGCTACAAGCGCATCCAGAAAAGATGGTGGCTTACGCTTTTATTTACGTTGGCAGGCTGGCTGTGCGTAGCCCTTGGCAGAACGGCAGTAGCCGCCTGCGTAGGGTTCGGCTTTACAACAGAATTTCTTATCTGGGATCTGTTGTCGCTGGCTATGGCTCTGGTGATAATGTTCATTATGCGGCGGTCTGACGGTATGATGGAGCGGCAGAAAGATTACCTTCTGCGCCTTCAGAAAGAAAAAGAAGAAAGATGGCGGATAGATACCTACGGGGACGACCCCATAGAAATTTCGCCTGAAGATATAGAAGCTTTAAATAAAAAGGGTAACGATCTGTTTGAATAGGCTCGTTTGCCCGCATTATGCTTTTATTAAATTTTTTACTATGGTAAAACGCGGTAACGCGGGCAGGAAAGCCCGAACAGCCGCTCTTACAAATAATTACTTATATTTTTAAGTGATATGGAGGGAACTTATGTTCAAACTTAAGTGCGACGATTTCCTTACTTATGACGAGGCGACTGGAACATATTCCATCGCACCCGATCAGCAGGTAAGGGACGAAGTCGAAAAAAAGCGGTGGAAGGACATCGGCTTGACTGTACTTAAGGACTGGCGCCTGTACCTGATGCTCGTACCTATGTTGCTGGTATACATCCTATGGAAATACCTGCCCATAACCGAGCTTCTTGCGGTGTTCAAAGACGTAGGAACCAACGGCGGTATGCTTGAAGACCTTAGCTGGTCCGGTTTCGACAACTTTGGCGCGCTTATAGCGGGCAGCGGTTACTACGGTACATACTACAACACGTTCTGGAGTACTTTCCGCAACACGTTCATCATAGCCTTCTATGGTTTACTGTTCGGTTTCCCGTTCCCCATTATTCTCGCGTTGTTCTTTAACGAAGTCCGCTCTAACATCGCGCGCAGCATTATGCAGGTTTGCGTATATCTGCCTAAGTTCATGTCTGTCGTAGTTATCACCACACTTATTATATCGCTTTTCGGCGGCACCGGCTCAAACGGTATCCTTGCAAAAGCTATAGTAGGTATCTTCGGTTCAGACTCTGTAATAGGGCAGGCAACTCAGACAGGTATAGTTTACAGCACCAGGTACTTCAGGGGTATATTCATAATCTCTGAATTATGGGAGCACGCAGGCTACGACAGTATAGTATTCTTTGCTGCGGTAATTGCCGTATCTCCTACTTCTTACGAAGCAGCGCAGATAGACGGCGCAGGCAAGATGGCGCAGATGCGCTATGTTGTTATACCCAGCATATTGTCTACCGTAGTTATTATGCTTATAATGAAGATAGGCTCGCTGCTTTCTGTTAGCTACGAAAAGGTTTACCTGTATGTTCAGGGTTCCGGTGTTACCAACAGGAACGGCAACTACTACATTGGCGCAACCGTTTCGGTATGGGCAAACGGCATGACTACCAACCAGCCTATAGGTATGGCGGGCGAAATGATTACCAACCTGCTCGGCATGATTCTGGTTATAGGCTCAAATGCCGTAAGCCGCAAGGCTACCGATGTATCGCTGTATTAAGGGGGAATTTGATGTATGAAACGTAAAATGGAGACATCGGAACTGATATTCAAAATTATTGCATACGTATTCCTTATAATATTTGCGGTAATTTGCGTATATCCCTTCCTTTACGCATTAGGTGCATCCTTCAGCTCTAACGAAGCGAATACCACCGGTTCGGTAATACTTTTACCCATGATCGGTTCGGATAAAAACAGTTTATCTATCGGCGGAACGATAACCGCATACCAGTACCTGTTTACAGGCAGGGGCAGCGCACAGTTCTGGATAAGCTATTCCAACACCATATTCATGACGGTAATAGGTACCGTTTGGTGCCTTATATATTCGGTGCTCGGCGCATATGCACTCAGCAAAAAGCGCTTGCTTGGCAGGCACGGCTGGAACTTCTTCCTTGTGTTCACCATGTGGTTCGGCGCAGGCGTTGTTGCTACATATAACAACTATATAGACACAGCTGAAATTTTTGCTACCATAGCAGGCCAGGGCGGCAACCCCAACAGCATAGACCTTAAATGGGTTGTAGTTCTTGCCATGGGTATGAACGCTACCAACATAATTCTTTTAAGAAACGCATTTGAAGGAGTTCCCTCTGAAATAGAAGAAGCAGCCCGTATAGACGGCGCTACCGAAATGCAGGTTCTTACAAGAGTTTACCTTCCTATGAGTAGAGCTACAATAGCAACCGTAACGTTGTTCTTTGCAATATCCCGTTGGAACGGCTACTTCTGGGCGATGAAGATCATGTCCGGCGCATACAACCAAAGCTATTCATGGCCCGTTCAGGTATTCGTCCGCGACTTCATCAGCACATATACCAGCCTTGTTGGCGAAGCTAACGAAGACGCTATGATATCCTGGAACAACCTGTACGACGACGGTGCCGGCGGTGTAACAATATCTACCTACGGCGTTGTATATGCGATGGTTGTTTGCTCGGTTGTACCTATACTTATAGTATATCCTTTCATCCAGAAGTATTTCGCCAAAGGCGTAAATATGGGCGGTGTAAAAGAATAATAAGGAATAGATTTCTCGATTGCGCTACGCTCCACTCGAAATGACAGCCCTGCGGGGCTGTACAGGCGGCAACGCCCGCCTGTCATCTCGACCGTAGCGGAGAGATCTCCAACCCGAAAAAGTAAATCTTGCTTTCCCCTCAAGGGGAAGCCAAACAGGGTAAGGCAAACCCTTATCCACCCAAAAACCCAATCAGTATATAAGCCTTAAGTTCGGGGTTTATATTATAAAAAGATTTTTATAAAAATAAGGAGAATAAAATGAACAAGACAAAAAAAGTTGCGATTGCCGTAGTAAGTCTTGTGCTGGCAAGCTCTATGTGCCTTAGCGTTACAGCATGTAACACCAGGACGCTGAAGGTGCTTTCCGCCAGCCAGGAAGTACTTGAAGTCAGCACTGATGATGACGGCAACCTTTCCTATACTTCCGGTATAGAACTTAACATGAACGTAGGTTACAAAGCAACGGATATGCCTGCAAACATAGCCTATACATCAGGTAACTTTACAGGTACCGTAGCAATGCCCGACGGCGTTGAATATTCCAACGGCTCACTCAAACCCGCATGGCAGGGTCTTCAGGAAGTGCTTGACGTAACGCTTACCGACAGCTACACCAACATGTCTGATACAGAACAGATAACAACCAACTTATCTACAGGCGTGCTGAACAACTACAATGTTGTAACCGGCGGCACAAGCACCATTACAACACAGGCATCGGCAAGCAGCGATCAGTTCCTTGACCTTTCGCTCTATCTTGACTATATGCCCAACTTTAAAAAGTTCCTTACAGATAACCCCATCGTATACATGTCCCTGACATCAGATACTGATACAGGTGCTATCTACTACATGCCTTACTTTGATGGTAACGACGATATAGAAGACTACGTTCTTGCTAAAAAGAACTGGATGTCAGTTATACTTGACAGCACCACACAGCCTTCTGACACGCTTACATTCAAAGACCAGGTAGAAGCTAAAGCTGCTAAAGTTAACAACTCAGGTTACGGTTATACATCTACCGAAGCTTCCTGCGAATCATTTATGGGTACAACGGGCAGCTGGTGGATAGAAAGCACCGACCCCGATGATGAAGACGAAACAGTTACCATTACTGTTAGCTACGACAAAGCTCTTGAAGCTGCAAATGACAGCACAACTGCACTCGGCAAAGCCCTTACCGCTGCAGGCGTTACTGTTGGCAACCTTACAAGCGGCAACATCGTAGACCTTCAGAACGCAGCTATCAACGCTACAAGCGGCGAAGCTACGGGCGCACAGCTCACCAGCATACTTCAGGCTTATGTAGACGTTGCATATCTTGATTCTAACGGCAATACATACTACAGCACACGTTCAGACGTATTCAACGGCTATGACGCTGCATGGGACGTAGACCTGTTGGTTGCTATGATGCGCTGCGTATGCTGCTACAACATAACCAACCTTAACACATATTCAAACGGCGGCACATATACCGATAATACCCTTGTATACGGCCTTACCGGCAGGCAGTCAACAGCTCAGCGTATGAACAACATGTTCAACCTTGCAGGCGAACTTTACGGCGTGCGCGGCCTTGAATCACGTTACACATATACTTATGTAGATGAAAACGGCGACCTTCAGAACGCACGTGCAGACTTAGACAGCTACGAAGCTCTTGATAAGATGCACAAGATGACTCAGGAAGGTTTATACAACGCAGATGATACATCAGGCGTAAAAGCATCTGATAGTAACAGTTACTATAAATCCGGCACATGCGAAGCTTTAATGCAGTATGACTATGTTCAGACACAGACCGCAACCGGCGGCTTCACCGATATGGGTCTTGCTTCCGGCCAGATAGAAGACGGTTACAACTATGCACCTATAGTTACACCCGTTTCTAAGTGGGATGACGGCAGCACATCTACAAAGGCTAACGTAGACGGTATATCTTACGACTACGACGGCGACTACAAGTACATGCGCTTCACCGAAAGCTGGCGTTCAGTTAAGTCTTCTGCAGCAGCTATTCCCAGAGCATCTGTAGAAAACGATCCCGAAAAACTTGCAGCAGTTCTTGCATTTGTAGATTACTTCTATTCTAACGACGGCCAGATACTTATGAGCTTTGGTACACAGTCTTCTACCAACAACTGCACAGACGCTACATCCGATTACACAGGTACGTCTGACGACGGCTGGTGGTACGCAACCGAAGTTACAAACGTAAGCATCAGCAGCGTTGCAACAATGGTCGGCGGCCAGTACTATATCAACAGCGACTATGCTTCTCAGTACTTCTGCTACAACAACAAGCTTTACACAGGTACATACTACAAGGGCAAACAGTATCCTACCGTTACAAATTCTAACCTTGCATTCTACTACGGCAAGAGCGTAAACGGCACAGCTCAGAGCCAGCTTGCAAAATCAGCCGTAAGAAGCTACACCAACTATGCACGTTACATGATAGGCGCTTGCCTTCCTATAGGTAACAAACTGCAGGCATTTGAATATCAGTGCACATCACAGCAGGGTATCAACGGTGCAAGCATCGTAGCAGCAGGCCTTACCAACGGCACTATCGCTCACGTATATCAGCAGGTAGGTTCCGATAACGGCAAGGGCTACTGGTACACCGAAGTTACTTCAACCCTTCCTTATGCAAACGACGTTGCAAACTGGATAAGCAACAATGCAGACGACCTTGATAACACCGTATTTGCATCAAGCTCAAGCAACTCAACCAACTTCTACATTGATATCACATACTACGGCCTTACATCTGGTCATGGTTACCAGCCTACGTACTTTGAATCAGTTACACTCCCTGCAACGGCTCAGGCTTGTATAGACCTTCTTAATAACTCTTACAATCTCAGCACATATGTAGCATACATGCAGGAAGCATGGGCTGACATCAGCGGATACTATGACGATTATATCAGCTTCTTGCTCTAATCGTTAAAACTACAAAAAAATAATAAAAATTAAATATGTTTACGCGGCGCCCGCTTGCGGGCGGGCGCCACGGTAAAACATTACGATTTGGGGAAATGATATGAAAACTCAAATGCGGTTTCAAAAAATATTATTCACGGTTTCGCTTGTTATAGCTGCGCTTACCATTGTATACGCCTTCGGCTTTTGCACGGGTGCGATAACATATCTTGCGCGCGTAACGTCTGCTTATTCAAATAAGAAAGACCCTTACGGTGCAGAAAATGTTTATTGGCTGGCACAAGATTATAACGACATACTTTTATGGCTGGGAATAATATTTGTACTTGTAATAGTTGCATGTTACATATTTGCAAGTAACAAAAGGCGCAATTATTACATATCCAACTACATTACGGTAGGTATAGCAATCGGTTACTGCGTAGTATGGGCTATTGTTTGCATAGCGCTTACCGCTTCTGTTCAGGTAGGTCTTTCCGAAGTTGACTGGGATGGGCTTGCAAACTGGGCAGACGGTTCTGCAAGGCTTTACGGCGACAACCAGACAATTTATTATCTTGGTTATGTGCTTGCGGTAATAGTGCTTTTAGACGCAGCTGCGCTTGCTTACAACCTTGTCTGGAAAATTAAGCTTATGAAGGGCGAAAAAGAACTTCTTGCTAACGGACAGAACGTATCCGAAGTTCAGGAGGTAGCGTAAACTATGGAAAATAAACTCTCCCAGATGTCTGCTATGCCCGAAACAAGCGAGCAGATAATTCAGACAGACGTTATGCGCTATAAGCGCAACAAAACTGCTGCAAACTTTGCTCTTTTAAGCCTTGTGTTTGAATGTTTATACTTTATGGTATTCTATAGCGTAAACGTTACGGCATTCAATACAATTACAATAGGTATATCCGTTGTGGTAAACCTTTGCTTCTTACTTGTTACAATGCTTGCAGAAGAAGGAATTAGAGCTTATAACTGGAAGTACAGCATTACGCTTTTGGCTCTTGCAGTAGTTCAGATTATAAGGATATTCTATTATCCTATCAAAGTTTTAAACACAACAACAACAGACGGCGATATTTATACATATTTCTTCTGGCACACAATGCAGAAAGGTGAATTTTCAGCTGTGATGATTATATTCCTTGTGCTCAGCGCTGCATGCCTTGTAGCTTCTGCTATATTCGGTTACACCCGCGCAAGAAAGCTTGAAAAATTCAACAAAGCCATTGATGAAGGTTCCGTTTCGGTAGAGGCTGCATTAAAGGACCTTGACGAAAAGGACGCACAGGAGGTGGCAAATGCCTGAAGTTAATATCCAGCACGTAGATAAAATTTACGACGGCAATGTCCAGGCTGTATTCGATTTCAACCTTGACATTCACGACGGTGAACTTATAGTACTTGTAGGCCCTTCCGGCTGCGGCAAGTCTACTACACTCCGTATGGTAGCGGGGCTTGAAGATATATCTAACGGTAATCTTATAATAGACGGCAAAGATTGCACCCGTCTGCCCCCCAAAGACAGAGACATAGCCATGGTTTTCCAGAACTACGCTCTGTACGGCCATATGACCATTTACGAAAACATGGCATTTTCGCTTACCCTTCGTAAAGAAAAGAAAGAGGTTATCCACCGCAAAGTTATGGCGGCTGCAGAAATCCTTGATCTTAAACCCCAGCTCAACAAAAAGCCCCGCCAGCTTTCAGGCGGCCAGCGCCAGCGTGTTGCTATGGGCCGTGCAATAGTACGTAACCCCAAAGTATTCCTGTTTGACGAACCGCTTTCTAACCTTGACGCACAGCTGCGCGGCTCTATGAGAAGGGAGATAATGCTTTTACACAAAAAGCTTAACGCAACGATAATGTACGTTACCCACGACCAGACGGAAGCTTTAACGCTTGCCGACAGGATTGTGTGCATGAGTATGGGGCATGTTCAGCAGATTGGTAAACCCATAGAGCTGTACGATTACCCCGCAAATACCTTTGTTGCTACATTCATAGGCTTACCCCCCATGAACATGATAGAAGGCAAGGTAGAAGGCGACAAATTCGTATCTGAATGGTTTGAATATCCTTTAACCGAAGAGCAGCAAACCCTTTTACAGGAATACGAAGGCAAAGAAGTAATTCTTGGCGTCCGCCCCGAAAATATCACGCGCGAAGGTAACGTTCCCCTTAAAGTTGACAACAACGAAAACCTTGGTATGAATACCCTGGTTCACGGCAAAATCAACGGAAAAATAGTTGTCTGCAAGTTCCCTGAGTGGTGCCATTACAAGTACGGCGACGAAATCACAATCGGTTTCGAATCTGACAGAATGCACTTCTTTGATAAAGAAACTACACAGGCGATAAGGTGAGGTGAATTATGGCAGAAAATGAAAATGTATTGCAGCCCGAAGTTGAACAGCCCGAAGCAAAGCCCGCAAAGGTAAAGAAGTCTAAAGGCGGTTTTAAGGAGTGGCTCCGCAAACAAACAGTTAACCTTAAAAGAAAACCTCAGAACATTCCGTTTGTTTTCTATTTAGTTGCCTGCGTAGTTTACCTTGTAGCGCTTACCAATTTTTCTAAATGCGTTACACAGAACTATGGTAACGACCAGACATGGTCTGCTCTTTGCGTATTCGGATGCACGCTGTTTTCGTTACTTGCAATAGTAGCTTATATGCGTATATTCCCCAAGCACAAAAAAGCAAGTATACCCATGATGGTAGTAACATACGTATTTACCGCAATGCTTATATTCTTTGATATAGTTTTCTATAACGAAATCACAGGATTAAGAGCGATAAACGATGTTTCTAAATTGCCTTATGCCAGTGCAGATACCGCTTCGCTTGCAATCGCTATAGTACATATAGTATTGCTTGCTATTGGCGCAGTTCTTCTTGCAACATTACCTTTGTGGAGAAAACTTCTTATGAAGATCAACACAAGGAAAGAAGTAGAATCTGCTGCCGGCAACGTTGGCGAAATCGACTTGCAGGATGCAGATTAATAGCATTGTTTTTCAATGCCGATAGTAAATTACATTTGATAATAACCGGCAAATTAATTTTTGTCGGTTATTTTTAAAAAAGGAACAAAATGGCTAAAAAGAATAAGAGTAACTACAAACCCAAACCCAAAGAAACTAATATAGAAGACTTTTACGACTTAAAAACCAAAGAGATGGATGAGCTCGTTGCCGCCTTAAAAGGGGAGGCAGACGAAACCACACCCGTGCCTACAATGAACATCGCCGAAATAACGGGCGAAGAAGACGATGTAGACGAAGACGGCAAACACAAAAAAAGATCTAAAAAGAAGAAGGAATTTGACCCGTACAAGCGCGATAAACTTTCACGCATACCTAAGTGGCTGAGCGCTTCATTTATAAAATTCTGGTTCTTTGGCGTTGTGTGCTACTTTGTATTTATGGCAATCGGTGCATTGTTTGTAGACGACAGCGGAGATCTGTCTGATGCCGCTACGTTAGATTTGTACTTCATCTGCGGCGTGGTTATGGGTATTATAGTAGACTGCATGGTCAACCCCATTTTCAGAATGATGGAATCGGACAAGAAGGAATTTAACAATTATATGATGTTTCCCTTCCCGTTCAAGCAGTTCTGGACTATCCTTACCAATATAATTTACTATCTGGTAGTTGTTTTCTTTGTCGGGGCAATGTATTATTTGCTCGACATAATCGGAATTTACGCAGGCGTAGAGCCGCTTTTGTTCGGCGTGTTCTGCCTGATAGTAGATATGATTTTTATCGGCATAAAAGACCTGATAGTCTTTTTAATAAAAAAATTAATAAAAAAAGTGAAGGAAAAGAAAGTGAGCGAGGTGGAAAATGCTTAAAAAACTTTTTGCTTCAGGCACGTCGGCGTGCTTTGAATTTGACAATACCAACCCCTATTACAACCCCTGCGGCAAATACACCGTGTTTTTAAACGGCGAAAAAGCCGCTGAATCGGATGCAAACGTATTCTCTTTATTCAACCTTACGCCTGATACGGAATATGTAGTTACCGTATCCTGCGAAGACAGCTCGCTTTATTTCCATACGGAAAAGGAATCTGCAGTAGTAGATTTAAAAGCATTGGGCGCAAAGGGAGACGGCGTAACGGACGATACTTACTACATCCAGATGGCTATAGACAGCTGCCCCGCAGGCGGCAGGGTGTATGTCCCCGCAGGTACATACTATACCCGCCCCATTGTTTTAAAGAGCGATATAACGCTTGAACTTGCCAAGGGTGCAACCCTTCTTGGCAGCGTTAAAGAAGAAGATTACCCCTACATCCCCGCACGTATATACGAAGGCGGCAAAGAAGTTGTAATGGCTTCGTGGGAGGGGGATCCCTGGGATTGCCACCAGTCTTTTGTTTCTGCCTTCCGCCAGAAAAATATAAAAATTGTCGGCGAAGGCACGATAAACGGCAATGCAGATAACTCTACGTGGTGGGCTACGCCCAAGGGCAGGAAGGTTGCCCGCCCCCGCCTGGTATTTTTAAACCAGTGCAACAACGTAGTATTCCACGGCGTAACCTGCAAAAATTCAGGTGCGTGGAACCTGCATCCCTTCTTTTCTGATAACCTTGGGTTCTACGACGTAAAAGTACAGAACCCTTATACAGGCCCCAATACCGACGGGCTTGACCCCGAAAGCTGCGACAAGGTAGATATAGTCGGCTGCGTGTTCAGCGTGGGCGACGACTGCGTTGCAATTAAAGCGGGTAAAATTTATATGGCTAAGACATACCACACGCCGGCTAACCACCATACGCTGCGCAACAACCTGTTCCAGGACGGGCACGGTGCGATAGTATTGGGCAGCGAGATGAGCGGCGGTATAAAAAACCTTACCGTAAGCCAGTGCCTTTTCCGCCATACCGACAGGGGGCTGCGTATCAAAACGCGCCGCGGCAGGGGCAAGGAAGTAGAAGCTCTTGCCGGCGGCGACGGCAGCGGCCGCGTTCAGAGATAATGAAAATAGAGTTCCGCACGCACGACCTGGGCGTAAGGGGGTTAGAGCCCGCCGTAGCCAGAGTAAAGGGATGCGGCATAGACGGGGTACAGCTTGTTGCATATAAATTTATGGACGAGCTGAAGTACCAGCCCGGCCAGCTCAACGAAGAAAATTCCCGTTGGATCGGGGATACTTTAAGGGCAAACGGCATAGACGTAGGCTTAATAGGCGCTTACTTTAACCCCGTACACTCCAACCCCGAAAAGGTTGCAAACGGCATTGCCGTCTTTAAAGAATACCTTACATACTGCAAAAACCTTGGCTGCAATATAGTCGGCTCGGAGACGGGTTCGTTCAACGACGATAAGTGGACGTACAACCCCTTAAACCGCACCGAAGAAGCGCTTTCAAGGGTTACGGCTACCTTTAAGGAGCTTGCCGAATTTGCAGGGGAAAGGGGTGTAAATATCGGTATGGAAGGCGCAGCAGGGCATGTATGTTACAACGTACAGACGCTTAAGCGCGCTATAGACGGCATTAACCTGCCAAATATAAAGGTTATATTTGATATTTACAATTATCTTGACGCGTCTAACCACGCAGACTATCTTAAAATTTTAGACGAGGGGCTTGAAACCTTTGCAGGCAAAATATGCGTGTTCCACATAAAGGACTACGTGTTTGACGAAGCTGAAAACAAGGTAAAGCAGGTTCCCCCGGGGAAGGGCGTTTTTGACTTTGATGCGATATTAAAGCGCATCAAGGCATACGACAAAAACGCAAAGCTCGTGCTTGAAGGCACCACGGGCGAAAATATAGTACCTTGTTCCGCATTCCTGCGAGA
Organism: Clostridia bacterium; assembly: GCA_021202395.1. Lineage (GTDB taxonomy): Bacteria > Bacillota > Clostridia > Christensenellales > Borkfalkiaceae > Coproplasma. The sequence goes on along the minus strand of JAJQDC010000044.1, from coordinate 29,510 downwards.
AAAGTGGAACGAAGTATAAACTGAATCCAACGGTCCGTATGTGCGGCTTACCGCACATACGGGTAGCCGTTTGAGTTTTTGTTAAATGAAAAGGCGGAGAATTATTTAAGAATAGACGTATTATTTTTAAATAACTTGTGTGGCGTTGTTGCTCCGCCATCCGCGAGTACTCGCGAGATTGCCACGCGGTAGAGACCGCTCGCAATGACATAGACTTTTGTGCCGCTATAAGGTAGATTTATTTGAAAGAATTCAACCGTATTATAGCGTCAGACCAAACTCGTCATCTTGAGCGTAGTCGAAAGATCTCGCGCGAACGCGCGGACAGCCAAGTGAGGCGGCACATAAGTAAAAATTCGCATAATTGCGTAGCAATTTGCGGCTTATTAAAAATAATAATGAGTTTTGGGCTTCACTTGTTATGCCCAAAACCCCTTGATATTCAGGTAAAAGATTGAATTTTGCGCATTATATAATATCTATGCCCCTGGCAAATGCGCAAAAGAAAGAAAAAACATTCGAAGCAAAGCAGAGAATGGTTTGTCTTTAAAAATCGCAGCAAAGATTTTTGAACAGCAATTCAAAAAAGAATTTGCACGTGTAATGATAAAGGAGCTTTTTTTATGAAATTTGACGTTAGATACGCAAACCATCCCGACGATTCCAAGCACTACGACACTGCGGAATTAAGAGAAAAATATCTGGTAGAAAAACTGTTTGAAGCAGACGACATACTTCTAACATATTCCCACCAGGACAGAATTATTGCGGGCGGCGCAATGCCCGTTAAAGGCACGCTTTCGCTTGGCACGTTTAAAGAGCTTGCAACCGACTACTTTCTTGAAAGAAGAGAAATGGGCGTTATAAACATCGGCGGGGCAGGCACCATTACTCTTGACGGCAAGGTTTACCACATAGGGTTTAAAGAGGGTATATACATCGGTATGGGAACAAAAGAAATTGTTTTTGCTTCTGACGACGCTAAGAACCCCGCTAAGTTCTATATAAATTCCAGCCCTGCCCACAAGTCTTACCCTACGGTTAAAATCACCAAACCCGTAGAAGGCAAACAGCCCGAAGAAGGCACACGCTACTGCGTACAAAGGCACCTTGGCACTATGGAAGGCATCAACAAACGCACCATCAACCAGTTTATCATCGGCGACGTTTGCGAAAGCTGCCAGCTTGCGATGGGCATGACGGAACTTGCCCCCGGCAGCTCTTGGAATACCCTTCCCAGCCACACGCACGAAAGAAGGATGGAAGTATACATGTACTTTGAAGTACCCGAAGACCAGGCTGTAATACACCTTATGGGTACCCCCCAGGAAACAAGGCACATCATCCTTCATAACGAACAGGCTGTAATATCGCCCAGCTGGTCTATCCACACCGGCGTAGGTACCATGAACTACACGTTTATCTGGGGCATGTGCGGCGAAAACCAGGCGTACGACGATATGGATAACATACGTACGCAAGACTTAAGGTAAAAAATATGTCCGCATAAAGCGGCTTATATATAAAAATAAAGATAATTAAATTTAGGGGAAAATAAAAATGGCACATCTTATATTAAAAGACGTTAACAAAGTGTATCCTAACGGATTCCATGCCGTACACGACTTCAATCTTGAAATAATGGACGGCGAATTCATCTGCCTTGTAGGCTCTTCCGGCTGCGGCAAATCTACGACTCTTCGTATGATAGCCGGCCTTGAAGAAATCACTTCCGGCGAATTCTATATCGACGGCGTGCTTGCAAACCAGATGTCTTCAAGGGACAGGGGCATTGCGATGGTATTCCAGTCGTACGCTCTTTACCCTCACCTTACCGTTTACGAAAATCTTGCTTTCGGCCTTATGCTCGAAGGCATCGATGCGGACATAATCGAAGAAAAGGTACAGGCTACTGCTAAAATACTCGGGCTTACAGACTACCTTGAAAGATTCCCCCGCCAGCTTTCCGGCGGCCAGTGCCAAAGGGTAGCCGTAGGCCGTGTTCTTATAAGAAAGGTTAACATCTTCCTTATGGACGAACCTTTGTCTAACCTTGACGCAAAGCAAAGGGTTACGATGCGTTCCGAAATCAAGCAGATTCACCGCGGCGTAGGCGCAACAACCATTTACGTTACCCACGACCAGACCGAAGCTATGACGATGTCAGACAGGATAGTAGTTATGAAACTGGGCGTTGTCCAGCAGGTAGGTACACCTTTTGAACTTTACTTCTATCCCCGCAACCTGTTCGTTGCAGGCTTCATAGGCGAACCTCCCATGAACTTCCTTCACGGCAAGGTAGAAGGCGGCATGCTCAAGCTTGACGGCGAATCAGAAACCACGCTTGACATTTCGCCCATAGCTAACGATGTGGAAGCGCTTGAAGGCAAAGAAGTTGTATTTGCATTCAGGCCTGAAGCAGTTAACCTTGTAAAAGAAGGCGAAAAAGCGCCTAAAGACGGCTATACGTTCAGCTCTCAGGTAGAACTTACCGAGCTCCTTGGCGACAACACCAACGTATATGCAACGGTAGACGGCGTTAACGTTATACTTAAAATTAACCCTCACGATACCCCCGAAAGGGATACCGAGTGTGTGTTCAACATTCCTTACAAGAGCGCATACCTGTACGACAAAGAGACAGAGCTTGCCGTAGAAACCGATATAAAAAGACACTGATATACACTGCAAGGCGCAGCGCGGTTGCGCTGCGCCCGCATTGCTTAAAACTGAAAAATTACCGCCTTATGCAATAAGGCAAGGTATGTGTAACTACGCATAGCTCTGTTTGTTATGCAAAATTTTTAATTTAACAAAATAAATATAAACGTGAGGTAGTTTTAATATATGGAACAGCTTAGCAAAAAAATTTACAATAAGCCTGAAAGAAAGATAAAGATAATGCAGTTCGGCGAAGGTAACTTCCTGCGTGCATTTATAGAATGGATACTTCAGGATCTTAACGATAAGGGCGCGATAGACGCGGGAGTAGTAGTTGTACAGCCCATGCCTTTGGGCAGGGTAAAGGAACTTGAAGTGCAGGACGGGCTTTACACCGTGCGCCTTGAAGGCATAGATAAGGGCAAAAAGGTTAAGTCAAGCCGCATTATAGACGTAATAGGCGACTGCGTTAACCCCTTTACCGATTACGAAAAATATCTTAAATACGGCGAAAGCGAAGATTTACAGATAATAATTTCTAACACAACCGAAGCAGGCATTGCGCTTGATCCCACCGACACCGACCTTACGGTTACGCCCAAGTCCTTCCCCGGCAAGCTCCTTGCCCTGTTAAAAAGAAGGTACGACGCATTCGGCGGCGCTATGGACAAAGGTCTTGCCATAGTTCCCTGCGAACTTATAGATAACAACGGCGACGAGCTGTACAAAGTGCTTACCGAGCTTGCAAAAATAAACAACATGGACGAAAAGTTCATTAAATGGATGCAGACGGCAAACCACTTTACCAGCACGCTTGTAGACAGGATAGTTCCCGGTTACCCCAAGGCAGAAATAGACGCCATAAGGGAAGAGACGGGCTATATAGACAACAACGTTGTAAAGGGCGAAATTTTCCACCTTTGGGTGCTTAAAAAGGAACCCTATATACAGAAGGTTTTACCCGCAGATTCAACGGGGCTGAACGTAATTTTTGCCGACAGCATCAAACCTTACAAACAGCGTAAAGTAAAGATACTCAACGGTTCTCACACGGCTATGGTTCCCGTTGCTTACCTTTGCGGTATAGACACGGTAGGCGAAGCTGTAAACGATCCCATAATCGGCAAGTATGTGCGCGACTTTGTATTCAACGAAGTTAACCCCACAATAGACCTGCCCCAGAATGAAATGGTAGACTTTGCCAACAGCGTGCTTGAAAGGTACCAGAACCCCTACATCAGGCATGAGCTTATGTCTATAGCTTTGAACTCTACAACCAAGTTTAAAACAAGGATACTGCCCACCCTTTTAGACTATGTACGCATAAAGGGCACCCTTCCCGAACACGTTCTGTTCTCTTTGGCGGCAATGATAGAATTCCACAAAGGCAAGAGAGGCAACGAAGAAATAGCTCTTAAAGACGACCCTGCTTACCTTGCATTCTGGCACAGACTGTGGGCAGACTTCAACGGCGACTATGCCGCAATGGCTAAAAAAGTTCTTGCGTGGGAAGAAGCGTGGGATATGGATATGAATACCATACATCCCGAAATTACCGCAAAGGTAGCCGCTTATCTTGAAGACATAGACAAGAACGGTATGAATAAAGCAGTGGAAGGGTTTGTAAATGGCTAAGTCAACGATAATAATAAATCCGCTTGACAATGTTGCCGTTGCCCTGCGCGACCTTAAGTGCGGCGAAACGCACGAAGGGGTTACCCTTGCACAGGATATTACAAAGGGGCACAAGTTTGCCCTGCGCGACATTGCCAAAGGCGAAAACATTATAAAATACGGCAACAGTATTGCGTGTGCAACGGCAGATATCCCCAAAGGAACGCATGTGCACACCCATAACGTGCATACCAATCTTTCTGAAAATCTTGAATATACCTATAACAAGGTAGAGTGCCCCGTAAAAAAGGTAACTCCCCGCAAAGTAAACGTATACGAAAGGGCAAACGGTAACGTAGGTATCCGCAATGAATTGTGGATAATACCCACCGTAGGCTGCGTAAACGGCCAGGCTAAGGTTATAGCAGACACATATAAGGCGCAGTACGGCACAGAAGGGTTTGACGGCGTTTACGTATACACACATCCCTACGGCTGCTCACAGCTGGGCGACGACCACGAGCGCACTAAGCTTATATTGCAGAAGATGGTGCGCCATCCCAATGCGGGCGGCGTGCTGGTAATAGGTCTCGGATGCGAAAATAACCAGATGTCCGCCTTCCGCGAAACGCTTGGCAAGGTAGACGAAAGCCGCGTTAAATTTATGATATGCCAGGAAGAAGACGACGAAATCGCTACGGGCGTAAAGCTCGTTAAAGAGATTGCCGACGTGATAAAGAACGACAAGCGGGTGCAAAAGGATATGTCCTGCCTTAAAGTCGGGCTTAAATGCGGCGGTTCCGACGGGCTTTCGGGCATTACGGCTAACCCCCTGGTAGGGCTTTTCAGCGACTATATAGTGGCATGCGGCGGCACTACGGTGCTCACCGAAGTACCCGAAATGTTCGGCGCAGAACAGCTTTTGATGAACAGGGCCAAAGACGAAGAGACCTTTAACAAGACCGTTAAACTTATAAACGACTTTAAAGACTATTTCAGGCGCAACGGGCAGGTGGTTTACGAAAATCCTTCCCCCGGCAACAAGGCGGGCGGCATAACCACGCTGGAAGACAAGTCTTTGGGCTGCACGCAAAAATCAGGTTCTTCCGCAGTGCAGGACGTAGTGTTCGATGACGGATATGTTACCGCCAAAGGGCTCAACCTGTTAAACGGGCCGGGCAACGATATGTGCGCCGTAACCAATCTTGGTGCTGCAGGCTGCCACCTTGTGCTGTTCACCACGGGCAGGGGTACGCCTTTCGGCGGGTTCGTTCCCACCATAAAGATTGCTACAAACAAAGAGCTTGCGGCAAAAAAGAGCAACTGGATAGACTTCAATGCAGGTGCCATACTTGATACCGACTTTGATACCCAGCTTGAAAGATTAATAGACCTTGTGGTTGCAACGGTAAACGGGCAGCCTACCAAGAACGAAATTAACAATACACGTGAATTAGCTATATTCAAAACAGGAGTAACCTTATAATGAAAAAATTTATGGATAAAGACTTTCTGCTTGAAACAGAGACGGCTAAAAAGCTCTATCATGAACATGCAGAAAAGATGCCTATAATAGACTATCACTGCCACCTTCAGCCCAAGGAAATTTACGAGGACAAGCAGTTCAGAAACCTTGCCGAAGTATGGCTGGGTGCAGGCGACAGGTACGGCGACCACTACAAGTGGCGTTCGCTGCGCGCAAGGGGATATGAAGAAGATTCAATATCCGGCCCCGACGACGATTACAAAAAATATCTTCAGTTTGTAGAGTCCATGCCCTACTTCGTAGGCAACCCGCTCTATCACTGGTCTCACCTTGAAATGCAGCGTTACTTTGATATAGACGACATAATATGCCCCGAAAACGCTAAAAAGATCTGGGATAAAGCCAACGAAAAGTTAAAAACTTTGACCGCGCGCGAAATGATGTACAAGTTCAACGTTAAAACGGTATGCACTACCGACGACCCCGTTGACTCGCTTGAATGGCACGCCAAAATGAATGCGGACCCCACCTTAAAAGTCAAGGTACGCCCCGCGTTCCGCCCCGACAAAGCTATAAACGTAGAGCTTTCGTGGTTTGCAAGCTGGGTAAACCAGCTGGCAGGCGTGGTGGGCAAACCCATCAATTCGCTTGAAGACCTTTGCAATGCTCTTGCAGAAAGGATTGCATTCTTCGACAAAATGGGCTCAAAAGTTTCTGACCACGCCCTTGACGTGGTACACTATGCTCCCGCTACGTACGAAGAAGCCAACGCCATATTCCTTAAAGGCATGAAGGGCGAACACGTAAGCGACGAAGAGCAGGATAAGTACAAGGGTTACGTTCTTTTGTTCCTTGGCAAAGAGTATGCAAAGTACGGATGGGTACAGCAGTACCACATCGGCGCGCTGCGCAACAACTCCAAGACCATGCTTGAAAAGATCGGTCCCGACACCGGTTTCGACGCCATAGAAGACCAGGTTTACATGTCTAAACTTTCGGCGCTTCTGGGTGCGCTTGACATGGCAGACGCACTGCCCAAGACAATACTCTATTGTCTTAACCCCCGCGACAACTATGCGCTTACCGTTCTTTCGGGCTGCTTCCAGAAAGAAGGCGTAAAGGGCAGGGTGCAGGTAGGCACGGCTTGGTGGTTCCTTGACCAGCAGGACGGCATGAAGCAGAACCTTGAAACGCTTATGCAGGTAGGCCTTGTGGCTCAGTCCGTAGGTATGCTTACCGACAGCCGCTCGTTCCTTGCATATCCCCGCCACGAGTATTACAGAAGAATACTCTGCAACATGCTCGGCAACCTGGTAGAAAGCGGACAGTACCCCGAAAGCCAGCTTGACGTTCTTGGCAAGATTGTAGAAAACGTTTGCTACAACAACGCCCAGGAATACTTCGGCTTTTAATTAAATTAAACGTAAAACGCCGCACGGCATGCCGTGCGGCGTTTTTGCATTAATCGGGGCATATATGCCGCCCAATCATAAAAAACGGGCACGAAATAACGTACCCGTTTACCGTATTTTATTTGATTGATGCCCACATATGCCCGATTTATTGCTCTTTTATTTTTTTACGGTGCGCAGCAAGGCGCGGGGTATCACGTCAAAGCCGTAAGATTTTTCCACTTCGGAACACCTTGCAAGCAGCTTTTTTATCTCTGCCGCAGAAAGCTCGTGGCTCCATTCTACGGGAGCTACAGGCTCTGCCGTCTTCAGCCCGCCGTAATAGAACCGTGCCGTTTTGTTGCGCTCGGTGTCGTTCCACTTGTCAAACATTTCGGGGTGAAGGTGGGTGCCGGCTTTGCAGTTTACAAAGCAGCACTTGCCGAAGTCTCTCCACGGGCGCGCAAGGAACGTGCCGCCGTCTACCGCACCGCCGCTTGTTATGTTGCAGTTTGCAAAGGTAAAGCCGTATTTCTGCTTTAAACTGTGCGCGGGTGCGGCTATATAGCTTATATCCCTTACGTCGTCTAAAGATACGATTTCGCAGCCCGTAAAGTACGCTTCTGCGCAGCCGAAAATAAAGTCTACCGTGCCGCATATCCTGCAGTTTTTAAAAAGGTGCAGGCTGCCGCCTTCCATATACAATTCGTCTTCGGGTATAAAACCGCGGTAGCGCACCACCAGGTCGTCGGGGAATGGTGCCACAAAAAGCGTGTCCTGCATAGATTTAAGCGTCATTTTGTACGCAAGAAAGCGCTTTGCGTTTACCGAAAGGGCTACGCACTGCCCCACCTGCGAAGGGCTGGTATTGTAATTTTCTATGGTAAAGTTTTCAAGCTTTACATTTTCGCCCGTAACGCATACCGTGTAGGTGCGGAAAGTGTTATATTCTTTTCCGTCGGCGTGTATCTTGCGGGCGTAGTCGCCGTACGATATCACCGTTGTTTCACGTTCTTCACCCACAATTTTTACGTTGGAACAACTTATTTTTATTTTTTGATTATAAACTCCCTTTGCCAGATATATTGTGGAGGGGGCGGTGATGCCGTCCAATATCTTTTGCAGGTCATCGTCGGGAGTTACATAAATTTTTGTCATAACGGGTACCTCATTTAAATGTATTTTAATTTTATCATAAATTTTTTTGTGAAACAATTAAAAAAGGTATTGATTTTTAAAAAAGTGTATGCTATAATAAGAAAGCTAAATGTGAAAATGTAACACAATGGCATCGGTAAATTACAAAATTTTCAATGTTATTTTGTTGCTTACGATAAAGTATGGGTAAATTAAACGCAAGAGTTATTTCTTTCGGCAGATACCGTTTTACAGATATGTTTCTGTTTGCAGTAATTCTTGTAGCATTTGAACTTATCAGCTATTATGCCTTTGCTTCCTGGTTCACAGATTATGCCGACTTTATATTTTCTATAGTGGTGCCTGTAACGCTGCTTATGATGTTAAGGTGGGGCTGGTACGGTATGTTTTATGCCGTGTTCGACGGGCTGTTCTACTGCATGCTCTACCTGCTGAACATGGACGGGGTAACGGGCACAGACGTGTGGCATAACCTTTTAATATACGGTATAGGCAATGCGTTTATCGGGCTTGATTACCTTATGGTTCATTTTGTCGGCTACAAGCGCATCCAGAAAAGATGGTGGCTTACGCTTTTATTTACGTTGGCAGGCTGGCTGTGCGTAGCCCTTGGCAGAACGGCAGTAGCCGCCTGCGTAGGGTTCGGCTTTACAACAGAATTTCTTATCTGGGATCTGTTGTCGCTGGCTATGGCTCTGGTGATAATGTTCATTATGCGGCGGTCTGACGGTATGATGGAGCGGCAGAAAGATTACCTTCTGCGCCTTCAGAAAGAAAAAGAAGAAAGATGGCGGATAGATACCTACGGGGACGACCCCATAGAAATTTCGCCTGAAGATATAGAAGCTTTAAATAAAAAGGGTAACGATCTGTTTGAATAGGCTCGTTTGCCCGCATTATGCTTTTATTAAATTTTTTACTATGGTAAAACGCGGTAACGCGGGCAGGAAAGCCCGAACAGCCGCTCTTACAAATAATTACTTATATTTTTAAGTGATATGGAGGGAACTTATGTTCAAACTTAAGTGCGACGATTTCCTTACTTATGACGAGGCGACTGGAACATATTCCATCGCACCCGATCAGCAGGTAAGGGACGAAGTCGAAAAAAAGCGGTGGAAGGACATCGGCTTGACTGTACTTAAGGACTGGCGCCTGTACCTGATGCTCGTACCTATGTTGCTGGTATACATCCTATGGAAATACCTGCCCATAACCGAGCTTCTTGCGGTGTTCAAAGACGTAGGAACCAACGGCGGTATGCTTGAAGACCTTAGCTGGTCCGGTTTCGACAACTTTGGCGCGCTTATAGCGGGCAGCGGTTACTACGGTACATACTACAACACGTTCTGGAGTACTTTCCGCAACACGTTCATCATAGCCTTCTATGGTTTACTGTTCGGTTTCCCGTTCCCCATTATTCTCGCGTTGTTCTTTAACGAAGTCCGCTCTAACATCGCGCGCAGCATTATGCAGGTTTGCGTATATCTGCCTAAGTTCATGTCTGTCGTAGTTATCACCACACTTATTATATCGCTTTTCGGCGGCACCGGCTCAAACGGTATCCTTGCAAAAGCTATAGTAGGTATCTTCGGTTCAGACTCTGTAATAGGGCAGGCAACTCAGACAGGTATAGTTTACAGCACCAGGTACTTCAGGGGTATATTCATAATCTCTGAATTATGGGAGCACGCAGGCTACGACAGTATAGTATTCTTTGCTGCGGTAATTGCCGTATCTCCTACTTCTTACGAAGCAGCGCAGATAGACGGCGCAGGCAAGATGGCGCAGATGCGCTATGTTGTTATACCCAGCATATTGTCTACCGTAGTTATTATGCTTATAATGAAGATAGGCTCGCTGCTTTCTGTTAGCTACGAAAAGGTTTACCTGTATGTTCAGGGTTCCGGTGTTACCAACAGGAACGGCAACTACTACATTGGCGCAACCGTTTCGGTATGGGCAAACGGCATGACTACCAACCAGCCTATAGGTATGGCGGGCGAAATGATTACCAACCTGCTCGGCATGATTCTGGTTATAGGCTCAAATGCCGTAAGCCGCAAGGCTACCGATGTATCGCTGTATTAAGGGGGAATTTGATGTATGAAACGTAAAATGGAGACATCGGAACTGATATTCAAAATTATTGCATACGTATTCCTTATAATATTTGCGGTAATTTGCGTATATCCCTTCCTTTACGCATTAGGTGCATCCTTCAGCTCTAACGAAGCGAATACCACCGGTTCGGTAATACTTTTACCCATGATCGGTTCGGATAAAAACAGTTTATCTATCGGCGGAACGATAACCGCATACCAGTACCTGTTTACAGGCAGGGGCAGCGCACAGTTCTGGATAAGCTATTCCAACACCATATTCATGACGGTAATAGGTACCGTTTGGTGCCTTATATATTCGGTGCTCGGCGCATATGCACTCAGCAAAAAGCGCTTGCTTGGCAGGCACGGCTGGAACTTCTTCCTTGTGTTCACCATGTGGTTCGGCGCAGGCGTTGTTGCTACATATAACAACTATATAGACACAGCTGAAATTTTTGCTACCATAGCAGGCCAGGGCGGCAACCCCAACAGCATAGACCTTAAATGGGTTGTAGTTCTTGCCATGGGTATGAACGCTACCAACATAATTCTTTTAAGAAACGCATTTGAAGGAGTTCCCTCTGAAATAGAAGAAGCAGCCCGTATAGACGGCGCTACCGAAATGCAGGTTCTTACAAGAGTTTACCTTCCTATGAGTAGAGCTACAATAGCAACCGTAACGTTGTTCTTTGCAATATCCCGTTGGAACGGCTACTTCTGGGCGATGAAGATCATGTCCGGCGCATACAACCAAAGCTATTCATGGCCCGTTCAGGTATTCGTCCGCGACTTCATCAGCACATATACCAGCCTTGTTGGCGAAGCTAACGAAGACGCTATGATATCCTGGAACAACCTGTACGACGACGGTGCCGGCGGTGTAACAATATCTACCTACGGCGTTGTATATGCGATGGTTGTTTGCTCGGTTGTACCTATACTTATAGTATATCCTTTCATCCAGAAGTATTTCGCCAAAGGCGTAAATATGGGCGGTGTAAAAGAATAATAAGGAATAGATTTCTCGATTGCGCTACGCTCCACTCGAAATGACAGCCCTGCGGGGCTGTACAGGCGGCAACGCCCGCCTGTCATCTCGACCGTAGCGGAGAGATCTCCAACCCGAAAAAGTAAATCTTGCTTTCCCCTCAAGGGGAAGCCAAACAGGGTAAGGCAAACCCTTATCCACCCAAAAACCCAATCAGTATATAAGCCTTAAGTTCGGGGTTTATATTATAAAAAGATTTTTATAAAAATAAGGAGAATAAAATGAACAAGACAAAAAAAGTTGCGATTGCCGTAGTAAGTCTTGTGCTGGCAAGCTCTATGTGCCTTAGCGTTACAGCATGTAACACCAGGACGCTGAAGGTGCTTTCCGCCAGCCAGGAAGTACTTGAAGTCAGCACTGATGATGACGGCAACCTTTCCTATACTTCCGGTATAGAACTTAACATGAACGTAGGTTACAAAGCAACGGATATGCCTGCAAACATAGCCTATACATCAGGTAACTTTACAGGTACCGTAGCAATGCCCGACGGCGTTGAATATTCCAACGGCTCACTCAAACCCGCATGGCAGGGTCTTCAGGAAGTGCTTGACGTAACGCTTACCGACAGCTACACCAACATGTCTGATACAGAACAGATAACAACCAACTTATCTACAGGCGTGCTGAACAACTACAATGTTGTAACCGGCGGCACAAGCACCATTACAACACAGGCATCGGCAAGCAGCGATCAGTTCCTTGACCTTTCGCTCTATCTTGACTATATGCCCAACTTTAAAAAGTTCCTTACAGATAACCCCATCGTATACATGTCCCTGACATCAGATACTGATACAGGTGCTATCTACTACATGCCTTACTTTGATGGTAACGACGATATAGAAGACTACGTTCTTGCTAAAAAGAACTGGATGTCAGTTATACTTGACAGCACCACACAGCCTTCTGACACGCTTACATTCAAAGACCAGGTAGAAGCTAAAGCTGCTAAAGTTAACAACTCAGGTTACGGTTATACATCTACCGAAGCTTCCTGCGAATCATTTATGGGTACAACGGGCAGCTGGTGGATAGAAAGCACCGACCCCGATGATGAAGACGAAACAGTTACCATTACTGTTAGCTACGACAAAGCTCTTGAAGCTGCAAATGACAGCACAACTGCACTCGGCAAAGCCCTTACCGCTGCAGGCGTTACTGTTGGCAACCTTACAAGCGGCAACATCGTAGACCTTCAGAACGCAGCTATCAACGCTACAAGCGGCGAAGCTACGGGCGCACAGCTCACCAGCATACTTCAGGCTTATGTAGACGTTGCATATCTTGATTCTAACGGCAATACATACTACAGCACACGTTCAGACGTATTCAACGGCTATGACGCTGCATGGGACGTAGACCTGTTGGTTGCTATGATGCGCTGCGTATGCTGCTACAACATAACCAACCTTAACACATATTCAAACGGCGGCACATATACCGATAATACCCTTGTATACGGCCTTACCGGCAGGCAGTCAACAGCTCAGCGTATGAACAACATGTTCAACCTTGCAGGCGAACTTTACGGCGTGCGCGGCCTTGAATCACGTTACACATATACTTATGTAGATGAAAACGGCGACCTTCAGAACGCACGTGCAGACTTAGACAGCTACGAAGCTCTTGATAAGATGCACAAGATGACTCAGGAAGGTTTATACAACGCAGATGATACATCAGGCGTAAAAGCATCTGATAGTAACAGTTACTATAAATCCGGCACATGCGAAGCTTTAATGCAGTATGACTATGTTCAGACACAGACCGCAACCGGCGGCTTCACCGATATGGGTCTTGCTTCCGGCCAGATAGAAGACGGTTACAACTATGCACCTATAGTTACACCCGTTTCTAAGTGGGATGACGGCAGCACATCTACAAAGGCTAACGTAGACGGTATATCTTACGACTACGACGGCGACTACAAGTACATGCGCTTCACCGAAAGCTGGCGTTCAGTTAAGTCTTCTGCAGCAGCTATTCCCAGAGCATCTGTAGAAAACGATCCCGAAAAACTTGCAGCAGTTCTTGCATTTGTAGATTACTTCTATTCTAACGACGGCCAGATACTTATGAGCTTTGGTACACAGTCTTCTACCAACAACTGCACAGACGCTACATCCGATTACACAGGTACGTCTGACGACGGCTGGTGGTACGCAACCGAAGTTACAAACGTAAGCATCAGCAGCGTTGCAACAATGGTCGGCGGCCAGTACTATATCAACAGCGACTATGCTTCTCAGTACTTCTGCTACAACAACAAGCTTTACACAGGTACATACTACAAGGGCAAACAGTATCCTACCGTTACAAATTCTAACCTTGCATTCTACTACGGCAAGAGCGTAAACGGCACAGCTCAGAGCCAGCTTGCAAAATCAGCCGTAAGAAGCTACACCAACTATGCACGTTACATGATAGGCGCTTGCCTTCCTATAGGTAACAAACTGCAGGCATTTGAATATCAGTGCACATCACAGCAGGGTATCAACGGTGCAAGCATCGTAGCAGCAGGCCTTACCAACGGCACTATCGCTCACGTATATCAGCAGGTAGGTTCCGATAACGGCAAGGGCTACTGGTACACCGAAGTTACTTCAACCCTTCCTTATGCAAACGACGTTGCAAACTGGATAAGCAACAATGCAGACGACCTTGATAACACCGTATTTGCATCAAGCTCAAGCAACTCAACCAACTTCTACATTGATATCACATACTACGGCCTTACATCTGGTCATGGTTACCAGCCTACGTACTTTGAATCAGTTACACTCCCTGCAACGGCTCAGGCTTGTATAGACCTTCTTAATAACTCTTACAATCTCAGCACATATGTAGCATACATGCAGGAAGCATGGGCTGACATCAGCGGATACTATGACGATTATATCAGCTTCTTGCTCTAATCGTTAAAACTACAAAAAAATAATAAAAATTAAATATGTTTACGCGGCGCCCGCTTGCGGGCGGGCGCCACGGTAAAACATTACGATTTGGGGAAATGATATGAAAACTCAAATGCGGTTTCAAAAAATATTATTCACGGTTTCGCTTGTTATAGCTGCGCTTACCATTGTATACGCCTTCGGCTTTTGCACGGGTGCGATAACATATCTTGCGCGCGTAACGTCTGCTTATTCAAATAAGAAAGACCCTTACGGTGCAGAAAATGTTTATTGGCTGGCACAAGATTATAACGACATACTTTTATGGCTGGGAATAATATTTGTACTTGTAATAGTTGCATGTTACATATTTGCAAGTAACAAAAGGCGCAATTATTACATATCCAACTACATTACGGTAGGTATAGCAATCGGTTACTGCGTAGTATGGGCTATTGTTTGCATAGCGCTTACCGCTTCTGTTCAGGTAGGTCTTTCCGAAGTTGACTGGGATGGGCTTGCAAACTGGGCAGACGGTTCTGCAAGGCTTTACGGCGACAACCAGACAATTTATTATCTTGGTTATGTGCTTGCGGTAATAGTGCTTTTAGACGCAGCTGCGCTTGCTTACAACCTTGTCTGGAAAATTAAGCTTATGAAGGGCGAAAAAGAACTTCTTGCTAACGGACAGAACGTATCCGAAGTTCAGGAGGTAGCGTAAACTATGGAAAATAAACTCTCCCAGATGTCTGCTATGCCCGAAACAAGCGAGCAGATAATTCAGACAGACGTTATGCGCTATAAGCGCAACAAAACTGCTGCAAACTTTGCTCTTTTAAGCCTTGTGTTTGAATGTTTATACTTTATGGTATTCTATAGCGTAAACGTTACGGCATTCAATACAATTACAATAGGTATATCCGTTGTGGTAAACCTTTGCTTCTTACTTGTTACAATGCTTGCAGAAGAAGGAATTAGAGCTTATAACTGGAAGTACAGCATTACGCTTTTGGCTCTTGCAGTAGTTCAGATTATAAGGATATTCTATTATCCTATCAAAGTTTTAAACACAACAACAACAGACGGCGATATTTATACATATTTCTTCTGGCACACAATGCAGAAAGGTGAATTTTCAGCTGTGATGATTATATTCCTTGTGCTCAGCGCTGCATGCCTTGTAGCTTCTGCTATATTCGGTTACACCCGCGCAAGAAAGCTTGAAAAATTCAACAAAGCCATTGATGAAGGTTCCGTTTCGGTAGAGGCTGCATTAAAGGACCTTGACGAAAAGGACGCACAGGAGGTGGCAAATGCCTGAAGTTAATATCCAGCACGTAGATAAAATTTACGACGGCAATGTCCAGGCTGTATTCGATTTCAACCTTGACATTCACGACGGTGAACTTATAGTACTTGTAGGCCCTTCCGGCTGCGGCAAGTCTACTACACTCCGTATGGTAGCGGGGCTTGAAGATATATCTAACGGTAATCTTATAATAGACGGCAAAGATTGCACCCGTCTGCCCCCCAAAGACAGAGACATAGCCATGGTTTTCCAGAACTACGCTCTGTACGGCCATATGACCATTTACGAAAACATGGCATTTTCGCTTACCCTTCGTAAAGAAAAGAAAGAGGTTATCCACCGCAAAGTTATGGCGGCTGCAGAAATCCTTGATCTTAAACCCCAGCTCAACAAAAAGCCCCGCCAGCTTTCAGGCGGCCAGCGCCAGCGTGTTGCTATGGGCCGTGCAATAGTACGTAACCCCAAAGTATTCCTGTTTGACGAACCGCTTTCTAACCTTGACGCACAGCTGCGCGGCTCTATGAGAAGGGAGATAATGCTTTTACACAAAAAGCTTAACGCAACGATAATGTACGTTACCCACGACCAGACGGAAGCTTTAACGCTTGCCGACAGGATTGTGTGCATGAGTATGGGGCATGTTCAGCAGATTGGTAAACCCATAGAGCTGTACGATTACCCCGCAAATACCTTTGTTGCTACATTCATAGGCTTACCCCCCATGAACATGATAGAAGGCAAGGTAGAAGGCGACAAATTCGTATCTGAATGGTTTGAATATCCTTTAACCGAAGAGCAGCAAACCCTTTTACAGGAATACGAAGGCAAAGAAGTAATTCTTGGCGTCCGCCCCGAAAATATCACGCGCGAAGGTAACGTTCCCCTTAAAGTTGACAACAACGAAAACCTTGGTATGAATACCCTGGTTCACGGCAAAATCAACGGAAAAATAGTTGTCTGCAAGTTCCCTGAGTGGTGCCATTACAAGTACGGCGACGAAATCACAATCGGTTTCGAATCTGACAGAATGCACTTCTTTGATAAAGAAACTACACAGGCGATAAGGTGAGGTGAATTATGGCAGAAAATGAAAATGTATTGCAGCCCGAAGTTGAACAGCCCGAAGCAAAGCCCGCAAAGGTAAAGAAGTCTAAAGGCGGTTTTAAGGAGTGGCTCCGCAAACAAACAGTTAACCTTAAAAGAAAACCTCAGAACATTCCGTTTGTTTTCTATTTAGTTGCCTGCGTAGTTTACCTTGTAGCGCTTACCAATTTTTCTAAATGCGTTACACAGAACTATGGTAACGACCAGACATGGTCTGCTCTTTGCGTATTCGGATGCACGCTGTTTTCGTTACTTGCAATAGTAGCTTATATGCGTATATTCCCCAAGCACAAAAAAGCAAGTATACCCATGATGGTAGTAACATACGTATTTACCGCAATGCTTATATTCTTTGATATAGTTTTCTATAACGAAATCACAGGATTAAGAGCGATAAACGATGTTTCTAAATTGCCTTATGCCAGTGCAGATACCGCTTCGCTTGCAATCGCTATAGTACATATAGTATTGCTTGCTATTGGCGCAGTTCTTCTTGCAACATTACCTTTGTGGAGAAAACTTCTTATGAAGATCAACACAAGGAAAGAAGTAGAATCTGCTGCCGGCAACGTTGGCGAAATCGACTTGCAGGATGCAGATTAATAGCATTGTTTTTCAATGCCGATAGTAAATTACATTTGATAATAACCGGCAAATTAATTTTTGTCGGTTATTTTTAAAAAAGGAACAAAATGGCTAAAAAGAATAAGAGTAACTACAAACCCAAACCCAAAGAAACTAATATAGAAGACTTTTACGACTTAAAAACCAAAGAGATGGATGAGCTCGTTGCCGCCTTAAAAGGGGAGGCAGACGAAACCACACCCGTGCCTACAATGAACATCGCCGAAATAACGGGCGAAGAAGACGATGTAGACGAAGACGGCAAACACAAAAAAAGATCTAAAAAGAAGAAGGAATTTGACCCGTACAAGCGCGATAAACTTTCACGCATACCTAAGTGGCTGAGCGCTTCATTTATAAAATTCTGGTTCTTTGGCGTTGTGTGCTACTTTGTATTTATGGCAATCGGTGCATTGTTTGTAGACGACAGCGGAGATCTGTCTGATGCCGCTACGTTAGATTTGTACTTCATCTGCGGCGTGGTTATGGGTATTATAGTAGACTGCATGGTCAACCCCATTTTCAGAATGATGGAATCGGACAAGAAGGAATTTAACAATTATATGATGTTTCCCTTCCCGTTCAAGCAGTTCTGGACTATCCTTACCAATATAATTTACTATCTGGTAGTTGTTTTCTTTGTCGGGGCAATGTATTATTTGCTCGACATAATCGGAATTTACGCAGGCGTAGAGCCGCTTTTGTTCGGCGTGTTCTGCCTGATAGTAGATATGATTTTTATCGGCATAAAAGACCTGATAGTCTTTTTAATAAAAAAATTAATAAAAAAAGTGAAGGAAAAGAAAGTGAGCGAGGTGGAAAATGCTTAAAAAACTTTTTGCTTCAGGCACGTCGGCGTGCTTTGAATTTGACAATACCAACCCCTATTACAACCCCTGCGGCAAATACACCGTGTTTTTAAACGGCGAAAAAGCCGCTGAATCGGATGCAAACGTATTCTCTTTATTCAACCTTACGCCTGATACGGAATATGTAGTTACCGTATCCTGCGAAGACAGCTCGCTTTATTTCCATACGGAAAAGGAATCTGCAGTAGTAGATTTAAAAGCATTGGGCGCAAAGGGAGACGGCGTAACGGACGATACTTACTACATCCAGATGGCTATAGACAGCTGCCCCGCAGGCGGCAGGGTGTATGTCCCCGCAGGTACATACTATACCCGCCCCATTGTTTTAAAGAGCGATATAACGCTTGAACTTGCCAAGGGTGCAACCCTTCTTGGCAGCGTTAAAGAAGAAGATTACCCCTACATCCCCGCACGTATATACGAAGGCGGCAAAGAAGTTGTAATGGCTTCGTGGGAGGGGGATCCCTGGGATTGCCACCAGTCTTTTGTTTCTGCCTTCCGCCAGAAAAATATAAAAATTGTCGGCGAAGGCACGATAAACGGCAATGCAGATAACTCTACGTGGTGGGCTACGCCCAAGGGCAGGAAGGTTGCCCGCCCCCGCCTGGTATTTTTAAACCAGTGCAACAACGTAGTATTCCACGGCGTAACCTGCAAAAATTCAGGTGCGTGGAACCTGCATCCCTTCTTTTCTGATAACCTTGGGTTCTACGACGTAAAAGTACAGAACCCTTATACAGGCCCCAATACCGACGGGCTTGACCCCGAAAGCTGCGACAAGGTAGATATAGTCGGCTGCGTGTTCAGCGTGGGCGACGACTGCGTTGCAATTAAAGCGGGTAAAATTTATATGGCTAAGACATACCACACGCCGGCTAACCACCATACGCTGCGCAACAACCTGTTCCAGGACGGGCACGGTGCGATAGTATTGGGCAGCGAGATGAGCGGCGGTATAAAAAACCTTACCGTAAGCCAGTGCCTTTTCCGCCATACCGACAGGGGGCTGCGTATCAAAACGCGCCGCGGCAGGGGCAAGGAAGCTATAATAGACGGCGTTAAGTTTGAAAATATCAAGATGGAAAACGTAATAACGCCCCTTGTGGTAAACATGTACTACTTCTGCGACCCCGACGGGCATACCGAAGCGGTATGGTCGCGTGAAGCCAAACCTGTAGACGACACCACGCCCTACATAGGCGAGTTCCTGTTTAAGGATATAGACTGCGAAGACTGCGAGTGTATGTGCGCTTACTTTGACGGGCTTGTAGAACAGCCCATAGGCAGCATTACGTTAGAAAACGTGCATTTCGGCTTTAAGGCAGACGCTAAGCCCGCAAAGCCCGCTATGCTTGAATTTGTACGCGACTACTGCAAAGAAGGCATTTATATAGACAACGTAAAGTCGGTTACGCTTAAAAACGTTACGTTTGAAGGCGTAGAAGGCGATACAATAATTAAAAAGAACTGCGGCAATATTTCAATCGGGTAATCTTAAAGGGGGGATAAACTTATGGATTACAGCATTATAGATAAATATATCGACAGGCTAATAGAAGATACCGTGCCCGAAGCACCTATCTGGAATATAGAGAATATCCGCCAGGGCAAGAAGCCCGGCTGGAACTATATAGACGGCTGCATGATGACGTCGCTTTATACCATTTACAAGCAGACGGGCAACAAAAAGTATCTTGACTTTATAGACAAGTTTGTGGACTACTACGTGTTTGAAGACGGTTCTATCCGCGGGTACGACCTTGAAACTTACAACCTTGATAACCTTAACGAAGGCAGGGTGCTGTTTGACCTTTACAAAGAGACGGGCAAGGAAAAGTATAAAAAGGCGATAGAGCTTCTTCATAAGCAGGTAGAAGGGCAGCCCCGCACGGGAACGGGTAACTTCTGGCATAAACTTATTTACCCCAACCAGGTGTGGCTTGACGGGCTTTATATGGCACAGGTGTTCTACACCCGCTACGAAACGGAAGTTAACGGCGGCAAGAACTACGCCGATATAGTAGCGCAGTTTAAGAGCGTTTACGACCATATGTACGACAAAGAGAAAAAGCTTTACTACCACGGCTGGGACTATTCCAAAACTGCCTTCTGGGCAGATAAAGAGACAGGCCTTTCTAAGAGCTTCTGGCTGCGCTCTGTGGGCTGGTACACCGTCGGCTTGGTAGACGCTATATCTTACTTTGAAGGCGCCGACGGGCTTAAAGCTCAGCTTATCGCTATTTTTAAGGATACGATAGAGGGGCTGGAACAGTACATAGATAAAGACAAGCACATGTTCTACCAGGTGGTAGACCAGGGCGGAAGGGAAGGCAACTATGTAGAAACTTCGGGCAGCGCGATGATAGCTTACGCTATGATGAAGGGCGCAAGGCTGGGGTTTGTAGATAAGCACTTCGCCGCCGTTGGCGAAAGTGTGTTCAACGGCATCTGCATGGAGTATTTAACCGAAACTGACGGCAAGCTCAACCTTGGCGGTATCTGCCTTGTTGCAGGGCTCGGCCCCGAAAACAACCGCCGCCGCAACGGCACGTTTGAATACTACATTTCTGAACCCGTGGTAGAAAACGATGCAAAGGGCACCGGTCCGTTCGTTATGGCATATACCGAAATCAAACAGCTTTAATAAGACCATTCTAAATTTTTCTTTTCATTGTAAAGTGCGGGTGCAGCAATGCACCCGCACTTTATAATATTGTAATTAAAGATTGACAGATTGCTAACTGTATAGTATAATTTATACAAGGTGAAATATATGAAAAAGATAAATATACTTTGTGTTGTGGCGGCAATGATTGTCGGCGTGGCTGTAATATTTCCTGGCTGCACTTCAGATAGTAACCCCGACAGCATTGAAATTGATGGCGCTACGTATGTAAATGGCTTTTACAATGACCTTTATTTCAGCGGCTTTGCATATCGTGAATATGATACCGCTTCTTTTGAAACGGACAACCATTATTGGTGGAAGGTAGAAGAGACGCCCTTTGAAATGTACTGTGCACAGCACAAGGAAAAGTCATGGTGGAACCCCGTTGCTTACTGCAAAGAAAATGAGCTGGATGCGGTAACAGCGTATTATGCCGACACCGCCAACTATGACTATTATATAGGCATATATGCCGACGATACTGCGCAGATTCTGCTTGACAGTGGTGTTAACACTGCACTGTTAGAAAGCGCAATTTCAAAAAATATCGAGCTTGATAATGCCACGGGAGTAGGCGGCATTTTTGACCCATACAAGGATATTAAAATTACCATAAGTTATGGCGACCGCGCCGATATTCAGCCGGTTCTGTACAGGGTTAGTAAGGACGGTTTGTTCACTACCGTGCAGAGCGAATGGATAATTTATGATAACAGCTTTTATATTTTTGGTGTTTACGATGGCAGCTCCGATACCTATTCGGCATACAAGATAGACGAAGAAGCGAGCGAGTATATAATAGGTTTGTTCAGTATTTACGGTCTGTACAAACAAAGTTAATTAAAAAAAGTAAAAGGCGGGTGTGTTTGCACCCGCTTTTTAAGTAACTTAATACCGTCATTTGCGGCATAGTGTGGGGGTAATTTTATTTTTTTGCGTATTCTGACGGCGAAACTCCGTAGTACTTTTTAAATACTCTTGAAAAGTAGAGCGGTTCGGCATAGCCGCACATTTCTGCAATCTGCCCCACGCTATAACGGCTGTAGGTGTTGCTCAGCCCGCCCGTTATTAAAAGGGCTGCCTGCTGCATGCGTGTCGCCGTAAGGTAGTCGTGCGGGGTTACGCCCACTTCACTTTTGAACAGCTTGCGCACGTAGTCGTAGTTCAGCGGCAGTGTGCGTATGTAGCTGTCAAGAGCATAAGATGCGTTACTCAGGTTGGCATTGATGTCGGCACGAACAAGCTCTACTACGGGCGAATAGCCGCCGCTTTTTGCCACGGAAATTATGTAGCTTACTATAAGGTCGCCCAGCGCGGCAAGCACCGCATCGTTGCCCTGTTTAAAGTAGTATTCAGCCTGTGATAAGGCGTGGGCAATGCCGCCGTTTATATCGTCTTTTACCGTAGACGGGTTTTTGAAGGGCAGAGCCGTCCACTCCAGAAAGGCGTGTAAACCGTTGCCGTTGCCCTTATGTTCGTAAGCGGTAAGGGGCGGTATTACGGCTATATCCCCGCTGCAGTGGCGCACGCTGCCTTTTGCGTAAGTAATTTCACCGCTGCCGTGGCAGACAGTTACCTGCCAATACTTGCGCGTGGCAGACAGTTCTTTTATTTTATTCTCTCCGCAACCTGCGTACACAATATTGTTCATATCCGTATTTTACCACAAAATATCCGTTTTGTCTATAATATGATTGTTGGTTTTTAATTTTTATTAAAGCGGTGGTAAGCATCTGCAACTTACGTTGCACGGCAGCGAAGAGTGGAAGGGTAGGAGATTTCTCGACTGCGCCTAAGGCTTCGCTCGAAATGACAGCCCTGTGGGGCTGTACAGGCGGTATGCCGCTTGTCATTCGGAGCGAAAGCGAAGAATCGTATAAAAGTGGTACGACAACCATACTACGATTACCACGCTACGCTCGCAATGACAAGTAAAGAGCCAAGAGCGGGACTACGCAACTACTAAGGTACAGCCAATACAAAACCCCTGCGGGTGTGATTTGCAGGGGTTAATTGCTTGTTGTTGTAATAATAGTTACAACAATAATTGCTATAAAGTTGCCATTTTACATCGCCAGACGTAGCGATTTTCGTCTTTTAACTACGTTTAATGTCTTATATTTATTGCTGTTGTTATAATGATAATTACAACATTATCCGTTGTTGTTTTCTTCCAGACCGGCAGACGCTTCTTTTTGCTCTTCTACAAAGGCAGAAGCCTTTTCTTCGGTATGTACGGTGGGTTCCGCCTGGTATTCATCGGGCGGGTTCACGACTATCTGCGTGAAGGGTATGGTAATGCCGTTTTTATCAAACAGCAATTTAAACTGTCTGTTCATATCGCGCTGTACCTGATAAATGTCGTCTTCTTTGCAGTTGGCAACAAACAGCAGGTCTACCGAAGAAGCTGAAAGTGCAGTTACGCCCTTGTAAAACGGTCCGTCGGTAATGGCGGGTATGTTTTCTTTTATCTTAGCTAGATTTTCGCTTATAATAACTTCTACACGTTCAAGCGATTCGCCGTACCCTATGCACATGGTGCACTTTGCCAAAGACAGTTCCTTTGTCTGGTTAATCACGGTAACAATGCTGCTGTTGTTTACAATCTTTATATTGCCGCCTGCGTCTATAATCTTTGTTGTGCGTATACCAATTTCTGTAACAGTACCGCGCCAGCCGTCTATAACGATTATATCGCCCACTTTATACGAACCGTCGAACACAATAAACATACCTGCAATAATATCTGCAATAAGGCTCTGTGCACCAAGGCTTATTACCAAAGCCAATATCCCGGCGCTTACCAGCAGTGCGGCTGTATCAACGCCCCATGCGCTCAATACCATAAGTATAGCTACTATCGCCAGAAGGTATTTAAAAAAGTTTGCCAAAAGCTTTATTATAGTTATTATATGGTTGTTTTTAGAAAAGCATCTGGTAAGTACATACACTATGGCTTTATAACCCAAAAAGCAGATGGCTATAATCTGAAAAGATTTTAAAAGGTTGGGTACCGCCCTTATAAACCACTGCGCGGTAGAGTTTGTAATGGAGTGGTCTATTATCCATTGTTCAAACAGATTGTCGGTGCCGTACAGGTTGTCGGCAAACACAAAAATTGTTACCACAGCCGCTATTACCAAAACGCATACAATAATTTTTATTGCCAGATTTAATTGGGCTTTAGTTTTGCTTGTCATTTTACTTCTCCTTTTAAACAGAGTTTTATTTTATCCCGAAATGTCTTCAAGCAGTACAGCGTCTTCGTAAACAATAGTTACATAATCGTTGTAGCCGCCGTTGCCGTCGGGTTCATGCCATGTTGCGGTAATCTGTACGCTTACCGTGCCGTCTTCGGCTATAGAAAATGTTGTGCCGCCCTCTATCGTAACGTAATAGATGGTGTTGTCATAATCGTCCATTTCATAGCCGACATCTTCGTTATTTATAAGGTCAACCGTGTATTCTTGCCCGCCTGCGTCGGTAACGGTCAACGTGAGAGCCGTCCATATGCCGTCGGGGTCGTAGACGGTAATTTCAGGGTATATGTACATTAAGCCGTTATCGTCTATATACGGCATATACACAAGCGTTACATACGGCATTTCGGAGTAGCCGTCGGTGGCAATCACAATCTTTTCCTTATAAATAATACCTTCCCAGCCGCTGGTGGTGAGTGCTGTGGCAACAAAGTACAGCTGACCGTATGTGTCAAAAGCAGGTACGGTGTCGGCAGTAAAAGTTATTACCGCCCTGCCGTCGCCGTCGTCTTCGCAGGGGAATATAGTGCCGTCTTCGTCTTCAAAGTAGTAGCTGTACGACGCTATATCAGTCGTATCGCCGTCATAGTCGAAAGTGATATAGTAAAGACTATCTTCGCCTTCGTAGTAAGCGCCATCGGTCATAACATCCAATAAGGTAACGGTGGAAGCTGTCGGCAGCGTTATGCTGTCTCTGTAAATTTCGCCGTACCAACCAAGGTTGCTGTAAGCGTAAACTACCAAAGTTAAACCGTTTGTGGTGTCTAAATCTGTAACAGTGGCGGTAGCCGTTCCGCTTGAGCTGTCTACCGTGCAGTCAGCCGTTAACCCCGTATTATCTTCGATCCAAAGGTAATATTCCGCAATTTCGCTGTCGGTATCTGTCAATGTAAAGCTCAGCGTCAAATCGGTGTCGTAACCGTAGTATGTTACAGCCACGTCAGATACCGTAGCCGCAGGAGCGGGCGGGTTGATAACTATTTTATCTCTGTAAATTTCACCCTCCCAGCCGCCGGTGGTGAGCGCGGTGGCAACAAAGTAGAGCTGCCCGTATGTGTCAAAAGCTGGTACCGTGTCGGCAGTAAAGGTGATTACCGCCCTGCCTTCGCCGTCGTCTTCGCAGGGGAATATAGTGCCGTCTTCGTCTTCAAAGTAGTAGGTGTACGACGTTATGTCCGTCGTATCGCCGTCATAGTCGAAAGTGATATAGTAAAGACTATCTTCGCCTTCGTAGTAAGCGCCATCGGTCATAACATCCAATAAGGTAACGGTGGAAGCTGTCGGCAGCGTTATGCTGTCTCTGTAAATTTCGCCGTACCAACCAAGGTTGCTGTAAGCGTAAACTACCAAAGTTAAACCGTTTGTGGTGTCTAAATCTGTAACAGTGGCGGTAGCCGTTCCGCTTGAGCTGTCTACCGTGCAGTCAGCCGTTAACCCCGTATTATCTTCGATCCAAAGGTAATATTCCGCAATTTCGCTGTCGGTATCTGTCAATGTAAAGCTCAGCGTCAAATCGGTGTCGTAACCGTAGTATGTTACAGCCACGTCAGATACCGTAGCCGCAGGAGCGGGCGGGTTGATAACTATTTTATCTCTGTAAATTTCACCCTCCCAGCCGCCGGTGGTGAGCGCGGTGGCAACAAAGTAGAGCTGCCCGTATGTGTCAAAAGCTGGTACCGTGTCGGCAGTAAAGGTGATTACCGCCCTGCCTTCGCCGTCGTCTTCGCAGGGGAATATAGTGCCGTCTTCGTCTTCAAAGTAGTAGGTGTACGACGTTATGTCCGTCGTATCGCCGTCGTAGGCAAACGTTACGTAATATAAGCTATCTTCGCCTTCGTAGTAGGCGCCGTCCGTGCTTATATCCAATAAGGTAACGGTGGAAGCCGTCGGCAGCGTTATGCTGTCTCTGTAAATTTCGCCGTACCAGCCAAGATTGCTGTAGGCATATACTACCAAAGTTAAGCCGTTTTCTGTATCTAAATCTGCAACAGTGGCGGTAGCCGTTCCGTTTTCGCTGTCTACCGTGCAGTCAGCCGTTAACCCCGTACTATCTTCGATCCAAAGATAATATTCCGCAATTTCGCTGTCAGAATCGGTAAGGGTGTAGCTCAACGTCAAATCGGTGTCGTAGCCGTAGTACGTTACAGCCACGTCAGATACCGTAGCCGCAGGAGCGGGCGGGTTGATAACAATTTTATCTCTGTAAATTTCGCCTTCCCAGCCGCCGTTGGTGAGTGCGGTGGCTACAAAGTAGAGCTGCCCGTATGCGTCAAAAGCGGGGGTAGTGTCGGCGGTAAAAGTGATAACCGCTCTGCCTTCGCCGTCGTCTTCGCAGGGGTATATGTTGCCGTCTTCGTCTTCAAAGTAGTAGGAGTAGCTTGCAATGTCGGTGGTATCGCCGTCATAGCCAAACGTTATGTAGTATAAGCTGTCTTCGCCTTCGTAGTAGGCTCCGTCGGTGCTAATATCCAATAATGTAACGGTGGAAGCTGTCGGCAATGTGATTTCATTTCTGTAAATTTCGCCATACCAGCCGAGATTGCTGTAAGCGTAAACTACCAATGTAAGACCGTTATCTATGTCTAAATCTGTAACGGTTGCGGTCGCCGTTCCGCTTGTACTGTCTACTGTGCAGTCAGCCGTTAACCCGTTACTATCTTCTATCCAAAGATAATATTCTGCAATTTCGCTGTCGGTATCGGTAATGGTGTATTGTATAGTAACTTCCGTATTGTAGCCGTAGTACAGTGTTTCTACCTGAGAAATTTCTGCAAGCGGAGCGGTTATTTCCACCGGCAGGTCGGGTTCATCTTCGCTGAGTTCGGCGGCTACGGCAACGCCCGTGGCGGTGGCAACCACAATCACGCCCGTAAGCGTTATAATGTTGCTTACCGCTTTGCTTACAACTTTGCCTTTGGTGTGGGTGCGGCTGTCAGAAGTTTCTTCGGTCTGGCTTGTTTCTGCAACGGACTGTTCAACTTCGGCGGTATTAAAGCTGTATGCGGTGCCGTTTGTCGGCTGGTTGTCGTTGGTAAGGGTAATATCGTTGTATTCGTCTTGCCCTGTATGCACCTTTCACCTCCTTCGGCTGCCGCCGTCAGTTGCTGTAATATTTTTTTGTGTGTAGTGGGTTTAATAAGATTATACCATATTGTAAGCCGACCGCATTATGGCCGTCATCCTGAGCGTAGTCGAAGGATCCCGCGGGAGCGGCATCGAGCCGCGGCTCGCGAACGACCAACTACGTCGGCACACAAGTTGTTTAAAAATAATAATGTTATTATAGTGCGGTAATAAGCATTGCAACCTGCGTTGCACGAAAACAAAGCGCAGAAGGGTAGGAGATTTCTCGACGCGCTACGCTTGCTCGAAATGACAGCCCGCGGGGCTGTACAGCTCGTAGAGTTGTCATCTCGACCAAGTGAGCGTTAGTGAACGCGTGGAGAGATCTCCTAATAGTTAGAGCAACTTGTACAATACCACCCCTTGCCGTCCTTATTAGGGAAGGGGGACCACGTAGTGGGGGAAGGGTTTATTTCTTTTATACCTGTGTAAACAATAGTTACAATCCCTTTCGCCTTATTAAAACAAACCTGCCCCATTTACAACAGTTCTTTTTGCTTTTCTTCCAGATACTTAAGCATATATCCAACCGTCTCTTCAGCCGTTTTTACAAAGTCAAACTGCTTAACAAATTCAACGGTCTTGTCTATCTCTTCCTGCGGGATACGGCAGACAAGCAGGCAGTTTTCTATATAAGACTTAGCCTTTTCTTCTATAGTAAACCACATATCGCAGGGTACGGTAATGTAACTGCGCCGTATGCCGCTTACCGCCATCGCCAGTTTATAGTAATCTTTCTTTTCGTAATTTGGGAATCTGTCCTTTAAAAACTTTTCTAATTTATCGGCTATGTTCCTTCTCAATATTTCTGACGTATCGGGCAGCGAGTATGCACAAGAGTACAGCTCGCATAGATGTCTGTCAGAATCTACTATATACAGCTGCAGCGTGGTTTCTACCGCAAACTGTATAACAAAGTCGTCGGTAATGCCGTTTAACAGCCGTTCTGCGGCGGCAGTCTGGCTCTCTAACACAAAGTTTACCAGCCCGCATAAGATACCTTCTTTAGAGCCGTAAATGTTGGTTACAGAACCCACGCTCAGCTGAGAAGCGGCGGATATATCTTTTATGGTTGTTCCCGTGTAGCCTTGCGCCAGAAAGCATTTTGCAGACGCAAACAGTATGCGGTTTACCAGTCTGGTGTGCCTTATTGTTGCTTTATTTTCTTTCATAGATTCACCTTTAATTCAGTTACCAAATAAACTAAAATATATTCTAATTTTAATATCAAGCTGAGTATAACATAATATTTCAAAAATTGCAATAGCAAAAGCAAATTTTTGTGTAAATAAACTAAAAAAACACCGTGCTTTTTGTGGCACGGTGCGGGTGGCGGGGGTATTGAATTTTTATTTGCAGCTGCAGCCGCAGGCAGAAGCAGTTTTTAAATATACGTTGCAGTCAAGCTCTTCGCATTCTTCGCTTGTAAGCTCGTAGCCGCATGCGGCAAAAAAGCCTGCGGCGTCGCCGTCGGCAAGGGTATAAATTTCTTTTACGCCCGATTCTTTCAGCTTCATTTCTGCGGTGTATAAAATAAATTTGCCAAGACCTTTTTTGCGGCAGTCGCTCTCTATATAAATTTCACGTATGTCGCCAAAGCCTTCTTTAAAGTTCCATTCGTTTTCTTTACTGTCTGTCTGGTAAATGCAAAAGCCGCAGATGTTGCCGTCTTCTTCAATAATGTCTACCCTTAAAAGCCCTGCAAGCATATCGGGTATAACATACTCTTCTGCAAGGTGGGCGCCGTTTTCTTCACAGCCTAATTCAAGGTAATACACCATAAACATGTCTTTGAATTTTTCTGCGTACGTATCGCGCAGGGGGAATACTTTTACCATAAAACTCCTTTAATTATAAGCTGTTTAAAAAGTCGTTGAGCTTTTTGCGCTGTTCGGCGGTAAGGTACGAAAGTTTGTCGTTTGGTTCGGCTTCTTCAGAAAAGAATTCTGCAAGCGTAACGCCAAGCCCCCAGCAGATGTGGTTTAAATATTCTACGGTGGGGCACTTTTCTCCGCGTTCAAGCTGGTAAATGTAGGTGGGGGATACCCCTGCAAGGTTTGCAAGAGCATTTTTTGTAAGACCTTTTTTTGTTCTTAATAAAGTGATTTTTTCGCCTATTTCTTTGGTGTTCATTTTATTGCCCTCTTTATATTAAAACTATCGTTAATATTCTACTATGATATATACCACAAG